>CAYWVR010000025.1:0-21956 GCA_964461715.1 uncultured Anaerolineales bacterium
TGGGCAAGATGCACAAGATAGGGCATATCGCCCGCGCCCCATTACACAAGACGCCCATCTTGCCGTCCTTGCGCAGCTTTTCAAGAATGACGGCAGGGCGGTTCCGGTCCCGTCGCGCCGGGACCGCTCGGCGGGGTGGAAACCCGCCGCGCGGACTCGTCTCAGGGATCGTTGATCGGCGTCACTTGGTCTCGGAGTGGATCTCGACGCGGCGGGCCTTGGCCTCCTCGCGTTTGGGGAGGCGGATCTCCAGGACGCCCTGGTGTACCTTGGCCTCGACGCGGTCGGCGTCGACTCCGGACGGGAGGTGCAGGCTCCGGCTGAACCGCCCGTACCGTCGCTCGACGCGGTGGTAGTCGCGGCCGGAGGATTCGGTCTCGTCGCGCTTTTCGCCCCGGATCGTGAGGACGTCGCCCGTGACGCTGATGTCGAGGTGTTCGGGCCCGATGCCGGGGACCTCGGCGTGCACGAGCACCTCGTCCTCGGTCTCGGCGATGTCGGTGACGGGGCCCCACTCGGCCAGTCCGTAGGGTTCGCTGGCGCCCGCCCAGAAGCGGCTCACCAGGTCGTTCATCTCGTCGCGAAGCGACGCCAGGGTCACGCCCGGCATTGATCGTCCACGCCAGGGAATGAGGGCCATGGTTCGCTTCCTCCTTTCCTTTGGTCTCGGTTCAGGCTCCGTCGGCCTTGACTTCGATCCGCCGCGGCTTCAGCCGGTCGGACTTCGGCAGCCGCAGCGTCAACACGCCCTGCTTGAGGGCCGCGTCGACCTTCGACGCGTCGTAATCCGCCGGCAATTGGAACCGCCGGTAGTACTCGCCCGTCTGGAACTCTTCCAGGAGGACCTCGCCGGGCCCCTCGGCGCCCTCGGGGCGGCCGTGGAGCGTCAGGACGTTGTCCTCGACCGTGACGTCGAGCCGGTCGGGCCCGACGCCGGGCATGTCGGCCACGAGGACCAGCTCCTCGGGGGTCTCGTAGATGTCGGTGGCCGGCACGAAGTAGCTCTCGGGCGGGCCGGACGGTTCGGCGCCAACCTGGACGTCGGTGGCCTTGGCCATGGCTATTCCTCCTCCTTCTTCGTGTCGATCTTCTTGGGGGCGGACTCGCTCCGGCCTTCGACGGCCAGGGGGACCCGCTTCGGTTTCGTTTCCTCGGCCTTCGGGACGCGGATCGAGAGAATTCCCTTCGCCAAGTGCGCCTCGCACTTCGTCGAGTCGACCGTCCCGGGCAACGTCAGGGCCCGGCTGAAGCGGCCGGCGTCGCGTTCGCGTCGGTGGAGCGTGACGTTCTCCTCCGGCACGGCGTCGGCCCGCCGGCCGGCGACCGTCAGATGGTTGCCCGTCACGGTCACCTCCAGGTCGTCCATCTCCAGGCCGGGGACCTCGCACTCGACGACGTAGTCGTCGCGGGTCTCGCGGACGGTCATCGGCGGGTACACGTAGCCGGCCCGGATGCGCCCGAGCTGCTGGACGTGCTTGCCGAAGACACTGTCGAAGAGCCGGTTCATCTCCCGCTGGAGTTCCGAGAGCGGCCCGGCTGCCGGCACCCATCCTCTGAGTGTCATCGTCTCGCTCCTTCCTCTGGGGTCCACGTGTTGCTCCGTCCGTCGGTTCCCATGATGTGCAAAGCCGATGCCAAAGGCCGGGCGCCGAGAAGGCCGAAAAGCCCCTGCTGGGGCGCTCCTGCCTGTCAAACTGGCAAATGCCCGGGCCGCGGCCCCGCCGGAAGGCCTGCCAAAGTGGCATGGACCGGCGCACGCGGCCGCGTATAATGGCCGGCGACAGCATGGAGACGGGCTACGACATTGCGGTCGTCGGAGGCGGGCACGCCGGATGCGAGGCTGCCCTGGCCGCGGCGCGCCTCGGGGCACGCACCGTCCTCGTGACGATGGAGCTGGCGGCGGTGGCGCGGATGTCCTGCAACCCCGCGATCGGCGGGGTGGCGAAGGGCCAGATCGTCCGCGAGATCGATGCCCTCGGCGGCGAGATGGGCCGCGTGGCCGACGCGACGGCCATCCAGTGGCGGCTCCTGAATCGCAGCAAGGGCCCCGCCGTCCGCAGCCCCCGGGCCCAGTGCGACCGGGCCCTCTACTCCCGCGAGATGCTCCGGCGGCTCCGGGCCTGCCCGGGGCTCGAACTCGTCGAGGGGACGGTGGACGAGCTGACGGTTCGCGAGGGACGGGCGCGGGGGGGCCTCCTCGATGACGGGCGGCGGATCGAGGCGAGGGCGGTGATCCTGACGACCGGGACGTTCCTGCGGGGGCTCTTGCACCTCGGGGACGCGTCGTGGCCGGGCGGCCGCATCGACGAGCCGGCGGCCGAGGGTCTCTCGGCGAGCCTGGAGCGGGCGGGCCTGGCCCTCGCGCGCCTAAAGACCGGCACGCCCCCGCGCGTCGACGGGCGGACCCTCGACGCCACGCGTCTCGAAGAGCAGCCGAGCGACCCGGAGCCGGTCCGGTTCTCCTTCGGCCCGCCGCCCGAGGCGCCGCTTCGGACCGTCTCGTGCTGGATCACCGAGACCACGCCCGAGGTCCACGAGACGCTGCGGGCGAACCTGGACCGGGCGCCGCTCTACTCCGGCCAGATCGTCTCCACCGGGCCGCGCTACTGCCCGAGCATCGAGGTCAAGATCGTGCGTTTCCCGGACCGGGCGCGGCACCCGGTGTTCCTGGAGCCGGAGGGTGTGGAGACGCACCGGGTCTATTGCAACGGCCTGGCGACCAGCGTCCCGCGCGACGTCCAGGACGCGATGCTCGGCGGCATTCCCGGCTTGGAGCGGGCGCAGGTCCTCCGGTACGGGTACGCCGTCGAGTACGACTTCGTGCCGCCCACGCAGACCCGGCCGACGCTGGAGGCGAAGGAGGTCGAGGGGCTGTATCTGGCGGGGCAGATCAACGGGACGAGCGGGTACGAGGAGGCCGCGGGGCAAGGCATCCTGGCGGGGATTAACGCGGCCCGGGCCCTGGCCGGCGCGTCGCCGATCGTGCTGCGGCGGGACCAGGCGTATCTCGGGGTCCTCGTCGACGATCTGGTCACGAAGGGCACGGAGGAGCCGTACCGCATGTTCACGAGCCTGGCCGAGCATCGGCTGCACCTGCGGCACGACAACGCCGACCGGCGGCTGATGCCGGTGGGACGGGAGGTGGGCCTGGTGGGCGAGGCGGCCTGGGCGCGCCTGGAGGCGAAGGAACGCGAGATCGCCGCGGCGCAGAAGGTCCTGGCCGAGACGCGCCGTGAGGGGCGGACGCTGGAGCGCATCCTCCGGCGGCCGGAGATGACGTGGCCCGCGCTGGCCGCCGCCGAGCCCGCCCTCGCGGACCTCGATCTCTCGCCCGAGGCCCGCGCGCAGGTCGAGATCGAGGCGAAGTATGCCGGGTACCTGGCGCGCCAACGGGCCCAGATCGAGCGTGCGCGGCGGATGGAGGACCGGTCGATCCCCGCGCGGCTCGATTACGCCGACGTGCCGCATCTCAGGAACGAGGCACGCGAGAAGCTGGCCCGGGTGCGTCCGCGGTCGCTGGGCCAGGCGGGGCGGATTCCGGGACTGGGACCGGCCGACGTGGCCGTCCTGGCCATCTATCTCGACTCGAAGCGGTCGCAGCCCGTCTGAGGGAGGCCCACGATGCGCATCCGCGTGCTTCTGGGTCCGGACGACGGCCGAGGAGGAGCACCCGGCGGTGCTCGACGGGACGGGCTTTGAGCCCGATACGGGTTACTTCATCGAGGTCATGGTCGACGGGAAGGCCTGCCTCGGGGGCGCGCATCCCGTCTTCCGGACTCACGCGCCGGCGTGGAAGGGGTGGCGGTTCCGCGTCGGGTTCGGCGGCGGGGCCCGGTACATCCCGAAGAAGGAGTCGATCTGGGACACGATCCGCGCCCACAACCTGGCCGGGTCCCTGTTCCTCGGCGACAACGTCTACATCGACCGGCCGACGAACTTTGAGCTGCCGCGGGCCCACTCCTTCCGGCGCCAGAGCGATCCGAGCTTTCGGCGAATGGTCGCCACGACGCCGATCCACGCGATCTGGGACGATCACGACTTCGGCCCGAACGACTGTGCGGGCGGCCTGGACCCGTTCAAGCCCGCGTCCACGCCCAAGGTCTGGCGCGGGAGACGGGAATCGCTGAAGCGGTCCCTCCGTTCGGGTCGATACGCCGGTGCGGCTCCGCTAGCGACGAAGGCCGCGACGCGCACCCTGAGAGCCGAGGTCCGGTAT
Source organism: uncultured Anaerolineales bacterium (assembly GCA_964461715.1). Lineage (GTDB taxonomy): Bacteria > Planctomycetota > Phycisphaerae > FEN-1346 > FEN-1346 > CAYWVR01. The sequence goes on from CAYWVR010000025.1 coordinate 4,217, forward strand.
GCTCCGCGTCGACGAACGGCGACGCCATGCCCGTCTGCAACTGGTCTTCCCGGCCACGCTCCGCGACCCGTCGGGGCGGGTGCTCCTGAAAGGGCGGACGGCGGACATCGCCTCGGGCGGCATCCGGATCATCGGGCAGGGGGGCGCGGCCCTTCGCGACGAGCAGACCGTCTGGGTTGAGCTCAGCCTTCCGCGCGTCCGCGCCTCCGGGCCGGATACCCGCACCGTGAAGATGCGCGGGCAGGTGCGGCGGGTCGAGGTGATGGGCGAGTGGCGAAGCGTCATCGTCGTCGTCTTCGAGAGCAACTTCCACACGCGGCTGCTGGATCCCACCATCTAGGACGGGCTACAACCGTCCCGCCAGCCGCAAGCCCACCAGCAGGACGATCGCCCCGAGTCCGGCCCGGAGAAACCAGAGCCCCACCGGCCGCATGGCGCGATCGATGTGCTCGCGGACGGCGTCGGCGACGGCGGCCGGGGAGGTGTGCAGGCGCCCGCCGCCCGCCTCGGCGATTCGCTCGAGGGCGTCGAGGTCGGCCCCGAACGCCTCATACTCGGCCGGAGGAAGGCCGGGCCGGGCCAGCCGGACGCGTCCTCCGCCGGGCTTGCCCGCGACGACGACGGCCGCCGCCGAGCCGGAGGCGGGGCCGAGGTCGGCCTCGAAGATGCCCGGCTCGACCTGCTCCAAGGACGCGGCGCGGGCCTCCGCGCGGCCCTCCGGGAAGGCGGTGGCGGTGAACTCGCCCGCCTCTGGGATGCCCTCCGGCGGAACCTCGGCCCGCACGACCCATCGTCCCCCGCGCTCCTCGATCCGTGCCTCCCATGGCCCCGGGTCGGCGGGACCGCGGAGCCAGGCGAGGATTGCCGGTAGGTGGGCCGCCAAGCCGTCGGGAGCTTCGCCCGCGGGCCAGGGCATGGCGGCCACGGCCCCGAGGCCGCGCCGCCAGGAGGCCAGGAGCGGCACGTCGCGGTCCTCGTGGGTCGCGGCCCAGTGGAGCGTCGCCTCGGGCCGCATGCGGGTGGGGTTCCATGCCGCGACGGGTGGCAGAGGGCCGGCGGGCGCGTCCCAAAGAGGCGGGGCGGTGTGCCGGCGGGGCTGAAGCGGCCCCTCCTTGAGTCCCTCGCCTCGCACGGCCGCGAGGTCACGAAGGAATGTCGCGCCGAGCCGCGCGAGGTCTCGCGTCCGGTAGAACCGGCCTCCCGTCCCCTCGGCGAGGGCGGCAAGCCGCGCGAGGTCGGCGTCCGCGCCCGTGGCCACGGTCGAGACGGTGACGCCCGCCTCGCGACAGGCGGCGAGCAGGGCCGCCACGTCAAAATCTTCGCTCTGGCCGTCCGAGAGGAGCAGGACGTGCCGGCGCGTCGCGTTGGCGGAGGAGGGTTCGAGCAAGCCGAGGGCCGTTCGAACGGCGGGGGTGATCCGCGTCCCGCCCGCCGCCCGCACCGCCAGGAGCGCTCCGCGAAGGGCGGGCCACGCCTCGAGGGGCGCCGGGGCGGTGACCACGTCCGGCTGATCGGCGAAGGCCACCAGGCCCGGGCGGTCGCCTTCGGCCAGCGCCGGACGCAACTCCAGGACGGCCTGCTTCGCCAGGGCCAGCTTCTGCACGCCGCCTACCGTCTCGTTCATCGACCCGCTGGTGTCGAGGGCGAGGACCAGCGCGACGGGGGGCCGCTTCCCGGCTCGTGAGGTGACGGGCAGGAGGTCGTCGAGCGGCGAGGCCGCGTAGCCCCCCGCCGCGAAGCTCCGTTCGCCGCCGAGCACCACCAGACCCAGCCCCCCCTCGGTCACGCGGGCCGCCAGCCGCCGGACCTCGGCCGCCGGCGGGGCGGGCACGTCGTCCAGCACCACCACGGCCGCATCCGAGGGGACGGCGAGGCCCGCCTCGTCGCTCATCGTCGTCACGGGCCGTGGCAGGAGGTCGCGCACGGCGCCGGGCTCGGGCCCCCCGTGAAGGTAGACGAAGCGGCGGGGCGGGCCGACGAGCAGGGCCAGCGTGGCCCGGTTGTTCTCGGCGACCGTGTCGGCGGGGGATGCGACCTCGGCGGCGTATCGAACGATCCCTTCGGGGGGCGGCGGTGCGTCGAAGCGCAGGCTCGCGCCTGAGCCGGCTTCGAGGCGGACGGAGCGCGTCTCGGGCGGGCGGTCGGCTCCCTCGTGTCGGAGGATGATCTCCGCCTCGGCATCGACGTTCGCAGCCAGGCGAAGCTCCAAGGCGACGGGTTGCCCGGCCTCGGGCGGGGCCAGGGGCGCGACGCCCGTCACCCGCACGTCCGCGGGGACCGTCAGTCGGGGCATCAGGGTATGCACCGCGACCCCGCGGGAGGCGAGGCGTGTGGCCTCGGCGACGGCCTCCTCGACGGCCCCGCGGCCGTCGCCTACGAGGAGCACGAGGCCCCGCCCCTCGGGAAGGGCGGCCGCCGCGTCGGCCAGGCCCGCGGCGAGGTCGGTGCGGTCGCCCGGCGAGAAGGGGACGAGGTCCAAGGGAACGTCGGGCAAAGCTCGGGCGAGCGAGACGCGGAGGGTCTCGGGGGGCGGGGCCCCTGCGAGGGCCATCGAGGCGGAGACGTCGGCGGCGATGGCGACGTGGGCGGCGGCGCGGCGTGTGGTGCGGATCGACGGGGCCGCCAAGCCAGCCAGGAGGCACCCCGTGGCGAGGACCGAGAGGGCGAAGCGTCCGACGGCGCCGGGTCGGGCGGGCCGGTTCCGAAAGGCCGCCGCCCCCAGCGCCGCCCACACGGGGACCGCGAGCGCGAGCACCCACGGATGGGCCGCGTCGAGGAAGCTCATGGCCGGATTATAGGGTGCGACCGGTCCCGCAGCCAGCAAATAGGGGGCTCAGTCGAGCCACTGGAAGTTGAGGATGCGGGGGTGATGGAACTCGTCGCTCAGGTTTCGATTGCCGTACACATTCGCTTCTCCCTCCGCTTTCCAGAGCTGATAGGCGGAGCTGGCGCTTCGATCGACAAGAGCCCAGAACCGACGGCTTCGGAGCGGCTGCTCCCGCCCGAGCTCCTTGAACTGGACGGTGCCGTAGATGGAGAACGTGTCGCTGCGGACGGTGACGAGGTTCGAGAGGCGGGTGTAGACGAGGTCCTCCCGCTCGACCAGGCCCTTGGCGTCGGCGGTGTTGGTGGTGAAGGCCGTCTGGAAGCTGGGCGAGATGGTCAGGATTTCGGCCGGGGCCTGCAGCGCGTGCGGGGTGGGCCCCTGCAGGTGGCCGTGCAGCGTAGTCGCAAAGTTGGCGGCCAGGGGGAAACCGAGGCCCTGCTCCAGGGCCCCCAGGGTGACCAGGGTGGCGCTGTTGAGGTTGATCAGTCCCGCCACGCGGTTCTCGGGGCCGCCGCGGCGGCCGGCGTTTGCCAACCCCTCGTCGTCGTCGTCGACCTTCCCGTCGCCGTCGTTGTCCATGCCGTCGTTCCAGGGCCCGCCGGTGCAGAGGACGCGGGAGGCGCGGAAGGCGGCGGCGGTGCCGGAGGTGTCGCGCCAGTTCCACTTCAGGGACCTCGGGAACTGGCTGAACTTGGTCACGTAGACGACCCAGGGGATGCTCCACCGCCCGTCCGCCTCGACCGAGAAGCGGAGGACCTGGTTCAGATCGCCGACGCGGGCGAAGGCCTTGAACGCGCCGATCGGGTCGTTGGGATCGTCGCGGACGGGGAGGGGGCCGTCACGGCTGCCGGCGTCCCAGTCGCCCTCCTCGGAGTTGGAATGCGGGACGCAGGCCGGGAACCGGAGGGGGGTGGCGCTGGGCAGCGACCCGACGATGTCGGCGACTCCCAGGTTCCCGTTGCCGCCCGGGTTCCAGTCGTCGACGTAGACGACGCGGATGGCCCCGCCCTGGCCGCCCCGCGTCTCGTTCTCCATGGCGAAGCGGCGATAGATGCGGCCTTGATCGTCGAGGGCCGCGATGTCGCTGTCCTCGCCGTTCAGAATCCAATCGAGGGGCAGGGCGGTGCTGCCCGGCCGCAGGACCATCCGGACCTCCGCCAGGGCGTCCTTGAGGTCCCGCTCGCCCTTGACGACGAGGGTCCGGTCCTGAAGCTGGATGACCTCCTGGTCGTCCATGCCGGCGGCGATGGCCTCGTTGCCGGCGGGGGTGATCGAGTCCCGGCTGCCGTCGACGAGGGTGTACTCGACGCGGATTTCGCTGGTATCGAGCTTGTTGGGGCTGGCATAGGCCTCGCCGGGCCAGGGGTTGAAGACCTCGGCTTCGATCAGGTAGGTGGTCTCCTTCTCCTCGTCCTCGCCGGTGACGGACTGCTCGGTGACCTTGAACTCGCTGAAGAAGGGCTGTCGACGGGCGGGGTAGAAGTTCTCCCCATCGAGCGTCACGTGGTCCCACGTGTGATCCTGGCGGCGGAAGCCGATGATGTTGGCGACGAACTGCTTGGCCTTGAGGGCCTCGGTGGGATTGGAGGCGTCGATGGCGGCGCTTCGGGTGAGGACCTCGTAGATGTCCTCGGCCGGGTCGAGGTTGATGTCGACGAGGCGGGCCGACCAGTCGCCCTCCGGGCTCGTCAGGTGTTCCGCGGAGAGCCCGTCGCCGGTGATCTGGGCGGTCCAGCTCACGGTGGTGTAGTTCAGGCGGTTCTGCCACTGGGCGGGGGTGGCGCGTTCGGACTTCAGGCCGCTCCAAATCTCCTCGAGGCGACTGTCGAAGGCCGTGCCGCCCGTCAGGCGAAGCTCGAACTCCTCGTCGATCGTGAAGGGCTTGTCGGCCTGGAGGTCTATGCCGCGGTTCTCGACGAGCGTGCCGCCCGTCCGCGGGATGTCGGGGGCCTGGACGCTGGGGGAGGCGGCGCCCCACCGGCCGGGCAGGTCGCCCGCCCCGTCGCCCAGGACGAGTACGGTGTTGCAGTTGCTGACGGGGAAGGGCTGGACGTCGCCCATGAAGTAGCCGTACCCGCGGGCGTCCTGGTAAATCCACGAGGAGCCGCTCGCCACGTTGCCGTGCACGTTGACGTTAATCAGGCCCCCGTGGTCGATGACCGTAGCGCTGGCCAGCATGACGCCGTTCTCGAACGGGTAGACGATCTCGGGCATGTAGACGCCGTTTTCCGACGAGTAGGGCGGGCCGAAGTTGTTGACGCCGCTGGGAGAGGCGTTGCCCACCTGGATGGCCCCGTCAAACCAGGAGCCCCCGACATGGTTGTAGGCGATCTGGCGGGGAGGGCTGTCGCCCTCGATGGGCGAGGTCATCCAGACGTCGGCTCCGGTGGGGGCATCGTAGGGCTCGGTGCTTTCGGCCCCCGTCAGGAGGTTCGCCAGACCCGGGGCAAACGGACCGCGGCGACCGCGGGGGTCGCCCGGCTGTTCGTACTCCTCCCAGAGGTCTGTGATCATGTCGTGGCAGACGTAGTCGACGACGTCGTCGGCCGTGATCTGCATCTGGCTGCTGAGGGCGTAGCTGCGGGCGGTAGACCGTTCGATGCTGCTCATCGTGACGAACGCCACGCCGATGACGGCCAGAATGGCCAGCAGGCCCAGGACCACGATCAGGACGGAACCGCGCTGTCTCATGAGAACGCTCCTCGACGTCGGAGACGGTCGATCAGGGATCGCCGATCAGAATGACTTCCTGGAGGCTGAACCTGGCCTCCTCGTCGTCCCGGTCCGCATCCGGGTCGCGGACGGTGGCCGTGATGCGCAGCGCCCGGGGCCACGTCCCGTCGGTGTAGCTCTCGGCCGAGAACCCGTGGGAGAAATTTTCTCCGTCGAAGCTCTCGACGTGGAAGTCCGTAATGGCGGTGGCCATGATCCGCCGGAGGGTCTCGGGCATGGCCGAGACGCCGCCCGCCTTCGTCCAGGGATAGACGACCACCGTGTTCATGGTGCGTCGCTCGGTGGTTCCGTGGGTGAGGTTCGCGAGCCAGGGGGCGTTGCTTCGGATGTCCAGGTCGCCGAGGGAGCCGGTGTCGCCCGCCTCGCCGCAGACGAGCCAGAGCCCGCGTCCGAGGACGGGGAGCCCGTGCCCCTCAAAGAACTCCAGGGGCGAGGACGTGCCGTTGCGATTGTAGCCGGTGGCCATCTCGGGGGGCGCGTAGCGGACGTTCGTGGTGTACATGACCTCGGCGGCCGTGGCGGCATATTCCTCACTGCCGCTCGACTCGAACGTGCTTCGGTTCCAGTTTCCGATGGACACGAAGGCGAGGGTGTCGCCGGCGGTAGCGCTGCCCTCCCCGCCGACGTCTCCGCCGATCTGGAGGTACCCCTCCCGGGCCATGCCGCGGATGTCGCGGTGGAGGTGGTCGAACACGCCGCGAAGCTGTTGCTGGGCAAAGGAGGCCGTCTCGGCCTCGCCGGCGGTGCGGGTGGCGATCTGGAAGATCTCGACCACGCCGACCATCATGATCATCATGAGGCCGGCGGCCGTGATGAGCTCGACGAGCGTGAAGGCCCGGCGTCGCCGGGAGGTCGCACCTCGTGTGGGCTGGATCATGGTCAGTTCCCGATAATCATGTGATAGACGCCCACGACGCCGGTCAGGCTGACCCAGTTGTTCGTGGACACGGGGGACGCCTTGTACCCTTGCGACCCTTCCGCGGTCATCACGTGGATCGTGTCGTCGGCGAGCATCGGGGCCGGGGTGTCGTTGGTGTCGATGTAGTCGACCGCGTAGGCCTCGCCCCGTCCCTCGGCCTGGTAGAGGACGTACTCGCCGGGCCCCGCGGGGCTGACCGGATTCTGGGGGTTGGGCAGGTCCTTCCAGAGGTCCAGCCGGACCTCCGACCCGCGGGACTTGTGGATGGCCAGGGCGACGAGGTATCGCCCGTCGCCGTGTCCGTTGCGGTCCGGAAACCGCGTCATGCAGATGTTGGCCGTGTAATTGCCCGTACCCCAGGCGCTGCCGGTGTAGGCGTAGCGGCGGTTCTTGACGAAGATGTTCGGGTTGTAGGTGTTGAGCTTGTGCGGGAAGCGGGTGCTCAGCGAGCCCGTGGCGTTCCGGATGTAGTTGTTGCCGTAGTCGAGGGGCTTCATCCGGTTGGCCCGCAACGTGGCGGCCAGGCTCCGGGCGAAGAGTGCGGCATGGGTCAGCTCGTCGCCGCGCCGGCTCTGGTTGATGGCCACCGGGAAGACCGAGGCGACCATGGCCATGCCGATGCCCAAAATGCCCACCGCCATCATCACCTCGGTGAGGGTAAATCCGCCTCGTGTGTTGCGTGTTCGCATCGTTTCGCTCCTCCGGACGCATCCGGGCGGGCCGACCGCCTCGGCTCCGCTGGCATTATAGCGGTCGGCAACGGGGCCAGCAACGGTGTAGCCCGCCGTGAGCCCGAGTTCCGGGCCCCTAAGGGCTGTTCGCCGCCCTCGCGAGCGTCGCGCGGGGGGCCGCCGGGGCGCGGTGGTTCCACATGCACTCTCAAGGGCCCGGGAACTGGGTGTGAATCGTCCCGAACTCCAGGTGTCCGCGGCTTTTCGGGGCCTTCGGCACGCTTCCGCGATCGTTCGCGTGTGAAGCGGAGCGTTTCGCTGCACCTGGACCGGGCCGATGGCCGATGCATGCGAGGAGCCCGTCGGCGGCGTCCCGACACGCCGCCCACCCGCCGCACCCGAGGAGGAAACGTGCCCTTGCCCAAGCGGACCCCCGTCCTGAACATCGTCGGCGCGCGGCCGAATTTCATGAAGATCGCCCCCCTGATGCGGGCCTACGCCGCGGCGCCGAACCTGAGGCCCGTCCTTGTCCACACCGGCCAGCACTACGACGCCCGGATGAGCCACCTCTTCTTTGAGGAGCTCGAAATTCCCCGCCCGGACCTCAATCTCGAGGTCGGAAGCGGCACCCATGCCGCGCAGACGGCCGAGGTGATGCGGCGGTTCGAGCCGGTCATCGGCGAGGAACGGGCCGGGGCCGTTCTCGTCGTCGGCGACGTCAACTCCACCCTCGCCTGCGCCCTCGTGGCCTCCAAGCTGGGCGTGCCCGTGGCCCACGTGGAGGCGGGCCTGCGGAGCTTCGACCGCTCGATGCCCGAGGAAATCAACCGCCTCCTGACCGACCAGATCAGCGACTGGCTCTTCGTCACCGAGCCCAGCGGCCTGGCGAACCTCAGGAACGAGGGTATCCCCGACGAACGGGTCCACTTCGTCGGCAATGTCATGATCGACACGCTCCTGGGGAACCTGGAGAAGGCCCGCCGCTCCAGCGTCGTCGGGGACCTGGGCCTGAAGCCGGGCGGATACGGAGCCGTGACACTCCATCGCCCCGCCAACGTCGACGATCCGGAGGTTCTCAAGCGTCTGATGGGGGTGCTCCGGGAGCTGGCCGAGGAGCTGCCCCTCATTTTCCCCGCCCATCCCCGCACGATGAAGAACCTGCGGGCCTTCCATTTCCTGGAGGCCGACGCGACGCACGCGGGCGGCATCCGCCTGGTCGAACCCTACGGCTATCTCGATTTCCTCCGCCTCCTCGGCGACGCCCGGGTCGTCCTGACCGACTCCGGCGGCATCCAGGAGGAGACGGCCATCCTCAAGGTTCCGTGCCTGACCCTGCGGGAATCGACCGAGCGGCCCGTGACCGTGGACGTGGGCTGCAACCAGATCGTGGGGACCGACCCGGACCGCATCCGGGCGGCGTTCCGTCGGGTGCTGGCGACCGAGGACTTCACCTGCGGGACGCCGGAGAAATGGGACGGACGGGCCGCCGAGCGGATCGTCGCCGTGCTGGCCGAGGCCCTCGGGACCCCGGCAGGCGCGTAAGTCCTTGGCAGGTCACGCCTTGACGATCTTCTCCCGCCCGTTCGCGACGCCGGCCGTGGCGTTGCGGGTGTCGATGACCAGCGGGCTGTGAGCCACGATCCACGCGTAATCGTAGTCCGAATGGTCCGTGGAGATGAGCACGACGTCCCGGGCCGCCAGCGTCTCCTCGGTCAGTTCCAGGCTCTTCATTCTCAGGTCATGCTCGCGCTGTCGCGGCGTCTTGGGGACGTAGGGGTCGTTGTAGTCGACGTGGGCCCCGAGCTCGCGGAGCTTCTCGATGAGGATGATCGACGGGCTCTCGCGCATGTCGTCGACGTCGGGCTTGTAGGCGAGCCCCAAGACAAGCACCTTGGCCCCCTTCAGGGCCTTGCCCCGCTCGTTCAGGGCTACCATCAGCCGGTGGATGACGTAATCGGGCATGGAGGTGTTGATCTCGCCGGCCAGCTCGATGAAGCGGGTGGCAATCTCGTATTCCCGGGCCTTCCACGTCAGGTAGAACGGGTCGATGGGGATGCAGTGGCCCCCCAGGCCGGGCCCGGGCGTAAAAAACGTCTTGTTCTCGCGTTTGCCGAAGCCGAACGGCTTGGTGCCGGCGGCCTCCAGGACCTCCCACACGTCGATGCCCATGCGGGTGAAGATGACTTTCAGCTCGTTGACGAGGGCGATGTTGACGGACCGGTAGATGTTCTCGGTCAGCTTGGTGGCCTCGGCGGCCTCGCAGCTCGAGACGCGGACGACCTCCGTCACGCAGGCCCCGTAGAGGGCCGCGGCCAGCGCGCCGCTGGTCTCATCGAACCCGCCGACCACCTTGGGAATGGTCCGGGTCGTGAAATTCGGGTTGCCGGGGTCCTCGCGTTCGGGGCTGAACGCCAGGAAGAAGTCCTTTCCGGCCACGAGGCCCGAGGTCTCCAGAATGGGCCGGAGCACGTCCCGCGTGGTGCCGGGATAGGTCGTGGACTCCAGGATCACGAGCTGCCCGGCCTTCAGGTGGCGGGCCAGGGTCTCGCCGGTTCGCTCGATGAACGTCATGTCCGGCTCGCGCTGCTTCGTCAGCGGGGTGGGGACGCAGATGAGGATGGTGTCGATCTCGGAGAGCCGCGAGAAGTCCGTGGTGGCCGAGAAACGGCCGTCCTGACGCATTTCGGCGATGGCTGAGGCGGGGATGTGCTTGATGTAGGAGCGGCCGGTCTCCAGGGCCTCGATCTTCTCCGGGTCGATGTCGAAGCCCACCACCCGGAACCCCGCGACGGCGAACGTGTGGGCGAGCGGCAGGCCCACGTATCCCATGCCGACGACGCCCACGACGGCCGAGCGGTCCTCGATGCGCTGGAGCAGGTCCTCCATGGACGGGTTCCTTCTCGCTGGGGCGGCCAAACCGCCGGGCTCTTTGTGACGTTGTATCGGCCGGGCCCGCCGCCCCGGTTGAGGCGGTCTTGGGCCGGCCCCCCCACTTTCTTGACACCCCCCTCGGGGGGCCTATAATACAGCCCACCTTGGCCGGGTCGAACGTTTTCCACCAAGGCCCCCGGCCCTTCGGTCGAAGGAGAGTGATTTGGTCACGGTAGCCGTCATCGGCGGTGGGGGATGGGGCAAGAATCACGTCCGCAACTTCCACCAAATCCCTTCCTGCCGCCTCAGGACCATCTGCGACCTCAACGAAGCCGTCCTGGAGGTTCACCGGAAGGCCTGCGAGGGCGTTCGGACCACTACCGACGCCGACGACGTCTTCGGCGATCCCGAGGTCGACGCCGTCGTTATCGCCACCGACGCCCCCAGCCATTACGGCCTCGTCCGGGCCGCTCTGGAGGCCGGGAAGCACGTGCTGGTCGAGAAGCCCATGACCCTCGTCTCCGGCGAGGCCGAGGATCTCGCGCTTCGGGCCGAGCAGGCCGGTCGCGTTCTCATGGTCGGCCATCTGCTGGAATATCACCCCTGCGTCCTCCAGCTCAAAGGGCTCCTGGACGACGGGGAGCTCGGCCATCTTCGCTATCTGTACGGCCAGAGGGTCAATCTGGGCGTCGTCCGGGCCGACGAGAACGCCTGGTGGAGCCTCGCCCCGCACGACGTCTCGGTCATCCTGTTCCTGCTCGGGGCCGAGCCGGTCACGGTCACGGCCCAGGGCCAGGCCTACCTCCAGGAGGGGGTGGAGGACGTGGTGTTCGCCCAGCTCAAGTTCGCCGACGGCCGCATGGCCCACGTCCACGTCTCCTGGTTCGATCCGCACAAAATCCGCAAGATGACCCTCGTCGGGTCCGAGAAGATGGCCACCTTCGACGACATGGAGCCGGCCGAGAAAATCCGCATCTACGACAAGGGCGTCGAGCGGGAGGAGGGCGTCGTGGCCTACGAGCAGTCCCTCTCGCTCCGCGCGGGCGATATCCTGATCCCCCGAACGGCCTCCGGAGAGCCCCTGCGGGCCGAATGTCTGCACTTTCTGGACTGCGTCGAGACCGGCGCCACGCCGCGCAGCGACGGCCGCGACGGACTCCGTGTTGTCCGCGTCCTGGAAGCCGGCCAGCGGAGCCTCCGCGCCGGCGGAGCCCCCGTCACTTTGTAGCCGCGAGGCCTTCGCCGCCCGCGGTTTGCCCTCTGGATATCGAGGAACCCGACCATGCCGGATGCCGACGTCTTCGTGCACGAATCCGCGTACGTCGATGAGGGGGCTCAGATCGGAAAAGGTACCCGAATCTGGCATTTCTCGCACATCCTTCCCGGGGCCCGCATCGGCGAGAACGTTTCCATCGGCCAAAACGTCAACGTGGGCGGCAAGGCCGTCATCGGCAACGGCTGCAAGGTCCAGAACAACGTCTCCGTCTACGACGAGATTCACCTCGAAGACGAGGTCTTTTGCGGCCCAAGCATGGTGTTTACCAACGTTTACAACCCGCGGGCCTTCATCAGCCGCAAGCACGAGTACCGCCCCACCCTCGTCAAGCGGGGGGCCACCCTCGGGGCGAACTCGACCATCGTGTGCGGCACGACGATCGGCCGCTACGCGTTCATCGGGGCGGGGGCGGTCGTCCGCGACGACGTTCCGGATTTCGCCCTCGTGCTCGGCGTCCCGGCGCGCCGAAAGGGATGGATGTGCAAGTGCGGCGTGAAGCTCAAGTTCACCGGCGACGCTGCCGTCTGCGCCGCGTGCGGCGCTGCGTACCGGATCGTAAACGGTTTGTGCAAGGAGACTTAGGTCCACCCCGCGCGCCCGCGCGCTCCCGGACCCTGCCCGGAAGGAGACCCGCATGGCCGTCCCGCTTCTCGACCTCGTGGCCCAGTACGACGCCCTTCGCGACGAGATCCGTGCCGCCGTCGACGAGGTCCTTGAGACCCAGCGATGCATCGGCGGCCCCAAGGTCGAGGCCTGCGAAAAGGCCGTCGCCGAGTACTCCGGGGCGGCCCACGGCATCGGGGCCTCCTCGGGCACCGATGCCATCCTGAACACCCTCATGAGCCTCCGCATCGGCCCCGGCGACGAGGTCGTCACGACCCCGTTCACGTTTTTTGCGACGGTCGGATGCATCGCTCGTACGGGCGCCACGCCCGTTTTCGTCGATATCGACCCGAAAACCTATAACCTCGACCCCGCCGGGATCGAGGCCGCCGTCACCGAGCGGACCCGGGCCCTGATGCCGGTCCACCTCTTCGGCCAGATGGCCGACATGGATCCGATTATGGAGATTGCCGGAAAACATGGCCTGGCCGTCGTCGAGGACGCCGCCCAGGCCATCGGCGCCGAGTACAAGGGCCGCCGGGCGGGCTCCGTGGGCACCGCGGGCTGCTTCTCGTTCTTCCCCTCCAAGAACCTCGGGGCCGCCGGTGACGGGGGCATGATCGTCACCTCCGACGACGATCTGGCAAAAATGTGCCGCATGATCCGCAACCACGGCGGGGCCGACAAGTATCGTAACCTCTTTGTGGGCGGGAACTTCCGTCTCGATCCCATCCAGGCCGCCGTCGTCCTCGTCAAGCTCTCCCACCTCGAAGACTGGCATCGGGCCCGCCAGGCGAATGCGGCCTACTACGACGAGCGTTTCGCCCACTGCGATGCCGTCCGGACCCCCTATGTTGAGCCCCACAACCGGATGATCTACAACCAGTACGTCCTCCGCGTCCCCGGCAAACGCGACGCCGTACTCGAAGCCCTCGCCGCCGCCAAGGTCGGCCACGCCGTCTATTACCCCACCCCCGTCCATCTCCAGGAGTGCTTCAAGGACCTCGGACACGGCCGTGGCGACTTCCCGGAGGCCGAACGGGCCGCCGACGAGGTCCTCGCGATCCCGGTCTACCCGGAGCTCTCGGACGCTCAGAAAGAGGAGGTGGTGGCGACGGTCCTCGGGGCGGTCGCCTAGGCCTGAAGCATTGCGATGTGTCTTGCCTTTTTCCGGGCCGCTCGCGTGGCAAACTGGGCAAGCGGGGCGCTTTGCGTTGTCGCCCATTCCCCGGTTTCGCCGACCTCCGCTCCCGGCCTCTTTGCCCCACTTTGACGCAATGCGCTAAACGGGTTATCCCTCCGCGACACACTTTTTGCGACTTTCCGGGGGGTACCGGGGGACTTCTCGCGCCTTTTGCCCCCTTTCTTGCACGAACTTGCCCCCTTCTGGCCTCCTCCTTACCCTTCGGAAGGTCTTGCCTGACGCTCTGGCGTAAGGCTCTTACGCGCACGCGACAGAGCGGGGACGCGTCGCGGGGGACCCTGGGGCTGTGTCATGGTCGCGCATGGCCACCATGGGAGACCCGGGCGCTCTGAATTGTCCGACGAACCCCCCATCGCGCAGGGCAAAACCGGCCATGATACGACATATCGAGGAGCCCAGTGATGGCCGCGCGACTGAAAACGAGGTTTCGGGGTGGGGGCGAAAAGGGTTGCCGCGGCCGGGCCCTCCGCTAGACTGACTCCGTATGACCGACCAGCAACGGCTCGGGGCGGGGGCGGCGGCGAACCGCGGGCGGCGGGTCGCGACGTGGGCGGCTGCGCTCGTGCTCGTGGTGCTGGTGGGCGGGGTGTTCGGGCGGACCGTCACCCACGGCTGGGCGGGGTACGACGAGCAGCGGCAGGTGCTTCGGAACCCGCTCGCCCACAGCCTCGCGCCCGCCAACCTCGTTCGCATCTGCACGGCTCGAAGTCTGACGTCTTACTATCCCGTCCGGCTGCTCTCCTTCGCGATCGATTGGACCCTCTGGGGAAACAGCCCGGCGGGGTTTCACCTGACGAACCTCGCGATCCACGCGGGGAGCGTCCTCCTGCTTTTCGCCCTGCTGCGGCGTCTCCTCGGAGACCTGGCCGGACGGGAGGGGCCGTGGGGCGTGGTCGTTGCGGCCCTGGCGGCGGCGCTCTTCGCCGTCCATCCGGTGGTCGTCGAGCCGGTGGCGTGGACGGGGGCGCGGGAGGAACTGCTGGTCGTCCTCGGTACGCTCCTGGCCCTCCACGCCCACGCGACGGCCCGCGCACGCTGGAGGGCCGGGCGACGGCGCGCCGCCGTCGCGTATCTCGTCGCCGCCGCGGGCGGATGTGCGGTGGCGTGCTTCTCGGGCGTCGCGGGGGTGGCCTCGGCCCCGATTCTGCTGGTCCTGGACCTCGTGCGGGTGCGGCGGCCGACCGGGCGAGCCCTCGTCGCGGGGCTCGCGGCGCCGGCGGCGCTGGCGGGGGCGGCGGTGATCCTCAAGCTGACCGAGCCGCAGACCGTCGAAGGGGCTCACTTGGTGGCGGCGGTGGGGCCGGGCGCGCATCCCCGCCTCGTCCTCGACGTCTACGCCCGGAACTGGGCCACCCTCCTCCGGCCGCGCGACCTGGCGGTCATCTATCGTCCCGTCATCCCGAAGGCATGGACCGAGCCGGCCGTCCTCGCGGGTCTCGCGGCGGCGGTCGCGACGGTCGCCGCCTTGGCCTTGGCGTGGCGGCGGAAGTGGCGGATGACGACGCTGGGCCTCGCGTGGTTCGTCCTGGCCCTCGCGCCCACCTCGCAGCTCGTTCTGCACCGCGTCTTCCGCACGGACCGGGCCCTGTACCTGCCCCTCGCGGGCCTCGTCGTGGCCTTGGCGGGAGCCTCGGGCCGCGCGAGGAGAGCGTGGCTTCGATGGGGCGCGGCAGGGGTTCTGGCGGTCGCGGTGGGGGCCTGTGCCGTGGGCAGCGTGCGACAAACGTCCGTCTGGCGCGACGGTGTCGCCCTTTTCTCGCGGGTCGTCGCGCGCGACCCGGCCAATAAGTCGGCCCTCAACAACCTCGCCATCGCCCTCGAACGGAAGGGCCGCTCCGACGAGGCCATCAAGCTCTACCGGCGGGCCCTGGCCATCGTCCCCGGCGACCCGGAGCTGCTGGAGAATCTCGGCGACGCGCTCGTCGTCGAGGATCGGCTCCCCGAGGCCGCCGACGCCTATCGCCGCGCCTTGGCCGCGGACGAGAACAACGCCCGCCGGTGGCACAAGTCGGCGACGGTCCTGGCGGCCCTCGACCGGCACGACGAGGCCCTGGCCGCCTGCCGCGAGGCCCTCCGCCGCGACCCCGACCGGGCGGCGACGTACCAGGTCCTGGGGAATCTGCGGGCGAAGGGCGGCCGCCCGGGTGAAGCCGTGGCGGCGTACCGGGAGGCCCTGAGGCGCGATCCGGACGCCCCCGGCGTCCACGCTCGTCTCGGGGACGCTTGGGCCCGGCTCGGGCGGCACGAGGAGGCGGTGGCGCATTACCGGGCGGCCCTGGAGACCGAGGAGCGCGACGCCCGGACGTGGTACAATCTCGGCGTGTCGCTCGAAGCCCTCGGCCGCACCGACGAGGCCGCCCGCGTCTATGCCGAGGCCGCCCGCCTCGACCCGGACCACGCCGACATCTGGTACAACCTCGGGAACCTGCTGATGCACAGGGCGCGGTTGCCGGCGGCGGCGGGGGCATACGGGCGAACCCTCGAAGCCGACCCGAGTCACGCCCGGGCCCACTTCAACCTCGCCGTCGTGCTCGGGCGGCTCGGCCGGGTTGCCGAGGCCGCGCGCCACGCGACCCGGGCCGCCGACCTGGCCGAGGCCGACAGCGACGCCGCCCTTGCCGCCCGGGCCCGCGATCTGGCCGAGCGGCTGGAGGCGCACGAGGCCCCGGAGAATGCGGAAGGGGCCGAGCGACCGTGATCCCGACACCCCCCAAGGCGACGAAGCCTGGCCCCGCGGACCGCGCCCGGCGACGAACGGGCGTGGTGGCCGCGCTCGTCCTGCTGGGTCTGGTGGGCGGCGTGTACGGGCGGGTCGTCACGCACGGCTGGGCCGGGTACGACGAGTACGAGCAGGTCCTCCATAACCCGCTCGCCCACAGCCTCGCCCCCGCGAACCTCGTGCGCATCTTTACAAGTCGAAGCATCACCAGCTACTACCCCGTGCGGCTCCTCTCGCTGGCCGTCGATTACGCGATCTGGGGGCCGAACCCCGCGGGCTTCCACCTGACGAACCTGCTCGTGCACGCGGCGAATGTCCTGCTCGTCTACGCCCTCCTGATGCGGCTCCCGGGCCGGCTGCGGGGCCGGGACGGGGCCTGGGACGCCGTGTGGGCGGGGCTTGGGGCGGCCCTCTTTGCGGTCCATCCCGTGGTGGTCGAGCCGGTGGCGTGGACGGGCGCACGCGAGGAGGTCCTCATGGTCCTGGGGACGCTCGTGGCGGTTCATGCCCATCTCGCGGCCCGGGCCCGATGGGAAACGGGGCGGAGGCGGGGCGCCTTGGGGTGGCACGCCGTGGCGGCGGCCGGGTGCTTCGTCGCGTGTTTTTCCCAGATCGCCGGCGTCGCCTCCGTGGTCCTCCTCCTGGTTCTCGACCTCGTGCGCGTGGAGCGCCCGGGGTGGCGGGCCATCGCGGCGGGTCTCGCGCTGCCCGCGGCCATCGCCGCGGCGGCCTCGGTGGCGAAACTCCTGGAGCCGCAGCCGGCGGCATCGGCGGAGGCCGTGCTCGAAGCCATCCAGCCGGGCCATCGGCCCCTCCTGGTGCTGCATCACTACGCCCTGAACCTGGCGGCCCTCGGGTGGCCCAAGGACTTGTCGCTCATTTCGCCGTACGTCGTGCCCAACCGGTGGGCCGCCCCGACGGTGCTGGCGGGGCTGGCGGCGGTGGGGGCGACGCTGGCGGCGGTGGGGGTGGCGTGGCGGCGCGGATGGCGGATGACGGCGGCGGGGCTGGCGTGGTTCGTCCTGACCCTGGCGCCGACCTCCCAGATCATCGTCCACCGGATTCTGCGGACCGACCGGGCCCTCTACCTGCCGCTCGTCGGGCTGGCCTTGGCGGGGGCGGGAATCCTGGGGCGAGCGCGGCAGGGCGCGATACGATGGGCGGCAGCCGCGGGGGGCGTTGTCCTGGTGGCTGTCCTGACGGCCGCCGCCGTGCCGCAGGTCGCCCTCTGGCGGGACAGCGTCGCCCTCTTTACGCACGTGGCCCGGCTCTATCCGACGAGCGCCTCGGCCCACAAGAACCTCGGGGCGGCCCTGGACGAACAGGGGCGGCTCCGGGAGGCCCTTGCCGCGTATGCGCGGGCGATCGAGCTGCGCCCCGGGGACCCTGATATCCATATCAATGCGGGAAATGTGTATGCGCAGGAGGAGCGGTACCGGATGGCCGAGCGGCACTACCGGGCGGCCCTGGCCCTGAGCGACCGCGACGCCGAGGCGTGGTACAACCTGGGCGTGGTGCTGGAGCGGCAGGGCCGGACCGAGGAGGCCATGGACGCGTACGGAAGGGCTGTGAAGCTGCGGCCCGACGATGCCCTGGCGCAGTACAACGTCGGGAACCTGCTGGCGGCGAAGGGGAGGATGGAGGCCGCGGTCGAGGCGTACGGCCGAGCTCTGGCCGCGCGGCCGGACTATGCCAAGGCCCACTTCAACCGGGCCGCCGCCCTGGCCAGGCTCGAGCGTTACGACGAGGCTCGCACCCACGCGGAACGGGCCCGCGACCTGGCCGACTCCCGGGGCGAGGCGGCCCTCGGGGCCGAGGCTCGGAAGCTGCTCGACCTGTTGACGCCCCGCCCCGCCCCGCGCCCCTGACGCAAATCCTAACGTCCTTTTAGCGAAAACGGCTCCCGGAGCGGTTTTT
>CAYWVR010000025.1:22056-51077 GCA_964461715.1 uncultured Anaerolineales bacterium
TTTTAGCGAAAACGGCTCCCGGAGCGGTTTTTTTCGTGCGCGGGGGGCGGGTCAGGCCAGGGCCGCCTTGATCCGTGCGAAGACCTCGTCGACGGTCGCGTCGCCGTCGACGCGGCGGAGGACGCTCTTCCAGTCGTAGTACCGGACGAGCACGTCGACTTCGCCGTGGTAGATGGCCAGGCGTTTGCGCACCGCCTCGACGTTCGTATCGTCGCTCCGGATTTTCAGGGCCTTGCCGCACTCGTCGCAGATGTTGTCGACCTTCGGCTTGCGATTCGCTCCGTAGAGGATGCCGCAGTCGCGGCACTCGGCCCGCTCCGTGAGGCGGCGGACGGCGGTGTCGTCGTCGAGCTCAATCAGGACCGCCCGGTCGACCGGGGCGAGGAACTCCAGGGCCGCCAACTGGACCGCGCTTCTCGGGAAGCCGTCGAGAATGCAGCCGTCGGCGCAATCGTCCCGGGCCAGTCGGTCCTTGACCATGTCGATGACGATGGCGTCGGGCACGAGCTCGCCCTGGTCGGTGTATTCTTGGGCGCGGCGGCCGAGGTCGGTGCCTCGGGCGATGTTGTCGCGGAAGAGGTCTCCGGTGGAGACGTGCGGGAGGCCGAGGTCGTCGGCGAGCCGCTTCGACTGAGTGCCCTTGCCGGAGCCCTGAACGCCCATCATGACGATGTTCATGCGCCGTCCTTTCGCATCGGGTTCGTGTAGAGGGGCGATAATAGCGGGCCGGGCGAGGAAGTCAAGCGCGGGGCCCGCGGTTGCGGCCGGCCCCGCCGCGCCCTATAATCACCGAAGCCATGCACCCGGGAGCCGGCCCCGTGCCCGACGCGCCCGACATCCTGAGCCGCCGCCGCGTCTTCGAGGGGCGCAAGATCGCCGTCGAGGTCCACCGCGTCCGCGACGCCGACGGCCGGGAGGCCGAGCGCGAGGTCGTGGTTCACGGGGGGAGCGTCGCCATCCTCGCGTTTCCGGAGCCGGACGTGGTGCTGCTGGAGCGGAACTGGCGCTACGCCATGGGCCGCGAGATGATCGAACTGCCCGCCGGGACGCGGGACGAGGGCGAGGAGAGCGCCGCCTGCGCGGTCCGCGAGCTCCAGGAGGAGACGGGCTACCGGGCCGCCGAGGTCGAGCCGCTGGCCGTGATCCACCCGAGCCCCGGCTTCCTGACCGAGCGGCTGGAGATCGTCCTCGCGCGCGACGTGAGGCCGGGGGAGCCCGCGCGGGAGGCGGGCGAGGCCATCGAGAACCGGCTCGTGCCCTTCGAGGAGGCCCTGGCGATGGTCGACGCGGGACGCATCACGGATGCCAAGACGATCGTGGGCCTGCTTCTCTGGGCGCGGCGGAAAGGACGAGCCTGATGGCGTGGCGGCAGACATGGAACGAGCCGCCCCGGGGACCGCGCCGCGCGAGCCTCTTCGGCATGCGCTCGCCGTGGCAGATGTCGGCGGTGTCGATCCTGGTGCTGGCGACGGTGGCGGTGTTCCTGCTGGACTGGATGGCGCGGGGGGTGCTGTCGCAGTACGGGGCCCTGACGGTCGTGGACACGGTCTACCGGCTCCAGGTCTGGCGTCTCCTGACGTACCAGTTCCTGCACGGCGGGTTCTGGCATATTTTCATCAACATGCTCATCCTGTGGATGCTGGGGCGGTACCTGGAGGCGGGCCTGGGACGGAAGCAATTCTTCTACCTCTACTTCCTGAGCGGGGTGGTGGGAGGCCTCGCGCAG
Organism: uncultured Anaerolineales bacterium; assembly: GCA_964461715.1. Taxonomy (GTDB): domain Bacteria; phylum Planctomycetota; class Phycisphaerae; order FEN-1346; family FEN-1346; genus CAYWVR01. The sequence goes on from CAYWVR010000025.1 coordinate 23,783, forward strand.
ATCGGGTTCGACTTCGCCATGCACGCCCAGTACGGCGTGCAGTGGACGTCGCGGGGGGCGCTCCACTACCTGGAGATGCCGGCGGTCGGCGCGTCGGGGAGCGTCATGGGCGTCCTCATGGCCTTCGGGACACTCTATCCGCGTGAGATTCTCTACGTCTTCATCTTCTTCTTCCCGGTGCCCATCGAGGCCCGATGGCTGGCCCTCGGGTACTTCGTCATCGAGACGATCTATGCGTGGCAGGCCCTCTCGACGGGGGCGATCACGGGGGTGGCCCATGCGGCCCACGCGGGGGGGCTGGTGGTCGGGTTCGTCTGGATCAAGTTCGGCCAGGCCATCTACGGGCGTTTGAAGGCCCTCGCCCCGAAGGGAGGCGGCCCGGGTTCGCCGCGCCGCTGGCAGGGCCTCGGCCGCGAGCCCGCCGAGCGGGCCGAGGTCGACCGCATCCTCGAGAAAATCCACCGTCAGGGCATCGACAGCCTCTCGACCCGCGAGAAGCTCTTCCTCCAGGAGATGTCCCGCAAGTACCGGAACCGGTGACGCCGCCGGCCGTGCACGGCAGGGGGACCGATGGCCGTCGAACCGATTGGGACGCGGCTGACGAGCATCGTGGCGACGCTGGGACCGGCGTCGTCGGATGAGGAGACCCTGGGGCGGATGATCGAGGCGGGCATGGACGTGGCGCGCCTGAACTCCGCCCACGGATGCCCCGAGGAGTGGGAGGCGCTGCTGGCGACCCTCCGCCGCGCGGCCGAGGCGAAGGGCACGTTCGTCGCGGTGCTCCAGGACCTGGCCGGGCCGAAGCTGCGGCTCCTCGTGCCGGAGGGCGAGGCGGTCGAGGTCGAGGCGGGGGCGCGCGTGATCCTGGCCCGCACGCTTCGCGATCCGCCCGATCCCCGCACGGTGGCCACGACGTATCCTGCCCTGGTCGACGATGCCGCCGAGGGCGAGGCCGTCCTCTTCGGCGACGGGGCCGTGCGCATGCGCGTCGTCGAGCGGACCGGCGACGCCCTGGTCCTCGAAAGCGAGGACGCCGGCGCGCTCGCCCCCGGCATGGGCCTGAACCTGCCCGACACGACGATCCGCGGGCCGAGCGTCACGGAGAAGGACTGGGCGGACCTGGCGTGGGGCCTGGAGCACGAGGTCGATTACGTCGGTCTCTCGTTCGTCCGGAGCGCCGACGAGGTCCGGGCCGTCAAGGAGCGGATCGCCGAGGCGGGGGCCTCCGCCCGGGTCGTCGCGAAGATCGAGAAGCCCCAGGCCCTCGACGACCTCGGGCGCATCCTCGAAACCGCCGACGCCCTGATGGTGGCCCGGGGGGACCTGGGCGTCGAGCTGGACCTGGCCCGCGTGCCCATCCTCCAGAAGGAGCTCATTCGGCGCGCGGCCGGGGCGGGCCTGCCCGTCATCACCGCCACCCAGATGCTCCAGTCGATGATCCACGAGCCGCGCCCCACGCGGGCCGAGGTCTCCGACGTCGCCAACGCCGTCTTCGACGGGTCCGACGCCCTCATGCTCTCCGGGGAGACGGCCGTCGGCCGCGACCCGGTGGGCACGGTCCGCGTCATGGATCACGTGATCGATCTGGCGGAGGATTATGCGGAGCGGGCCAAGTGGCCGGCGCCCGGGACGGACGGACAGCGGTACGTGTGGGCGGAGCGGGCCATCGTCGCGGGGGCCGCACGCATCGCCCACGAGCTCGGCGTCACGCTCGTGGTGGCCCTGACGCACAGCGGGGCGACGGCGCTGCTCTTGTCGAAGCAGTGGCTCCGGGTCCCCATCCTGGCGATGAGCGACCGCCTCGACACGTGCCGCCGCATGGCCCTCTATCGAGGCGTGGTGCCGCTCCATCAGCCGGAAATCCTGGGGCGCGATGACCTGGCGGGGGCCGTCGAGCGGCGGGCCCGTGAGGGGAATTGGGTTGCCGACGGCGACCGCCTCCTTATAATCAGCGGTCAATTCCCCGGCCAACCCGGCACGACCGACACGCTTCGCGTCGTGACGGTCGGTGCGACGGAAGGGGCCACCGAATGACGCGACATGCCTGGCACATCCTCATGCTTGCGGCTGCCTCCCTCGGCGGATGCACCGCCTCGGAGACCGTCTCGATGGACCTCGACAACCCGGCGGTGCTGTCGGAGACGGACGCCGAGACCGCCGAGGAGGTCGCGCGGCGGGTGCTTCGGGAGCTGCGCTTCGAGGTCGTCTATCCGGAGGCGAGTCCCGGACACCTCGAAACGCGGGGCCTGACCGGGGCCTCGTGGTTCGAGTTCTGGCGGCTGGACACGCCCGCCGACCAGCGGTACGAGTCGAGCTTCCACACGATCCGCCGGCGCGTGAGCCTCTCGGTCAGCCCCCGCGAGGGCGGCGGGTCGCAGGTCTTCGTCCAGGTGACGAAGGCCCGGCTTGCCCTGGCGTCGGACGACCCGAGCTACATCGCCCAGCCCTTCACCCTCTACCGCTCCGACGTCCGCAAGACCGCGCGGCCCGACCCTCTGGAGGAGGCGACCGAGCGCGGCGGGGTGTGGGTCGACCAGGGCCGCGACGGCGTTCTCGAGCAGGAGATTCTCGGCCGCATCGCCGCGGCGGTGCACGGGGCGCCGGCGGAGTAGGGGGCGGCTTCGTCCGGCCCGAACGGCCTGCCGCAAATCGCCTTGTACCGTTTGCCGCCCGCCCGTATCATCCCTCCGACCGACGGCCCCCTGCGAGGAGCGCTGCCCGCGATGACCACGCCGGCGATGAAGCAGTTCCGGCGCATCAAGGAGGCGTACCCCGACGCCATCCTCTTCTTTCGGATGGGCGACTTCTACGAACTCTTCTATGAGGATGCCCGGATCGGCTCCAAGGCCATGGGCATCGCCCTCACGAGCCGCTCCAAGGGCGCCGGCGCCGTGCCCATGTGCGGCGTGCCGTACCACGCGGTGGATTCGTACCTGGCGAAGATGATCCGCGCGGGGCATCGCGTCGCCATCTGCGAGCAGATGGAGGACCCGGCCGAGGCCAAGGGCGTCGTCGATCGCGACGTCGTCCGGGTCGTCACGCCCGGCACGCTCACGGACGACGCGCTCCTGGAGGACAAGGAGAACAACTTCCTGGCGGCGACGGTCGTCGACGGCGGGGAGGCGGGCTTGGCGTGGGTCGACCTCTCGACGGGCACGTTCCGGTGCCGCGACTGCGCCCCCGGCGAGGTGCTCGACGAGCTGGCGCGCCTTCGGCCGCGCGAGTGCCTGCTGCCGGAGGGGGCCGAGGAGGCCGCCCCGGACCTCGTCGCCGCCGTCCGCACGGCCACCGGGGCGAGCGTCCTGGAGCGGTCGGCGTTCGTCTTCGATCGCGGCGAGGGCGAGCGGCTCCTGACGGCCCACTTCGGGACCAAGTCGCTCGACGGCTTCGGCGTCGGCGACCTGGGCCTCGGCATCGCGGCGGCGGGGGCGGTGATCGACTACCTCGACGAGACCCAGCGGACCCGCCTCGGCCACATCCGGCGCCTCGAGCGCGTCGCTCCGGGTCGATGGCTTTATCTCGATGAGACGACGACCCGCAGCCTCGAGCTCGTCGAGACCCTCCGCGACCGCCGCCGCGAGCACAGTCTGCTGGGCGTCCTCGATCGGACCGAGACGGCGGCCGGCGGGCGGCTCCTGCGGCAATGGGTCCTCTATCCGCTCGCCCGGACCGACGAGATCCGGGCGAGGCTGGAGGCCGTCGAGGAGCTGGTCCGGGCGCGCGAGCTGCGCGAGGCCCTGGCCGCTCTCCTGGCCGAGACGGCCGACGTCGAGCGGATCACCGGCCGCGCCGCCACCGGCCGGGCCTCGCCGCGCGACCTGGGGGCCCTGGCCCGGACGCTGGCCCGGCTCCCCGCGATGAAAGCGAAGCTGGCGGCGCGCCGGAGCGCGGAGCTCGCGCGCCTCGAGCGCGAGATCGACCTGATGGGCGATTTGAGGGAGGTCCTCGACGCCGCGATCGCCGACGAAGCCCCGGCGCGCGTGAGCGACGGGGGCGTCATCCGGGCGGGCTACGCCGAGGAGCTGGACCGACTGCGCGACGTCTCCTCGAACGGGGCCCATTGGCTCGCCGAGTTCCAGGCCCGCGAGGTCGGGCGGACGGGCATCCCCACCCTCAAGGTCGGATTCAATAAGGTGTTTGGGTATTATATCGAGATCACCCACGCCCACGCCGACCGCGTGCCCGCCGACTATGTCCGCAAGCAGACCCTCAAGAACGCCGAGCGGTATATCACGCCGGAGCTCAAGGAGCACGAGGTCGAGGTCCTCGGGGCCGAGGAGAAGGCCCGGGCCCTCGAAGCGAGGCTCTTCGCCCAGGTCCGCGACCGGGTCGCCGGCGAGGTCCCGCGCCTCCAGGGGACGGCCGCGGCGCTCGCCGCCGTCGACGCCCTCGTGAACCTGGCGCGCGTCGCCGGCGAGCGCGGCTACGTGAAGCCCGAGATCGTCGAGGAACCGGTCCTCAAAATCACCGACGGCCGCCACCCCGTCCTCGAGCAGGTCCTTGGCTCGGAGTTCGTCCCGAACGACACGCACCTCGGCGGCGAGGCCGCCCGCATCGGCATCATCACCGGCCCGAACATGGCGGGCAAGTCCACCTACATCCGGCAGACCGCCCTGGTGGCCCTGATGGCCCACGTCGGGTCGTGGGTGCCGGCCCGGGCGGCGCGCGTGGGCCTCGTGGACCGGCTCTTCACGCGCGTGGGGGCGGCCGACGAGCTGGCCCGCGGACGCTCCACCTTCATGGTCGAGATGACCGAGACCGCCAACATCCTTAACAACGCCACCGACCGCAGTCTCGTCATCCTCGACGAGGTGGGTCGCGGGACGAGCACCTTCGACGGCGTCGCCCTGGCGTGGGCTGTGACGGAGCACCTCGCCCGCGCGACCGCCTGCCGCACCCTCTTCGCCACCCACTACCACGAACTCACGGAGCTCGCCGACGTCCTCGAAAGCGTCGCGAACTCGAACGTCGCCGTCCGCGAGTGGCAGGACCAGGTCGTGTTTCTCCACAAGATTCTCCCGGGCGGCACGGACAAGAGCTACGGGGTCCACGTCGCCCGGCTCGCCGGCGTCCCGCGCGAGGTCGTGGCGCGGGCGACGGAGATTCTCGCGGAGCTCGAATCGGCCCACGTCGACGCGGAGGGCCGCCCGCGCATCGCGTCCGTCGCGCCGGCGGCGGAAGCGCGGCCGCGCGACGTCCAACTCTCGTTCTTCGCCGAGGCCGACGCCGCCCTGGCCGCCGAGCTCCGCCGCCTCGATCTCGAGCGCATGACACCCCTGGACGCCCTCGACAAGCTCCGCGAGTTGAAGGAGGGACTCTGACGGAGGCGCGCAGCGAGCGCGCGGGCGGGACCGTACGCTGCGCATCGCCCGGCTCCGTGCGTACACGTCCCGGGGGAACCGTCCGCGAGGAGCGACCTATGAGACGCCTCCTGCCGTTCGTCTTGGCTCTGGTCATCGCCGGCGCCGCCGTCGCGGCCGCCCCGCAGAAACCCGAAGGTCCCGCGAGCGAGAATGATCGCCGCGTGCCCCTGCGCCTCAGCCGCGGGGCCCTCCTGGCCGCCGTCAAGATCGGCGGCGAGAACGCGGGCCTCTTTCTTCTCGACACCGGTTCGGTCACCAACGTCGTCGACGCGGCGGTCGCGGCGCGCCTCGAACTGCCCGTCCTCCGGCCGGAGGCGTCGGTGCACGGCGGCATGGGCTCGGCTGCGGGCGACGTGCGCCGGATTGAGAGCCTCGATGTCGGCCCGCTGAAGCTCGGGGCCCACGGCGCCATGGTCGTGGACCTTTCGCCGATCCAGTCCGTCTTCGGGACGAGGCTGGGCGGCGTGCTGGGCGCGCCGGTGTGGGCGCGACACGTGGTGACGCTGGAGGCGGGGCGGCGTCGCCTGACGATCCACGACCGCGCCACGTTCACGCCCCCCGAGGAAGACCCCGTCACGCTCGAAGTCATCGATAAGCGTCCCTATATCCACGTCGCCTTCGACGGACGCGACGCGGGCCTCGCGATGCTCGACACAGGCACCACCGCCCCGATGATCCTCGAACCCACCTGGGCCGCCAAGAACGAGGACGTCCTCGTTGGCCGGAAGCGCGGCGGGAGCGTGACGGGCGTGGGCGGCACGCGGACGCTGGTGACCGGCCGCATCCGAGCGGTCCGCCTCTTCGGCCGCACGCTGCGCGGCGTCGAGGCGAACGTGGCCCTCGGCCCGTTGCCGGAGGGCCCCCCGCCGCCCTACGTCGCCCTGGTTGGCACGGGCCTGCTGTCGCGCTTCCGTGTGACGCTCGACTACCAGGCCGGGAAGGTCTGGGCGAAGCCCGCGGGCCGGCGGTGACGGCTTTGTGTTGACACGGCCCCGCCGTTCGGCCAGAATGTCCGCACCGGGGCGGGGGGGAGCGCGCCTCCGGCGATCTGCGGACCAGGAGTCCAACGCCATGACGACCGACCAGTTTTTCGGGACGAAGGAGGTCGACGGAGTCACCATCGTCGTCTTCCGACAAGCTCAGATTCTCGACGCCGTCACGATCGAGCGGCTCTCGGCGGGCCTGAAGGACCTCCTCGACGGGGCGGAGTCCAAGCAATTCATCTTCGATTTTTCGCAAGTCAACTATCTTTCATCAAGCGCGCTTGGCATGCTCATCGGCCTCCAGCGCCGCGTGGTCCAGCCCGGCGGAAGCCTTAAGCTCTCCGGTATCCGCGAGGACATCATGGAGGTCTTCCGCATCACCAAGCTCGACACGGTCTTTGACATCTACCGCGACATCCCCTCCGCGCTCGAGGCCTTCCGGGGGAAACGCTGAGCCAAGGGCCATGGCCGACCGCACGTCCGACCCGCTCGTCCGAATCCGCGCCGAGGGACTCGTCCAGGTCCTCGCGGTCCGGCCGGGACCCGTCCGCGCCGCCGACGCCATCGCGGGCCTCGGCCACGACCTGCGCCGGGCCATCGAGGCGAGCGACCGCGACCGGTTCGTCCTCGACCTGTCGGAGGTGACGTACCTGACGAGCGCGGCCCTGGGCCTGGTGATCAACCTCCACGCCCACCTCCAGGCCCGCGGCTACGCGCTGGCCGTCGTCGCGCCGCCCGGCGAGGTGGCCGAGGTCTTCGCCCACACGCGCCTCGGCGAGGTGATACCCGTCTACGCGCGCCTCGACGCCGCCCTTGACGCCGTCGGGTGCGACGGCTGAGCGCCGCGGACGGGGGCCGCACGGGGGGCCCATGACCTGCGACTGGACGATCCGCGGCGGGACGCTCATCGACTCGGGCGGGGCCCGAGTCGGCGACCTGGCGATCGGCGGCGGACACATCGTCCGCGCCGGCGGAACGCTCGAACCCGGCCGCCGGGACCTCGATGCCTCGGGCCGGGTCGTCGCCCCCGGCTTCATCGACCTCCACACCCACAGCGAGTTTGCCGCCCTCGTCTACCCGCGGGCCGAGAGCAAAGTCCTGGCGGGCGTCACGACCGACGTCTCCGGAAACTGCGGGTTGAGCCCGTTCCCGCTGGCGGGGGAATTCCGGGCCCGCCGCGTCGACCAGTGGCGGCCCTACGGGCTCGTCGTCGACTGGTCGAGCCCGGCCGAGTACTTCGCCCGTCTCGAGGCCGCGCCCTCGAGTGTCAACCGGGCCGTCCTCGCGGGTCACGGCACGATCCGGGCCGCCGTCGTGGGGTACGCCGACCGGCCGACCGACGCCGCCGAGAGGCGGGCCATGCGACGACTTTTGGCGGAGGCCCTCGAAGCCGGGGCGGTGGGCCTCTCGTCCGGGCTCATCTACCCGCCCGGCTGCTACGCCGACGTCGCGGAGCTCGCGGACCTGGCGTCCGTGGCCGCCGCGGCCGGGGGGTTCTACTCGAGCCACATCCGAGACGAGGGCGATGCGCTCCTCGAAAGCGTCGACGAATTCCTCGACACGGTGCGCCGTGCGGGCGTCCGGGGGCAGCTCAGCCACCTGAAGGCCTCCGGCCGCCGCAACTGGCCCAAGATGGCCGACGCGATCGCGCGCCTGCGAGCCGCGAGGGACGCAGGCCTCGCCGTCACCGCCGACCGGTACCCGTACCTGGCGAGCATGACGGACCTCGATTCGATGCTTCTTCCGAGCTGGGCCGTCGAGGGCGGCCGCGAGGCGGAGCTCGCGCGCCTGGCCGACCCCGAGACCCGCACCCGGCTCGCCGCCTGTGTCCGCGAACGGAACCCCGAGGCGGACGCCTTCGACCGGATCCGCATCGCCGCCGCGGGCGACGTGTCCGAGGCTGCCGGCCGGACGCTCCGTCAGTGGGGCGACGCGCAGGGCCGCGACCCCGTCGAGGCGGCCTTCGACCTGATCTCCGCGACCGAGGCCCAGGCCAGCGCGATCAAGTTCTCGATGGACGAGGCGAACCTGCGGGCGGTCCTCGCCGAGCCGTACGTCGCGGTCGGCTCGGACGCGGGCCTCCGCCGTCTGCCCGAGCCGGACGAGACCGACCGCCGCAGCGTCCCGCACCCGCGGGCCTACGGGACGCCCGCGCGGTTCCTCGGTACGTACGTGCGGGAGGCGGGCCTGATGGACTGGCCGGAGGCGATCCGGCGGCTCACGGCGCTGCCCGCCGAGGTGCTGGGCGCCCGGGACATCGGCCGGTTGGCCGAGGGGACGTGGGCGGACGTGGTCGTCTTCGACCCGGCGCGGATCGCGGACCGGGCAACGTATGAGCATCCGTGGACCCCGCCCGAGGGGGTCGACGACGTCTTCGTCGCGGGGGAGCGCGTCGTCTCGGGCGGCGCCCACACCGGCTGCACCCCCGGCCGCGTCATCCGCGGGAGGGGCACATGAAGCGCCTCGCCCCGGTCCCGCCTCCGTATCAGCCGCTCGTGTGGGCGGCGGGGGCGCTGGTGGGGGGCATCGCGGCGGCAGACCTCGCGGGCGGGGCCGCATGGGCGTGGCTCGCGGCGGCGCTCGTGGCGGGGGCGGCGTGGATCGTTCTGCGCGTTCGGGGGGCCACGGCCCGGGTGCTCCTCCTGCCGTGCCTCGTCGCGATCGGGGCGGTGGGGGGGGCCCGGTACCGGTCGAGCGTCGCGCCGCCGGCCGAGGACGTCGCGCGCCTGGCGGCGAGAGGGCGGCGGATCGTCACCCTCGAAGGGACCGTCGTCCGCTCACCGCGCCGACGCAGCCCGCCCGCCGACGTCTTTCTCCCCTACGTCCCCTATTACACCCGCACGACCCTCGCCCTCGAGGTCCGCCGCGCGAAGTGCGACGGCCGCTGGCGACCGGCGCGCGGGCGGGTGCGCGTCTCGGTGCGCGGCGAGGCGGACCCGAAGCGGCCCGTCGCGCTGGGCGACGCCGTCCACGTCACCGGCATCCTCGGCGGCTTCGGCCACCCGTCGAACCCGGGCGAATTCGACGCGGCGGCGTACCTGGGGCGACACGGGGTGCGGGCGTCGCTGTCGGCGAATCACTGGGACGGCGTGACCGTCGTCGAGCCCGCCGCCGACCCGTTGCGGTGGGCCGTCGGGGCGGTGCGGCGATGGGCCCTCGCGCGGCTCGACCGCCTCCCGAGCGACGAGGGGCGGGCGGTGGTCGCGGCGGTCATGTTCGGGAGGCGGGACCGGCTGGACCTGGAGGCCGAGCTGGGCGAGGACGGCGGTGTCGAGTGGGCCTTCTTCGCGAGCGGCACGAGCCACTTTCTGGCCGTCTCCGGCCTGCACGTCGGGCTCGTGGCGGCCGTGGTGCTGTTGGCGACGAGGCTGGTGGGACTCGGGCCGAGGCCGACGGCGGTGGGGGTGGCGCTGGTGGTGCTGGCCTACGCCCTCGCGACGGAGATGAAGCCGTCGGTCCTGCGGGCGGCGATCCTGGTGTGGGTGCTGGCGCTGGGGTGGATCGCGGGACGCCCGCCCGGGCGCATCAACTCCCTGGCCGTCGCCGTCATCGTGGTGCTGATGCTTGCCCCGGGCGACCTCTTCTCGACGGGGTTCCAGCTCTCGTTCGGCGTGGTGCTGGGCCTCTTCTGGCTGGCCCCGAAGGTGCGGACGTCGGTGCTCCGGCGCGACCCGGAGGTCGACCGCCTGCTCGAGCGGAGCGGGGCGGGCGGGTATGTCGTCGAGCGGTACCTCGTGACGACGGCGGCGATCTCGCTGGCGGCGGCGATGATCAGCATCCCGCTGATCGCTCACCGCACGCACATGGTGGCGTGGCTCGCCCCGGTCGGGAGCATCCTTCTTCTCCCGCTTGTCTTCGGGCTGCTGGCGAGCGGCATGGTGCTGGTGGCGGCGGGGTGGACGGCCACGTGGCTCGCGGACCTGGTGGCGCCCGTGCCGGACGGCCTCGCGCGGGCGATCGGCGGCGTGGCGCGCGGGCTGGCCACGGTGCCGGGGGGACATGTGTATGTCCCTCGATTCGGCGTCCTGTGGCTCGTCCTTTTCTACGGGCTCCTCGCCGTGTGGGTGATGCGCGAGAGGCTCGGGATCACGCGGCGAAGGCTGGCGACGGCGGCGCTGGCGGCGCTGGCGGCGTACGTGTGGACGACGGGGCCGGCGCCGGCGCGCGGCGTGCGTGCGACGTTCCTCGCGGTCGGGAGCGGCAACACGACGCTCCTCGATCTGCCCGGCGGCGCGACGCTCCTCTATGATGCGGGCTCGTCGATGTCGCACACCCGGGCGGGGGAGGGGACCTCGGCCCGGGCCGTTTGGTCGCGCGGGGTGCGGCGGATCGACGCGGCGTTCATCAGCCACGCCCACTACGATCACTTCAAGGACATCCTCCCACTCGTCAAACGGTTCGGCATCCGGCGCGTCTTCGTGCCGCCGACTTTCGTGCGGCGGCGGCTCCGGATCGACGGGCGGGTGATCGAGGCGCTTCGGGCGCGCGGCGTGGAGGTCCGGTTCCTTGGGCCGGGCGACGCGCTTCGCGGGCCCGGCGAGGCGCGGGTGACGTGTCTCTGGCCGCGGGGCCGCGCGTCGCAGACCGAAAACCTGAACGACGGGTCGCTCGTCCTGCACGTCGAGGCCGGGGGCGGGGCGGTGCTGTTGCCGGGAGACCTGGAGGCGGCGGGGATGGCGGCCCTCGCGGAGGCGGGACCGGTGCCGCACGCCGAAATCCTCCTCTGGCCGCATCACGGCGGCGACCCGGAGGCGACGGGCCGCCTGGCTTCGGCCTGCGGCGCGAAGGTCGTCGTCATCTCGACCGGCGCCCGCCGCAAGCCCGGCACCCGCGGTCCGCCCTGGCTAGCCGCCGGCGGCATCGCGTGCTACTCGACGGCCGAGTGCGGCATGGTGACCGTCGAATCCACGCCCGCCGGCCCCCGCGTCGCCACCTTCCTCACGCCCTGACCGCGCCCTCTGCCGCAAAACGCGAAACGCTGTTAGCGAAAACGGCTCCGGGAGCCGTTTTCGCTAACAGCGTATCAGGATTTGCGTCAGGGGGTGGCGAGGACGAGGTTGTCGGCGTGGATGACCTCGTCATAGGGGCGGTCGCCGAGGGCAGATTTGACCTGGGTGGTGCGGAGGCCCTTAATGCGGTCGAGGTCGCCGCTCGCGTAGTTGGTCAGTCCGTAGGCGATCTCGCGTCCGTCGGGGTCGGCGACGGCGACGGCGTCGCCGGCCTCGAAGACGCCGCGCACCTCCGTCACGCCGATCGCCAGCAGGCTCTTGCGGCGCCGGACCGCCCGGGCCGCCCCCGCGTCGACGCCCACCGTGCCGCGCGGCCGGCGCGTGAGGCCGATCCAGCGCTGGCGGCTGGTCATGGGCGGGGCCTGGGGTAGGAAGAGGGTGCCGACGGGCTCGCCCGCCAGGAGAAGCGCGAGGACGTTGGGCCGCCGCCCGTCGGCGATGACGGCGTGTTCGCCGGCGGCGAGGACGGTCGAGACGGCCTGGAGCTTCGAGGCCATGCCGCCCGTACCGAGGGCCGAGCGGGTTCCATCGGCGGCCCCCATCGCTTCGTCGAAATCGTGCACCACGTCAAACATGTCGGTCCGAGCGGCATCGCGGAAGACGCCTGCCACGGTCGTCAGGAGCACCAGCAGGTCGGCCCTCAGCAGGTTGGCGACCATGGCGGCCAGCAGGTCGTTGTCGCCGAAGCGGATCTCGTCGACGCTGACGGTATCGTTCTCGTTGATGACGGGTACGACGCCGTACTCCTGGAGGGCGTGGATGCAGTTGCGGGTATTGAGATAGCGGGTGCGGTCCTCGAAGTCACCGCGCGTCAGCAGAATCTGGGCCGTATGCCGCCCGTGCCGCTTGAGGGCCTCGTCGAAGGCCCGCATGAGCTGGGCCTGGCCGACGGCGGCGCAGGCCTGGAGCTTGGGGAGGGACTCGGGCCGCCTGTCGAGGCCCAGATCGCCCATCCCTGCGCCGATGGCCCCGGAGGAGACGAGGGCGATGCGGTGGCCGGCGGACTTGAGCGTGTGGACCTCGTCGGCGATGCGTCCGATCAGGGCGCGGTCGAGGCGGCCGGCCTCGTCCGCGAGCACGTTCGTGCCCAGCTTGACGACGAGGCGGCGCATGCCGCGCATCCGCTCCGCTCGGGTCGGGCGGGTCATGGGTCGACAGTCTCCAGGGTCTCGCGGACGAGGTCGACGGTCCTTGCGGTGGCGCCCTGCATGCCGCGGATCACCGCGCGTGCCGCGCGGCCCATTTCACGGCGCCTGGTCTCGTCCGTCAAGAGATCGTCGAGCACGGAGGCGAGCTCGGGGGCATCGGTGACCTCGACGGCGGCGCCGGCGGCCACGAGGGCGGGGGCCTCGACGGGGAAGTTGAACATCTCGGGGCCCCAGACGAGGGGCCGGCCCAGGGCCCCCGGCTCCATCGGGTTCGACCCGCCGATGGGGAGGAGGCTGCGGCCCACGAAGACGACGTCCGCCAGGGCGTACCACGCGGTGAGCTCGCCCATGGTGTCGCCGAGGATGACGGGTGGAAGACGCGCGGGCCCCTTGGCCTCGCCGCCGGATCGCCGGCGGAGGCCGAAGTTTGCCGCCCGGATCGCCTCGGCCGTCGGTTCGAACGTCTCGGGCCGGCGCGGGACAATCACGAGGCGCGCCTTGGGGTGCCACTTCCGGACCTCTCGGAAGGCTTCGAGGAGGACCGCCTCCTCGCCGGGGCCGGTGCTCCCGGCGACGATGACGGGGGCGTCGGGGGGGAGGTCCATTTTGCGGGCGAGCGCCTCGGCCCCCGGTACGGTGTCGGCGAAGGTGACCGTATCGTGCTTCATCTGGCCGGTGACGCGGAGGCGCCCCGGGTCGGCCCCGAGCGTGGCGAGGCGGTCGGCGTAGAGGTTGGCCTGGAGGCCGAGGGCGGCGGCGGAGTTGATGACCGCGCGCATGAGGGAACGGATTTTCGCGTAGCCCCGCCGGCCGCGCTCCGTCATGCGGAGGTTCACGACGAGCACGGGCACCCGCCGCCGGGCCGCAAGGAGGAAGAAGTTCGGCCACCATTCGGACTCGACCTGGATGACGGCCGTCGGGCGGACGCGCGCCAGCGCCAGCTCGACGCAGGGGGCGAGATCGATGGGAAAGTGGAAGACCGGCAGGCCCGGGAAGAGCCGGCGGGCCCGGGCGCGGCCGGTCATGGTGGTGGTGGAGAAGACGATCTCGTGGTCCGGGAAGGCCGCGGCGAGGGCCGGGACGAAGGTCCGGGCGGCCTCGGTCTCGCCGACGCTGATGGCGTGGACCCAGAGGCGTTTCGTCCCGGGCGTGAATCGCGGCACGAAACCGAGTCGCTCCCAGAACCGGGCGCGGTACTTTTCGCGCGTGGCGAGGAGGTAGAGATACGCGGGCCAGCCGAGCAGCGCGCAGAGCGTGTAGACGAGGTTGACGACCAGCAGCCACACGGTGCGCCGGGCCGGGCGGTCCATGGCGGGGATGGTAGCAGGGGGGCGGGCGATTGCGAAGGCAAATCCGGGTCAGAGGGCCCAAGCGTTCGCCTTCGGCGTCGCAGCCAAGGACTCGGGATACCCGCGAAAGGGTTGCATCCCGCGAAACGGCTGGTAGGATACGAGCCCGAACTGGAACCCCGACTTTGGACCCCAGACGAGGAGACGACCGTGGCGGCACCGGACCCGCATGCCGAGCTCAAGGCCTTCGAGCCCTCCTGCGACTACTTCGTCGGCATCGATTCCGACGGGTGCGCGTTCGATACCATGGAACCGAAACATAAAGAATGTTTCTGCCCCGTGACGGTGTGGAAGTGGGACCTGGCGGCGTGTTCGAAGTACGCACGCGAGGCTTGGGACTTCGTCAACCTCTACTCCAAGACCCGCGGCTGCAACCGGTTCCTCGCCCTTCAGCACGTGATGAACTTCCTGAGGGCGCGGCCGGACGTGCAGCGGCGCGGCATCCGTATCCCGGAGCTGCCGGAGCTTACGGCGTGGACCGAGCGGGAAACGGCCCTCGGCAACCCCGCCCTCGAAGCCGAGGTCGAGAAGACCGGCAACCCGGAGCTCAAGCGGTGTCTCGACTGGTCGCTGACGATCAACGAGCAGGTGGCGAACATCGTCAAGGGCGTGCCTCCGTTCCCGGGGGTGACGGAGAGCCTGGCGTTGCTGGAGGGCAAGGCCGACATGATCGTCGTCTCGGCCACGCCGTGCGAGGCGCTCGAGCGGGAGTGGACCGAGCACGACATCGCCCGGTACATGTCCGTCATCGCGGGCCAGGAGATGGGCTCGAAGAAGGAGCACCTTCAGGTGGCGGCGAGCGGGACGTATCCGCCGGAGCGGATTCTCATGATCGGCGACGCCCCCGGCGACATGCGGGCCGCCCAGGCCAACGACGCCATGTTCTATCCCATCAACCCTGGCCACGAGGAAGAGTCGTGGGCCCGGTTCCACCAGGAGGCGGGGCCGAAGTTCCTCGCGGGGCAGTACACGAAGGAATACGAGGCGGAGCGGGTGGCCGAATTCGAGACGATGCTGCCCGAGACGCCGCCGTGGGAGCAGTAGGCGCGGCCGAGGACACGGACCATGCGGACGGCAGGGATCGCGTTGCTCGTGGTGGGCCTCGGGCTCCTGGTGGGCGGGCCGGGGACGGGAGTGTTGGTGACGGGGCGCGGGATCATCGAGATCCACGAGACGGTGGCGGTCGCCGGCGACCTGGCCGATGCATCGACGGTCTCGGCGGGCATCCATACGGCGCTCAAGGCCCTGGTGCTCGGATTGGCGGTCGGGGCGGTGGGGTTCGTGGTGACGGTCGGGGCGGTGGTGCTGCTGATTGTGGGGTGGCGGAGGCGGCGGGAGCCGGCGATTCCGGAGGGCGTCGAGCTTCCGGGTAACGGGTGACGCTGCCGCAGGGGGGGGCACGGGCGGCTTGACCGCCGGTGTTCAGAGGGGCTCACGTTCGTGCCGCACTGGCGGGCAAGCCGCCAAGGGCGTCCGGCGCATCAATCGCGTGGACGTTTCTAGCGGCGTCGGCGTCGGTGCTGGTCGACCATTTCGGCGACGCCGAGGCGCACCAGGGCGCGGCGGAGGGCGGCCTCGGCCTTTTCGACGTCGATTTCCCGTTTTCGACGGGACCGCAGATGCTGCTCGGCGCGGCGTCGGGCGGCCTCGGCCCGTTTGATGTCGATCTGGTCGCCCTTCTCGGCCGCGTCGGCGAGGACGCGGACCCTCTCGGGCGACGCCTCCAGGAACCCCCCGTGGATGGCGAAGTGCTCGGCCGCTTCGCCCTCGAGGTCGATGCGCAGCCGCCCGATGCGCAGGGTGGTGACGAGGTTAATGTGGCCGGGTTCGATCTCGAGGTTGCCGGCGGCGCCGGGGGCCGCGACGCGGGCCGCGTCCTCGGCCTCGTAGAGGGTGCCTCGCGGCGTCAGGATTTCGACGGTCATGGGCATGGGTGTTTCCGAAGCGTCGTTTTGCTATGACGGGAGCATCGGGAGGCCGGGCTGCTCGCGAACATACGTTCGCGGCTCATTGTGCGGCCTCCTCTTGCTCGTTTTCGGCGGCGGCCACCTTGGCCTCCTGCTCGCGCTTCTCCTTCTCGTGTCCGGCCTCGCCGCCGAGCTTGGCGGCCTTTTCGCGGGCCTCGTCCATGGTGCCGATCATGTAGAAGGCGGGCTCGGACAGATCGTCGCATTCGCCCTCGATGATCTGGGCGAACCCCTCGACCGTGTCCTCGATGGTCACGTACTTTCCGGGCAGGCCCGTGAAGTGCTCGGCGACGAAGAACGGCTGGGTGAGGAACCGCTGGATTTTTCGGGCCCGGGCGACGGCGACCTTGTCCTCGTCCGACAGCTCATCCATGCCGAGGATGGCGATGATGTCCTGGAGGTCCTTGTACCGCTGGAGGACCTCCTGGCAGCGGCGGGCCACCTGGTAGTGCCGCTCGCCGA
Source organism: uncultured Anaerolineales bacterium (assembly GCA_964461715.1). Lineage (GTDB taxonomy): Bacteria > Planctomycetota > Phycisphaerae > FEN-1346 > FEN-1346 > CAYWVR01. The sequence continues at coordinate 40,064 of CAYWVR010000025.1, forward strand.
CGATCCTCGGGTCGAGGGCCCGGCTGAAGCTGGCGAGCGGATCGACCGCGGGGTAGAAGCCCTGGGCGAAGAGTTTGCGTTCGAGGTACGTCGATGCGTCGAGGTGTCCGAAGGCGGTGGCCGGGCCGGGGTCGGTGGGGTCGTCGGCGGGGACGAAGATGGCCTGGACGCTGGTGATGGAGCCCTTCTGGGTCGAGCTGATCCGCTCCTGGAGTTCTCCGAACTCCGTGGCCAGGGTCGGTTGGTAGCCGACGGCCGAGGGGATGCGTCCGAGGAGGGCCGAGACCTCCATGCCCGCTTGGGCGAAGCGGTAGATGTTGTCGATGAAGAGGAGGACGTCGGACTCCTGGTCGTCGCGGAAGTATTCGGCCACGGTCAGGGCCGTCAGGCCCACGCGCCACCGGGCGCCGGGCGGCTCGTTCATCTGGCCGAAGATGAGGGCCGTTTTGTCGATGACGTCGGCCTCCTGGAGGGAGAGCCAGAGGTCGTTGCCCTCGCGGGTCCGCTCGCCGACGCCGGCGAAGACGCTCTTGCCTCCGTGCTCGATGCCGACGTTGCGGATCAGTTCCTGGAGAAAGACGGTCTTTCCGACGCCGGCCCCGCCAAAGAGGCCCACCTTGCCGCCGCGGACGTAGGGCTGCATGAGGTCGAGGACCTTGATGCCGGTCTCGAAGACCTCGGTGGCGACCTTGAGGTCCGAGAAGCTGGGGGCGGGCTTGTGGATGGGGTCGCGTCGGTTGGAGTTGATCTCGCCCTTTTCGTCGACGGGCTCGCCGAGGACGCTCATGATGCGTCCGAGGGTGGCCTCGCCGACGGGGACGGAGATGGGGGCCCCCGTGTCCTCGGCCTCCATGCCGCGCACCAAGCCCTCGGTGGGCCCCATGGCGACGCATCGGACGGCGCCCTCGCCGAGATGCTGGGCCACCTCGACGGTCAGGTGGATGCCGCGCCCCTCGTCGCGGATGAGAATGGCGGTGTAGATCTCGGGCAGATGCTCGTCGGTGAACGAGACGTCCACGACGGGGCCCATAACCTGTTTGACACGTCCCTTGTTCATCGATCGGACCTCGTTTCGGTTCAGCCCTTTCCGAGGGCGTTGGCGCCGCCGACGATGTCGAGCAGCTCGCGGGTGATGGCCTGCTGGCGGGCGCGGTTATAGAGATGCGTCAGGGTATCGAGCATCTCCTCGGCGTTCTCCGTGGCGTTCTCCATGCTGGTCATACGGGCCCCGTGTTCGCTGGTCTGGGCCTCGGAGAGGGCCCGGAAAAGCTGGACGGCGACGTTGCGGACGAGGATCGCCTCGGCCAGGCTCTCGGCGTCCGGCTCGAAGAGGACGGGCTCGACGACGTCGGGCGTCTCGTCCTCCTCCGGCCGCAGGGGCGCGATCGGCAGCAGCCGCCGCACCTGGATCGGCTGGGCGATGGGCGACTGGAAATGGGCATAGATGACGTCGAGGGCGTCGATCTCGCGGGCCTCGAAGCGGCGGACGAACCGCTCGGCGATGCCGTAGACTTCCTCGAAGTCGGCCGGGTCCAGGAGCTCCGTCCACGCGTCGACGGGCGCCAGGCCCTCGCGCCGGAGGGCCCGGGCCCCGCGGGCGCCGATGACGCTGACGGGGTAGGTGGGCCCGCGATGGGTGACGAGATGCGAGAAGAGCGCCCGCACGAGGTTGTGGTTGTAGCTGCCGCAGAGGCCCTTGTCGCTGGTCATCATTAGCAGGGCCACGCGCCGCTCGGGCCGCACCTCCAGGAGCGGATGCTCGTCGCCGATGAATCGCAGGGCGGCCTGGCGTCGAAGGCGATCGAGGGCCTCGGCGTAGGGGCGCAGGGCGAAGAGGTTTCGCTGGGCGCGGCGGAGCTTGGCGGCCGCGACCATCTTCATGGCGCGCGTGATCTGCTGCGTGTTGGACACGCTTCGGATGCGGCGTCGGATGTCGCGCAGGGTCGCCAACGGCTACTCCTCGGCCTCGGGGGCCGTCTCGGCCGGCTCCAGCTCGTCCTCCTCGATCTCGCCTTCCTCGGCGGACTCGGTCTTGGAGACGACGAAGGTATCCTTGAACTCCCGGACCGCCTCGCGAAGGGCGGCGTCGGTCTCGTCGTCGATGGCGCCGGTCTCGCGGATTTTCGCGAGCAGGTCCGCCTTCTCGTTTCGGAGGAACACGAGGTACTGCTGCTCGAAGCGTCCGATGTCCTCGGGGGGCACGTCGTCGAGGTCGCCGTCGTTTCCGGCCTTGAGGATGACGACCTGCTCCTCGACGGGCATGGGCTGATACTGGCCCTGCTTGAGGACCTCGCTGAGGCGTTCGCCGCGGCGGAGGATTTGGCGGGTGGCCTCGTCCAGCTCGCTTCCGAACTGGGCGAAGGCCTTGTACTCGGCGTACTGGGCGAGGTCCTGCTTGATCTGGCCCGCGACCGTCTTCATGGCCTTGATCTGGGCCGAGCCGCCGACGCGGCTGACGGAGTTGCCGACGTCCATCGCGGGGCGGAACCCCTGGAAGAAGAGGTCGGTTTCGAGGCGGATTTGGCCATCGGTGATCGAGATGACGTTCGAGGGGATATAGGCCGAGATGTCGCCCGCCTGGGTCTCGATGACGGGCAGGGCCGTCAGGCTCCCGCCGCCGTGCTTCTCGTTCATCTTCGAGGCCCGTTCGAGGAGCCGCGAGTGGAGGTAGAAGACGTCGCCGGGGTACGCCTCGCGCCCGGGGGGCCGGCGCAGGAGCAGGCTCATCTCGCGGAAAGCCCAGGCCTGGCGCGTGAGGTCGTCGTAGCAGACGAGGACGTCGCGGCCGGAGTCCATGAAGTACTCGCCCATGGCGCAACCGCCGTAGGGCGCGAGGTACTGGAGCGTCGCGGGCTCGGAGGCCGAGGCCGTGACGACGATGGTATAGTCCATGGCCCCGGCGTCCTCGAAGGTCTTGATGACCTGGGCGACGTTGGAGCGTTTCTGGCCGATGCCCACGTAGATGCAGAGGACGTCCTGGTCGTGCTGATTGAGGATGGTGTCGACGAGGATGGCGGTCTTGCCGGTCTGGCGGTCGCCGATGATCAACTCGCGCTGGCCGCGCCCGATGGGGGTGACGGCGTCGATGCACTTGAGGCCCGTCTGGAGGGGCTCCTCGACCGGCTCGCGCTGGACGATGCCGGGGGCGAGCCGCTCGACGGGCCGGGCCTCGCTCGTCGCGATCTCGCCCTTGCCGTCCATGGGCTGGCCGAGAGGGTTGACGACGCGGCCGATGAGGGCGTCGCCGACGGGGACCTCGACGATGCGTCCGGTTCGGCGGGCCTGGTCGCCGGCGGTGATGAGGCGGACATCGCCGAGGAGCACGAGACCGACGGTGGTCTCCTCCAGCGCCATGGCCATGCCGTAGACGCCGTTGGGGAGTTCCACGAGCTCATTGTACATGCAGTTCTCGAGGCCGAAGACGCGGGCCACGCCGTCGCCGACTTCGAGGACCTCGCCGACTTCGTCGACCTGGAGTTGGCCGGCCCACTGGCGGATCTGGTTTCGGATGACTTCGGTGATCTCGTCCGATCGGATTTCCATGCGTTTATCCTGACTGTGCTCGTTTCTCTGGCTCGGGTGGCATGGTCACACGGTTCGGCGTGGCCATGCGCCCTTGGGCTTTCGGGTGCCGGTCGCTTTGAGCATGCCCACGCGAAACCGCGTGGGCATGCCACCCGTCATGTCGGTTCGCCTACGCCCGTTGGCCCTCGCTCTCCTTGCGGCCGACCTCGATCGCGTTAAAGGTCGGCTCGGGATGGTTCGGGTAGCCGATGGGGTGGCTCCGCCATCGCGGATCGACGCGGGCCTCGCGGTCGAGGAAGTCGTCGCCCGTGGCTTCGAGGTGCCGCTCGAGAAGGCGACGGTGCTCTTCGAGGGCCGCCGCGTGGGCCGGGTCGTCGACGAGGGTGCGCGTCTCGCCGGGGTCGGCCTCGAGGTCGTAAAGCTCCTCGCCCCCGTCCTCGGCGTACCGCGTGTACTTGTAGCGTTTCGAGCGGAGCATGCGGCAGGGGGTGACGACGAAGCCGAACTCCGTCTCCCACTGGCTCGTGACGTACGGGTGCCGGTCCTCTGTGCGCTCGCCGCGAAGCCAAGGCACGAGGCTGCGGCCGCGGATGCCCTCGGGGGCCTCCAGGCCCGCCACGTCGCAGAGGGTCGGGAGGACGTCGAGGAGCGAGACGAGGGGCTCCTCGGCCGCGCGCCCGCCGCCCGCGATGCCCGGGCCCGCGACGACGAGCGGCACGCGCGTCACCTCCTCGTAGAAGGAGGCGCTCTTGGTGACCATGCGATGGGCGGCCATGCCCTCGCCGTGGTCGGCGAGGAAGACGACGACGGTCGAGTCGGCGTCGCCCGAGGCCTCAAGGGCCTCCAGGATGAGGCGCATCTCGTTGTCGACACGCTTCGTGTAGTGGTAGTACGCCGCCAGGTAATGGCGGTAGTTCGTCTCGTTCCACCGGGAGGCGTGGGCGAGCCGCCGGTGGGCGCAGCAAAGGTGCTGCACGGCGCGGGGGCGGCGCGCCAAGTCCGCGATCTCGAAGTTCTCCGGCAGCGGCGGGAGCGGGTCGGGGATGGGCGTGTCGGTGTGCGGGCCGCGGTGTTCGCCGATCCACCCGCAGATGTTGTGCGGGTTGACGAGGTCGGCGATCATGAGGAACGGCCGCTTATGCTCGCCGCCGAGGTATTCGACGCTCTTGACGGTGGTGTACCGGTCATGCGTGGTGTCGGGGTTGATGAAGTAGTGCGGGTCCTCGACGGGGAGCGTGTCCTGGGGCTCGATGCGAAAGCCGCGCAGGGATGCGGCGTCGTGGGTCTTTCCGAAGTGGACGGTCTCGTAGCCCGCCTCGGCGAAGATTTCCCCGAGCGTCGGGATCGACTCCGGCACGGGCTCGTGCGGGGAGTTCGACGTGACGCCCGTTTCGTGCGGCAACCGGCTGGTCCAGATCGACGGCCGCGCGGGCTGGCAGAGCGGGCACGGCGTGTAGGCCCTCTCGAACCGCGTGCCGCGCGCGGCAAGGGAGTCCATCGTCGGGGTCCGGACGTGGGGATTGCCGTACGCCCCGACGGCCTTGGCCGAGAGCTGGTCGCAGAGGAGAACGAGGATGTTGGGACGGTCGGCCATGCTCACTCGCTCACCCTTCCGATGGGTCGGCTCGTCTTCTCCATGTGGGCCTCGAACTGGGTCATGGCCCCGGAGAGCCGGGCGACGATCTGCGGCTGGGCCTCGGCGACGTTGGTCGTCTCGCCGACGTCGTCCTTCAGGTTATAGAGCTCCGGCCCCTCTTTCTTCCGGTGGAGCTTCCAGGGCCCGGCCCGGACGGCCCGCAGGTCGCCGCCCCCCGAGTAGTAGAAGAAGGCGGGTGTGGGGGACGCGGCCCCGGCGCGCTCGAGGAGCGGGCGGATGTTGTGGCCGTCGATGATGCGGTCCTTCGGCACTTCGGCGCCGGCGAGGGCCGCGAGGGTCGGGAGGATATCCATGACGTTGGCGACCTCGTCGCTCGTGGTGCCGGCGGGGATGCGTCCCGGGGCCCATCCGACGAACGGCACGCGCATGCCGCCCTCCCACGTCGAGCCCTTCCCGCCGCGAAGCGGGTCGGCCGAGCCGACGTTCTGGCCCTTCTTCCGCGAGAGCCAGGGCCCGTTGTCGCTGAAGAAGAGGACGTAGGTGTTCTCGGCGAGGCCGTGCTTCTCGAGGGTATTTCGAATCTCGCCGACGCCCCAGTCGATGCACTCGATGACGTCGCCGTAGGCGCCGCCCGCGCTCTTGCCGGCGAACTTCTCGCTGACGTGGAGCGGGAGATGGGGCATGGTGTGGGGCAGGTAGAGGAAGAACGGCTCGTCCTTGTGGCTCTCGACGAAGGAGCACGCCTCAACCGTGTACCGCTCGGTGAGGGTGGCCTGCTCGGCAGGGTACTCGACCACCTCCTCGTTCCGCATCAGGGGCACGCCCTTCTTCCGTTCGGTGCGACGGCCCATGTCGTTGGAGTAGGGCACGCCGAAGTACCGGTCGAAGCCTTGGCTCGTCGGGACGAAGGGCGGGAGGTGTCCCAGGTGCCACTTGCCGATGCAGGCCGTGGCGTAGCCCCGGGTCTTCAGGACCTCGGCCACGGTGATCTCGTCGGGGTTGAGGCCCGTCGTCGAGGTCGGCCAGAGGACGCCCTGCGCGAGGCCCACCCGCTTCGGGTAGCACCCGGTCATCAGGGCCGACCGCGCAGGCGAGCAGATGGGCGAGGCGGAGTAGAAGCTCGTCAGCTTCGCGCCCTCGGCGGCCATCTTGTCGAGATGCGGCGTCTTGATGTCCGGCGATCCGAAGCAGCCGAGGTCCTGGTACCCCTGGTCGTCGGTCATGATGACGACGAAGTTGGGCGGCCGTTTCGCCGCGCCGGCGCGGGCGCCGCGGGGCAGGGCCCCCGCCAGGGCCCACGCGGCAGTGCCGGCGCCGACGCGTCCGAGGAAGTCGCGGCGCGTGACGCGGCGGTCCGTGCTCTCGTGTCTGTTCACGGCCCTCTCCTCACCTTCCGAAGCGTCCGGCCAGGGCGGCCAGCCGCCCGGCGACGCTGTCGTCGATGATCCGGTTCTCCATCCGCACCCGCACGCCGCCCACCAGGTCCGGGTCGACCCGGACCTCCAGCCGCACGTCCTTGCCGCTCATCGTCGCCAGCCGCGCCCGCAGGGCCTCGCGAACCTCGCCCGACACCTCGCGGGCGGTCGTGACGGTGGCGGTCGTCCGGCCGAGGCGCTCTGCGACGGCGGCGTCGGTGGCGGCGGCGATCTCCGGAAGGTCGGCCACCCGGTTGTTCGCCAGCAGCACCTCCACCAACGGTCGCATCACCTCCGGGGCCTCCATTTGCTCCAGCAACCGCATGAGCAGATCGCGCTTGGTCGACCGGTCCACGCTCAGGCTCCGCCAGTAGAGGCGGGCGGCGGGGTCGGGGACGGCGGCCTCGGCCATGTGGCCCAGGGCCCCGGCCACGGCATTGAGTGCGGCGGCGTCGGGCACCAGGCCCGCCAGGGCGTCGGCGTAGCGGCGAGCGGCGGGATAAATCCTCTCGGGCACCTCAGGCTCCCTCGCCGTTCGATGCGGCCGGCGCTTCGACCTTCTTCAGGAACTCCTGGACGAGGGCCTCGTGGTCCTCGGGCCGCAGCTCGCGCCGCAGGATCTCGGCGGCGATCTCGGCCGAGAGGCCCCCGACCTCGCGCCGCAGGTCCTTCCGGGCCCGCTCGGCCTCGGCCCCGATCTCGCCGCGGGCCTGCTGGATGATCTTCTCGGCCTCGCCGCGCGCCCGCTCGATGATCTTCTGCCGCTCGGACTCCCCGTCGCGCTGGCCGGCGGCGACCAACTCCTCGCGTTCCTTCTTCGCGCCCTGCATGAGCTCGGCGTACTTGGCGCGGAGGCCCTTGGCCTCCTCGCGCCGCCGGCGGGCGTCCTCGATGTCGCCACGGATCGTGTCGGCCCGCTTGTCGAGCATCTCCAGCACGGGGTCCCACACGAAGACGTAGAGGATGCACAGGAGCCCCACGAAGTTCATCACCGTGAAGGCCAGGTTCAGGCTGAAGCCGATGATGTTGCCGTCGCCGGTGACGGCGAGGTCCTCGTCGGCCCGGGCCGACGACTCCGGCGCGAGCACCTGGGTCCAGAGCTCCTCGGTGATCTTCGTCCCGGCGGGCAGCGTCATCACGCCCAGCTCCTCGCCCACCGCCGCATCCGTGTCGACCTGCCGCCCGTCGGCGAGACGGACGGTGGCGACGTCGGCGGCGTTGAAGGCCTTGGCGCGGGCGGCATCGAGGACGAGGCCGTCGAGGCTCCGGACTTCGAGCGGCTCGGCCAGTTCGAGACCCACGAGGTCGGGGGTCATCTTGTACAGGCGCCGGGTCCCCTTCATGCCGCTGAAGGCATGGACCAGCAGCGCCGCCACCAGCGCGAGGTAGACGACGATGAAGACCTTGAGCAGACGCTTCTTGCCTGGCGCCACGGGTGCGCCTCCCTTCTTACGCTCTCGCCTGACGTTGCGCCTAGAAGTTCGTGAAGATCAGGATCAGCGCGACGACGAGGCTGTAGATGCCGGTCGACTCGGAGACGGCCTGGCCGATGAGCATCGTGCGCGTCAACAGGGCCGCCTGGTCGGGCCGACGGCTGATCCCCTCGCAGGCGCGTCCGGCGGCGTAGCCTTCGCCGACGCCCGGCCCGATGGCCCCGAAGCCCATCGCGAGTCCCGCCCCGAGGAGGGCGGCGGCCTTGATAATCGCTGCTTCCATGTGTGGTCCTTTCGTCTGGCTGACACCCGAGCGCGGGTGTCAGCGGCGGCTTGTCCGCCCATGCGTGTTCGGTTGCCTATGGCTCGGAACACTGGCGGGCAAGCCGCCAGTGGCATCCGCGCCCTGTACTCCCTACATCATTCCCGCCCCGACGCTCCAGAGGAGCAGGGCGATGACGAGGCTGTAGATGGAGGTGGAGCTGGCCACCGCCGATCCGATGAACATGGTCCGCTGGATGAGGCCGCCCTCGTCCAGGTTCTTCGCGATGCCCGTGCAGGCCTCGGCTCCCACGTATCCGATGCCGACGCTCGGGCCGCCCGCCCCCGCCCCCATGGCGATGGCGGCGCCGAGGAAGGCGGCGATGCGCGGCAGGCCCGCGACCCAGTCGCCGATCTCGACGGCTTCGGCCTCGTGGCCCACCATGAGAAGAATGGCCACGACGAAGCCGAGGATCGAGCCGTTCTGCGCGAGGGCTTGGGCGATGAGCATCGTCAGCGTGACGCGGCCTCGGCTCTCGGGGACGCGGGCGATGCCCTCGATGGCCTCGCCGGCCACGAGGCCCGCCCCGATGGCGCTTCCGATGGCGCTCATGCCCATCGAGAAGCCCGCCCCCAGCATTGCCGCCGCCGCCACCCAGTTGACGATCGATTCGGGGCTCGTGAAGATCAAGAGGAACGCCACCACCAAGCCGAAGATGCCGCTCGTCTCGGCGATGGCCTGGCCGATGAGCATCGTCCGCAGGGTCTGGCCCGCCTGGGAAGGCTGGCGGGCGATGCCTTCGCCGGCCTTGCCGGCGGCATAGCCCTCGCCGACGCCGGGCCCGAGGGCTGCCAGGCCCACCGACAGCCCGGCCCCGATGAACTTGCTCGTCTCGAGCAGGCCGGCGCCACCGTCTTTCCAGATTTCGTCCCAGACTTCCATCTAGGCCTTGGCCTCCGCGGGCGTGTCCTCGGGCACGTGGATCTCGGCGTGGATGTCCTTGCCCGCCACCTGGATGTCCTCCTCCTCGTGAATCTCGACGGCGATGTACGTCAGGCACAGCACGGCGAAGACGAACGCCTGGACCGTCCCGACGAACAGCCCGAAGAACCCCTGCAGGAGGATCGGGAGGATGGGCTTCACGAAGCCGCCGATCAGGGCGATGATGATCGCTCCGCCGAAGATGTTGCCGAACAGACGGAAGCACATCGAGAGAATCTCGGCGAACTTCCCGATGATGTTGAGGGGGGCCATGAAGAGGTTCGGCACGCCCACGGCCTTCGGCTCGCGCCTGGGCTTGAGCAGGAAGCAGAAGGAGGCGTACACGCCCAGCGCCCCGCCCAGCACCCAGCGCGCCAGGTCCGTCTCCCACTGGCTGTCGGCATACCACCCGACGAGGAACCCGAAGGCCCCGGCCGCCGCAAAGCCGAAGAGGCTCATCGCCACGCGGGCCCACGTCTTCTGGTAGGGGATGGTCAGCTTCCCGAGGTGGGGCTCGAAGTACTCGTCAAGGTACGTGCCCATGCCCTTGCGCTTGATGGCGAGGATGTGCATCAGGAAGAAGACCATGATGCCCAGGCCCCACGGGAAGTTGACGCTGCGCGACGGCTCGATCGCCCCGGGGATGACGGCCGTGCCCCAGTCGCCGAGATCAAACATGAGGTTCGGTCCGCCGGGGCGGTCCGCCACGTGGTTGATCCACTCAAACACCCCCCCGGTCGGGAGGATGCCGATCATGTTGGCGGTCCAGACGAACAGAAAGATCGTGCCGATCAGCGGCAGGAACGTCCGCCCGTCCTTCGGGCCCAGCGTCCCGTAGACGACCTCCTGCAAAAAGCCGACGACCATCTCCAGCAGTGTCTGCTTGCGTCCCGGCACGAGCTTCAGGTTCCGCGCCAGGAGGCCGAACACCAGGGCCACGACGCCCACGACGACGAGCGTCATGAAGAGGACCTTGTAGGAGTACCCCCAGATGATCATGTTGAGCGGCCAGGGAGGCTCGCCCTCCCACGCCACCATCTGGATGGGCACGCTTGGCAGCGCGTCTTCCATCGGGACCTCGCTCAGTGCGGCTCGGCCGCGGGCCGCGCGCTTTCGACCACGGCCACGGCAACCGTCACGACGTTCACCAGAAAAAGCCCCCCGGCGGCGGCCCAGAGGTTGACGGCCGGGACCGCCCCGGCCAAGGCCAGCGCCCCGCCGTAGACGGCCAATCGCCCCACCGCCGCCAGGCTCGCACGCGACGGCCGCGCCCGGTCGGCCTCGCGGCCGAGGCGTCGGAGGCCCCGGACCTTCAGGGCGTGGCCCGCCAGGCTTGCCGCGAACCCGAGGGCCAGCCCGGCGGCGAGCGGCGTGACGCCTCCCCCGGCCACGATCGCCCCGACGGCGGCGACGGCGGCACAGGCGGCCGCGATGCCGAGGACGCGTCCCTGGAACGCCTCGAACGCGCGGGTATCGGCGGGGGTCGTCACTTCGTCATCGCTTTCATGAGGGTCCGATAGCTACTGTACCCGCCCCCCACGATCCCGGCGCCGATGCCCACCAGGGTCGCCAGGGGGGACGTGTCGGTCGCCCGGTCCACGGCCCATCCGGCCACCCCGCCCAAGACGATCGCCCCGGCCATGACCCACGGCACCGCCAGAAGCTTGACGTTTCGCCGCAGCTCGCGGCGCTCCTCGCTGTCGCGGTCGGCCATGGTTGCACCGGGTGTTCCCGGAGAGTCGACTCTCAATACCGGCCGGGGGCGCGAGTGTCAAGGAAAACCGGCCACAAGGGGACGCTG
>CAYWVR010000026.1:0-50168 GCA_964461715.1 uncultured Anaerolineales bacterium
TCGTCCAGGAGACCGACTTCGAGCGGCGCTGGCTGGCCGCCAAGAACGACCAGGGCCTGCGCGACGTCGTTCTCCTCTCCAGCCGCAAGCGGCACGAGGAAACCGAAGACAACGGACCGGCCGGCGCGTGAGGCCGCGCCTCCAGGCTTAAGGCAACCACGTCATGGGCACCTTCGAGATCATCGACCACACGGCCGACGTGGGCCTGAGGATCGAGGCCGAGAGCTTCGAGGACCTCCTGGAGACCGCCGCCCGGGCCGTCTTCTCGATCATGCTCGTCGACGCGCCGAACCAGGCGGCCGTCGAGCACGAGGTCCGGGTGGAGGCCCCGCCCGGCACCCGCGACCTCGAGGAAATCCTCGTCTCCTGGCTCCAGGAGCTGCTGTACCTTTTCCACACGAAGCGCCTCGTGCCGCTGGAGTTCGTCTTCCACGAGCGAGGCCCGCGAGCGCTGCGGGCCCGCGTGGGCTTCGGCCGCTTCGACCCCGACCGCCATCGCACCGGCGCCGAGATCAAGGCCGTCACGTACCACGGCCTGCAGGTCTGCGAGGTGGACCACGGCTGGTGCGGCCAAGTGGTGCTGGATATCTGACGATGACGCGCCATACGCCGCTTGCGGCTTCGCCCGGATGTTGCATCGGCGCATCGCGACGTCGCCATCAGGCCTTTTTGACGGCTTGCCGGGGCACGGGGCCGCGGGGCGGAGGAGGCAGAAGACCGAGTCGGCCCGGACGAGGACCCGCGCACGTCCGGCCACGCCTGCCGGACGCGTCGGACCAGCCATTTCAGGATCGCGCGACGGGTTGGACCATCGCGTTACTCCCATCTCGAGGAAGGGCGTGACGTATCCGGGCTACGCCTTCTCCCCGGCGAGTGCGGCCAGCCGCGCCTCCGGCACGAACCACACCCGCCGCCGGCGCACCTCCTGGAATCCGAGACCCTCGTAGAGCCGCAAGGCGGGGAAGTTGCGCGTGTCGGCCGCGAGGCCCATCTGCGGGAGGCGCAGGGCGGTGGCGTCGCGGATGGCCCGAACGGCGAGCGCCCGCCCGAGGCCCCGGCCGCGCGCCTCCGGCACGACGCCCAGGTACACGAGGTCGCCCCGTCCCTGGACCTCGTTGACGAGCTCGACGCCGACGGGCTCGCCGCCCTCGAAGGCCACGTGCCACGCCTTTGGCCGGAACGTGCCCGTGTGGCGGTGCGTGTCGAGGACGGTGTCGATCGGACGCAGGTCGCGGAGGCCGGGACAATCGAGGCTCCCCTCGTAGGTGCGCTCGATGGTCTCGGCGAAGAGACGTCTGCGCAGCCGCGACCAGCGTCTCCATTCGAGGCCGGGCCGGTCCTGCCCGTCCGCCTCCCCGGGCCCGACGCGCCGCCGCATGTACGTCAGGACGGCCAGCTCCTCGAAGCCCGCCTGCCGCAGGACCTCGGCGGCGGCCCCGTCCGGCCCCGGGTCGGTGACCGACTGGATGAGCCGCGCTCCGCCCGCCGACGCCCGCCGCGCCGCCTCCCGAAGCAGCCGGGTGGCCAGCGCCGGCTCCCACTGGACCAGATGCGGCACGAAGACGAAGGCGCACCGCCCTGTGCTCGGGACGAAGAGGCACGAGCCGACGATCTCCGGGCCGCGAAAGGCGACCGTCTGGTTCCGCAGGTTGGCGTGGAGGAGAAAGCCCGCCGCGTCGCCGGTCCCGCGGACGGGAGGCGTGCGCATGAAGACGTCGGCGGCGCGGCGGGCCTCGTGGACGCCCGGCGTTCGCAGCTCGATGCCATCGTGCGGACTCATGACCGTCGGTGGCCCATCAGGCCAGGCTTTCGATGCGCGGGAGGACGTGGGTCTCGGCGTCGGCGGGGGTCTGGACGGGAGGCACATCGGCGAAGACGTGCCAGTCCTCGACGTGCTCGACGGCGGCCCCGGCCTCAAGCGTGACGAGCGGCCCGAGCGACTCGACTTCGAGCATCTCCTCGTTGGTGAAAAGCTCGGTCGTCGAGCCCATGTCCGGGTAGTCCGCCTCCGCGTCAAAGGCGAAGCGCTTGACGAACAGGCATGCCTCGACGGCGTACGCGGCCCACCCCTGCGGGTTGGAGAGGCCGAGCTTGATCGGCCCTCGGGCGGCGTGCTGGGCGAGCAGGATCGCCCGCGGGCCCATCGCCAGCCGCGTATCGCCCGGGTCCGTGTACGGCCAGAGCACCAGCCGCTGGTTCGGCAGGAGGTCCTCCGGGTGGCGGCCGCGCGGCGGAAGGCCCACGACGGCGGTCCCGCCGGGCGTCATGACCGAAAGGGCCCAAGGGGCGAGCGAGATCGGGTCGGCCCCGATGTTGCGGATGCGGTGGACGAGGTGGACGCGAGCCTCGGCCGGGTCCAGGACGAGGTCGATCTCCTTCTGAATCCCGTTCGCCTGCTCGGCGGGGGGCCGCAGGCGCGTGCCGCCCTCGATCGGGTCGGTCTCCACCGGCGCATTGTCGGGGCAATAGGTGGCCGTCTCGTCCTCCGGGGCCATCCATAGGCGATGCCCGCCGCGAATCTGCCACTCGGCCTCGCCGGTGCGGCCCATCTGCTCGGGATAATTCTTGAAGAGATTCGGGCCGCCGGGAACGGCGAGGTGGATGACGCGCGGCCCGACGTCGAGGGTGGCCACGAGCTCGAGCTTCGGGTTGGCGAGTCGGAGGTTCCGCGTCCAGCCCTTGTACTCGACGATGTCCATGCGCGTGCCTTTCCTGCGGGAGACCGGGTGTCCAGCGCCACTCTACCCGGCCCCGGACGGGCGGTCAACGGCAAGCGCACAGCGGGACGGAAAGAGAACGGGCGGCCGCCAAGGCGCCCCGGGGGTGTGTCTGCGTGTGAGCGCGGCAGGCTAGCGGCGTCGGCGAGCCACCAGCCCCGCCATGCCGAGCCCCAGCAGGGCCAGCGTCGCGGGCTCCGGAGCCAGGCCGATGCCGCTCATCGATTCGCCGAGGCGAAACTCGTCGACGAGCACCGGAAACGGCCCCTGTCCAGCGACTTGCGGCCGGAAGGGCCCCTACGGGCGCCCGTGGTCGTTCCCGCCCGTTTTCGCCAGGCGCCGCGCCAGGTACCGGCCCGTGTGGCTGGCTTCGCAGGCGGCGACGTCCTCGGGGCGGCCCTCGGCGACGATGCGGCCCCCTTCGGCCCCGCCTTCGGGACCGAGGTCGAGGATCCAATCGGCGCTCTTGATGACCTCGTAGTTGTGCTCGATCACGACCACCGTGTTGCCCATGTCCACCAGCCGGGCCAGGACGTCGAGGAGGCGGCGGATGTCGGCGAAGTGGAGCCCCGTCGTCGGCTCGTCCAGGACGTAGAGGGTCTGCCCGGTGGTCCGCTTGCCGAGCTCCGAAGAGAGCTTGACGCGTTGGGCCTCGCCTCCGGAGAGGGTCGTCGAGTTCTGGCCCAGGGCGATGTACCCGAGGCCCACGGCCTCCAGCGTCCCGAGCTGCTCGACGATGCGCGGGAAGTTCTCGAAGAAGGCGTGGGCCTCGCGGACCCGCATCTCCAGGACGTCGGCGATCGTGCGGTCGCGGTAGGTGATTTCGAGCGTCTCGCGGTCGTAGCGGCTCCCGCCGCACGCCTCGCACGTGACGTAGACGTCCGGCAGGAAGTTCATCTCGACCTTCTCGACGCCCTGGCCCTGGCAGACCTCGCACCGTCCGCCCTTGACGTTGAAGCTGAATCGGCTCGGCCCGTAGCCCCGCACCTTGGCCTCCCGCGTGCGGGCGAAGACCCGCCGGATGCGGTCGAGGACCTTCGTGTACGTGGCGGCGTTCGAGCGGGGGGTCCGGCCGATCGGGCTCTGGTCGATCTCGATGACCCGGTCGACCCGATCGACGCCCGTCAGCCGCCGGTGCAGGCCGGGCTTCTCGCGGCTCCCGTAGAGCTTCCGCCGGAGGGCCGGCACGAGCGTCTGGGTCACCAGGGAGCTCTTGCCCGAGCCGCTGACGCCCGTGACGCACACCAGGCACCCCAGCGGGAATGCCGCCGTCAGGTTCCGGAGGTTGTTCTCGCGGGCCCCGACCAGCCGCACGGCCCGCCGCTTGCAGGCCGCGCGGCGTTTCTCGGGCACGGGGATGGCCTCGCCGCCCGCCAGGTACCGGCCCGTCAACGACGCGTCCGCGCGGGCGATCTCCTCCGGCGGCCCGGCCGCCACGATCCGTCCCCCGTGCTCGCCCGCGCCGGGGCCCATGTCCAGGACGTGGTCGGCCGCCCGGATCGTGTCCTCGTCATGCTCGACCACGAGGACCGTGTTGCCCATGTCGCGAAGCCGCTCGAGCGTTGCCAGGAGCCGGGCATTGTCGCGGGCGTGCAGGCCGATGGTCGGTTCGTCCAGGACGTAGCAGACGCCCACCAGGCCGCTGCCCACCTGCGTCGCGAGACGAATCCGCTGGGCCTCGCCGCCCGAGAGTGTGTCCGACCGTCGGTCCAGCGTCAGGTACCCGATCCCGACGTCGCGCATGAATCCCAGGCGGCTCCGCAGCTCCGCCAGGACCTGGCGAGCGATCTTGGCCCGCTCGCCCTTGAGATCGAGCGCCGCGAACCACGCGGCCGCGTCGTCGATCGTCAGGGCCGTGATCTCGTGCAGGGGCTTCTCGCCCAGCGTAACGGCCCGGGCCTCCGGCCTGAGGCGCGCCCCCTCGCACTCGGGGCACGGCTGGGCGGTCATGAAGCCCTGAAGCCACCGTTTGACGTAGGCGTTGCGGCCCTTCTCGCGGAGCTTGCGGAGGCTGGGGATCACGCCCTCCCACGGCTCGGCGCCCTTGCCCCGCGGCTTGCCGCCGTGGAGCAGGGCCTTGCGCTTCGAGGCCGAGAGCTTCCGGTAGGGCGTCTTGGGGTCCACCCCGAAATCCCGCATGAACCGATCGAGCGCCTCGGCGTAGAACCCGCGGTATCGTCGGGGGCCCGTCGTCCACACGGCCAGGGCCCCCTCGCCGAGGCCCTTCTCGGGGTCCGGCACCAGAAGATCCGGGTCCAGCTCCGAGACCGTCCCGATACCGTGACACGTCGGGCAGGCCCCGTAGGGGCTGTTGAAGGAGAAGAGGCGCGGCGTCAGCTCCTCGAAGCTGACGTTGCATCGCGGGCAGGCGTACCGCTCGCTGAACAGGGTGCTCTTCCACTCGCCCCCCGCCGTCTCGTGGGCTACCACGGCCAGCCCGTCGCTCATCCGCAGGGCCGTCTCGATGGAATCGGTCAGGCGCGGCCGGGCGGCGGACTTGACGACGAGACGGTCCACCACCACCTCGATCGTGTGCCGCTTGCCCTTCGCGAGCTTCGGCACGTCACGGACCTCGACCATGCGGTGGTCGACGCGGACGCGAACGAAGCCGTCGGCGATGATGCTGCGGAGGACGTCCTTGTGCTCGCCCCGCTGACCCCGCACCAGGGGCGCCAGGACCATGATCCGCGTCCCGTTCTTGAGCGCGAGAATCCGGTCGACCATCTGCTCGGGACGCTGCCGGCGGATCTGGCGTCCACACTTCGGGCAGTACGCCGTTCCCACGCGGGCGTAGAGCAGGCGGAGGTAGTCGTGGATCTCCGTGACGGTTGCGACGGTCGAGCGCGGACTGAACCCGCCCCGCCGCTGCTGGATGGCGATGGTGGGCGGCAGGCCGTCGATGGCGTCGACGTCCGGCTTCTCCATCTGGTGGAGGAACTGGCGGGCGTATGCCGACAAGCTTTCCACGTACCGCCTCTGGCCCTCCGCGTAAAGCGTATCGAAGGCCAGGCTCGACTTGCCGCTGCCCGAGAGGCCCGTCACGACGACCAACACGTCCCGCGGGATGCGGACGTCGATGTTCTTCAGGTTGTGCGTGCGGGCCCCCTGGACGAGGATGACTTCCTCGCCGTTCGGCGGGGTCGCATCGGGCGGCGTCGGCGGCACGTGGGCTCCCTGCGCGTGCGTTTCGCGGCGGTCGAACCAGGAATTGTAGCATGCCCATGCCCCGCCCGCAACCCTGCCGGGTCGCGTGAAAAACGCTTTCTCTGCGCGCCTTGAGCCGCCGGGCGCCCGCCGAGACTTGATTTGCGTCCCCGCCTGTGGTAGCCACAGAAGCTCGAACGCCGGGGAGGAAAGCGAGGTCCGGATGGACGCGAAACGCAAAGTGGCGGTGATCGGGCTCGATTGTGCCACGCCGCAGCTCGTCTTCGACCGGTATCTGGACGAGCTGCCCGTGATGAAGGGGCTCGTCGAGCGCGGCGTGCACGGGCGGCTGCGTTCGAGCGACCCGCCGATCACGGTCCCGGCGTGGAGCTCGATGATGACCGGCGTCGACGCCGGGACGCTCGGCTTCTACGGTTTCCGCAACCGCAAGGACTACTCGTACGAAGGGCTCGCGTTCGCGACGAGCCTCGCCGTGAAGCGCGAGCGCGTCTGGGAACGCCTCGGCCGCGAGGGACGCCGCAGCATCGTCCTCGGCGTTCCCCAGACGTATCCGCCGAAGCCCTTCCACGGCGACCTTGTGACGAGCTTCCTGACGCCCTCGGTCGACTCGCAGTTCACGCACCCGCCGGAGCTGAAGGAGGACATCGCCCGCATCCTGGAGGGCCAGGAGTACCTGCTCGACGTCAAGGGCTTCCGCACCGACGACAACCGCTACATCCTCGACCAGTGCACCCGCATGACCGACCAGCGGTTCAAGATCGCCTGCGAGTGGGTCCGGACGCGCCCCTGGGACTTCTTCATGATGGTCGAGATGGGGCCCGACCGCATCTACCACGGTCTCTGGTCCTTTACGGACCCGGCCCACCCGAAGTACGTGCCCGGCAACCCGTTCGAGAACGCGATCCTCGACTATCACAAGCATCTCGACGCCCGGATGGGCGAGCTGATCGACGCCCTGCCGCCCGAGACGGTCGTCCTGGTCGTCTCGGACCACGGGGCGAAGGCGATGGACGGGGGCATCTGCGTCAACGAGTGGCTCCTGCGCGAGGGATGGCTCGCCCTCGAAGAGAGGCCGACCGAGCCCACGCCGCTCGCGAAGTGTCGCGTCGACTGGTCGCGAACGCGGGCCTGGGGGGAGGGCGGATACTACGCCCGCATCTTCCTCAACGTCGAGGGCCGCGAGCCCCGGGGCGTCGTCCCCGCCGACGACTACGAACGCGTGCGCGGCGAGCTGGCCGCGGCCCTGGAGGCCGTGCCCGACCACCAGGGGCGGCCTATTCCCACGCGGGCCCTGAAACCCGAGGACCTCTACCGGACGCGGAACGGAATTCCGCCCGACCTCCTCGTCTACTGGGGCGACCTGGCGTGGCGGAGCGTCGGACGCGTCGGCATGCCCGACGTCTACACCTTCGAGAACGATACCGGCCCGGACGATGCGAACCACGATTACCACGGCCTGTTCGTCATGGCTGACCCCGCGCGCGCCGGCGGCGGGCGCGCCTTGGAGGGGCTCCACCTGATGGACGTCCACGCGACGATCCTCGACCTCTTCGGCCTCGCCCCTGAGCCCGACGTCCAAGGCCGCGTCGTCGAAATCCCCTGACCGGGGAGCAAGGAACCGCGCCGTCGGCAAGGTCTTCACGTCGGCCGAGATCGCCGGTTCGAGCCCCGACGTCCGCCGGCGGGTCCGCACGGGGGACTTCGACCCCGTGGCCTTCACCGCCGGCGTCCCGCGGGCCCGCTTCGACGACGACGGCGCCGGGTACGTCCGCGGCGCCCAGACGGACGGCCAGACGGCTTGGCGTCGAGCATGCACTCGACCCCGAAGGGCATGCCGCCGTTGCCCATCTTCTCGCCGCGCTCAGAATCGAGGGCCTCGTCGCGTGGCGTACATATACATGCGTCGGGCGCGAAGGTTCGATTGGCCGGAGGCGGTCCACGCGGTGGGTGGCTGAGCGGCGCGCGGGGCGGGGGTGAGAACAGGCGTCTCGAAGCGACAGAAGGGGCCCAAAAGGGTGCAAGAAGGTGCAAGAACCCCCCCGGTACCCCCCCAGTACCCCCTGAAAAGTCGCGAAAAGTGTGTCGCGGAGGGATAAACCGTTTAACGAAAAGCGTCAAACGGCACCCATAGCTTGCCCATGGCACCCAGCTTGCCCATCTTCCAAGCCGGGGCCTTCCGGCCCCGGGATCAACCGCCGCGCGCCTCCCGCGAATTGCCTTGCATGCCCTTGGAAGGGGTGCTAGAGTCTGCTGCGGCGTGGTCGAGGCACCCGGACGAGAGCGGTGGGCGGTCCATGGGCGAGTTCCTGGCGACGGTGGCCGACTCGTGGCTCATGGGGGTGTTCCTGGGCCTCGTGGGCCTGGCCGTCGGGAGCTTTCTCAACGTCTGTATCCATCGGCTCCCGGCCGGAAAGAGCCTCGTCTGGCCGGGGTCGCATTGCCCGGCGTGCCGGGCCCCGATCCGGCCTTGGGATAATATCCCGGTCCTCAGCTATTTCTTCCTGCGAGGCCGGTGTCGGCACTGTGGAAGCCGTTTCAGCCCGCGCTATGCCCTGGTCGAGGCGGCGACGGGCCTGATCTTTTTCGGCTACTGGCTGGCGTATTTCCGGCTGGGGGTGCGGCCGGGGGCCGCGCATCCGGGCGTGTACGGGGTGCATCTGGTGCTCCTGGGGGCCCTTCTGGTCTCCGGGGCCATCGACCTGGAGCGGAAGGAGATCTATACCGGCGTCACGAACCTGGCCCTGGGCGTGGGCGTTGCGGGCAGCTTCCTGTGGCCCCAAGTGCAGCGAATCGGTGCCTACGACCGCGTTCTCGCTCCTATTGCGGGCTGGGCACATGCCGATGCGGCGATCCTTTCGCTCGTCGGGGCGGGCGTGGGCGGCGGGATCGTGTATCTGACGCGGATTCTGGCCACCCAGGCTTTCAAAAAGGAAGCGATGGGCATCGGCGACGTGTACCTGATGGCCGCCGTGGGGGCCGTTCTGGGCTGGAACGCGGCGATTTTGATATTTTTCGCGGCCCCGTTCCTGGCCCTGCCGTACGGACTCGTGCAGGTCGCGCGGCAGCGAGGCGAGGCCGAGGAACGCGAGGAAGAGGCCCTGAAGCGGCCTTCGCTCCCCCTGGGGGGCCTTCTGGGCACCGCCGGGGGCCTCGGAATGCTCGTCTGGGCGGGTCTGGAGGCCCGTACGGACGGGTGGGCCACCGGGCCGCGCGTCCTTCTGGCGCTGGGTATGTTGGCCCTCGGATACGGTCTGAGTCGGGCGGTCCGCGAGGAGGATGAGGAGGATGAGGAGGAAGCGGAGGGTGCCGAACCCCTCCCGCGGGCCCCGGAGAGCCATGAGGTGCCCTACGGGCCGTTTCTGGGGGCCGCCGCTGCGGTCGTCATGCTGGCCCAGGACGCGATTGTGGGGTATCTGGGCGTGCGAATGGGGTTCTGAGAGACGGGAGAGCGACCATGCACCGGACGATCGGCCTGTGGCTAGTGTTGATTCTTTGCATCATCCTGATGGTCTACGTGGCCTACCTGGCGGTGGCCAATGGGCCCAGAACGGTCGAATTCGACCTGTATCCGTGGCAACAGGGCAAGGTCGCGGGGTACTGGGTGCTGATCGTGGTCCTCGGAGCGGGCATCGCCCTCGTGCCGTTCGTCAAGCTCCTGGTGCGGACGCTTCGGCGGCTCCGGACCGAGCAGGCCAAGGCAGCCGCGGCCGGCCTAAGAGATGGCGAGTCCAAAGCGTAGAGTGTTTTGCAATAGCGACTTATAGAAAGGATCGCCGATGGCACACGCGAGATTCTGGGGGGTGATGCTGGGCCTGATCGCGGTCGGTCTGGCCGCGCCAGGCTGCCGCGAGCAGCAGCTCGAGGAGCGGAACCTGATCCTCCAGCGGCAGTTGGAGCAGGCCCTCGTCCAGAACGTAGATCTCCAGCAGCGTGTGGCGGCCCTGGAAGCCCAGCCGCCAGCCCCGCCACCTATCGAGCCGATGGCGCCGGAACCCGAGCTGCTGCCGCCTCCGACTCCCCGGACGCCCGATTTCGGCCCGGACGTCCAGGTCCGGCAAGTTGGCGAGACGATGACCGTCACGCTCCCGAACAAGGTTCTCTTCGCCTCCGGGTCGGCCAAGCTCCTTCCCCAGTCGAAAACCGTCCTTTCCAAGGTCGCCGGGGTCCTGAAGACCGATTACGCGGGCCACGTGGTCCGCGTCGCCGGCCACACCGACAACGAGCCGATCAAGAAGAGCGCCAAATACTGGCAGGACAACTGGGAATTGTCCTGTGAGCGGGCCCTCTCGGTGCTGCGGTACCTCGTGGAGAAGGGCGTGGACGCGAAACGCATCTCGGCGACCGGATACGCATACCATCGGCCGGTGGCCTCGAATGCGACGGCGGTGGGACGGGCGAAGAACCGCCGCGTGGAGCTCGTTGTCTCACCCCGGTAGAAGGCCCTGGACGGGCCTCCAGGAGGGTTTTCGCCGCGTGATCGTCATCGTCGACTACGAGATGGGCAACCTTCGGAGCGTCCAGAAGGCCTTCGAGCGGATCGGTACCGAAGCCCGGGTCTCGGACCGGCCGGCGGAGGTGGCCCGGGCCGAGCGGCTGGTCGTGCCGGGCGTGGGGGCCTTCGGCGACGCGATGGCCGCCCTGCGCGCCAAGGACCTGGTGGAGCCGATTCGCGACTTCGCGGCCTCCGGACGCCCGTTTCTGGGCATTTGTCTTGGTCTCCAGGTGCTCTTCGAGGAGAGCGAGGAGGTGGCCGAGGCCCCCGTCGACGTGGCCGCCCTCCAGGGCCGCCCGCTGCCCCGGGGGCTGAGCATGGTCCCGGGACGGGTGGTCCGCTTCGGCCCGCATGTGCTCGAAAAGGGCCTCAAGGTGCCCCATATGGGCTGGAACGAGGTGGAGGTGGTCCGCCCGTTACCCCTCTTTGCCGGGATGCCGCGCAAAGGGGTTTACTTCTACTTCGCGCATTCCTATCATGCGGCCCCCGTGGACGAGGCGGTGACCGCGACGCGGACTGACTACGGCGGCCCCTTTGCGAGCGCCGTGGCCGTTGACAACGTGATGGCGACGCAGTTTCACCCGGAAAAGAGCCAGGCCGCCGGCCGCCAGGTGCTCGAAAACTTCGTGAAACGCGTCTAGGACGCCTTTTCGAGCCGGGAACGGGAGCTCGCGGTCTTGTCATGCCGGCCTGCGTGCAGGACCGGCGGAGGGCAGCATGGTCATTCTGCCGGCGATCGACCTTCGGGGCGGCCGGTGCGTACGCCTGCGGCAGGGGCGGTACGACGACGAAACGGTCTTCAGCGACGATCCCGTGGCCGTGGCGCGGCAGTTTGAGGCCGAGGGAGCCCGCTGGCTGCACGTCGTGGATCTGGACGGGGCCCGGCGAGGTGAACCCGCCGAAACGGCACGAATTCGCGACATGACGTCCGCCGTGGGGATGAAGGTGGAGGTCGGCGGCGGCTTGCGGAGCGCCGAGGCCGTCGATGAGCTCCTTGGCGCGGGCGTTGCGCGGGTTATCGTCGGCACACGGGCGGTCGAGGACCCGGAATGGTTCCGGAGGCTCGTTGAGGCCCGTCCGGGCCGCGTGGCGCTGGGTTTGGACGCCCGCGACGGGCGGGTGGCCGTGGACGGCTGGGAGCAAGAGACGACGCTGGAAGCCGCCTCGGTGGTCGAGATGTTCGCCGAGCTCGAAATCGCGGCGGTCATCTATACGGACATTCGCCGGGATGGTATGATGGCGGGTCCGAACGTCGAGGCGACCGCTGCCCTGGTAGGGGCGAGCCCCTGGCCGGTCGTCGCCTCGGGGGGCGTGACGACGGTCGAGGATGTCCGCCGCGTGGCCGATGGGGGCTGCGCCGGGGCCATCATCGGCCGGGCCCTCTACGAGGGGAAGATCACGCTGGCGGAGGCGCTGGCCGCCGCCGGCGACGCGTAAGCCCGGAAATCGCCGATATTTGTGGAGGACACGATGCCCGACGTCGAAACCCGGAACCTTCGCAACATCGTCCTCGTGGGCCATGCCCAGGGCGGCAAGACCCAGATCGCCGAGGCGATGCTCCACAAGGCCGGCGTCACCACCCGGCTCGGAAGCTCTGATGAGGGCAATACCGTCAGCGATTTCGAGCCCGAGGAGAAGGAGCGCGGCGGGAGCGTTTTCACCAGTGTCATGAACTACGGCTGGAAGGACGCCCACGTCAACCTCCTCGATACCCCCGGCTACGGCGATTTCATCGGCCACGTCCTCCAGGCCCTCCGGGCGGCGGATACGGCGGTTCTCGTGGTCAGCGCGGCCGTGGGTGTCGACATCCACGCCCGGCGGCACTTCGTGACGGCGGGCGAGCGGGGCCTGGCGCGAATCGTCGTCATCAACAAGGCCGACGCCGAGAACGCCGACCTCCAGGCCGTCTACGGCCAAGTGACTGAGACCCTCGGGGCCCAGTGCAAGCTCGTCACCGTCCCTGTGGGGCAGGGCGCTGGGTTTACAGGGGTCGTGGACGCCTTCGCCTCCGAAGGCGGCGAGGCCCTCATGGACGTGGCTGCCGCCCACGGCGAGGCCGTCGAATCCATCATCGAGGCCGACGAGGGCCTTATGGAGCGGTACCTGGAGGGCGAGGAAATCTCCAAAGAGGAACTGGCCGGGGCCTTTACGAAAGCCCTGGTCGAGGGCACGCTGGTGCCGGTCCTTTTCGCCAGCGCTCGCAAGGAGCTGGGCGTCGAGGAGCTGATGGACGTCATCGCCCGCTTCGCCCCGAATCCCCAGCAGGCCCGTCCGCAGGCCGCCGGCACGAGCTCAGACGAGGAGGCCGAGGAAATCGAGCTGGCCAGCGACGCTGCCGGCCCGTTTGCCGCCCAGGTCTGGAAAGTCATCAGTGATCCGTACGTGGGCAAAATCTCGTACCTGCGGGTATTCAACGGCAAGCTGGAGGCCGAGGCATCGGCTCGCATCGGCGAGGAGCGCCGCGAGACGCGCTTCCCCCAGATGCTCCGCATCCAGGGCAAGGAGACCGAACCCGTGGGGGCCGCCATCGCGGGCGACATTGTCGGCGTGGCCAAGATCGAGGAACTGGGTACCGGCCAGAGCCTCTCGACGGGCGGCGACCCGATCCTGCTTCCGCCCGTCGACCAGCCCGTGCCCATGTTCTCGCTGGCCCTTCAGCCCAAGAGCCGCGGCGACGAGCAGAAGCTCTCAGAGGCCCTCCAGCGGCTCACGGACGAGGATCCGACCCTCGCCACCAGCCGTGACCGACAGACCCACGAGTTGGTCCTCTCGGGCATCGGCGACATCCACCTGACGACGGCCCTGGCCCGCCTGAAGCGGCGGTATCAGGTCGAAGTCGACACGAAGCCGCCCAAGATTCCCTACCGCGAGACCATCAACGGCAAGGCCGAAGGCCACTATCGCCACAAGAAGCAGACCGGCGGGGCGGGCCAGTTCGGCGAAGTCTATCTGCGGGTCGAGCCGCTGGAACGGGGCAGCGGGTTCGAGTTCGTCGACGACATCTTCGGCGGGTCCATCCCCAAGCCGTTCCTGCCGGCCGTGGAGAAGGGCGTTATGGAGGGCATGGAGGAGGGTGTCATCGCGGGGTATCCGTTCCAGGACGCCCGCGTGAGCGTCTACGACGGCAAGCACCACCCGGTGGACTCGAAGGAAATCGCCTTCAAGATCGCCGGCCGCAACGCCTTCCGCGACGCCGTCAACAAGGCCAAGCCGGTGATCCTCGAGCCGATCGTGGACATCCACATCACGGTCCCCGACCAGTTTCTGGGTGACATTACGGGCGACCTGAATAGCCGCCGCGGCCGCATCCAGGGCATGGAGGCCGGGGCCGGGGGGACGCAGACGATCACGGCCCAGGTGCCGCTGGCCGAGGTCAGCCAGTACAACACGCAGCTCCGCTCGATCACAGGCGGGCAGGGCACGTACACGATGGAGTTTTCGCACTATGAGCAGGTGCCCGCGCACGTCCAGCAGCAGATCATCGACGCCTCGGCCAAGGCGAAAGAGCAAGAGGAATAGGCCACACGCCCCTTCGGCCGGGCGGTTCCGCGCCTCGGCGTGACCGCCCGGCTTTTTTCATCGAAAAACAGGCGAAAGATGTTTGCCCGTTCCGAAGAGCTCGGTTATAATCCCCGTGCATTTCAGTGTTTAGAAGGAATCGCTTCCATGCCGCCTGAGGCGCGCCGCGACGAGCAGCTGCCCGGGATTATCGACTCGATCGTCGCTACGTACGACGAATTGGGCCGCATCAACCACCTGGGTCTCCGCCAGCTTCCCTCGCGCGAGGCGTGCGTCGAGCTGATCCAGGGGCTCAAGGAAATCCTCTATCCGGGCTACTTCGGCCGCCGCCATTTCACCCGCGTCAACATCGCCTACCACATCGGCGACCGGGTGTACCAGGTGTACCGGCTGCTCACCGAGCAGATCTACCTGAGCGTGCAACACGAGTGCCGCCGCAGCGACACCGAGTGCGGCCATTGCCAGGCGCTGGCGGGGGACTTGGCCTTGGCCCTGTTGCGCCGCGTGCCGGCCATCCGCCGCGTCCTCGACACGGACGTCCAGGCGGCCTACGACGGCGACCCGGCGGCCCGGAGCTTCGAGGAGATCATCTTCTCGTACCCCGGCGTAGAGGCCGTGACCGTCTACCGCATCGCCCACGAGCTGTGGGAGCTGGGCGTGCCGCTCCTGCCGCGCATCATGACGGAGATCGCCCACAGCGAGACGGGCATCGACATCCACCCCGGGGCCCGCATCGGTTCGAGCTTCTTCATCGACCACGGCACGGCGGTCGTCATCGGCGAGACGTGCGAAATTGGCGACCGCGTCAAAATCTACCAGGGGGTCACGCTGGGGGCCCTCTCTTTCCCCAAGGACGAGCAGGGCGACCTGGTGCGGGGTCGGAAACGGCATCCGACCATCGAAGACGACGTGACGATCTACTCCGGGGCCACGCTCCTGGGCGGCGACACGGTCGTTGGCGAGGGGAGCACGATCGGGGGCAACGTGTGGCTGACGCGCAGCGTCCCGCCGCATTCGTTCGTGCGGAACCCGGAGGCGGCGCCGGTGGTGGCCGACATGAGCCACCGGGCCAAGCGCGAACGGGCCCGGCGCGAAAAAGCCGACGCTGCGCCGAGACCCGAGGGTTAGGCTGGGGGGAGTGATCGAGAGCGAGGCGGCACGCGCGGGCGCGGCCGGTCGGCCGGCAACTCGGCGCCCGGAGGGCCGCCTGCAGGCAGATCCGTCGGCCCGGGAGGATACCGTGGACGGACACGGACTTCATCGACGCAGGGCCGCGGCCGCGGCCGTCGACCCGGACGGCATGAATCGACGACCTGGATTCGCCATCAGGAGGGGGCTTGGATGGGCACGGTGACAAAGAAGCAACTGACGGACCGCATTGCGGACGAGACCGGCAACAAGCGGACGCTGGTCAAGGACGTCGTCCAGCGGTTCTTGGACGCGGTGCTCGAGGAACTCGCCGACGGCAACCGCATCGAGTTCCGCGATTTCGGCGTCTTTGAGGTCCGCGTCCGCAAGCCGCGCATGGCCCAGAACCCCCGGACTCTGGAGCGGGTTCCCGTGCCGGTGAAGCGGACGGTCAAGTTCAAAATCGGGCGTCTCATGCGCGAACGCGTCCAGGACGCCCTGCCGGAGGAGGCGGCCGAGGCTTCCGAGCAGGCGGACCAGGCCGCCCTTCCCGCCAAGCGACGCCGCACCGCGGCCAAGACCGAGACCGAGGGCGAGTCGGTCGGGAGCCGGGCAAGTCGAGAATCGCCCCCGCCGACCACGGCCTAAGGGTTGGGGTCCGCACGCGCTGGGAGGTGGGGACGGTGCTGGCGACGACAGGCGAGGCGGGAATGGGAATAGCTTCACCGGGAGAGCAATGTGGACGCACGCGAAGAGGCCATCGAGGCGCTGGCGCGTTTCTTCTTCGATCTGACGAAACTTACCTGGTTCCAGGCTCAGCGGGAGAAGCTCAAGGGCGGTTATGACCTGTCGGAATCGGAGTTCCTGGCCCTCGATGCCCTCGATAAGGGCGGGACGCTGTCGGTGGGCGAGTTGAGGCGACACGTGGGCGTCCTGCCGGCCCAGATGTCGCGGACCATCAAGGCCCTCGAGCAACGCTACGACGAGAAACTCGTCCTCTGCTCCATCAACGCCGACGACAAGCGCAAAATCGACGTCTCCATCACGCCCCGCGGGCACAAGGCCCTGGAGGCCTACGTCCGGAGCAAAATCTCCTCGACCATCCGAGCCCTGCGGACGCTGGAGGACCGCGAGGTCCGCGAGCAGATGCGCCTGCTGGAAAAGGTTCACGACGCGGTCGAGGAGGATCAGGCCGCCGAGTAGCCCCCGTCCGTCGCCCCGCGGAGCCCCACCTTGAACGTCGCCTTGACAGGCCTGCCGCTTTCCGGAAAGACCTGCCTTTTTGACGCCCTGGCCGGGGGGGGCGTCGATTCGACCGCCCATCCCGCCCGGCCAGACCGGCCCAACCGGGCCAGCGTGGCGGTCCCGGACCCGCGCCGCGACTGGCTGGCCGAGCACTACGAGACCCGCAAGGTCACGCCCGTCCACATGGAGGTGCTGGACCTGCCGGGCCTGGCGGTGGGCCGCTCCGACCTGGCCGCCCAGAATACGGCGATCACCGAGCATCTTCGCCGCGCCGACGCCCTGGCGTACGTCTTGCGGGCGTTCGAGAACCCCCGCGCCCCGCATCCCCGCGGCCGGATCGACCCGCCGGCCGACCGCGACATTCTCTTCGGCGAATTCCTCATCCAGGACCTCGACACGACCCTCCGCCGCATCGAGAAGCTCGCGAAGGCCGTCCAGAAGCCCACGCCCGAGCGGGAGGCCCGCCGCCGCGAGCTCGAGCTCCTGGAGCGGATTCGCGAGGCCCTCGAGTCCGAGCAGCCCATCCAGGACGTGGCCCGATCCGAGGCCGAGCGGACCATGCTTCGCGGATTCGCGTTCCTGACCCTGAAGCCGACTCTCTCGGTGATCAATGTTGGCGAGGACGACGCGTCCGACCCGGCCGCCGCCGCAGCCAGGTGGCCCGACATTCCGGAGCCGCGGGTGGCCCTGGCGGCGTCGATCGAGAGCGAAATCGCGCGGCTCCCGGCCGAGGAGCGGGAACCGTTCCTGGAGGACATGGGCCTCGCGCGGCTCCACGTCGGCGACGTCTGCCGAACCGTGTACCGGGCCCTGGACCGGATCACGTTCTACACGGTCGGGGAGAAGGAGGTGGCGGCCCGGTCGGTCCCTCGCGGGGCCACGGCTGTCGAGGCCGCCGGCGAGGTCCACACCGACATGGCCCGCGGCTTCATCCGGGCCGAGGTCATCCCCTACGACCATCTGCGGGAGGCCGGCAGCGCCAAGGACGCCCGGGCGGCGGGGCATTACCGGGTCGAGGGTCGCGATTACGTCGTCCAGGACGGTGACATCCTGCTCTTCCATTTCAGCCGCTAGCCGGGAGGACGCCTCACAGCCCCATGCCGACCTCGACCGACCAGGTGATGCAGCGGGCTGTCCAGCGGGCGGGCATGAGCAAGGTTCCGCCCGACAGTCGCATCTATCGCCCCGCAGAGGGCGTGGAGCGGGTGCTGGCGGTGATCGACGCCCCGTGCGACGAGCTGGCCGCCGCCCGGGCCGCGGGCTTCGACCTGGTCCTCGCGCACCATCCGCCCGATCTCTTCGTCGGCGAGGACTTTCTCCGCGTCATGGACCGCCACGTGGACCTCATGACCACCGCCGGCGTACCGCCTGACAAGGCCGCGCGGGCCCGCGACGAGGCGCGGTCCGTGTTCGTCCGCGGACGCGGCGCACGGGGCCGCGGTGCTGCGTCCCACGAAGCCATTGCCCGGGTCGCGGAGGAGGCCGGCATCGGCCTCATGAACGTGCACCAGCCTTGCGACGAGGTGGGCCGCCGGATTCTCCAGGCTACGGCCGACGCCCTCGATCCCAAGGCGACGGCGGCCGATCTGGTGGAGGCGTTCGGCAGCCTGCCCGAGATCGCCTGGGCCGAGGAGCGCCCCCGGATCGTCTGCGGACGGCCTGACGCGCCGCTCGGCCGCACCCTCGTCGTCCATGCCGCCGGCACGAACGGGGGCTACGCCGTCGCCGCGGCTCTCTTCGAGGCGGGCGTCGGAACGGTGGTCTACATCCACCTGGACCCCGCCGAGGGCGAGCGGCTGCGGGCCGAGGGGCGCGGCACGGTCATCGTGACGGGTCACTACGCCTCGGATTCGGTCGGCATCAACCCGTTGCTCGACGATCTCGAACGGGATGGGATCGAGCTGGCGGTCGGGCCGAAGCTCATCCGCGCCCAAGCCTCGGGTGGCGGCGCGTGAAAGGAGACGCCGTGAGGGCCGTTGTCCTTTCCATCGGAAGCGAGTTGGTGACGGGGCTCTCGCTCGATACCCACGCCCGCGACATTGCCCGGTTACTCGCCGGGCTGGGCGCGGACGTCCTCCGCCATGTGACCCTCGACGACGACGCCGAGGCCATCGCCCGGGCCTTCCGCGAGGGAGCCGCCGACGCCGACCTTGTCATCGCCACGGGTGGACTGGGGCCCACCGCCGACGACCGGACGCGGGACGGCCTGGCCGCGGCGATGGAGGCGCCCCTGGAGGAGAATCCGAAGGCGCGCGCCGCCCTGGAAGCCTGGGCCGCCTCCCGCGGGCGGACCCTCAGCCCGTCGAACCTGCGGCAGATCATGCTCCCCCGCGGCGCCGAGCCCCTCTCGAACCCGGCGGGCACGGCCTGCGGCATCGCCGCCCGCATCGGCGCTTGCCGCGTCTTCTGCATGCCCGGTGTGCCGAACGAGATGAGGCGGATGCTGGCCGAGGAGGTCCTGCCGCGCGTTCGCGAGAAAGCGGAGCGGGGAACCGTGAGCATGGTTCGGACGGTGCGGACCTTCGGGATGCCGGAGTCGGAGCTGGGCGAGCGGATCGTTGACCTCATGGCCCGGGACCGCCGCCCCCGTGCCGCCACCGCCGTGCACTTGGGCATCATCGACATCCACCTCCACGCCACGGGTCTCGCCGAGGAGGTCGAGCGGCTGCTGGAGGCCGACGTGGCCGAGATCCGGCAGCGACTGGGGCGGGCCGTCTTCGCCGAGGGCGAGACCCCCATGGAGGAGGCCGTGGCCGACCTCCTGGCCGAGCGCGGCGTGAGCGTAGCGTTGGCCGAATCGTGTACGGGCGGGCTCATCACGGCGTGGCTCGTCGCGATCCCCGGCGCGAGCGACTGGCTGCTCGAGGGCGATGTCGTCTACTCCAACGCGGCCAAGACCCGCGTCGCGGGCGTCCCGGGCGACCTCATCGACGCCGAAGGCGCCGTCAGCGAGGCCGTGGCCCGGGCCCTGGCCGAGGGGATTCGCGCGGCCTCCGGGGCCGACCTGGCCCTCTCCGTCAGCGGCATTGCGGGCCCCACGGGCGGTAGCCTGGGGAAACCCGTTGGCACTGTCTGGTTCGGCCTCGCCCACGCCGGGGGCACGGAGACTGTCCGCCATGTCTTCCCCGGCGATCGAGCTCATGTCCGCCACCGCGCGGCGTACTTCGGACTCCATTTGCTGCGGCTGCACCTGGCGGGGTGACCCCGGCGGCCAGAGGTGTCCGCGACCCTTGTATCGTGTCCCCGCTCGGCGTATCCTTGGGCAGGTCCAGGGAGCGGTGCGGATGAGACACGGCGTGAGGTGGTGGGTGGCGGTGCTGGCGGGCGTGGTCCCGGGATGGGCTGCCGGCGGAGCGAGCGCGGACGTCACCGACGCCGACGTCACTCGCGCCATCGAGAAGGGCAAGGCCTATATCCTCAGCAAGCAGCGCCTCGACGGGGCTTGGAACGACAAGGTCCATTACTACGCCGACGGCGCCGTCGGGGAAACGGAGCTCTGTCTTGCGACGCTGGCCTTCACGGGCGAGCATCCGAACCGCGAGATGATCGCCAAGGGCCTCCAGGCCCTCTTGTCGCGCCGTCTGAACTACACCTACGCGGTCAGCGCCCGGATGATTGCCCTGGCCCATCTCCAAGGCAAGCTCCTCGGCGACCGCCGCCGCCTCGTTCGCGAGGCCCTGAAGCGCGACGCCCTCTGGCTGGCTTCCACCCAGAACCGCGGCGGGGGGTGGGGCTACCTGGGGCAGGGCGGCAAGATGGCCAGCAACGCCTACACGGACCTCTCGAACACGCAGATGGCCATGCTCGCCCTCCGCGAGGCCGCCCGCGCGGGCATCGAGGTGCCCGACGCCGTGTGGGTGCGCTCCCTCAAGCACTACGTCACGCGCCAGCGCCCCGACGGGTCCTGGAACTACGGCGAGACCGACAAGCGCGCCGGCGGGACGAACCGCGAGGGCTACGGGGCCATGACGGCGGCCGGCCTCGCCTCGGTCCTCATCGCCGCCGACTTCCTCGACGCCGCGAGCGGCTGTCCCTGCAGGGGCGGGCGGTCCGGCCGCGTCCAGTCCGACCTCGACCGGCGCGTCGATGCGGCCCTCCAGTGGCTCGAACGCAACTTCTCGACTACCGAGAACCCCCGCGGCGCCGAGGCCTTTGGCAAGCGGATTCACTACTGGTTCTACAGCGTCGAGCGGGCAGGCTCGGCCGCCGGGTACAAGTACTTCGGTGGCCACGACTGGTTCCGCGAGATCGCCAAGGTCCTTCTCGGCTCGCAGAAGGAGGACGGAAGCTGGCAGGGCCAGTACGGCCCGCTCATCACCACGTGCTTCTGCACCATGTTCCTCTACAAGGGCCGCGCGCCCATCCTCTTCAACAAGCTCCAGTTCGACGGCCAATGGAACAACCACCGCCGCGACGTCGCCCACCTCGTCGAGTACTTCAAACGCTTCAAGGAGCAGCCCTTCCACTGGCAGATCGTGAACCTCCGGGCGCCCGTCGACGAGCTGCACGATGCCCCGGTCCTGGTGATGACGGCCGAGACGGCGCCCGAGTTCTCGCCGCTCGAGCGATCCAAGCTCCGCCGCTTCACGGATACGGGCGGCACGATCCTCGTCGAGGCTTCGTGCGGCAATGTGGCCGTGCGCCGATGGTTCCGCAAGTTCGCCGCCGAGGTCTGGCCGGAGTGGCCTTTGACGGCCCTCGACAACGGCCATCCCGTCTTCAACGACCCGTATCCGATCAAACCGTTGCCGGAGCTCTCCAGCATCCACGATGGCGTCCGGGACGTCCTCTTTTTCTCGGACGAGGATCTCGGCTGCGCCTGGCAGTTGAAGGCCTACGCCGCCAAGGAGTATCTGTTTCAACTGGGCGTGAACGTCGTCCACGTGGCCACGGACGCCGCCCCTCTCCGGGCGAAGCTCGCCCCCGCCTCGCCCGTGGACACCGAGCCGCGCTACGCTGCCGCCGTCAAGGCCGGGCCGCGATGCACCTTGCGCCTGGTGCGCGTGCGGCACGGGGGGGACTGGCAGACCGGGGTGGTCTACGGCGGGCCGGCGCGCCTGGCTGCGGGGCTTCGCGAACGGGCCGGGGTGACGCTCCGTTGCCTGGAGGCAGGCACGGCCGCGGCGGACCTGAGGCCGGAGGACGTGGCCCTCGTGACCGGCAGCGGTCCCTTCACGCTCACCGGCGACGAGATTGCCGCCCTCGAGACGGCGGCCGAGGCGGGGACGTGGCTGTGGTTCGAGGCCGCGACCGGCTCGCCGAAGTTCGACCAGTCGATGCGTGTCCTGGCCGAGCGGGCTGGGTGGACGCTCCGGCTCATGCCGGAGACCTCGGACCTCGTGACGGGCCGCATGACGCCTGCCGTGGGGCACGATCTGCGGGAGGAGGTCCAGTTCCGGCGGGCCTTGCGCATCCCCCGCGCCGGGCGCGACCGGGCCGAACTGATCGGCATCTTCAAGGGCGACCACATGATCGGCGTCTACTCGCCCTTCGACACGCTCTTTGCGATGACGCCCTACGAGGCGTATGATTGCCGCGGGTACATGCCCGCCGATGCCGCCGCTGTGGCTACGAACGTCGTCCTCTGGGCGACGAGCCACGGGCCCGGGTCGGAGGTCGCTGAGCCAGCGGAGGACGAGGCCCCGGAAATCCCGCCTCCGACCGAAGTGCCGCAACCGGCGGAGGCGCCCTAGAGCCGGTCTCGGATGAAGATCTCGCGGATTTCGCGCAGCGTGTACCGCTTTTTGAGGTCCAGGAGCAGTTGAATCCGCCGGACGGTGGCCGCGTCGAAAAGACGCTGGCCGCCGGGTGTGCGCGTCGTCTCGGCGATCAGGCCGTACATGCAGTAGGTGCTGACGACCTGGCGGGAAACGCCGGCCATCTCGGCGATCTCGCCGATGCGATAGAGCGTGGGCTCGTCGGCGTCGGAATGGGTCGGAGGGCTCATGGAGCGGTTTAAAGGGGGTATCGGGCCCGGGCGCGGCGGGACTTGAGGCAATCGCTTGCGCCCGGGAGACGGAGGGGTGCCGGATGGAACCGAGGCACACGATCGGATGCGCACTGTGGTCGCTCGGCGAGCCGGACACGGTCCGCGGGATCGGTCGGGTGGCGGAGATGGAGTTCGAGGCGGTCCAGTTCGCGTTCCTCGACGACGCGGACCTGGAGCCGGAGCGGCTCCGCGACGTTGCCGCCGCCCTGGAACGCTCGGGCTTGACGTCCGTGGCGGGCATGATCAGCTTCCCCGGCGAGGATTACACGACCCTGGACTCGATTCGCGCCACGGGCGGATTCATCCCGCCCAAGCCCTTCGAGGCGCGCCTCGATCGGTGTCGCCGCGTGGGACGGGCCCTGGCGTCGCTGGGTTTGGAGCACGTGACCACCCACGCGGGCACGGTCCCCGAGCCGAACGACGCGACGTACGGTCCGGGTCTGGAGCGCGTCGCCCGTGCCGTCGATGCCCTGCATGCCGAGGGCCTGACGGTGGGCCTGGAGACCGGACCCGAGACGTCGGCCGTCCTGAGCCGGCTCCTCGACGACCTTGGTCGCGACTTCGTCAGCGTGAACTTCGACCCGGCCAATTTCGTCCTCTACGGCACCGAGAATCCGGTCGAGGCGGCACGGGCCTTGGCGCCCCGGGTGACGCTGATGCATGCCAAGGATGCCGCCTGGGCCGAGGAGCCGGGCCGGACGTGGGGCGCCGAGACGGTCCCAGGCGAGGGGCTGGCGGACGTGGAGGGAGTCCTTGCGGCTCTCGAGTCGGGCGGCTTCGGAGGGCCGATCGTCCTCGAAAGGGAGGGCGGAACGGACCGTCCCGGGGACCTCAAGGCCGGCAAGGCGTTCATCGAGGCGATCCTGGAGCGGAGGGGATGAGCGACGCACCGGCCGAAACCGGCTGCCGCACAGAAGGAGATTCTTCGGGATTCGTGGGATTTTCTGTTGGCGTGGCGGGGTTTCATCGCGTATTAGAAATAGGGGCGTAAACGGTCCGCAGGTCTCATGTTGCGTCTGCGGCGAACCGGGGGGCGGAATCAGGGGCGACTCCGCTATGGCCAAAGCGATGGCTGCAACCGCCGGCGCCTATGAGGGAATGCATCCCGGCGCCGCGGCCGACTACGACGTCGGCCTGATGCTGCGGTTCCAGGAAGGCGACGAGATGGCCTTCCAGGAACTCATCGAACGCAATCACTCCCGCGTCATCGGACTCATCTACCGCTTCGTCACCGATGCCGCCGATGCGGAGGACTTGGCCCAAGAGGTCTTTCTGAGGATCTACCGGGCGCGGCACAACTACCGGCCCGCGGCCAAGTTCTCGACGTGGATGTTCCGGATCGCGGCGAACGTGAGCCTGAACGCCCTGCGGGCCCGGGCCAACCGCCGCGACGACGTTTCCATGGAGCAGTTGGCCCGCTCCCACGACGGGCCCCAGACGCTGCCCGACCCCGAGGCCGTGGCTCCGGACTCGAACATCCAGCAGACCGAGCTCCAGGTCAAGGTCCAGGAGGCGATCCGGGAGCTCCCCGAGAAGCAGCAGATCGCCGTCGTCCTCAACAAGTACGAGGGCTTGAGCTACGCCGACATCGCCCAAACGCTCGGCTGCTCGACCATGGCCGTCAAGAGCCTCCTCGCCCGTGCCCGCGAGAACCTGAAGAACCGGTTGCTGCTGTACCTGCGAACCGGCCGCGAGAAGCAGAAGATCGGCTAGGGCCGCATTTTCGGCGACCTTTTCGCGGAACCCGCCAGCTTGCCCTTGGGTTCAAGGGTCGGTGACTCGAACCTTGGGATTCGGCGCGTCATGGGAAAGAGTGTATGCACGTGGATTCGGAGCGTTCTCTCCGCCTACATCGACGGTGAGCTGAAGCCGTCGTCCACGCGCGCCGTCCGCCACCACCTGAAGCACTGCGAGTCCTGCCGCGCCCATTACACCCTCCTTCGAAGCGCTTGGGAGCTGCTGGACGACATGCCGTCGGCCCCGGTCCGCTCCGGCTTCACGTCGCGGATGATGGCCCGCGTCGTCGAGGAGAAGGAGCTGGAGAAGCTGGCCGCGCCGCGCCGGGAGCACCGCGTGCTGCGGCACGTACTGGCGAGCGTGACGGGGGTGGCCGCCGGGCTGGTTCTCGGGTTCTCGATGTACACGTGGACGGGCTCCAACTGGACGGGCCTGCCGGTCGATCCGGCGAGCCCCGTCGAGCAGGAGGTGAGCCGCCATCTTCCGTTCCTCGAGGACGCCGGGCTGATGGACGAAGTGGCCGTGATCGAGGCGATGGAGCGGCTGGCGGCCGACGAGGCCGATTCCGAAGGGACCTGACGTGGACACGCGACGCGAAGCCCTGCTCAAGCGGAAGCGCCGGCGACGGGTGCGCCTGATGACGCTCTGCGTTGCCACGGCGCTTGTGTGCGGGGCGGTCGTCGCCACGGTCACCCCGCGGGCCTTGATCGGCGAGGAGGCGACCTCGCAGCGTCCCGCGACCACGGCGGCCCCTGAGCCGGTCCCGGTGTCGGCGGAGGGCGAGGCCCTCCTCCTGCGGTTGGCCGAGCGCTTCGACGTCGACCCCCGCGAGGTCCGGAGCAGCACCCAGCGGTGGGCCTCCATGAGCGAGAGCGAGCGGCGGCGGTTCTTCGAGACGTACTGGCGGATCGTCGAACTCGACCCCGAGGAGAAAGAGGCCCTCTTCCAGCAGTACGCCGCCTTCCGAAGCCGCGATCACAATCGTCGTGAGCACCTTCGTCGGCGGGCCCGTCAGCTTCGCGAGTTCGTCGAGGGCCTCAGCCTCCAGGACCAAGCGGTCTTCGAAGGCATGACGCCCGAGCAACGCGCGAAGCGGCTCCTGGAGAGCTGGGGGAAGCGCTACGGCGAGTGACGCTCACCAGTTGCCGACCCGTCCCTGGATGAGCACATCGTCCCCAACCGGCTCGATCGTCATGTCCTCCAGACGCCACGCGTCGTCCAGCGTCCGCGCGTCCGGTCCCGCCACGGGCCCGAGCGCGCCGCCCGCACCGAGGATTCGCGGACTGACGAAGACCATCAGCCGGTCGACAAGACCCGCCGCGAAGACCGACCCGAACACCCCCGCGCCGCCCTCCACCAGCACCCGCGACATGCCGCGCCCCCCCAGGTCGCGCACCACGGCCTCGACGTCGACGCCGACGGCGGCCTCAGGCACGGGCACGAGCGTGCATCCGACCGCTTCCAGCGCCGTGGCCCGTCCTCCCCGGCAGGCCGCATCGGTCGCGTAGACGAGGACGGGCACGTCGCGCGCGCTTCGGGCGGGGTCGGCCGACGGGTCAATCGAGAGCTCCTCGTCCAGGACCACGCGGGTCGGCTGGCCGCGCTCCGGCAGGGGATGGGCGTGGCGCACCGTCAGCTCGGGCGTGTCGCGCCGGGCCGTGCCCGCGCCGACGAGAACGGCGTCGACGATGCGGCGGGTCTCGTGGACGCGCCGGCGGCTCGCCTCGCCGGAAATCCAGCGGCTGTCGCCGGCGGCGTTGGCGATCCGCCCGTCGAGAGTCATGGCCCACTTTGCGATAACCAGGGGCAGCCCGGTGTCCTGACGCTTGAAATAGGCCGCGTTGCCGCGCCGGGCTTCCGTTTCGAGGACGCCCTTCGAAACCTCGACGCCCGCCTCGCGGAGCTTGGCCGCGCCCACGCCTGCCACCTTCGGAAACGGGTCCCCCGCGGCCACGACGACGCGGCGGATGCCCGCCTGGAGGATGGCATCGGTGCAGGGGGGCGTCTTGCCGTGGTGGCAGCAGGGCTCGAGGGTGACGTAGAGCTCCGCCCCGTGGGCCGCTTCACCGGCCGCCCGGAGGGCGGAGACCTCCGCGTGCGGGCCGCCGAAGCGGGCGTGGTAGCCCTCGCCGACGATCTCGTCATCCCGGACGACGACGCAGCCGACGGCCGGGTTCGGCTCGACACGGCCGATGCCCCGCGCGGCCAACTCCACGGCCCGGGCCATGAACCGTTCGTCGCGGGAGGCGTCAGCCACGGGACCGCTCCGCCTTCTGCTTCGGGGCGCCGCGGTCTGTCGCTGCGGAGGGGGCGAAGATCGAGACGATCGCCACGGTCACCACGCCGACCACCAGGTACACGTCGGCCAGGTTGAAGACGTACGGCCAGCCGAGTTCCCTCCCGGCTACCTCCACGCTTCCGACGAACTGGATGAAGTCGCGGACGTACCCAAAAACCAACCGGTCGTACAGGTTGCCGAGCGCGCCGGCCAGCACCAGGCCGCACGCCACGTGCAGCCATCGCTGCCGGGCCCGGCTCGTGGCGAAAAGGTAGAAGATCAGGCCGCAGGTCGCGATGGTCAAAAGAGCCGTGGCGATGCGGCCTCCGGCGGCCCCGAGGCCGAGCATCTCGCCGAAGTTGAGGCCGAAGACGATGCCCAAGTTCTGGCTGGTGCCGAGCTGGAGCCAGCCCGGGATGAGGACATACGGGTCACCTTGGTGAAAGGGGTCGGGCGGCGGGCCGAGCCCGTGCCACGCGAGGCTCTTGCTCGCAAGGTCGCCCGCGAGACCCAACCCCGTGGTCAACCAGAGGCACAGATGGGCGGCGGGCCGACCTAGAGCAGGCCCTTTTCCTGGCGTCTCTTGCATTCGATGCAGAACTTCGCGTGCGGCTTGGCTTTGAGGCGGGCCTTCGGGATCGCGTCCTCGCACGAGACGCACTTGCCATACTCCTTCGTCTCGATCCGGTCGAGGGCCTCGTCGATCTCCTGGAGAGTGGCCTGCTCCGTCTCGATGAGGCCGAGCGTGAACTCCTGCTCGTAGTTGTCGGAGCCGACGTCGGCCATGTCGAGCGGCATCTTGGAAAGGTCGCCGGAGGCGTCCTGGCGGTTCTTTTCGAGGGCGGCTCGCTCCAGCGCCGTCATGTCACCCATGAGGAGACGGCGTTTCTGGAGCAGCAGTTTCCGGAACTGCTCGAGTTCTTTAGCTCGCATGCGGAAGCTTCCCTTCTCCCTGTGCGGCTCGGTCCAGCCTGCGAAAGCACAGCAGTATAGACACGCTCCGCGCCGCTGTCAAGCTGGCGCGACACGTCTTTTTGAGGTCTTCAGACAGGGCTCCTCCGCAGGCCTCGCGGGCCTCGGGCCTTGACTTGGCGGGCCCCGGCCCTATCATTTTCGGCACGGTAACGCGCGTATATCGACCAGGAAGGCGGCGGGCATGAGGCGCCCCATCGGGGTCTTCGACTCGGGTTTGGGGGGCCTAACGGTCGTCCGGGCCCTGCGTCTACGCCTCCCGGCCGAGCGGCTCGTGTATTTCGGCGATACCGCCCGCGTCCCCTACGGGATCAAGAGCAGCGAGACGGTCACCCGGTTCGCCCTCGAAGACGGGGCGTTCCTCTGCCGCTGGGACCCCAAGTACTTGATCGTGGCGTGCAACACGATGAGCGCGGCGGCGATGCCGGCCTTGGCCCGGCGGTTCGGGATGCCGATGTGCGGCGTGATCGAGCCCGGGGCCCGGGCGGCGGTTCGCGAAGCGAAGGGGCGGCCCATAGGCGTTATCGGCACCGAGGCCACCATCGCCAGCGGGGCATATCGAGACGCGATCCGGCGGGTCGACCCGACCGCCATGATCGCCGAGAAGGCCTGCCCGCTCCTCGTGCCGCTGGTCGAGGAGGGGCGGCGCGAAGGCGACCGGCTGGTCCGCATGGCCCTCGAGGAGTACCTGGCGCCGCTGGCGGAGGCGGGCATCGGGGCCTTGGTGCTCGGATGCACGCATTACCCGCTCCTGGTGGGCGCGATTCGCGAGACGCTCGGCCCGGAGGTGGCTTTGGTCGACTCCGCCGAGGTCGTGGCCGAGGAGGTGGCGGGAGCCCTCGAACGCCAGGGCCTGATGAACGAAGGCGGCGACGGCCGGGTCCGATGGTTCGTCAGCGACAACCCGGCCCGATTCCGCGACGTCGGGTGTCGGTTCCTGGGCGAGGCTATCGACGTGGTAACGCTCGTGCCGCCCGAAATCTTTTTCAAGTGGCCGGCGGCTGATTCCGAGGAGCGAACGTGCGGGTGCACGATGAGGGAGGATGTGCCGTGATGGAGCGACGGGCGGCATTGGGAATGGGGGCCGCGATGCTGGTGGTCGCCTGCGGGGGCTGCAAGTCGCTGAGCACGCGCGTGGCGGAGGTCGGATGCGGCGAGCCGGACCTGCGGCGGGAGGCCGTCCTGGCCATCGGCGAGGACCGCCGGGCCCAGGATGCCCCGAAGGTCATCCGCATGCTCATCCTCGTGGCCCGGAACGATCACGACCCTATGGTCCGGGCCGCCGCGGCGCGGGCCCTGGGCGGAATCGAGGGCGAGGACGTTGTCGCCACGCTCGTCCATGTCCTCGGGAACGATCCGAGTCCCTATGTTCGATCCGACGCGGCCCACGCCCTGGGGCGGAACGCCCACCCCGATGGCCTCGACCCGCTGATCGATGCGTTCCGCAGCGACGCGGACCTGGACGTCCGCCTGGCTGCCGCCGACGGCCTCTCGGGCTACCGCGACCTGAAGGCGGTCGACGCCCTGATCGAGGGGCTTCGGGCCGATCGCATCTCCGTTGCCCACAAGGCCTGGGAGAGCCTCCGCTATATGACCGGCCAGGGCCTGCCGCGTGATCCGGGCTACTGGCAGAACTTCCTCGCCTCGACCGACGAGCCGTTCGCCCGCTACGGGCGGCCCCCGCGCCTTCCCAAGGGTGTGAGCCAGCGCCCGCACATGACGCAGACGGTGGGAGGCTTCCTCCAGGGCCTCTTCGAGGAGGATCCGCGGGCCGCCGAGCTGAAGTGAGCCGCCGCCGGGGAAGGGGAGGATCGGCGTGAAAGCCTGCGTCTTCGACGGCGAACGCGTCTGTGTCGATCCAGATTGGCCCGACCCCGCCGCCGCGCCCGGCGAGGTCCGCGTGGCGGTCCGTCTGGCGGGCGTCTGCCGCACCGACCTCGAGATCATCAAGGGCTACATGGACTTCCGCGGCGTGCTCGGCCACGAGTTCGTCGGCACGGCGCTCGAAGGACCGCTGGCGGGCCGGCGCGTCGTGGGGGCCATCAACTGCGCGTGTGGGACGTGCGACCTTTGCCGCCGGGGCCTCCCGGCCCACTGCCGCAATCGCACCGTCCTCGGCATCGCGAGCCGCGACGGAGCG
Organism: uncultured Anaerolineales bacterium; assembly: GCA_964461715.1. Taxonomy (GTDB): domain Bacteria; phylum Planctomycetota; class Phycisphaerae; order FEN-1346; family FEN-1346; genus CAYWVR01. Next base: position 29,383 of record CAYWVR010000026.1, read on the forward strand.
TTCGCCGAACGTTTGGTCCTGCCGACGGCGAACCTCTTCCCCGTGCCCGACGGCGTGCCGGACGAAAGGGCCGTCTACGCCGAGCTCCTGGCCGCGGCGATCCAAGTGACGCGGCAGGTGGCGGTGCCGCCCCGGGAACGGGCGCTCGTGCTGGGCGACGGGCGTCTAGGCCAACTCGTGGCCCAGGTGCTGCGGGCCGCCGACGCGAAGGTGCTCGTCATCGGACGGGAGCCCGGCAAGCTGGCCCTCCTGCGGGACCTCGGCATCGACGCGGTGACCCTGGGGGAGGCGGGCGAGGGCGGCGATTTCCCCTTCGTCGTCGAGTGCACCGGGTCGGCCCGGGGCGTGGAGACGGCCCTCGAGTACGTCCGTCCGCGCGGCACGGTCGTCCTCAAGAGCACGGTGGCCGATACGACGGGGCTGAACCTGGCGCCGCTCGTGGTGAACGAGGTGACGGTGGTGGGCTCGCGGTGTGGCCCGATGGACGCGGCGGTGGAGATGCTGGCGAGGGGCGACGTCCGGGTCGAGCCGTTAACGACCGCCGTCTACTCGCTCGACGAAGCCATGACGGCGCTCGAAGCCGCCGGCCTCCCCGAGGCGATCAAGGTCCTCATCCGACCCTAGGACGAAGGGGTGACGATGACCGAGACGCGGAAGCGGGCCGTCGTTCTCGTGAGCGGGGGCATGGATTCGTGTGTGGCGGCGGCGTGGGCGGCGGGGCGGTACCGTCTGGCCCTGCTTCACGTCGACTACGGCCAGCGGACCGAAGGACGCGAGCGGGCCAGTTTCCGCGCCCTGGTCGAGCACTTTCGCCCGGTGGCTTCACGCATCGTCGCGGCCCCGTGGCTCGGCGAGTTCGGCGGGAGCAGCCTGACCGACGTATCGCAGACGGTTCCCTCGGACGATCGGCCCGGCGAGGTCCCGAGCACCTACGTGCCCTTCCGCAACGCCAACTTCCTCGCGATCGCCACCGCCTGGGCCGAGACGATCGCCGCCGAGCGCATCATCATCGGGGCGGTCGAGCAGGATGCCCCTGGCTATCCCGACTGCCGCCCGGCGTTCTATGAGGCGGCGAACCGGCTCATCGAGCTGGGGACGCGGCCCGAGACGCACGTCGTTGTCGAGACGCCGATCCTCGGCCTCTCGAAGGCCGAGGTGGTGCGGATGGGGGACAAGCTCGGCGCGCCGCTCGAAGCGACGTGGTCGTGTTACCGGAGCGAGACGATGCCTTGCCGGGACTGCGCGAGCTGCCGACGCCGCGAGGAGGCGTTCCGGGAGGCGGGCGTGCCGGACCCGCTTCGTCGCGCCCAAGTCTGAGCGCAATAAGATCGGTGCAGGCCGGGCGCCCCGACCTGCACCGGGTTCAGGCGATGAGCCCATCGCGCGTGCGTACGTTCTCTGACTCAGAACATCCACGACAAAACGACATGTCCGTTTCACGACGCGTCGTGTGCGTCCCGGAAGGAGGGCGCCCGCTCGCATGCGTCGGCGGCCCGCCACGGCAGGATGGCCGAGATGCGTCGCGGCCGTCTGCCACGCCGCCCGCCGAACCTGTGGGTGGTTTCGCGCGGCGCCTTGTGCCTTCCAAGGGTACTATACCCACGTTCGGGCCCCTGTCAAATGGCTCCCGGCAGATATGTTCGGCGGCGCTGTTGGGCGGTCATTTGGGCTTCGGCTCGGTTTCCCGGGGGGCGGCCTCTTTCGGCTTGAGAAGGCCCTCGATCAGGTCGCGCAAAGGATGCTTGGGTTCGTCGGGCGTCGGGGTTTCGGCACCCCCTTCGGGCGGCGGGGATTCGCCGGGCCCTTCGACCGGGGGCGGGGACTCGTTGCCCTCGCCCGGCTTTTTGAAGAGGTCCTTCAGCAGGTCGCCGACGTTCTCCAGGCTGCGGCCGCCCTGCAGGAACGTGTCGCGCACGGCGTTGATGGCCTCGGGAAGAATCCGTTCCTTCGCGAGGTTGGGTTCGGTGACGGTACCCGTCAGCGGGATGCGGATGAAGACGTCCGTGAAGAGGCCGTCCTCCGTCAAGGGTACCCCGACGCGTTGCAACAGTCCCTCGGTCAGCGGGAAGATGACCACGGTGTCGAGCGTGTGGTCCAAGCCCACGGAGCCGTCGATCTTCAGCGTGTAGCCGGCGTCGCGGAAGGCGGGGTCCCGCAAGGTCACGCTCTGGTTCTCCATGTGGAACCGGCCATTCTCCAGGTGAATCGGGACGGGGCCGAAGTTCGTGGGCTCGGCGATGGGGCCTCCCTCGGCCTCCTGGTTCTCGGGTGTGGCGCCGCCGCCCAGGAGCCGCCCGAGGGGACTCTCTCCCTGGCCCGCCTTGACCCCGAAGAACTTGCGCAACGCGTCGAGCGGGCCCTTGAGCTCCGCCTTGTAGCCCACGACCGAGAGTTTGCCCAGGAGGAGCCCCTCCGTTCGAATCAGGTCGCCGAACGGGAGGTCCGCCTGCCTCAGGTCCACCTGGAGCCGGCCGCCCTCCTTGAGGGTGTAGCCGAGCAGGGGGCTCATGTAGACGAGCAGCTTCTCGGCCACCTTGCCCTCCATGCGCACATCCCTGACGATCTGCGTCGGCTGATCCAGCCGGTAGCGGATCGGGGCCTCCGTCAGGTCGACGACCCCGTCCAGGCGCACGACGCCTTCGTTGACGCGGATTTCGGACGGCGTCTCCGGCCGCGTGACCTGAATGCGGCCGTTGCCCAGGCGCCACGCGATGAGGCCCTGGTCCCCCACGAGGCCCTCATACTCGAACGTTCCGATCTGGATCGACCCGTTGCCGGTCAGGCCGGCGACCTGCTCCGCGAGCGTCTCGGCACCGGCGGGAATCGTCCCCGAGACGTCCGCGTGGACAGTCCAGATGTCCCGGAGGACCAGCCCTTCGGGCAGGCGGTCGCCGAAGATGCGGGCAGCGCTCGCCCCGTTGATTTCGAGGGCGGCGTCGCTCCGGATGCTTGTGGCTCCCTTTCCGAAGGCCGCGCCACCCTTAATCGTGCCGCTCACGAGGCGGCTTCGGATGTCGACGAGGTTGACGCCCAACTGCTTCTGGTCGCGGACGTAGAGGACGTCCATCGGGACGACGACCTCGCTCTCGGTGATCTCAATCTCGCTGTCGGCCAGGTACACGTCCAGGTCCCGTGCCTTGAGCGTTCCCTTGCCGGTCACGCGCTGGCCCTCGGTGGCGACACGGCCGTCGAAGTGGGCGGTGCCGGCCATGCGGGAGCCCGGCGATAGGAGGCCAAAAGTGGCGAGCAGATCGGTCATCTCGGCGAAGCGAAGATGGGCCTCGGCCCCACCGTCGGCGGTGAGATCGTCTTCGGCCAGGGCCAAGTGGAGATCGGTGACGGTGACCGTCGTGCCGGGACCGGTGGCTTCGATCTTCGGGACCCGGATGTCGCGGCTACCGTCTTTCGTGGTCGTCGTGGTCAGAAGCGCGGTCACGTGGAGGTCGCCGACGGCCTTGGGGGCGACCGGATCCTCGCCTTCGCCCGTCGCGGGGGCGTAAGTGAGGTCGGAGGTCGAGGCGGCGAAGTCGGCCTCCATCGTGCGGCCGAGGGTGCCGTCGGCATGGGCCGTGAGGGTCCACGTCCCGGTGGCCCCGGGCGGCGGCTGGTCGCGGAGCCTGGCGATCCGCTGGGCGAGCGGCCCGACGTCGCCGCTCCCCGTGACCTCGGCGTCCAGCGACCATTCGGGCGAGGCGCGGCGAAGATCGGCCTTGGCGGTGAGACGTCCCGCCGCAAACGTAACCTTGGCCTCGGGCACCGTCACGGAAGCCAACGCCTCCTCCTTGTCGAACCCAAGGTCGGCCGTGGCGGACAGGGCTACGCGCGGCTCCTCCCACAGGAGGTCGGCCTCCCCGGTCTCGGCGTCGGTCGTGCCGTAGGCGAAGTCCGTGAGCGTGCCGTCGGCCGTCGCGGTGACGCCTTCGCCATAGGTTCCGCGGGTCGTTACGGTGCCGCCGAACGTGCCGGTCAGGCGCATGCCCCCGAGATCGAAGAACTGGGCGACCTGGTCGACAGCCGCAGCCAGGTCGACGTCGGCCAGGAGCTTGAAGTCCTCCAGCGAGCCGGACCCGTCCAGAAAGCCGAAGGGGCCGGTGGCGCGGATCTGGCGGGCCCTGAAGTCGGTGGCGGGCCGGAGGACGTCGGCCCGGACCTCGATGGGATCGAGGGCGAGCTCTCGTCCCTCGCGCGTGCCCTGGACGTTCGTGACGTCGGCCGTTACGAGCAGGGCCGGGCCGCCGTCCTCGGTTCGCATCGTGACTTCGGCGTTCAGCGTGCCGCTCGTCACCTCGGTGTTCTCCTTCAGGTGCAGCGTCTCGGGCAGCATGGAAGCGAGGCGGGCCAAGTCGACGGTCAATTTGGCCGTGCCGCCCTCGGCCGGCGCTGCGTCTTGGGCCTTCTCGCCGCCTTCGGGCATGAGGAAGTGGCCGGAGGCCTTTGCCCGTACGACGGGGCTCTCGATCGTGAAATCCTCGACCTTCAGAACGTCGTTTTCGGTGATGGCGCGGAAGGCGAGCTGAACTTTGTCCATGTGGACCGTGTCGCCGCTCAGTGCCTTCCCGGTCATCTTCAGGTCGCGCAGGGTCCAGCCTCCCTCGGCTTCGAAGGCACCGTTGCGCTCGCGCCGCAGGTTGGTCTTGCCGCCAAGGGTGCCGCTGCCTTCAAGGGCCACGTCCATGGCGGCGAGCGTCTCGAAGAGGGCGGCCATGGGCACCTCCTCGACCTCGGCGACCGCGGTAGCGCCGATGCCATTAGCGCCCTGCCAGTCCTCGGAGAGGCCCTGGAGCCGGCCCTCGACGGTGCCGCGGCCCGTGTGCGTGCCCTTGGTGACCGTGTAGCTCGCGCTGAAGCGGTCGCCGTCGGGGGAGGACGTGAAGTCGGCCTTGTCGACGGTGATGAGGGCCTCTTTGGCCCGGAGGCGAAGGTCGCGAATCTCGACGGAGACGGGCAACGTGGGCGGTCGGGCCGGCTCGGGCGGCGCCTCTTGTTCCTCCTTTTCGGGCTCCTCGGGCAGGGCCTCGGGCAGCTTCCAGGCGTTCTCGACGACGACCTCGGCGTCTCGCAGGGCCACGGCTCCCATGGGACGCCGGCCCCAGAGAAGGCCCCACAGGCCCTCGTCGAGGGCCGCGTACTCGACCGTGGCCACGGGGGCTCCGTCGGAGGTGGTCATCGAGAGCCCCTGGATCTCCTGCTTGCCGAACCACGAGAGGCTGAGCGACCGCGCGGTGACACGGCTGTCGACCTGATCGCCGGCATAGCCAAGGACGCGATCGCGTACAAAGCCCGTGCCGAGGAGGTTTGGCCCCAGGACAACCAGGACGGCCAGGAGCACGACCAGAACGGCCAGGAGCCAGGGCCATTTCCGTCGGCGACGGGGGGTAGAGCCGGACGCTGTGTCGTTCGGTGAAGCTTTGCGAGACATGATGCGCCCTCCTTGGCCCGGCCGGGCGGGGCGGGATTGTCAGCGATTGCTGGAACGAGCTTCGGCAGCCCGGGCGCGGAGTTCCGCAGCCACGGCCGAAGGAGGGAATCGCGCGCCCGACGTGATGCCGCGCTCCACGTCCTTCCAGCTCGTCACGACCTGGATGGCTTCCGGCAAAGCGTCGATCTTTTTGGCCCGCTCCTCCAGGTCTTTCGGGCCCTCGGGGATCGGGGGGATGAGGTACGATGCGAGCCCGTTGTCGTGGTAGGCAAGGGCATCGCCGATCTTGTCGCCCACACCCACCTGGATCGCCGTAAACCGCTTCTTGAGGTCGGCGATCATGGCGGTCTTGAAGTCGCGGCTGCCCTTCAGGAACCCCCGGACCGTCGACAGGAGCATCGGCCCCCGGGGGTACCCATGGTCTTCGAGCCAGGACTTGCTCTTGGGTCCGAAGTACTCCGGACGGTGCGTCAGGTAGACGACCGAGTACCGCTCGGCCAGCCGGTCCATGACCTCGGGCGAATGCGGCATCGGCTCAGGGTCGCCCGCCAGGACCGTCTCAAACCCGGAGGCCACCAGTGTCTTATCGAGGTCGACGACCATCATCGGGGCGTCGGCCGGGCGGCAGGCGACCAGCACCTCCGTCGGCCTCGGCGGAAGGTCCTCCAGCCCGATCGGGGCGACCTCGGCTGTAAAGACGTAGTTGCCCGGCGAGGGGGGCGTGAAGGTGACGCGGGCCACGCCCTCGGCGTCGGTTTCGGCGGCCGCGAAGAGGTCTCCGCCGCGGTGGAAACGGACGGTGACGCCTTCCTTGTCGCGGAGGAAATCGCCTCCCTGGAGACGGGCTCGGACGGGCACCTCCTCGCCGGGCAGGGCCAGGGTGTCGAAAGCCGTGAAGAGGTAGCCTCGCTCGGCCCCCAGGAGCAGGTCTTGGGCCCCGCATCCGGCCGCCGCGAGGGTCAGGCACAGCGACAGGCATATCAAGGTGTGTCTCATCGGTCTCTCCTTCGCTACCGTCCGACTCCAAGCTAATCGGACCGCGCGGCCAAGTCAACAACCAGGTGAGATGGCGGCGTCCGGAAGCGTTGCCCTGCGGGCTCGCGTCCGGTATCATACGTGTGTGAGCGAACGAGGGGAAACGATGTTCGACGACCTCCGACCGCTGCTCGACCGATGGCCCTATGACCCGGAGCAGACGGTCCGCATGATCGTGGGCCGCGACGGCCGCCGCAAGCTCCAGGTCCGCCTGCCTGTCGGCATCGAGCAGTACGAGCTGAACGGGCGTCCGGACGGCGCCCGGCCCCGGGCCGGCGACTCGCTCCTTGCGTACTGGGAGCGGCGGCTGCGGCTGTACCGCCGGCGTCACGGATCGGATCGGGGCTTCCGCATCCCGGAGGATGCGTGCGTTGAGCTGCGGGAAGAGTCGCTCCTCTACTACTACCGCTACGTGCTGCTCTTCCAGATCGGGGAGTACGGCCGCTGTGCCCGCGACACGGCCCGAAACCTGCGATGCCTGGACCTGATCGGCCAGTACGCGGAGGATGCGGAGGACCGTGAGTCCCTGGAGCAGTACCGCCCCTATATCCTCCGGATGCACCGGGCCAGCCGTGCCCTGCTGGCCATGCGCCGGCGCCAGTACGAGATCGCCTTGCGCGAGCTGGAAATGGGGCTCCAGGCCATCGAGAACCTGCCGGCCGTCGGCGGCATGGGGTACGAGTTTGAGAAGAAGCGGTCTGTCTCGTTCCTCAAGCAACTGAGGCAGGAGATCCGGCGGAATCGCCCGCTGACGCTTCGCCAGAGGCTGGAGCGGCGCCTGTCACGGGCCGTCAGGAACGAGGAATACGAGCTGGCGGCCGAGCTCCGGGATCGCATCGAGACGTTGCCCAACGACGCCAAGTAGCGGCTACCTCCCCTGTGCCACCTGCTTCATCGACACGTTGTCGAACTCGTAGATGCCGGGGGGCCAGTAGGCGTAGATCATCAGCCGGACGAACTCTACGGGCGCCTGGGTGTCGTCGGGAATCTCGACGATCCGCACGTTATGCTTCCACGCGTCGGTGTCCGTCAGCGACCGCAGGGCCAGGTACGCGTCGTAGACCACCCGCTTCTCGCCGCCCACGTCGGCGTAGCCGCGGATAAAGAGCTTCGGAAAGAAGAAATCGGTGCTGCGGCCGCGGTAGTCGATCTCGACCTTGTAGGCCTGGCCGGGCTCGACGGGGATGGGGCCGGAGGGGTAGGAGACGCCGTAGATGCCCGCGACCGTGTTGTACTTCGGTCCGGAGGTGGGCGTCTTGGCGGGGGCGGACTCCGGCTCGGCCCCGGCCTTCCAGGCCTTCCGCCACGCGACCCACTCGTCGTGATAGACGTCGGTGTCGATTTTCAGACACTTGCCGGTGGGCCCCGGGATGCGGAAGGTCGTGAGCCCGTCGAGACGGTCCCACCCGGTGGGGTGCTGGACGCCCTTCTCGAAGCCGCCATTGGGCGCCCGGTTGGGCCCCGTCGTGGGAACGTTGGCGTCGGCTTCGGGGGTGGCCTCGGGAGCGGGCTTCTTGCGGCGGCCGGTGAGCTGCTCGAGAATCTTGTCCTGCAAGGGGTTCAGGAGCTGGGGCTCGGCGGCCGCGAGCGACTCGGCCATCGCCTGCATCTGACCGCCTCGCACGTCCACGCCGCGGGCCTTGATCGCGAGGCCGTCGCCCTCGGGCCGCACCTCGCCCCAGAGGCCAAGGTGGGCCGCGAAGCGTTCCTTGACGAGGATGGCGACGGTCGCGGGGGGCGTCCCGAGGGTGGGCATCTCCGCACCGCTCATGGCGTCGCGGGTGCTCATGCGGTCGACGATGACGAGTCCCAGCCGCTTGGCCCGCAAACGAAGCTTCTCGGCAAAGGCCCGCCCCGCTTTGCCGCCGTCGGGGGAGGTGAACGGGAAGACGACGAGGACGACCTCTTCCTCGACGGGCGGCCGGGCGGCCAGAACCGGACCGGCCACCAGAAGGCACGCCAGCGGGACGAGCCATCGCATCGTCTGCTTCGTCCTCCTTGCCTGACTCATCGGCCGCTCCCGTTCCGCCTGGCGTTCAGTCGTCGTACCGTTCGGTGCGCAGGCTGCGGAGCGTGTCGCGGAGACGCCGGACGAAGTCGCGCTTGGGATACGCCTTGTCGCGGAAGACGATGTCGGCCACTTGGCTCCAGTTGGTGACGACGTGGACTTCGTCGGGAAGGGCGGCCAGTTCCTTCCGCACGTCCTCGTATTCCTCCGGGTCCCGCTCCGACCAGTCGACGTGGAGGATGAGGATCGACATGAGGCCGTTCTCGACGTAGGCCCGGGCGTCGGAGAACTTGTCGCCGATGCCCAACTGCACGCGTGGGAAGGTCTTCTTGAGGTCGGCCAGTCGCTCCAGCTTGTACGATCCGCTCCCGGCCAGCAACCCGCCCAGGGTGCTCGTCAGGACCGGCGCCCGTGGGAAACCGTGGTCCGTGAGCCATTGCTTGCTGTCCGTGCCGAGGAAGTCGGGTCGGTGTGTGAGGTAGACGATCGTGTGGGTGCGGGCCAGCCGCTTGACGACGAGCGCCGAGCCGTCCATCGGCTTCGCTCCGCCCACGAGCACGCGGAGGAAGCTGCTTGCGACGACCGTCTTGTCGAGGTCGATGATGGCGATGGGCGTATCCGCCGGACGGACCGCAACCAACAGCGTGGCCGGGGCCACGGGCGTCTCCGGCATGTCGTCGGGATGGACGCGGACCGTACACTCGTAATCGCCCGTCTCTTCGGGGGCGCGCCAGAGGAACGTGGCGTTGCCGTCTTCGTCGGTGCGGATCTCGGCGACCTTCTCCTCGCCGCGCAGGAACTGCAGGCGCCGCTCTTCCAGTCCGGCCAGCCGCAGGTCGGACCGCAGGCTGGCCTTGATGGGCACCTCGGCCCCCGGCGTCGCGATCTCGTCGTACGTCAGGATCAGGGGATCGAGCCGGTCGCGGACCTTGTCGAGGATGTCGCCCAGCCCACCGCGCGCCGCCATCCCCGCCGCCGTCAGTGCGGCGACGGCCAGTGCACCCCACAACCAGCCGCGCGTTCTCATGTCTTGAGCCTAATCGGGGTCCCGGGATGGGTCAATCTCTTTCAGAGATCGGCCGGCCGGCGCTTGACGGCTATCCGGCCGCCGGGCTACAGTGAGCGGCTCCGTCCCGACGGAACCAGCGAAAGGATCGCATGCCGCGCAAGCTGCCCTTCACGGACATGGTCGACCTGCACGTCCACTCCAGCGCCTCGGACGGCGTTCGAAGGCCGCGCGAGGTCGTCCGCCACGCCGCCGACCTAGGCCTCAAGGCCCTGGCCCTGACGGACCACGACACGGTGGCCGGTGTTGCCGAGGCCGAGGCCGCGGGGAAGGAACTCGGCGTCGAGGTCATCCCCGGCGTCGAAATCTCGGCCGAGTTCGAGGACGGGGCCTGCCACCTCTGCGGGTACTGGATCGACCCGGCCGAGCCGCACCTGGCCAAAGTTCTGGCGACGGCCCAAGGTGGGCGCGACCGGCGGAATCGCGAGATTCTTGGGCGGCTGAACGATCTGGGCGTCGCCCTCACGATGGACGAGGTCGTCGGCCAGGCGGGCGAGGAGGGCACCGTCACGCGGGCCCATTTCGCCCGCGCCATGCTCGAACGGGGCCTGGTGAAGAGCTGGGACGAGGCCTTCGACCGGTATCTCGCGCGCGGGGCCCCCGCGTTCGTTTACCGCAAACGGGTCGGACCCGAAGAGGCCATTGTCGCTATCCACCACGCCGGCGGGCTGGCTGTGCTCGCCCATCCGCGTCAGCTCAACCGCTCCCTGGCCCATACCGAGGAGACGATCGCCCGTCTCGCCGAAGCCGGCCTCGACGGCGTGGAGACCCAAAGCCCCGACCATTCTCCGACCCTCGGACGCCACTATCACGAGATCGCCGAGCGCCACGGTCTCCTGGAGACAGGCGGCACGGACTGGCACGGCCGAGCGGACTCACAGATTCGTCTCGGCACGGGGACGGGGCGCGTCTCCGTCCGCTACGACGTGGTCGAAGCCATGAAGGTTCGCCTGGCGGTCCGCCGAGCGGGGAAGAATAGCGCATGAGAACCGCGTGCCTCATCGGCTGTGCGCTGCTGGTCGGCGGATGCGCGGCCGCCCCCGAACGCGACTCCGAAGGATGGCGGGTGCTCCTGGATGAGCGGGGGCTGAAGGGGTGGCGCGTCCTGGAGGCAGGCGACCCGATGACCGGCATCGCCTGGATGGGGCACGTGCCGCGCGCCGACCGCCGGTTCGACATCTGGTTGGAGCAGGAGCCCGCCACGCCTCTCGACCTCGCCACGTGGTATACGAGCGCTTCCGTGCGCGACGTGCGCGTGCGCCGACTCGATCCCGCGGCTACTCGTATGCCACGTCCAAGTCCTTGAGGATGGCCTTCAGGGCCTGAACGGCGGACTTGAAGAGCTCCGGTCCGCTGAACCCCTTCATCTTGCCGGCGACCTTGAGGTGCGGTTCCAGGGAGAGGAAACCGTCATAGCCGCGGGCGCAAAGGGCGTCACGCAGAATCTCCTTGACGCTGCCGTCGCCCTCGCCGGCGGGGGTCACCTTGCCGCTGCCCTTCAGGGCGTCCTTGATGTGGAAGTAGACGACGTGATCCCGGAGGACCGGCCACGCCTGGGCCGGGTCGACTCCGTCCTGGACGAAGTTCGCGGGGTCGAAGATGAGACCCAGGCCGGGGACGTTCTCGGCGAGGTCGCGGCAGCCCTCGATGCCGGAGCCGTAGATGCCCTTCTCGTTCTCGTGCAGGAGCTGAGCGGGCCGTCCCTCGGCCGTCTCGACCTGCTCGCGGAGGCGGCGGACGACCTCGTCGCGGTGATCGGCGATCTTCTCGCCCTCGGGCGGATAGTAGCTGAACAGGCGGATGTAGGGGGCGCCGAAGTACTCGGCCGCGTCCAGGGCCACCTTGAACCGCTCGACGTGGTCCTCCCACGGCTCGTCGATGCGGACCTTGCCGATGGGCGACCCGATGGCCGAAACGCCGATGCCCGCCTCGTCGAGCTTGCCCTTGGCGTTGGCCCGCTCCGCGTCCGTCAGGTCCAGGACGTTCTTGTCCCAGATGCCGCGCAGCTCCAGGAACTTCATGTCCTCGCTGGCGAGGGTCTGAATCTGGAGGTCAAGGTCGGGGCCGATCTCGTCGGCGAAACCGCTCAGCTGGATCATCGCAACCACTCCTCTCGGGGATCAAAGGGGTTTCGTGGGGCCGTGTCGCTCAGGCGGCGGCCCATTCTTGGCGCAGGTATGCGAGGCTCGGGCCGAGCTCCGCGTCCAGGTCCTCCCATTGACACTCGATGCTGATGCGGCGGTCGTAGCCGAGGGCCTTGAGCTTTGCCAGAAACGACCGCACGTTCGTCATGCCCGGCCGGGGCGAGATGCGGCCCTCGGGCTCGGCCACGTGCACGTGCTTCAGGTGGGCTGCGCAGCCGTCCAGGTCGGCCATCGGCACGTTGTCGCGGGCCATGTGGAACCAGTCGACGAGGACGGCGAGATTTGCCGCGTTGGCCCGCTCGATGTACCCCAGGCCCTCGGTGACCGTGTTCAGGATATTCGACTCGCCGCGGTTCAGCGGCTCGAGGATGACCCGCACGCCCTGGGCGGCCCCGAGCGGGGCGATGGCCTCCAGGCACGCGACGAACTGGGCCTCGGCTTCTTGCCGCGGGAACCCCTCCGGGATCATGCGGGCCTTGCCGGACCCGAAAACGATGAACTCCGAGCCCAGAGCCCGGGCCCGCTCGAAGGCCCGTCGGGCGTGCGCGGTGATCCGCTCGAGGTCGGCCTCCGGGCCCGTGATCTTCAACTCGCCCGGGAAGAAGCTGTTGTAGCCCGGGATGGGGAGGGGGAGGGCCTGCGGGTCGACCGGCGGGGTCCAAGTCGCCTCCTGGGGCTTCAGCACCGGCTGGACCCATGTCTCGATGAAGTCCGCCCCCGCCGTCTTCACGCGGTCCGCGTCCTCGGGTTGCGCGCACACGCCGAACTGCATCGGACATCTCCTCCTTGCACGAACCGCCGATGATACGCCCTCACTCCGTCGCTTGCAAGGGTGTCGAACGCGGGTTATACTTGGAGCGTCCCTCGACGGGCGGTTAGCTCAGTCGGCTAGAGCGTCTGCCTTACAAGCAGAAGGTCACTGGTTCGAGTCCAGTACCGCCCACCAGGCTTCGCTCGCCGTTTGTGCCTCGCAAGAACATCCTGAACGGCCTCAATGCCGGGTCGTTCCTCATCGACCGGGGCCTGGCCCAAGCGCCGGAGTCGAAGATGACCCGCGGCTCGGCCATCGTGAATCGCAACAGGCAGCTTCTGAGCAACATCGTCCTGGACATGCTCGGCTACTCCCGCGACCGGCTGAAGGTCACGGCATAGCCTCGGCCGAGAGGAGGGAGGCGTGAAGTTCATCGAGCGGTACCGCGTCAAGCCGCACGCGCGTGTGAATCTGGGGCAGTGGGACCCGGACGAGACGCCGGGGGTCGACGGCAAGAAGGAGGCCAAGGCCCTCGTCAAGGCCCATCGCAAGCGTCTGCGCGACCTCCAGGAGGTCCTTTACGCCGAAGGCCGCCGGTCCCTGCTCATCGTCCTCCAGGCCATGGACGCGGGCGGCAAGGACGGGACGATCCGGCACGTGATGCGGCCCCTCAACCCCCAAGGCTGCCGCGTCGCGAGCTTCAAGGTCCCGACGGAGGAAGAGCGGGCCCACGATTTTCTCTGGCGGATTCACCGGGCGGCCCCTCGGACGGGCGAGATCGGCATCTTCAACCGGTCGCATTACGAGGACGTCCTCGTCGTCCGGGTGCACGACCTGGTGCCTGAGACCGTCTGGTCGACGCGGTACAAGGCGATCAACGCCTTCGAGCGGTTGCTGGCCGATGCCGGAACCACGATCCTCAAGTTCTACCTCCACATCAGCCCCGAGGAGCAGCTCGAACGGTTCCGGAAGCGCGTTGAGAACCCCCGGAAGCACTGGAAGGTCAGTTCCGGCGACTTCCAAGAGCGGAAGCACTGGGACGCCTACATGGCGGCCTTCGAGGACGCCCTCGCGAAGTGCAGCACGGCCCACGCCCCCTGGTTCATCATCCCCGCCAACCGCAAATGGTTCCGGAACCTGGCCGTCTCGGAGATTCTCCTGGAGACGATGGAGGGGATGAAGCTGGAGTATCCGAAGGGCACGTTCGACCCGGCGGAACTGGACTGGTCGTAGGTTCTGTCTGACGAACCGGATCGGGCTTCGAGGGGCGGCATTCGCCCGTGGCGGCGTCACCCTGCATCGACGATTCAGAGGCGAATCGCCTGCTTCGGGCTCCTGGTCAGGGACGAATTCGCTCGCTCTCGGGCCGACGCGCGATTCGTCGGACAGAACCTGGCCCGGATCAGCCCAAGAGCGCCTTGAGGCCGTGATAGAGCAGCCCCACCCCCGCCAGGGCCAGGAGCACGTAGACCACGCTCAGGAAGTTCCGCTGCCCCAGACGCCGGTTGAGCAGCCGCCCCGCCACGGCCCCGATGGCAATCGCGGGAACCAGGAGCAGCGTTGCCCCGAGCGTGTCCGGGCGGATCATCCCGAAGGCGATGAACGTGGGCAGCTTCATGTGGTTGATCGCCCAGAACACGAGGGCGATCGTGGCCACGTAGGTCCGCTTCTCCAGCCCCAGGGCCAGCATCGCCATGGCCACCACCGGACCGGCCGCGTGGGCCAGCGTGCTGGTCACCCCCGCCACGGTGCCGACGAAGAGGGTGCGGGGCCAGGTGGGCTCGACGACGATGGGCCGTCCCCGCAGCCACCGGACCGCGTGCAGGGCCACGAATCCCAGGGCGATGACCCCGATGGCCACCTTCAGGCCTTGGTCCAGGAGCGCCTGGCCCGTTTCGGCCCCCCGGCCCTGGAGCACCGCCAAACCGGCGGTCGCCAGGCCGATGCCCAGGGCCGCGCCCGGAAGAATCCGCAGCACCGCCCGCCCGTCCCATTGCCGCCACCAGAGGACCACGGCCACGTAATCTGCCACGATGAGCATCGGCAGAAGCAGTCCGACGGCGAAGGAGGCTTGGCCGCCGCACGCGAAGATCATGATCGGCACGGCCAGGATGCCGATGCTGCCGCCGAAACCGCTCTTGGCCACCGAGAACAGGATCGCTGAGACCGATCCCGCCACCAGGAACAAGAGCCCCCCGTCAATCTCGGGCGGCAACAGGGCGTCGGCGATGCCTTCCAGCACGTTCCGTATCCGGCAAAGAGGCGCACGGCCTTGACTTTCAGGGCCGCCGAGGGTAGGGTCTCGGCCGCTCGGCTGCAAGCGCGAAGGTGGAATCCGTGTCGGCCGTCCGTCCCCCCAGCGGCCTGCGAGTCGCGTCCACGCCGGGCAAAGTCCCTCTGGAGGCGGAACGAGGAGCGACGGGGCCATGGATCGACCGGTCATCGGAATGACGGCGCGGCGGCGAAACCCGGCCACCGACGACGACCGTCTCCAGGCCCCCGTCTATGGCCTCGAAGCCCCCTATGTACACGCTGTGCTCGCCGCGGGCGGGGCCCCCTTGCTGCTTCCGCGCACCGACGACCGGGAGGCCCTGGCGGCCCTGGTAGACCGCCTGGACGGCCTCCTGCTGCCCGGGGCGGGGGACATCGTCAGCCTGACCTTCGGCGAGGAGCCCCATCCTGCCCAGCGGTACGTGGATCCGGTGCTCGATGAGATGGAGATGACGGTCTGTGCGCTCGCGGACGAGCAGGACCTGCCCGTCCTCGGCATCTGCCGGGGCCTTCAGGTCATCAACGTGGCCCGGGGCGGCACGCTCGTCCAGGACATCCCCACAGAGGTGCCGGGGGCCGTCCAGCACTGGGCCACCAAGCCCCGCGAGCCGTCGCCCGTGCACACGGTGGACGTGGAGCCGGGCACGCTCCTGGCCCGCGTCTGGGAGAAAGACCGGGCGGCCGTCAACAGCTACCACCACCAGGCCCCGAAGGATGTGGGCCGGGGCCTGCGCGCGAGTGCCCGCAGCCGCGACGGCGTCATCGAGGCCCTCGAGGCGGACGACGGGCGCCCCGTCCTGGGCGTCCAGTGGCACCCCGAGGAAGGCGCCGAGCGCGAACCCCTGTACCCGAAACTGTTTGCGTGGCTGGTCGGAGAGGCCCGCGCACGCGCTACGAGCACGCATCGCGAGCCCGTCCCCCCGACAAAGGAGGCAAGCGGCCATGCCGATTAAGGACGCCAAAGAGATCACCGCCCTGGTGCTGAAGATCGCAGCCAAAGCCCGCGACGAGCAGGACGAGGCCGCCGGACCGGCCTTCACGGGGCCCGTCCAGTGGCCCGTCGAGTGCACGGTGGGGCCCGGCCTCGAGGGCGCCATCGCCTGCGAATCCAAGGTCGGCTACGTCGACGGAACGCAGGGCACCCTCATCTACCGCGGTTACGACATCTACGACCTCTGCGCCTACTCGACCTTCGAGGAGGTCTCCTACCTGCTGGTGCACGGGAGGCTGCCCACGCCGCGCCAGCTCACGGTGTTCAAGAAGAAGCTGGCCGGCTACCGCCGCGTCACCGAGACGCTCCGTATCCTGATGCAGTTCCCCGTCGAGCAGATGAACGCGATGGCGGCCCTGCGGCTGGGGACGAACCTGATGCGGCAGGAGTTCACGGCCGTGGACCGGCTGACCGCCAAGCAAGACCCCGGCAGCGCCATCCGCACGGACGAGGACTCCATCGCCATGGAGACCATGCCGCGCGGCGAGGAGCACGCGGTCTACGAGTTCCGCCAGCCTCGGAAACGCCGGGCCACCGCCAAGACGGCCGAACAGGCCCGCGAGGAGGTGACGGGCCAGGATGCCTCCTGCCACCTCATCGCGGGGGTGGGCACCATCGCCGCGGCCATCCAGCGGTTCCGCCAGGGCCAGATGCCCGTCGACCCGGACCCGGACCTGAGCCACGCCGGCAACTACCTGTACATGATCACGGGCCGCAAGCCGACGGGCGTGGAAGAGCGGCTGATGGACATCTCGCTCATCCTTCACGCCGACCACGGTATGAATGCCAGCACGTTCGCGAGCATGGTGGTGGCGTCGACCCTGTCGGACATGTACCTCTCGATCGGGTCGGGCATTGCCGCCCTGAACGGCCCGCTGCACGGGGGGGCGAACGAACAGGTCATGAAGACGCTCCGCGAGATCGGCGGCCCGGACCGCGTCAAGGCGTGGTTCGAGAAGACCCGGAGCCAGAAGCGCAAGGTCATGGGCTTCGGCCACCGCGTCTACAAGGCCTACGACCCGCGGGCCCGCATCCTCGGACCGCTGGCCAAGCGGCTCTGTGCGAAACGCGAGGACATGCAACCGATGCTCAAGACGGCGGAGGCCCTCGAAAAGGCCGTGATCGCCTCCTTGGGTCAGGAAAAGGGCATCTATCCGAACGTCGACTTCTACTCCGGCCTCGTCTACGCGGGCCTGGGCATCCCGGAGGAACTCTTCACGCCCACCTTCGCCGTCAGCCGCGTCTCCGGCTGGACGGCCCGGGTGCTGGAGTACCTGGCCAACAACCGGATCTTCCGGCCGCGGGCCATCTACACCGGGCCCTTCAGGGCCGAGTACGTGCCGCTCGAGAAGCGCGGGACGAGGGGCAAGAAAATCTGAGAGCGGTTCCTCAAGGCGATCCGAGCGTGTTCCCGATCCGCGCCCGACCCGGCGCTCAGACCAGCAGAAGCTTCTCCACGGTTTCCTCCAGGAGCGGGCGGCCCCCGAAAGCCATGCCGAGGGCCTCGATCTTGCCCGTCTCGATAGTGTGCTTGGGACGGGTCCGGGAGCCGCGGATTGCACCTTCCGAGCCGACGATCTCGCGGGCCAAGTGGGCCACGTCCCACTGCGAGACGTAAAGGTCCGTGCAGTTGTAGCACTGGCCGGCGATGTCGTCGGCCTCAAGGAGCAGCGCCACGGCCTCGGCCACGTCCGCCACGTGGACCTCCTTGCCGCCCCCCTCGGCCACGATCGGCTCGTCGGCCGCGATGGCCTGCACGAGCTCGTACCACTTGCTTTCCGAGGGCGGATGGGCCACGCCGTAGATGCCCGTGGGACGCAACGAGCAGATGTCGTACCCCTCGCCGAGGCCGAAGGAATGGACGAACTTCTCGACGGCGGCCTTGTAGGCCCCGTAGTGGCTCTTCGGCCACAAGGGATGGGCCTCGTCCAGCGGCCGGTCCTCCAGGATGACGTCGTGAACCGCGCAGGTGGAGATGAAGACGAAGCGCGGCACCTGGGCCCGGCGGGCGGCCTGGATGAGCTGGAGCGACCCGACGATGTTCCTCTCGGCGTACGTGGCGACGTCGAAAACCGCCCCCTGGAAGCCCTCCGCGACGCGATAGAGCCCCGCGTGGACCACCGCGTCGCATCCCTCGACGAGCTTGGCGGCGGTGGCGGCGTCGCCCAGCTCGCCCGGGACCCATTCCAGGTGGTCCTGCGCGTCCTCGAGGCCCGTGCGGTCGCTGGTCTCGCGATGCCAGCAGACGAGGTCATGGCCGTCGGAGACGAGCCTGCGGATGACGTAGCGTCCGACGAATCCGGTGCCACCGGTCAGGGCGATGCGCATGGCGGGTGTCTCCTTCGTGCTTGCGTGACCGGGACCATTGTAGCGGGGCCGAGGGGGGCGCTGGGGCCGTCCCCCAAATTCCCGCATGCGGGCATCTTCGCGCAGTTCTTGCGGAACCTTCGCCGGAAAATGCCACTCAAGGGGCCCGGATGCGTTACAATGCAGGTTAAGATGCCCGGCCCGGCCAAAAGAGGTGGCCTCGGCCGGACGCCGTAGCCGATGACAGGGCGCAGAGAGCCGAGGGGACCCGCGACCGGCCGCGCCCGTCCCCTCATTCGCGTGAGCCTGACGGGGAGGACGTACCGTGATTCGGGCAGCGACGTTCGCCGGGTGGTTGGCCGCCCTGGTGCTGATTCTGGCGATCCCGACCGTCGCGTGGGGCGACCGTATCGTCACCACCAGTGGCCAGGAGTTCGTCGGCACGATCACCGAGGAAACGCCCGAGCGGGTCACCATCCGAACCATGAGCGGTCTGGTGCCCGTGCCGCGCGCCGCCATCCAGACCCTCGAAAAGTCCGGGGCCGAGGCCCCGCCAAAGATCGTGCCCATCCCGATCGACCCCGCGAAGGTCGAGGAGGCCCTCCAGGACGTCAGGGAGGCCGTGACGGGCTCCAACTGGGTCCAGGCGGGGTCGTTGCTGGAAGGGCTCCTGAAGCTCGATCCGATGGTCTTCCCGCTGGAAAAGCGCCTCCCGGCCACGGGCATCCTGGCCACCTGCTACCTCCAGACGGACGATGCCGAGGGGGCTGTGGCCAACCTCGAACGCCGGGCCGCCATGGTTACCTCCGAAAGCGACAAGAAACGCCTCCACGGGGCCGCCGAGGCCCTCAACGCGTCCACAGGGACCACCGTGGACGGCAAGCCCGTCACGAGCTACGAAGAGCTTATCGCTGCGGCCATGTTGTGGAAGGCCAAAGGCGTTCTCGCCCGCGCCGTCGAGCTTGCCGAGAAGGCCACTGGCCTCGACGACCGCCAGAAGCTTGTCCGGGCCATCGACGTCGCCGAGGAACGCCTTGCCGACGCCGACCTCTACATCCCCGGCTTCAGCGTTGGGCACAAGAAGAAGATTCTGAAGGCCGTCGCCAAGAACATCCTGGACGCCGCCCACAAGGCCGTCGAGGTCTGTACCGAGGAGCGGAAGGACTACATCAGCCCCTACTGGCAGACCAGCGCCTCCAGCGTTAAGCATGCCGTCAGCTACAACGAGATGGCCGGCCGGTACCTGATCCGCCGTCGGCAGGCCGAGGACGGCCTGAAGAATCTCCAAGCCCTGGCCGTGGAAAAGGACATGGAGGGCCTGTTCGACCCGAACCAGGTCCCGCCGCTCCTTAAGAAGCTCGAGGAACTGGAGTATCACCTGCCCATCAAGGGCATGCCCCGGCAGCTTCGGATTTCCCTGCGCCGGATCGGCGGGACCGGCTTCTCGGACCGCTAGGGCCGATTCGGGCCGTGCCGAGGAACTGGGTTTTCCCGGCCTCTTGGGCCCCCCCGCGTTTGACAATCATCCTACGTTGTCCAAAGGCCGCCTCCCCTGCCGCGCCCGGCCTCTCGAAATAGTTTGAACGGGCCGCCGCCGGGCGCTATAATCGGTTCCGTAGTGCCCGCTCCCCAGACCCGGTGTGAGGAGACCCTGGCCATGACGATCGGCGGACGATTCGTGCGAATCGGGCTTCTAGTGGCCCTTGCGGCCGTTTTGGCCGGATGCAAGACCACCCCGCCCGAGGAGGGTGGCGACGGCCCCGACGGCCCGCCCACGGTCCCCACCGAGGAGCCCACCGGCCCCCATGCCGCCCTCGTCAAGCTCTTCCCCCGGGCCCGGGACATCGCCGATTGGAAGCTGGCCGATGCGGTCCAGGTCTTCGGGCCCGTGGCGCGGCCTGCGGAGGGGGTCGAGCCGCTCTCGGCCGACGTCGGTTCCGAGGGCGCCGCCCAGTACCAGGCCTATGAGTACCGCCGCTCCGGCACGGCCTCCTATACCCGGGCTCAGGCCGGCGAGAAGCTCGACATGCGCATCTTCGAGATGGGAAGCCCCACCGAAGCGTTCGGCATCTTCAGCATCCGGGCCCGCGGGACCCAGTTCCCCACGATCGGCCTGGCGGCCCGGATGACGAGCCGCACGCTCGGATTCGTCAAGGGCAATATGTTCGTTCTGTTGGAGTATACGGGCCTTCGGGAGCCGAAACCGATCCTCTTCGAGTTCGCCGACTACGTGGCCGACCGGGTGCGGGAGACGGGCCTGAAGCCCATGATCGTCCAGAACTTCCCGGCGGGTCACGTTCAGGGCGAGGTCTACTATCTCCATACCTTCCAGACCCTCGCCATCCTGCCGTTCTGGCCGAAAACGAACCCCGCGGACCTCGCCCGGGCCCTGAATCTGGGCCCCGAGACGAGCGTCGCCCTCGTCGGCTATCCGACCACGCAGCCGGGCGAGATGAACTATCTATTTGCCATCCTCTATCCCACCGCTGCCGACGCCCAGTCCGCCGAGGCCCGCTACCAGGCGTACCTCGACCTGGCAGCCCCCATGAGCCCCGCGGAGGCGAACGTGGCCATCACGACAGCCGGCCGGAGCTACCTGGTGGGCACGCTGAACGCCGAGGAGAACTCGATCGACGACCGCCTCGGTCGGCTCGTCGACAAACTCGGCAGCTGATCCCGTCAAGCGAGGCGCTTTGGGAAAGCCGGGTAATCTGCGCCGCCCCTTTGACGCTTTCCGTTAAACGGTTTATCCCTAAGCGACACACTTTTTGCGACTTTTCGGGGGGTAGTGGGG
>CAYWVR010000027.1:0-1732 GCA_964461715.1 uncultured Anaerolineales bacterium
GGTGTCAAGAACCGCAAATCCACGGCCAGGCGCACCTGATCTCGCGCAATCCTTTTCCCTTCAAGCACTTACCGCCGTTGCGCGCGGAAAAAAGCGGTCCACCATGCTCCTTCCCTGGCCGGGAATCTGCGGTTCCGCCTTCGTGCCCGGGATCCGCCCACAGGTCCATTGGTCCGCCGGGCTTGTTCCGGGCAAACTGCACAAGCAGTTTGGCGACTCAAAGGCACTCCTATCCTATCGTCGCGCTGCCCCCGTGTCAAGAGGCCGACTCCGGCGGCGCGGGAAGCCGGACCTCGTCCAGAAAGACGCGGGCCAGCACCCGGGCCGCGTTCACGTCGCCGTTCAGGCTTTCCTTGCAGTGCTCGCACTTGAAGCGCCCGCCACGCTTGTTCCTTTCCCAGCGCGAGTGGTACTCCTGCACGTGGTTGCACGCCGAGCACACCTGCGACGACTTGAAATAGGGAAGCGTCACCACCCGCATGCCGCGCTCCACCGCCTTCTCGGTCACCTTGCGGCGGACGCGGCCGTAGGCGAACATGGCCAGCCAGCGTTTCTTGTCCTCCTTCATCCGATCGTAGCCCGGCGCCCGGAACCCCCGGAGGCTCTCGAAGGCGATGAGGTCGCAGCGGTGCTCCTCGGCCGCCGCCATCACGCGGGCCGCGTTCAGACGCACCCAGTCGCGGATCATCCAGGCCACGTGCCGCTTGAGGCCGCGGAAATCCCCGTCCCGCGGCGGCGTCGGACCGCCGTCCGCCCCGCCGCGGACCTCCGCGACCCGGGCGGCGCCGTCGGCCAACCGCGCAAGGTGGCGGCCCACGTGCTTCTTGCGGAGGCCCCGCACGTCCCCCTTCTTCGGGTCCTTGGACAGGAGCTTCCCCAGCTTCAGGATGCTCAGCGGGATGTCGGCCCGATGGGCATTTCCCTCGTACACGCTGGCACAGGCCCCCTTCTCCCCGAGGTCCACCGCCAGCAGGCGCAAAGGACCGGCCGGCCCCGGGTCAAAGGACTCCAGCAGGCGCCGTCGCGCGGCGTCCAGGAAGTCCTGGTCTTGCGCGCGGCGCGGAAAGCGGCGGCTCCGAAGCTCGTCGAGTTCGTCCTGGGTGCAGTCGAAGCGGGACGGGCGGTGCGCCACGTCAAAGCGGAACCCCGCCCTGGCGCGCGTTCCCACGAAGTGGACGTGAACGCTCGTAACCTTCACCTCGCGCTTCGACGGACGGTAGCCCCGCGGCCAAGGCGTAAAGCCGAACTCCAGCCACTGGCCGCGCGGCATGTCGTCCAGGCGGAGGCGAAGGACCGAGCGCTCGAAGTCGATCTCGTGAAAGCCCGAGCCGAAGATCTTGGGCATGGGCAACGTGCGGCTGGACGGGTAGCGGAACGAAGGCTTGCGGGGCCCGGCCAGGTAGGACCGGCGCCACTCGCGGTACTCGGGTTCGAGCGCGCGGTCCCCCTCCTCCATCGCATCCACGGCCGCCTTGTACTCGCGGCAGAGCTCGGTGTGCGGGTTCCACTCGCACCTCGATCGTTCGAACGTCCCGCCGATCTTGAGGCAGTGGGGCAGCCGCCCGCTCTGGATACAGGTCATCTCGTTGAGGTTCATGAAGGCGAGGTACGCCTTCCACGCGTCCTCGAACCAGTTCTTGCATTGGGGGACGTCGCCGTAGAGGCGCCGAAGGGCATTGCGTCGGCTTGGTCTTTCGCCCTGCGTGCGGAAGCGCAGGTACTTCTCGGCGTT
>CAYWVR010000027.1:1832-48554 GCA_964461715.1 uncultured Anaerolineales bacterium
AGGAACCTGGTGTAGGCCCAGCAAAGCGGCCCGTGGCCCTTCTCGCCCGCGTAGACGCAGTTGTCTCTTCCCTTGGCCAGACGAGGGTAACCACAGAGCCGCGGGTTCGGGCGTCGCAGACCGGCCGCGCCATCCCGCTCCGGGTCCTTCAAGCGCTTGAAGACGTCGGTGAAACGGTCGCGCACCTCCGGCGTCAGATTCGGGTGGGCGGCCTCCCAGGCGGACTTCTCCTTGTGCCATTCTTCATGCTGGCGGACCCAGTTCTCGGCGCCGCGCTGGAAGCGCGCCACGGTCCATTCGGCCGCGGCCTTGAGGAGCACGAGGCGGTGGGCGGGCTCGAGGCGGCCAAGGCGCTCCAACAACCGGCGGGCGGTCGGCGTCGGGGGAAGCGCGGCCGCGCGGTCCATGTCTGCGCGGAGCGCTACGGGGAGCGGTCGGCCCGCCAGGTCCGCCACGCAGCGCCGGCCGGTCACGTGCTCAAACACCGCAAGCCGCCAGTCGTCGCGCTCCGCCTCGTCAACCTGCGCGCCATCCAGAACGGGATCAAGGAAGAAGTCGCCGACGGCGCCGAAGGCCTCCGGGTTCGCCGCGTTGCCGAAGGCGCGACGAAGGCCCATCAGCCACTGGCAGATCTCGGACACGTCCACGTTGAACTGCTCGAAATGGCGGCGGAGGCGAGAGACCTTTTGCCGGAAAGCCGCGCGGTCTTCTCCCGGCAACCGGCACAACCGGCGCACCAGCGTCCGCGCTTCGCAATAACGCGACTTGGACATGACGTGATCCGTTCCTGCGGCCTGGCCACAGGGGCGCCATCCTACACCCACAAGGCAGGCGTGTCCACGCCAAAAACCGCACGAGAAAAGGGAACCGGCGGCCCGGTCGCGGAAATCACCCCCGGAATGGTTTTCGCAGGCGAAAAGGCGGGAGTGGCGCCAGCGTCAGGGACCAAAACGGGCGGCAGGAAATCATTCCGGGTATGATTTTCGCGGGGGGCGGTGGCGGAACTGGGGGCGGAGGTGCGGGACGACCTCGCGGAGACATTCCTCGACGCGGTCGACGAACACGAGATCGACCTCGCGGCGGACCTCCTCGGGAATCTTCTCAAGGTCATCGGCGTTGCCGCGCGGGAGGAAGACGCGGCGGATACCCTCGCGATGGGCGGCGAGGACCTTCTCCTTGATGCCGCCGACGGGCAGGACGCGGCCCTGGAGGGTGACCTCGCCGGTGATGCCGACATCGCGGCGGGCATTTTGGCCGGAGAGGGCCGAGGCGAGGGCGCAGACCACCGGCAGCCCCGCGCTCGGGCCGTCCTTCGGCGTCGCCCCCTCGGGCACGTGGATGTGAAGGTCCACGGTGTGCCGCGCGGGGATCACGCCCGGCCGCACGCACCTGGAGCGGACCCACGAAAGGGCTGTCTTGACGGATTCCTGCATGACGTCGCCGAGCTGTCCGGTGAGGGTCAGCTCGCCCTTGCCGGGCATGCAGGAGACCTCGATGGCCATGCTGCGTCCGCCGAACTCGGTCCAGGCGAGGCTGGTGACGGCGCCGACGCCCTCACGGGGGCCGGGCGACTCGCGGCGATAGGGGGCGGGGCCGAGGAATGCCCGGACGGTCTCGGCCGAGAGCATCTCGCCGTCGGGGAGCGGGGCCTGGCCGGCGGCGACGCGGGCAGCGGCCTTGCGGACGATACGGGCCAGGCGCTTGCGCAAGTTCCGCACGCCGGCCTCGCGGGTGTAGCCCTCGATGACGTGCTTGAGGACGTCGCGGGGGACCCGGACCGCCCCCTGCGGCAGGCCGTGCGACGCAAGCTCCTCGCCCAGCAGGTGCCGCTCGGCGATGCGGCACTTCTCTTCGAGCGTGTAGCCGGAGACGTCGATGACCTCCAGCCGGTCGAGGAGCACGGGCGGGATGTTCGCCGCCACGTTGGCCGTGCACACGAACAGGACCTCCGACAGGTCCCACTCCACCTCCAGGTAATGGTCACTGAAGGAGAAGTTCTCGTCGGGGTCAAGGACCTCCAGGAGGGCCGAGGCGGGGTCTCCGTGGGAATCGCGGGCCATCTTGTCGATCTCGTCGAGGAGGAAGACGGGGTTGCGGACACCGGCCTTTCGGATGGACTGGACGAGGCGGCCGGGCATGGCGCCGACGTAGGTGCGGCGGTGGCCGCGGACCTCGGCTTCGTCGCGGACGCCGCCGAGGCTCTTTCGGACGAAGCGGCGACCGATGGCCCGGGCGACGCTGCGCGCGAGGCTTGTTTTCCCGACGCCGGGCGGGCCGACGAGGCAGAGGATCGGCTCGCGCAGCGAGCGGGAGAGCTTGCGGACGGCCAGGTATTCGAGAATCCGCTCCTTGGGCTCCTCGAGGCCCGTGTGGTCCTCGTCGAGCATGCGGCGGACGTGGATGAGGTCCAGGTTGTCCTCGGTGCGAGCCTGCCAGGGCATGTGGATGAGCCAGTCGAGGTACTCGGTAACGACGACCGACTGGGGCGTCGGGGGCGTCATGTGCCCGAGGCGGGCGTGCTCGCGGAGGGCGATCTTCCGGACGTCCTCGGGCATCCCGGCGCCGAGGATGCGCTCGCGCAGCTCCGCCACCCCGCCCGCGGGGTCGTCCGTGTGGCCCAGCTCCTCCTCGATGGCCTTGAGCTGCTCCTTGAGGAAGTATTCTTTCTGGCTCTTGGCGAGGCGTGTGCGGACGCGGCGTCCGATTTTCTGTTGGAGCTCGAGGAGGCTGACCTCGTTCTCCAGGAGCTCCGCGAGCGTTTCGAGCCGTTCCCGCGGGTCGATCATCTCCAGCAGCCGCTGCTTGTCGGAGAAGGGGATGGCCGTGTACGCCGCGACGGTGTCGGCCAGGGCCGGGCCGTCGTCGATCTCGGCGGCGAGGCGGCCGACGCTCTCGGGGAGGTTCGGATTGAGCTCCAGGTAGGCGAAGAAGCGGCCCCGGACGGTGCGGGCGAGGGCCTCCGCATCGGGGCCTTCCAGAGGCGGCTCGACGACCGGCTCGACCTCGCTCCAGAGGCACGCGCCGCCCGGCTCGATGCCGCCGATGTGAGCCCGACCGAGGGCCTCGACGACGACCTTGTACGTGGCGCCCTCGCTCCGGGTGCACTGGAGGACGCGGGCGACGGCGCCCATCCCGTAGAGGTCGTCGGGGGTCGGGTCGAGGGTCGCGGGGTCGCGCTGGGCGACGAGCATGAGCCGCCCGTCGCCTTCGAGGGCCGCATGGGCCGCCGCCACGCTCCGCTCGCGCCCCGCCTGGAGCGGGACGACGAGGCCCGGAAAGACGACGAGCCCGCGAAGCGGCATGAGCGGCAGGCGCTCGACGGCCCCCCCGGGTTGAGCGTCCCTCGACATCGGGTCCTCGGTGACTGATTACGCGGCGGTCATTCGGCCGGCACCGCTTCGGCCGGGGGCGACTCGGCCGGCGGCGAGGTCTCCCGGGGCTCGGCGTCCTCGGCGAGGAGCCCTTCTTCGTGCAGGTCCGCGAACTTGACGCTGACCTTGCGCGAGACGCCCGGTTCCTGCATCGTCACGCCGTAGAGCACGTCGGCCATGCTCATCGTGCGCTTGTTGTGCGAGATGATGATGAACTGCGACTGGGCCAGGAACTCCCGCACGAGGGCCGTGAACCGGTCGATGTTCGACTCGTCCAGGGCCGCGTCCACCTCGTCCAGGATACAGAACGGGCTCGGGCGGGCCCGGAAGATCGAAAGCAACAGGGCCACGGCGGTCATCGTCTTCTCGCCGCCCGAGAGGAGGCTGATCCGCTGGAGCTGCTTGCCGGGCGGGCGGGCCACGATCTCGATGCCCGACTCCAGCACGTCCTCGGTGCTCTCGAGGAACACGTCCGCCTTGCCACCCCCGAAGAGCTTGCGGAAAAGTTCCTGGAAGTGCCCGCGGACGGCCTCGAAGGTGGCCAGGAACCGCTCGCGGCTCTCGCGGTTGATCCGCTCGATGAGCTCGGCCAGGACCCCCTGGGCCGCCAGGAGATCGGCGTGCTGCTTCTCGAGGAAGGCCGTGCGGGCCTCCAGCTCCTCCTGCTCGCGGATGGCATCGAGGTTCACCGAGCCGAGGCGATCGAGCTTGGCGGAGAGGTCGCGAATCTCCTCGGCCACGGCGTCCCAGTCGACGTCCTCGGGACGCCACTCGGCGTAGCGGGCGGGCAGGTCGAGGTCGAAGTCGTCGCGGACCCGCTGGACGAGGTCGTCGCGCTTGGTCTGGAGCTCGCGTCCCTCGAGCTCGAGGGCGTGAATCTGGCCCCGGAGGGTCTCGACCTCGCCCTCGACGGAGCGGACCTCCCGGGCGAGGTCGGCCTCGGCGGCGCGCTTCTCGGCCCGGACCTCGGCGACACGGCGGACTTCGGCCTCGGCGGATTCCTTGCGGAGGAAGAGGTCGGCCAGCTCCGACTGCAGCCGGAGCATCGTCCGCTCGCTCTCGCGGATGCGCCGGCGGCACTCGGCCAGATCGCGGCAAGCCTGATCGATACCCTCGCGGGCGGCCCGGCAATCGCGCTCGCCGGCGGCGACCTGATCGCCGAGGGCGGCGTGCTTCTCGCGGAGTTGGGCGAGGGCCACCCGGTCCTCGGTCCGCTCCTCCTCCAGGGCCGCCCGGGCCGAGGTCAGCGACGCCTGCTCGGCCTCCAGGGCATCGATGGCCTTCTGGCCCTCGCGGGCGCGGGCCTGGAGGTTCTCGATCTCGGAGGCCAGGGCCTCGCGCTCGCGGTCGACCTCGTCGCGGCGGTCGGCCAAGTCCGAAAGCTCGCTCGCAAGAAGCGGCGGCTCGGCCTGAAGCTCCGCGCGGGTCTCGGCGAGGCGGCGTTGGCGGCCCTCCACCTCGACCTTGGCCATCGAGGCCTCGTAAATCTCCTGGCGAAGCTGCTGCTGCTCGGTGTCGAGAGCGGCGAGGTCGGCCATGGCGGCCCGGCGGTCCGAGTCGAGCGAGGCGATCTCGGCCCCGAGGGCCGCCCGTTCCTCGACGATGCCGCGCAGCTCCGAGCGGCGGGAGATGAGGCTCGTCTCCGCGCCGGGCGGGCCGACGGCGATGCTGCCGTCCGCCTCCAGGACGTACCCCTCGGGCGTCACGAAACGATAGCCCCGGAGCGGCCCGGCCGCCGGCCCGAGCGCCCCTTCCAGCGTCCGCACCACGACCGTCCGCGCCAGCAGGTGCGCCACCGCCGGCCGCACGGCGTCCGGCACGCGGACGCGGTCCATCGCCCAGCCGAGGGCGTCGGGATACGGGGAGAGGTCGCGACCGTTTCCGACGGGCTCGAGGGCGTCGAGCGCGAGGAACCGGACCTGGCCGGTCAGCCGGCCCTCCAGGCGGCGCGCGAGGGCCAGCACGTCGGCCTGGCGATCCGCGACGAGGAGCTTCTCGGCCGGGCCGAGGGCGGACTCGATGACGACGGCGTGTTCGACGTCGACCTCGATGAGCTCGGCGACCATGCCCCGCCAGCCGTCGCTCCGGCCGCTCTCGCGGATGGCCTCGGTGGCCATGCGGACGGCGGCGGGGATGCCCTCGCCGCGGGCCTGGAGGTCCTCGAGCAGCTCGCGTCGGGAATCGAGGGCGCTGGCCCGTTCCTTGGCCCGGGCCAGCCGCTCGCCCAGCTCCTCGACCTCCCGCTGCCGACCCTCGGCCGCGTGACGCTTCGCCTCCAGGCGGCCGCGCCGCTCGGCGAGGGCGGCATCGAGGGCGGCATGATCGACCCAGAGGTCGGCCTCGGCGCGGCCGAGACGGTCGAGGTGGGCGGCGATCTCGCCCCGGCGGGCGACGAGGCGCTCCGCTTGGTTGCGGAGGTTCTCGAGCTGCATATCGAGATGGGCGAGGCGGCTGGACGTCCGGCTCCGCGCCTGGGCAAGGTCCAGGAGATCGGTCTTGGCGGCGTCGATGCGCGCGACGAAATCGCGAACGCGGTCGGCGACCTCGCGGAGGCGCGTCTCGACGGACTCGACCGCGGTTTCCCGCGCGCGGGTCCGGGCGGCGACGGCGTCGATCTCGGCGCGGCGGGCGGCGGCGTCGGCCTCCGCCTGGCGGAGGGTGGCGGTGAGGCGGCCGATGGTCTGGCGGTCGCGGTCGACGACCCGGGCCAGCTCGCCGGCGCGGGTCCGATGGAAGCCGATCTCGCTGTCGCGGGTGGCGAGGTCCGCGCGAATCTCGCCGAGGCAGGCGTCGGCCTTGCGAACCGCCTCCTCGAGGTCCATCCGCGCCCCCTCGAGCGTTGCGCGGCGGGCTTCGAGGTCCGCGAGGGCCGCCGTGCGGCCGGCCCGCTCGTCCTCGAGGGCGGCGATGCGGCGGGCGTGCTCTTCGAGGCGGGTCCGCTGCTCGTGGTACTGATTGAGGGCGTAGGAGACGCGGAGGTCCTTCAGGCGGTCGGAGTAGGCGACGTAGCTGCGGGCCCGGCCGGCCTGGACCTTGACGGAGCGGAGCCGCCGCTGGACCTCTTCGAGGAGGTCGCCGAGGCGCAAGAGGTTCTGCTCGGTGCGGGCGAGCTTGCGCTCCGCCTCGCGGCGCTTGGCCTTGTACTTGGAGATGCCGGCGGCTTCCTCGAAGATGATGCGGCGCTCCGACGGGTTGGACTGGAGGAGAACGTCGACCTTGCCCTGCTCGATGAGGCTGTAGGCGTCGAGGCCGACGCCCGTGTCCATGAACAGCTCGCGGATGTCGCGGAGGCGGCAGGGGCGGCGGTTGAGGAGGTACTCGCTCTCGCCGCTGCGGTAGAGGCGGCGGGTGACCTCGACCTCGGCGACGTCGATCGGCAGCAGGCCCCGCGTGTTATCAAAGGTGAGGGTGGCTTCGGCGAAGCCGAGGCTGCGGCGGCTCTCGCTGCCGGCGAAGATGACGTCGGCCATCTCCCGGCCGCGGAGGCTCTTGGCGCTCTGCTCGCCGAGGACCCACTTGACGGCGTCGACGACGTTCGACTTGCCGCACCCGTTGGGCCCGACGATGACCGTGACGCCGGAATCGAACTCGAAGCGCGTCCGGTCGGCGAAGGACTTGAACCCGAAGACTTCGAGCTTCTTGAGTTCCACGTGTTGCGGCGCTCCTCGGTCGCGCCCGCCGGGGCTCGGTCCCCCGGCGGCGCTACGGTTCCGTCCCCGTCTCGATTGGGCGGGGGCTCGGACGGTCGGTGCGAATCTGGTATTCGAGCGGCTGGAGGATCATCGGACCCGTCAGGGCCTTCTTGGCCGCCATCCGCGAAATCAGGCCCACCACGTCGCCGTAGCCCAGGTCCAGGCCCGTGATCTCCGTCGCGAGTTCGTCGGCGAACACCGGCTGCGCGGCCCGGACGACGGCCTCCGTAAGATCGAGGGGGACGTCGATCCTCAGGTTTTGCCGGCGGCGGCGGGCCATGAGGATCAACTCCCCGGCCTCGGCGGTGGCCGTCGCCGTCACGCGCCGCGTCTCGGCGAGGACGGGCGGACGGATGCGGACGTCGCCGAAGACGGCGATTTCGGGGTCCATGGTCCGCGAGACGTAGACGAACGGGTCGGCCCGCGTCGGCACGGCGTAGAGGGTGAACTTGTCGCGGAACCTCTCCACGCGCGACGCCGCCGGGCTGAGCTTCGCAATGGCCTGCCAGGCGACCACGCGGACGCGGGCGCTGGGGGTATCGAGGGCGCGGCTGAGGACGCCGAGGCCGAGGCCCTTCCTCAGGGCCCCGAGGGCCCGCACTGCCTCCTCCTGGAACTCGCTCGCGGGGTCCAGGGCCAGGGGCTCGAGCACGTGGACGGCCTGGGCGTCCTGGAGCCGGGCCAGGGTGCGGCCCACGAAGAACCGGACCCCCTCGCTGGGATGCTCCTTCAGATCGCGCAGCCGCGGGACGATGCCGGCGCCGAAGGCCTCCAGACAAAGGCTCACGCGGTCCATGTCGCGCCCGGACCGGAGGGTCTCGACCAGGACGTTGAGGCGGCGGTCGCGGGCCGCGGGGCTCTCGCGAAGATAGAGCGCCCCGACGACGTCGAGGAAGTGCGTCTTGTCGTCCACGTAGGCCGCGGGCACCGTGAGGTCGATGCGCCCGTCGCGTTTGCCCTCGGCGACGTCCGGAAACCGGCTGTTGATGAGGCGGACGATCTGGTCCTGGACGCGGATGGAGGGCTCCAGCAGGACGAGGTGGAAGGACCGGGCGTCGCGCGTCTTGCCGCCCGCGAGGACGCGGCCGAGGCGCGGATCGCTGCGGGTCTCGC
This sequence comes from uncultured Anaerolineales bacterium, assembly GCA_964461715.1. Classification (GTDB taxonomy): domain Bacteria; phylum Planctomycetota; class Phycisphaerae; order FEN-1346; family FEN-1346; genus CAYWVR01. Next base: position 10,009 of record CAYWVR010000027.1, read on the forward strand.
CCTCGCCCCCGAACAGCGAGACGAAGATGCTGCCGCGCCCCAGCGCGAGCGTGTCGGCGTTGCCCCCGCCCCGCGTCATGACGACGCGCGTCAGGTCGCACTCGAGGAGGAACCCGTCGTCAAGGCTGGTGGTCTCGGTGCCGGGCAGGGCCCGGACCTGGAGATCGAACCGCTCGCCGCGCGCCGCCCCCGGCGGGATGCTCCCGCCCACGGCCACCACCGCCGTGTCGGGGCTCGCGAGCAGGGCGTCCGGGGCGGCCACGTGATGACGCCGCATCATCGTCAGGACTTCCTGCCGCACCCCCGGCGGCACGGTGGTCGTGCCCGTGCCGTCGAGCCCGGTGACGAAGCCGTAGCCCCGGACAGGCAGCCACTCGCGGCCGGCGAAGCGGGCGACCTGGCCGACGGTGTCCTCGAGGTAGTCGGCGGGACGGACCTCGCGGGGGATGCGCGGCGGGGAGGCCTCGGGCACCTCCTCGCGCATGCACCCGGGGGCCGCCAAAAGCGCCGCGAGGACGGACGCAAGGACGGCGGTCCGCGGGCGCAGGCGCCGAGAGCGGCGCGGCGGCTTTAGACTGGACTTTGCGCGCATAGGAACCCCGTCCTCACCGGCCCAGTGTATCGACGGCGCGAGTTATCGGACTTTAACAAAAACGCGTCCGGCGGCGGGAAAAACGTGAGCGGCCCCCTGCCCCGATGATCAGAATAATGGATGCGGGCAGCCCGTCGAGGCCCCGTGCCACGACTTAGCCTTACTTTAGGACATCGCCCAGAATGTGTCAAGCGAAGAGCGCGGCCCCAAGGGATTGTGTCCGGGCCGGTTTCATCCGCTCTCGGAGGGCGCCGCCAAGGCCTCGGGTTGGCCGCGGATGACGCAGCGAGCGAGGTAGGCCCGGCCGATCTCGGCCAAGGCCTCCATCTCGGCCGGGCCGTAGGGCTCGACCTCGCGCAGCTCGGGGTCCAGGGCGTGGGTCGGCACGAACCGCTGGAGCACCCACCGCCGCGCTCCCGCCAGCCGCGACCCGATGGCGTGGATCTCCGGCTCGCCGACAAAGCGTGGGCAGCAGGTCGTGCGGAACTCGACCTCCAGGTCGGCCTCCGTCAGGAGGTCGATGGACGCCTCGAGCGCGTCCAGCGGTACCTCCGTCCCGGCGGCGGCATAATAGCGGGCATCGAGCGGGGCTTTGACGTCCATGGCCACGGCGTCCAGGAGCCCCGCCCCGAGAAGCTGCCGCAGCCGCTCCGGCCGCGACCCGTTCGTGTCGAGCTTGACCCGGAGCCCCTCGCGCCGAAGGGTCGCGGCCAGCGCGCCGAGGCCCGGCCAGAGCGTCGGCTCCCCGCCGCAGATCACGACCCCGTCGATCCACCCCTCGCGAGACCTCACGTGCTCGAGGATCGCCTCGAAGGGGATCGTCTCCTGCGGCTCCGCGAGCAACGACCCGCTGTGGCAGAAGGGGCAGCGGAAGTTGCATCGCGGCAGGAAGATGACGGACGCCAGCCGGCCCGGCCAGTCGATGAGGGTGGTCGGATGGTATCCCGCGACGGGGGGCAGACCGGATGGGCGTGCGGGGGTCACGCCTCGGCCCGGGCCCCGCCCGCCAGCAGCTCTTTGACGGCGTCGGCCGGGGGGATGACCCCGTCCCAGCGCAGGCCGACGTCGCCCGCGGCGGTGCGGACGAGGGTGGTCGGGATCGCGTTGACGTCGTGGAACGCGCCCTCGGCCCGTCCCATGACGGTGTCCACGTCGACGAAGACGACCTCCGTGTCGGCTTCGGGGGCGAACTTGGTCGCGAGATGCGCGAGCTTCTGCTTCGTGCTCTCGCACTTCGCACAGTTCTTCTTGCCATAGACTTCGAACTTCATGCGCGTGGACCCTTTCGCTGCGGCCCGCGCCGCCGGGGCGCGGGCTAGACGTTGACCTTGTCGGACGGCTTGTACGCGGATTTGATGAAGACGGCCTTCAGCGGCCGGTCGGAATCGTTGACGATGTTGTGGACCTCGCCGGGCTCGATGCGGAAGGCGACGCCGGCCTCGACGGGGTACTCCTTGCCGTCGACGATCATGCGCCCGCCGCCCGTCTCGACGAAGTAGAAGGTCTCCTCGACCTCGTTGTGGAGGTGGCGTCCGAGCTCCTCGCCGGGGGCGAAGAGGATCACGCCCCAATCGACGCGCGGCCCGCGGAACATGTACTTGACGCCGCTCGCGCCGCCCCGGTAATCCTGCTCGTGCTCGTTGACGATATCCATCACAGGCCTTGGAGCCGAACGCGGCCCGGGTGGGGGGGACCCGAGCCGACGTCGGCCGTCGCAAGCGCGGCCAAGGGGGTGAGGCCGCGCGTTCCGTTAAGACGGGGAGCCGGGACGGCGAAGTTGGCCTTAGCTTCCCGGCTCCTCCGCCAACAAGGGGGTCACGATTCAGGGGCGAGGCCCCCCGGCCCCGCCCGATGCCACACACTATCCCGCCGCCGTCCCGAACTCCGGGGCCGGCACGCTCTTCGGCGGGGCCACCTGCGTCACACGGTAGTCGCCCCGGTGCCGGTCCTTCAGCTCCCCGAGCTTCGACTTATTCCAGTTGGAGATGCGGCTGAAGTAGCCGACGATCCGCGTGATGCCGTAGACGTCCCCGCTCTGACAATAGTCGCAATGGTCCTGGAGGCGCGGCGTCCAGCGGTGGCACGCGTTGCAGATGGTGAACTCGGGGCTGATCGTGAGCTGGGCCGCGCTGGTGCGATGGAAGGTTTTTCGGACCAGGGTCAGGATGCTGTCGGCGGGGGGCCGCTCCTCGCCGACGAAGGCGTGGATGATGGCCCCGGACTCGATCATATTGTGGAATTTGGCCTGCTTCTGGATGCGGGTCAGGAGGTCCGTCGGGGCGTCGGCCCGCAGGTGGATGGAGTTCGTGTAGTAGAACTCGTCGGCGTCGACGTCGCCCTTGACGAGGGTGCGGGAGGCGGGCCAGTCGCGGAAATCGACCTTGGCCATGCGGCGGGTGGCGCTTTCGGCGGGCGATTCCTCCAGGCTCACCTTCAGGCCGTACGTTTCGGAGTAGGACCGTGCCTGCTCGACCATGTGCGAGACGATCCTCAGCCCCTGCTTCAGGGCCTCGTCGCTCTCATGCAGCTCGTGGCCGGCCATGTGCTGGAGACACTCGTTCAGGCCCACCAGGCCGATGATGTAGGTGGCCTTGTCGAGGTCGACGTAGGGGCGGCCGTCCTTGGCGAGCTTGCCGATCTCCCAGAGCGGCATGTGCGGGGCGCTCATGAGGCGGCGGATAAACTCGCGCTTTTCGAGGTGGGCCTTCATGGCGACGTCCATCGCCTCGCCGATTTCGCCGAACAGGCCCTCCCAGTTCCCCGCCCCGGCCCGGTAGGCCGCCTGGGGCAGGTTGATCGTCACGTTCTGGAACCCGCAGAACCGCATGCTCTCCGGGTGGCGGATCATGTGGTCATCGTCGATCGTCGTCCTCAAGCGGCAGCACGCCGACAGGGTGACCTCGTCGCGGTCGAAGACGAAGTACGGCACGCCGTTGTCGGAGGCGATCTCGCACGCGTACTCCAGGATCGCCTGCTGGCGCGGGTCCCCGAACGTGTCGGCGTTGACGTGCAGGTCGCACTTCGGGAACGCGAAGAGGTGGCCGTCGCGATCGCCCTCGTGCCACACCTGGAGCAGGGCCCGGCAGAACCGCCGGGCGGCCTCCTCGTAGTCGCCGTAGGTGCGGCCGGTCTTCTTGCCGCCCGGCCCGATGGCGGGGACGTCGCGGAGGTAGCGGGGCACGCCCGTGTGGATGTTGAAATCCAAAAAGAGCGTCTGCCCGCCGCGGCTGAACGCCGACTGGGAGCACGAGAAGATCAGGTGCTGGGCCTCCTGGAGCATCTCGGCGTCGTCCATGTCCTCGACGTAGGGGGCGTACATGATGTTGATATACGCGACGCCCAGGGCTCCGGCGTAGTACGCCTGCATCGACGCCAGGAACGTGTTGAGGTGCCCGGTCAGGGTGCGGGCGTGCTTGGCGGGCTTCGACTTCGCGTCCAAGTTCTGGAGGTCGAGGCCGTACTTCTTCAGGTATTCGAGGCTGTGGCTCGAGCAGTAGACGCGGGTCGGATAGCCGAGGTCGTGGACGTGGACGCGGGCCGTCAGGTGGGCGTCCGCGACCTCGCGGCTGAAGATCTCCGAGAGAGCGAACTGCTTCAGGACCGTCTCGGCGATCGAGAGGTTGATCGCCTCCGGGTTGTTGGACGTGATGTTCGAGTTCTCCTGGCTCTTCGAGTAGATGAGCGTCTCGAGATCGAACCGGGGCATGCCCATCACCTTCTGGCGTTCGAGGCGGCCCGTCAGGCCCCGCTCGAAGAGCTCGTTGTCGACGAGCTCGCGGATCAGGGCGGTCGAAATTCGCGTCAGGCCGGAGGCGAAAATCTTCTCCTCGACGGCGGCGGCGACCTTCCGGGCCGTCCGCGTGTCGAGACGGGCCTCGGACTCCAGGGCCGTCACGATCCGGGCCTTGTCCCAGGGCAGCAGGGCGTCCTTGGCCCCGGTGTCGACCAGCAGCGCGAAGTCCGTGGTGTTGCGGCTCCGCTGGCGGGAGGCCTTTCGGACCTTCATGCGGCGGCGGGCCTGGCTCCGCTTCTCGCGGTAGATGATGTAGGCCTTGGCCGTCTTGGCATGGCCGGTCTCGATCAGGACCTTCTCGACCATGTCCTGGATGTCCTCGATGCCGGGCACGTCGCCCTCGTAGTGGCGCTCGAGGTAGTCGGCAACGGCGGCGGCGAGTTCGTCGGCGACAAACCGGTCCTCGCCTCCGACGGCCTGGGCGGCCTTCCAGATGGCGTCGGCGATCTTGACCTGATCGAACGCCATGACGCGGCCGTCTCGTTTTCGGATGCGGTTAATGCGGGTGGTCATACGACCTGGCCCCCTTCCCGTGCGCTCTCGGGCTCATGAATGGATGTGGGCGTCCCTCGGTCGCCCGGATAATCGTTCGTGCGGGGGACGGCTGCCGTGACAACCGCCCCCCCACGCCCTCGCGGCGTGAATTTCTGATTCCTTCAAGTTGAAGGAATCACTTTCCGCCCCCCACGCCCTCGCAGCGTGAATCGGGTCGTCGGCCGTCAGTCGCCGCCGGCCGGGCGACCTCCCTGTCCGGCTGCTGGGGTTCCCTCGGGGCCGGCGCCCTCGGCGGCGCCCCGCTTCGTTCGCATCGACTCGACTTCCTGCACGAAGTCCGAGACGTCCTTGAAACTCCGGTAGACGCTGGCGAACCGGACGTAGGCGACCTGGTCCTCCTTGCGCAGCTTCTGCATGACAAGGTCGCCGATGACGCGGCTGGGAATCTCGGCCTCGTAGGTGCTGGTGACCTCCTCCTCGATCTCCTGGACCATCTCCTCGAGCCGCTCGGTCGGGACGGGCCGCTTGTGCAGGGCCAACTCCAGGCCCCGGCGGATCTTCGGGCGGTCGTACTGCTCGCGCGTCCCGTCCTTCTTGACGACGCGGAGCCGGACGTCGCCCTCGGCCCGCTCGTACGTCGTGTAACGCCGGCCGCAGCCCAGGCACTCGCGCCGGCGGCGGATGGCCGAGGCACTGGGCCTGGAGTCCACGACCTTGTCGTTGTCCTTGTGACAGAAGGGGCACCGCATTGAGCCCGGCTCCTCATTGGCTCGCCGGTCCGGGCGTCAGAGCCACAACATGTTGGGCCTAACGCCGCCCTTCCTTCGTCGGCATCCAGCCCCGGGCCGGTTGAGGAAAAAGTTGAGAAAGTGCTTCCCATCCACTGCATATTCGATACAGGCGAGCATACAGACCCAGCATATGGGGTGTCAAGCCCGTTTTTAGCGCGTTCTTTATCCTTCCTCAATACCCACAAAACGCAATCGCCCGTAACCTGCTTGAACACAACATCTTGGGGCTCGCGGAAAGAACTTTTCCACCGCGACTCATTTTCTTTCCACCGCATCCCACCGCGTGCGCCACACCCCCATCCCCGGGGCACAAAGCGCCGCGATCACACCACCCCTGGGGGTCGGGCGCGCCGGGCGCGCACCCGTGCAGTTCCGTGGCGAAGTCGGACGTGATTCGGACCACCCGCACAACTCAGGCCGACTCGGCGACCAGCACATCGAGCCGCACCCCGCCCTGCCGAAGCAGGTTCTTGCCCAGATCGTCGGGGTAGTCCTCGCGGCAGACGATCCGGCCGATGCCGGCGTTGATGGCCATCTTCGCGCAGAGCGAGCACGGATGATGCGTCGTGTAGAGCGTCGCCCCCGCGATGCGGACCCCGTGCTTGGCCGCCTGGATGATGCCGTTCTGCTCGGCGTGCAAACCACGACATAGCTCGTGCCGTTCGCCGGACGGCACCGCCAACTGCTCGCGGAGACATCCGACCTCGCCGCAGTGCGGCACGCCGCTCGGCGCCCCGTTGTAGCCCGTGGCGCAGATGCGGCGGTCGACGACGAGGAGGGCCCCGACCTGCCGGCGCAGACACGTGGAGCGGCGCGCGACCTCCCGCGCGATCCCCATGAAGTAGGCGTCCCAGCTCGGTCGTGCCATCGCTGGCACGATACCCATCGCGCGGCCTGAAGTCAACCCGCCGCGTCACGCCAGGAGCACGATCCCCGTCCGGCCGCCCGTCCGCACGGGCACGAACCGACGCACCCCGTCGCGGACCGTCCGCACGTCGACTCCGGCCAGGACGACGGCGCGGGGCGGGACCTCGGGCGCGATGCCCGCCGTCGGGTAGGCCCGGCGCAGGAGCCGCGCGTGGACTTTCAGCCACTGCTCGGCCGGCCCGGTTTCCGGGGGGGTCCCGTCCCGGTGCACCAGGATCGCCACCAGGGCCCCGTCCTCGCACACGGCCACCAGCGGGGGCGCGCCCGGCTCGTCGACCTCGATCCGGATCGTCGCCCGGAGGCGCGGGCCCACCAGGGCCGGGACCCGGGCCTCGATCGCCGCTACCAGCGACGGCTCGTCCGGCGGACGCCAGAGGTGGAAGATCGAGGTCGGCGCGGGCGGCGGGTCCGTCGGAGGCGTCGGCGCGGCGGGCGCGGACGGCTCCGGCGCCGAGGCCGTGCGGTCGGCGCCCAGGAGGCGCGGCCACACGTCGGCCGAGGACGCCCGCTCGAACAGCGCCATCGGCTCCGCTCGGGCCTCCGGAGGCGGGGGAACGGTCCCGCAGAGGGCCAGCTCGCGTCCAAGGAACGCCCGGGCGACCCGGCCCAGGCGAGCGTGGACCCGGGCGGCCTGTTCCTCCCCGGCGTCGCCCACCACCACGAGACCCGGCTCCAGCGCCTCGGCTGCCGCGCACCACCCCTTCATCCCGCGGTACGTCTCGACGAGACTCTCGGCCTCGTCGGTCGCGAGGAAGACGACGCGGCGGGGGGTCCGGTCGGCCGCCCGCAGCCCGCCCTCGGGAGGCGCCAGGAGGATGACGGCCACTTGGTCGCACTGGCCGAGCAACCCGTCGACGGCGCGGCCGGGGTCGGCGCCGACCCACGGGTGAGGTCCTACGCGGCCCCAGGCCATCTCGCCCGCGAGGTGCACGTCGGCCCGGTCGCCGTCCATCACCAGAAGAGCTGCGGGCCGGCCCTTCGGGGCCAGCCCCACCGCCGCCGCCAGGGCCGTCCGCCGCCGCACCGCCGGGTCGATGCCGCGCGCATCCAGGAAGTAGAGACCGCGGAGGGGACCGGCCCCGCCCGGGACGGGTGGGGACGCGTGCTCGGAGCAAGGCGCGGGCGACGGGTCCGAGAGCAGGACGCCGGCCAGCGATTCGACGCCGCCGGTCTCGGTGGCTTCGGCCGGAGCGCGGCGGCGTCCGGCGAAACGGCGCGTCGGCGGGGCGGTGGTAACCGTGTGCAAGACGTTCTCCCGCACCGGTCAGCAGATCTCGACCACGCTGTTCAGCTCGCCGTAGGGGTTGCTCTCCACGTACGGATTGGCGGGGTCGCTGCACCAGGCGTCGTCGATGATCAGGCGGTACGCGTACCGGCCCGGCGGGAGCTTGAAATCCTTCTGCCAGACACCCTCGACCTCGGTGGAGGCCATGTCGGCGTCGCCGTCGGCGGCCCACTGGTTGAAGTCGCCGGCGATCCGGACCATCCCGGCGCCCGGGGCGTGGCAAACGAACCGCACGCCGCCCTCGATGGGGATGGCCCCGTACACGAGCTCGATCTTCTCGTCGAGGGCCGCCTCCTCGCGGGCTTCGGACTCGGCTTCCGTCTGGGCCGCCTCCTCGTAGGCCGCCTGCAGATCCCCCGCCGCCAGCTCCCGGGCCAAGGCCACGTAATCCTCGTGGCCGCGCGACCCGGGCCGGAACTCGGCGATGGGGCTGCCGATGGCCGCGGCCTCCCGCAGGGCCACGTTCAGCCGGATCACCGTCTCCCGGACCAGGGCCCCGTACTGGTCGCGCAGCGCGCTCAGGCTCCGACGCATCGAACGGGCCCGCGTGTCGTACATCGTCGCGAGGATATGGACGTTGGGGTCGCGGCCGGTGCGGCCGGCGATCATGTCGAGGGTCTCGAGGGCCCGCCCCAGGCCATAGACGCTGAAGAAGCCGAGGTCGACGGGCAGGAGGACGTCGGTGGCGGCGACGAGGGCGTTGGTGGAAAGGAGCCCGATGCCCGGACCGCAGTCGATGACGGCGACGTCATAGCGGTCCTCGATCCCCCCGAGAGCCCGGACCAAGCGCCGTTCGCGCCCTTCGGTGCCCGCCAGGACCTGCTCCAGGCCCGCCAGGGTCACACTGCCGGGGGCGAGGAAGAAGTCGTCGAAAATCTCCCAGGCGATGTCGCTCAAGGCCAGCGGCCTCTGGCCGTCGGCGGCGCCGCGGAGGACGTCCCACGTCGAGAGCTCGACCTCCTCCTCCCGCACGCCGCAACCGACGGTGGCGTGGGCCTGGGGGTCGAGATCCACGAGGAGGACGCGGCGTTTCTGCTGGGCCAGGGCGGATCCGAGGTTGATGGCGGTGGTGGTCTTGCCGCAGCCTCCCTTGTGGTTGAAAACGGTGATCACGCGCATAATCGGCCTCCCAGGCTCGCGGGTCTGCCGCATTCTGCCGACCCCTCGAACGGCTTGGTAATACTGGCAGGGCCCCGCACGGTCCGTCTTACTATGTCGGCCCCCTCGCGGCGGCGTCTTTAGGGAACTTATCGGACGTTCACTTTTTCTGTTCGGTCGGCCCGGGCCCCGCGGGTCGGCCCGCCTCCCGGTGGGTCGGCTAAGAGCGGAAGGCGGGCACCCCAAGGCGTTGACTTTCGAGAACACGCGTTCATTTCACGCAACAACACCCTAAGGCGCGGACAATAAAGGGCTTACGAGAGATTCGGCGGCTCCGGGGCGGCCCGGCGCGTTTCGCGGGTGCAACATCGGGACGACCGGGCCCCCTGCCCTTTGCGGGAATCCGGGATAGAGGAAAGTTTTAAGGCACGATTCTACAGCGACTTAGCGGTTCTCGGGGAAAATCGGTCGCAGGTGCCGGCAATTGGCACGGGCCTTGCTCAAGTAAAGGGCGGATGACTCGTTCTTTATGGCATCGCTTGCGACTCCACGCACAGCCCTCCCCCGGGTGCGACGAGAAGTTCAGGCGCTTTGCCACACAACCCCCTTAACTCCAAAAAGAGCGGGTCATCCTTATTGTCGGTTCCGCCCGATAGGGCGATGCGGGATAGACGGAGGACAAGTTCACACACGGTTGCGGGATAGTGACCAGGAGGAAGCGGACCGCTGCCCATCGTTCCTTCACACACCCCCGAGCTCGTCTCGGGGCCCCGGTCGGCGGTAAGCTGGGCAGATGTCTTCGTGAACTTTAATTCGCCGTCTATCCCCGCAACACGGGCAAGGTCTCCCCTCCGGACCTTGCCCCCTTTTTTGCGCTGATGCCCGCCGGCCCTTCCCTTTCGGTCCCACCCCGCCCGGCGGAAACCGTCGAACGCCGGAACCCGCCGTGGCCGGCCCTCGTCTAAGCGCCCGGGATCGGCCGACCGGGCCGGGCCCCGCGGCACGGCTCGAAGGAAAGGAGCGCCTCATGCGGCGCGCGACGAGATGGACGGCGACGGTGGCGACGATGACGGCCCTGGTGCTCGCGGCGGCCGTGGGAGCGGGGGCGGCGGGCCTGATGATCCCCAAGGACGAATCCGTCCCGCCCCTGGCCATCGAGTACCTTCGCGTCGACACGACCATCGACAACCAGGTCGCCACGACCCGCATCTCCCAGGCGTTCCGCAACTCGACCGGCTCGGACCTGGAGTGCACCTACATCTTCCCCATCCCCGAACGGGCCGCCCTCCGCGAGTTCGCCATGACCATCGGCGGCAAGCGGATGACCGGCGAGCTGGTGGAGAAGGAGAAGGCCCGCGAGGTCTACGAGCGGATCGTCCGCCGCATGCGCGACCCGGGCCTGCTGGAGTACATGGACGGGCGACTCCTCCGCATGCGCGTCTACCCCGTCCCCGCGAACGGAAACCAGAAGGTGGAGGTCGAGTACACGGAGGTCGTCCCCATGAGCGACGGCCTGGCGGAGTATACCTTCCCGCTTCGGACCGGCGAGAAGGCCTCCGAGACGCTCGAGGACTTCACGGTGGCCGTGCGCATCAAGAGCGACGTGCCGATCACCGGCGTCTACAGCCCCACCCATGACGTCGGCAAGAGCCTGCCCTCCCCGCACGAGGTCGTGGTGGGCGTGGAGACCGATCGGGCCGCCCTGGACCGCGACTTCCAGCTCTTCTACACCGTCAGCCGCAAGGACTTCGGGCTGAACCTGATGACGTACCGTTCCGACCCGAAGGCCCCCGGCACGTTCCTCGTTCTCCTGAGCCCCGGCGCCGAGGCCGGCGTCGAGACCCGCGTGCCGCGCGACGTCGCCTTCGTTTTCGACACCTCCGGCTCGATGCGCGGCGAGAAGCTGGACCAGGCCAAGAAGGCCCTGGCGCGGTGCGTCGACCTCTTGGACGAGAAGGACCGGTTCGCCATCGTCCAGTTCTCCACCGCGGCGCGGACTTTCCCCGACGGCCGCGACTGGACGCCCGCCACCGCCCAAGGAAAAGCGAAGGCGAAGGAATGGGTCAAGGCGTTCGAGGCGGGCGGCGGAACGAACATCGGGGAGGCCCTCGAGAAGCTCTTCGCCCTGCCCGCCGACGGCGACCGGCCCACGACGGTCCTCTTTCTCACGGACGGACGGCCGACGGTCTACATGACGGACCCCGAGCAACTCGCCAAGCTCGTCCAGAACCACAACGCCCGCCGCTCCCGCTTTTTCACCTTCGGCGTCGGCGACGACGTCAATACCCACCTGCTGGACCGCATGGCCGACGACACGGGCGGTCTTCCCGAGTACGTCCGCGAGGGCGAGGCCATTGACGGGAAGGTGACGCGGCTCTTCGCGAAGATGAGCCACCCGGTGCTGACGGACCTGGAGATCGAGGTCCCCGGCGTGACGGTGACCGAGACCTACCCGCGCAAGCTGCCGGACCTGTTCCGAGGCGGGCAGGTGATGCTCGTCGGATCGTGGACCGGCGAGGGCCATTCGGCCATCCGCCTGCGCGGCAAGGTCGGCAAGAAGACGCGCGAGCTGGTGTACGAGGGCACGTTCCCCGAGAAGGCCCCGGACCGCGCGTTCATCGAGTCGATCTTCGTTCGCCGCAAGATCGGCCACCTGCTCGACGAGATCCGCCTCCACGGCGAGAACCCGGAGCTTCGCGACGAGGTCGTCCGGCTGAGCCTCCGATACGGCATCGAGACGCCCTACACCAGCTACCTCGTCTTGGAGAACAAGGACCAGTACACGCAGTACGGGCTCAACGTGACCAAGAGGGTGGCCGTGCCCGGTGTGCGGCCGAGCATGGGCACGGCCGGCGCAGACCCGACGCCCGTGCCGGAGGCCCCTGTCGCCCAGTCCGGTCGCGCCGGGGAGACCGCGCGCCGCCGGCGGTCCGCCGACGCCCTCGACCAGGCCTTCGGCAAGGGTCTCGATGGTGAAGCGGACGCATCCCTGGCGGAGCCCCCTGCTCGACCCGACGCCCCCGCGACCGCGACCCCGCCGGCCCCAGCCGAGTCCTCCGAGTTCGGCGGCTGGCGGGGCGGCACGGAGTACGCCCCCGCCGGGAACGTCGGCGGCGGTCTCCGCGCCGACGAGGCGGACCTCAAGACCGCCGACACCGGCAAGAAGGCCGTCGACATCGCCCAGCAGATCGCGGCCCTCCGCGAGACCCGCAAGTCCAGAGCCCGAGGGCGCGACGTCAAGGCGGTCCAGCACCGCGTGGGCAGGCGCTTCGTCCGTTACCGCGGCGTGTGGGTGGACGAGGCCTTCGAGGGTGCCGAGACGCTCACGAAGGTCCGATGGGGCTCGGATGCCTACTTCGCCCTGCTGCGGGCGCGGCCGGAGCTGAAGGACGTCCTCAGCCTCGGCGAGCGGGTCGTCCTGCGGACGGCGCCCGGCAAGGCCCTGGTCGTGGACGTCAAGGGGGGCATCGAGGCGATGGACGACGAGGCCATCGAGGTGCTCTTCGAGAACCCCGGCGCGGGGGAGGCCGAGGGCTGAGCGCCCCTACGCGTGGGCTTCCTCCGGGGTCACCAGGCCCGTCTCGCGTGCCCAGGCGGCCAGGGCGTCGACGACCTCCGGGTCGAACTGGCGGCCGGCCTCCCCGGCGATGATGGCCAAGGCATCCTCGGGGCTTCGGGCCGGACGGTGAGGCCGGTCGGAGGTGATCGCGTCGAGGGCGTCGGCGACGGCCAGGATGCGGGCCCCGATGGGGATGCTCGTCCCGGCCACGTGGTCCGGGTAGCCGGCCCCGTCCCATCGCTCGTGGTGGTTGCGGGCGAGGGTGATCTCGCGGTCCAGGGCCCCCGCCTGCCTCAGCAGCCGCACCCCGATCATCACGTGGGTCTTGACGATCTCGAACTCCTCGTCCGTCAGGGGACCGGGCTTGGCGAGGACTCGCTCCGGCACGCAGAGGCGGCCGATGTCGTGGACGAGGGCGGCCCGGCGGATGACGTCGACCTCCGCCGGTTCCAGGCCCAGCCGCTCGGCGACGGCGACGGCATAGTGGGCGGTGTTCTGGAGGTGGGGGCCGGCGCCGGGATCGGGGCCCTCCATCTCGCGCACCAGGTCCTGGAGACCGCGGACGAACTGCTCCTTGGCCTCCTCCACCAGCCGGGCGAGGTCCGCCTCGAGCTGAGGCGGGGCCGCCTCTTGCCGCACGGCCCCCTCGCCCTCGACTTCGCTCCAGGCGCGGACGGTGTCGCGTCCGGCGTCCTTGGCGACATAGAGGGCCATATCGGCCCGGTGCGCCAGGGCGTCACCCGTGCCCTCGGCCCCGGCCTCCAGGCAGGCCACGCCGATGCTCAGCGTCAACGAGGCCGAGTTCGCCCCGTGCTTGACCGTCCGCCTTGCGAGACACTCGCGGATGCGCCGGGCGGCGGCGACGGCCTGGTTCTCGCGGGTCTCGGGCATAAGGAGGATGAACTCGTCGCCGGCGTAACGGGCCACGACGTCCGTGTCCCGGGCCGTCTCGCGAAGGACGTCCGCCACCTCTTTCAGGGCCCGGTCGCCGAAGGCGTGGCCGTAGCTGTCGTTGAGGGTCTTGAACCGGTCGACGTCGATCATGGCCAGGGCGACGTCGGACGGCCTCCGGCCGCGCCGTTGGAGCTCGCGGCCCATCATGTCGAGGAAGTGGCGGCGGTTGAAGAGGCCGGTCAGATCGTCGGTGGTGGCAAGCTCGCGGAGGCGGCGGTTGAGGCGTTCGAGCATCTCGTTGGAGGCCTGGACGGCCTCCTCGGCCCGCTTGCGTTCGGTGACGTCGAGGATGACGCCCACCAGGCCCGTCACCTCGCCGCCGGCGTTCGTGAAGGTGCCCTTGGTGAAGAGGACGTCCCGCTCCTCGCCGTCGGCCCCGGCCACGCGCGACTCGTAGACCTGGGTGCCGGGCTCGGCGTAGAGGGCCTCGTCCCGCTCGTGGTAGCTCCGGGCCAAGGGCGCCGGGGCCAGGTCGAAGACCGTCTTGCCGACGATCTCGTCGCGGGTCCGGCCGAGGAAGGCCGCGAAGGCCTCGTTGCAGCCCAGGTAGACACCGCCGCGGTCCTTGAAGAAGACGGGACCGGGGATGGTATCGATCATCTGCTGGAGGAAATCGAGGTGCTCGCGGAGGGCGGCCTCGGCGCGTTTGCGGACGGTGATGTCCTCGACGAGACCGTCGAAGTACCGGACCGCGCCGGCCGTGTCGCGGACGACGTGGGCGGTCACCGCGCCCCAGAAGGGGACGCCGTCTTTGCGGCGGAGCCGGATTTCCTCCGCGACGATCTGTCCTTCCTCCAGGAGCCGCTTCGAGATCGCGACGCGGCGGGCCGGCGCCGCGTACAGGCGGGCCGGAGCGACCTCCAGGAACTCCTCGACCGAGTCGTACCCGTGCATGCGGGCGATGGCGGGGTTCGCCATCAGGAACTTGCCCTCCGGGCCCGGCGTGTTGCGGTAGAGGCCGATAGGCAGATTCTGGATGAGGCTGCGGTACCGTTCCTCGGACGCCTGAAGCGCCGCCTCGGCCTGCTGCTGGGCGGTGACGTCGCGCACGGTGGCCTGAACCATCATCCGGCCCTCGACCTCCATCCGCGTCAGGAGGACCGTGGCCGGGAACGTCTCGCCGTCGAGCCTTCGGTGCGTCCACTCGATGAAGTGGCTGCCCTCGCGGACGGCCGTCTCGAGCGTCTCGCGGGCTTTCTCGGCCGAGGGGCATCCATCCGCCTGGAACTCGGGAGAGACGTCCCACGGGCCCAGCGCCCGGAACGCCTCCTCGTCGGCGACCCCAAACATCTCCAGGGCGGCCGGGTTGCCACACGTGAACTGCCAGGACGGCGGGGCCACAACCATGATCGCGTCGCGGGAGCTCTCGAAGAGCGCTTGGAACCGCTCCTCGGCGCGCTTGCGGTCCGTGATGTCCTCGCCGCTACTAAGCGTCCCGATGATGCGGCCGGTCTCGTCCCGGAGCACGGTGTTGTGCCAGGCGATGAGGCGGTCCTCGCCGTCGGCACGGCGGACGGGCTGCTCGACGCGGCCGTAGGTCTCCGTGTCGCCGGCCAGGAGGCCGTCGAAGATCTCGCGCACCGACGCGCGTTTCTCGGGCGCGAGGAAGGTCTCGAACCAGTCGACGCCGAGGGCCTCCTGCTCGGTCACGCCGAGGACCTCGACCCCGCGGCGGTTCATCAACGTCACGCGTCCCTCGGCGTCCAGGGCCACGAGCATGACCTCCGCGAGATCGAGGTACATCTGGGCCCGGTCACGGGCCTCGCGAAGGGCCTCCTCCGTCCGCTTCTGGCGGCTCACGTCGACCACCAGGCCGCGCCCCCCGACCGGCCGGCCGGCCTCCAGGATGGGCACAACATGGATCAGGACCGGAAAAGTCGAGCCGTCCGTGCGCCGGGCCGTGTACTCGTGCGGCTCGGCGGGCCGGCCGGAGAAGATTCCCTGGATGTTCGCGGCGGCGCGGGCCCGGTCCTCCTCGGCCAGCGTGTCGAGGCAGTTCAGCCCCGCCTCGACGTCGGCCTCGGTGTAGCCAAACATGGCATAGGCGTTGCGGTTGACGAACGTGAGGGTGCCGGTCGGGTCAATCTCGAAGACCGTCTCGGGGAGCATCTCGGCCAGGGTCCGGAAGCGGGCCTCGCTCTCGCGGACGGCCGCCAGGGCCCGCCGGCGCTCCGTAACGTCCGCGCCGTAGAAGTTGACGTACCCCTCGCCGGGCACGGGGACGACGCTCAGCAGGTAGGTGCACGGCCCGTCGGCGACCTCGAGCTGCTGCGGTTCGCCCGTCGCGAGGGCCGCGCCGACGGTCGCCTGCCACCGGGCGGGGGCCGTCAGACCCACCCCCGAATGCCATCGGGCGAGCAACTCCCGGCAGGCCCGGTTGGCGTGGAGGACGCGCATGTCGGCGGCGACGCGACCGATGGGGCACGGGTTCTCGGAGGGGAAGCGGGCGAGGCTCTCGCGCTCCTTCTCGGCGTACTCGCGTTCGCCGATCTCGCGCTCCAGGTCGGCCGTCCGGGCTCGGACCTGGTCGCGGAGCCACGCCTGCGTGTCGGCGAGGCGCGCGACCAGAACGTTGAAGCTCCGGGCCAGGTCGCCGATCTCGTCGTTGCCGTCGACGGGGACGGGTTCGAGCAGCGTGGTCTCGTCGCCCTCGGCCATCCGCCCGTAATGGGCCGCAATCCGGCGAAGCCGCCGGCCCACGAGCCGCCGGAAGACGAAGGCCGTCACCCCGAAGAAGACGACGAGCGCCACGGCCACGGTCGCGGCATCGAAGAGGACGTCGCGGACCAAGGCGGCCCGGAGGGAGTCGAGGGGGATGCCGACCGTGTCCATGGCCACGACGCGGCCGGCCGTCTCGTGGAACCCGGCCGTGCCCCCGTAGCGGGTGAGGAGCGACGCCGGCGCATCGGCCGGGTCGCCGTGGCATCGGAGGCAGGCGGGCTTGAGGCGGCGGGGTTGCAGCGCCGCGAAGTACTCGTGTCCTTCGATCTGGACCCGGCCGCTCCACCGCTCCACGTCCGGATTGGCCCGGAAGTACTCCAGCAGCCGCACTTCGTCGGGCGAGGCCCGGTTGGCAGGGTTGCGGGGATTGTCGCTGGAGAACTTGATTAGGTAGGTCGGAAACCGCTTCCGGACGCCCACAAAGACGCTTCGGGCGGCAAACGAGGTGCTCATCGTCTCGGGGACGAACTCGCCCTCGCCGAGCAGCGCGGTGACGCGGGGCCGGACCTCCTGCCCCACGTAGTCGCGGATAGCCAAGTCGAACTCGAGGGCCAGCTCGGCCTGCTGGGCCAGGAGGGTGGCGACCTCGTCCTCGGCCCGGGCATAGCTGCGATAGAGGAGGAACGACGCCAGACCGCCCGCGAGGAGGGCGAAAAGCAGCAGGAATCGAACGTCGAGACGGCGCATCGGTCCACCCCCATCCCCAGTCGCGGCCAAGCAGGGAGGGCTTCGGCCGTCGGGTCTCCCGTCCGACGCCCGGCACCCCGCCGCAGGCGTATCGACCATTTGTCGCGGAGGATTCAAGCCCTTCACGAAATTCGCCATGGCCAAAAAGGCCGCGGCGATTGGAAAGGATCATGGTCCCCTGCTATAATGCCGCCATGCCCGCCGCCAGCCCGCGCATCCGCAACAAGAAGGCCCGCTTCAATTACCACCTCGGCGACACGGTCGAGGCGGGGCTCGTGCTGATGGGGTCGGAGGTCAAGGCCCTCCGGGCGGGCAAGGCGAACCTCGACGAGGCCTTCGCCCGCATCCGCAACGGCGAGGTTTGGCTCTACAGCATGCACATCGGACCCTATGCCCAGGCCGCCCAGTACGGTCACGACCCGCGGCGGGCGCGCAAGTGTCTGCTCCATCGCCGCGAGATCGATCGCGTCCTCGGCAAGGCCGTCGAGAAGGGCTACACGCTGGTGCCCACGGAGCTGTACTTCAAGCGCGGGTGGGCCAAGGTCAAGCTGGCGGTGGCCCGCGGCAAGCGGGAGTTCGACAAGCGCGAGGACCTGAAGAAACGCGACCACCAGCGTCAGATCGACCGGGAGTTGGCCCGGCGGTCGCGCCGGTAGCCGGATTCTCAAGTCCCCACCGTGTTCGGGTCGATGAACCCGGTGCTATGACCACAACCGCCATGTGTGAGACCGAATCCGTCACCGGCCGCCCGCCCCTGGAGACGCCCTTCGTCCGGGTGGCCCTGCCCATCGGCCTGGACCAGACCTTCACCTACCGGCTTGGGAAGAACCTGCGGGGGGCGGTCCGCACCGGCCAGCGCGTGCGCGTTCCCTTCGGGCGCGGGACCCGCAAGGCCGTCGGATGGGTCGTCTGCGGCGAGACGGAAACGGACCTCGACGAAACGAAGATCAAGGACGTCCTCGAGACGGTCGACGCGGAGCCGCTCCTCACGGAGGACCTCATCGACCTGGCCTTCTGGATGGGCCGGTATTACGTCACGCCCGTGGGCCGCGTCTTCGACGCCATCCTCCCCGCGGCCGTCAGGAAGAAGGCGGGCTTCAAGACGGTCCAGCTCGTCGTGCGGACGGAGAAGCCCGAGTCGGAGGTCGACCGCATCCTCTCGAAGCAGCGGCGGGTGTTGGACCGCCTGGCCGAGGTCGAGGGCCCCCTCGCCCCGCGCGAGCTGGCCCGAAGCGCCGGCTGCACCATCGCGGTCATCAAGACGCTCGAGGAGAAGGGCCTCGTGGCCGTCGAGACCCGCCAGGTCGACGAGTTTGCCCGCGACCTCTTCATCGAGCTCGAGGAGCCCCGGAAGATTCACCTGACGAGCGAGCAGCAGCTCGCGCTCCAGCGGATCAAGAGCACGCTCGCCGACGGCGATTTCGGCGTGGTCCTCGTCAACGGCGTCACCGGCTCCGGGAAGACCGAAGTGTACCTGCGGGCGATCGCCGAGGTCGTCGACCAAGGCCGCCAGGCCATCGTCCTCGTGCCGGAGATCGCCCTGACGCCCCAGACCATCCGCCGCTTCCGCGAGCGGTTCACGCACGTGGCCGTCTTGCACTCGCACCTGACGGACGTGGAGCGTCACCGTCAGTGGCGGGACATTGCGGAAGGCCGGGCGGACGTGGTCATCGGGGCCCGCAGCGCGGTGTTCGCTCCGGTCGAGGACCTGGGCCTGGTGGTCATCGACGAGGAGCACGAGAACTCGTTCAAGCAGGAGACGGCCCCGCGGTATCACGCCCGGGACGTGGCCGTCATGCGGGCCCACCTGGTGGGCTGCCCCGTCATCCTCGGCTCTGCCACCCCCAGCCTCGAATCTTACCACAACTGCCGCGCCCTCGACCATTACCAGGAGGCGCGGCTGACGCGGCGCGTGGCGGGCCGCGAGATGCCGCCCGTGCACATCGTGGACATGCGAATCGAGGTCGCCGAGCGCAAGGGCCGCCATCTCCTGTCGCGGGCCCTGGAAACCGCCATCGCCGCCGCCTGGAAGAAGCAGCAGCAGGCCATCCTCTTCCTGAACCGGCGGGGCTGGGCCACGCACCTGTTCTGCGTCCGCTGCGGCTTCGTCATGCGGTGCCCGGACTGCGACGTCGGAATGACCTACCACGCCAAGCCCGGCATCGTCCAGTGCCACTACTGCGGCAAACGGGCCGACCCGCCCGAGCAGTGCCCGGCGTGCTCCGGCGAAACGATCAGCTACTGGGGCTCCGGCACGCAGCGCGTCGAGACCGAGGTCCTGGAGAAGTTCCCGGACATCCGCCTCGGACGCATGGATGCCGACGCCACACGCAAGCGCGGCAGCCACGAGGGCATCCTGACGGCGTTCCGAGAGGGCGAGATCGACGTCCTCCTCGGCACCCAGATGGTCGCCAAGGGGCTCGATTTCCCGAACGTGACCGTCGTCGGCGTCGTCAACGCCGACACGAGCCTCAGCCTGCCTGATTTCCGGGCCAACGAGCGGACCTTCCAGCTCGTCATGCAGGTGGCCGGGCGGACGGGACGCGGGCCGAAGGGCGGCGACGTCTTCATCCAGACCTTCCAGCCCGACCACCTGGCCATCCAGTTGGCCGCGGCCCATGATTACGAGGCCTTCGTGGCAGACGAGCTGGAGTCGCGCCGGGCCCGCGGCTATCCGCCCTACGGGCGACTCGCACGCATCCTGGTGCGCAGCCAGGACCGGCGCAAGGCCCACGAGGGCATCCAGGTGATCGCGGGGCGGATCATGGAATCGGCCCGCATCGCCGGCATCCAGGTCCTCGGGCCGCAGCCGTGTCCGCTGGCGAAGCTCAGCCGCTACTGGCGATACCACCTCTTGCTGAAGGCCAGGAGCGCCAAGGCCCTGCTGCATCTCTGGGACCAGGTGCGCGGCGGCCTGAAGGCGCCCCCCGGGACGCAGATGGCCGTCGACGTCGACCCGCAGTCGACGCTCTGAGGGCCCGGATCAGTCCGTCCGCTCCGACTCCAGGGCCACCCACAGCTTCGGGAAGAGGTGATAGCTCGTCTGGATGTGGTCGACCAGCTCGCCGACGGTCGCCCCGTACCAGCGGGCGAGACGGTCGCCGCCTGGGTCCGCCATGATGGCCGTCCGCAAGTCGCGGACGAGGACATCCGCGGGCACGTGGACTTCTTGGGCCGCGCGGCCGAGAAGCAGCTCGCGCCGGCAGGCGTAAGGGATTCCATATCGGCGGAACGTGCGGCGGGTCCGAGGATACTCGGCCGCCAGCTGTCCCACCCGGGTCTGCGCGTTGATCTGCACCATGCGGCACCGCCTTTCGGGGCCGTCCCCCGGCAGCCCCACGAGATGAGGCGTTATTGCCTTGTGCACCGCCCCCCGCGCGGTAGAATGCCCGGTCCGACGACCCCCGAGACGAAAGGCGACGTGCGTGCAGACCACCAGCGACCGGCTCCAGGCCCTCCCGCCCTACCTCTTCGCGGAGATCGACCGGAAGAAGAAGGCTGCGATCGCGGCCGGGCGGCCGATCATCAACCTTGGCATCGGCGACCCCGACACACCCACGCCCCGCTTCATCATCGAGGCCATGCAAGAGGCTGTCGAGGACCCCGCCACCCACACCTACGCCCTCGACCGCGGCGACCCGGCCTTCCGGGCCACCATCGCCCGCTGGTTTGAGGCCCGCTTCGGAGTGGCCCTCGACCCGGACACCGAGGTTCTCCCGGCCCAGGGCTCGAAGGAGACGCTCTCGCACCTGCCGCTGGCCATCATGAACCCGGGGGACATCGGCCTCTCGCCGGACCCCGGCTACCCCGTCTACAACTCCTCCATCACCTTCGCGGGGGGCCAGGTGGTCCGGTTCCCGCTGCTGCCGGAGCGGCACTATCTGCCGGACCTGGCGGACCTGGACGGAAAGGTCCTGGAGCGGGCCCGCGTCCTGTACCTCAACTACCCGAACAACCCGACCGCCGCCGCCGCGCCGATCGAGTTCTATGCCGAGGCGGTTGCGTGGGCCCGGGAACACGACGTGCTGCTGGCCCAGGACTGTGCCTACAGCGAGGTCTACTTCGAGGACCCGCCTCGTTCGATCCTGGAGGTCGACGGGGCCAAGGAGGTGGCCATCGAGTTCCATTCCTGCTCGAAGACGTTCAACATGACGGGATGGCGGTGCGGATGGGTCGTCGGGAATGCCGAGGTACTCGCGAGCCTCGTACGCATCAAGAGCAACATGGATAACGGCGTCTTCGGGGCGATCCAGCGGACCGCCGCCGCCGCCCTCGAGGGCTACGACCGGCCGGAGATCCACGAGCTTCGGGCCATGTACCGCCGCCGACGGGACGTCCTGCTGGAAGCCCTGAAGACCGTCGGCCTGGAGGTCAATCACCCCGACGCGACGTTCTACGTCTGGGTCACGTGCCCGGAGGGACTCGACTCGGCCACCTTCGCCGCCCGGCTCCTCTCGGAGGCGGACATTGTGGCGACGCCCGGCGCCGGCTACGGAGACCAGGGCGAGCGATACGTGCGGTTCGCCCTCTGCGCCTCGGAGGAGAAGCTCCGGGAGGCCGCGGCGCGCATCAAGGCCCTGTCCTTGTAAGCGGTTGGGTGCACGTCCCATGGCCACGGCTCTCATCGCGCTTGGGTCAAATCTCGGGGACCGGCGGGCCCATCTGGACGCGGCCGTCGCGGCGCTGGGGGACCATCCGCGGATCGAGGTCGCGGCCGTGAGTCCCTTCATCGAGACGGACCCGGTGGGCGGCCCGCCGGGCCAGCCGATGTTCCTGAACGGCGCCTGCCGCGCCGAGACCGACCTGGCGCCTCTCGACCTTCTGGACGTCCTGAAGGACACGGAGCGCCGCCTGGGACGCGAGAAAAATGGGCCGCCCTGGGGGCCCCGCGTCATCGATCTCGACCTCATCCTCTACGGCGACGAGATGCTCGCAACGGAGCGCCTCACCCTCCCGCACCCGGAGTTCCGAGATCGGCGGTTCGTCCTGGAGCCCCTCGCCCACGTCGCACCCGACGCCGTCGACCCCGTCACCGGCCGTACGGTGCGGCAGCTCTTGGAGGACCTGGCAGGTCGCTGAAGAGAAACCATAAAAGCCGGACCTCCGGTATCGCTTCGATGCGGGCTCATGGGCCCACTCCGAAACGGGCGGACCCTTAAGGTCGCCCGGAGCGATAGGGAGCCCCGGCGTGAAGATTCTCGCACCGGACGCGGACAAAGCAAGAGCGTCTGGCTACCGCATCGAGACGGCGACCGGCGAGGGCGGCTTCACCAAGACCCGCACGTTGCCGGCTGCGCTCGAGAGGCTCCTGGTCCGGGCGCGGCCCGCGCGGCAACGTCTCCTCGAAGTCGTCGGGGACGGCTACGCGCGGCTCTAGCTCCGCATCGACGGCGACCCCGAGCACTCGCGGCGGAAGGAGCCGGCCGGCCGCCGCGTCCGTGCCGCAGGCGCCTGGAAAGCGAACGGCGGCGCGCGAAGTGGATGCGCATTCGTCGGCCCGACCCTCCGCAAACGCCGCCCGTGCCCTCGTAAGCGGCGTTTTTCCCATTGGCACGGTTCTTGCTCTCTGCAGCCCACGCATGCGCACCGCGCCCGCGCCGCATCGGGCGAGGACGGGAGCCGGATGAGCGACGAGCCGGACAAGCCCCGAGGCGACAACCCGGAGCGGGAGGCCGAGATCCTCGCAATGCGGTCCGAATCCGCCCCGCCCCGGCCGCCCAAGCGACCCTCGGCGGGCCTGGACGACCTTCCGCATGACATCTTCAGCGCCCCGAAGGCCAAGGTGCCGTTCTGGCGGATCGTGCTGGTGGCAAACTCGCTGGTGCTGGTGGCCCTGCTTCTGCTCGCGACGCTCCGGCGGAGCCCGGAGCTGGTGATCACGTCGCCGATGCCGCTCCCCGCGTCGCGCCCGGTGGAGCACGAAACGTCGACGGCCCCGGAGGCGGCTCGGCCCGCGCCGGCCCGAAGCGCGGCGAAGTCCGGGCCCCCGTCCTCGCCGGCGCCCGCGACGGAGCCGACGATCCGCGTCAAGGACCTCGGGGCCGAGGCCATCAGCCTCCAGACGGCCGAGACGGCCTTCGCGAAGGAGGAGTACGGCCTCGCGCTGGCGCGGTACAACCAGCTTCTGGCGGCGTGTGCGGCCCGGGGGGGACATAAGGCGGCCGCCGAGTTCTTCACCTTGCGCATGGCCCAGTGCCGCCGGGCCCTCGGCCGGGCACGCGAGACGCGCGAGACCTTGACCCCCCTGCTCGCCAGCCACCTCCCCGCCATCCGCGGCACGGCTCACTATCACCTGGCCTCCCTCGACATGGCCGAAGGCCAGCCCTCGGCGGCGCGGCTCCACGCGTACCGGGCCCTGGCAATGCTGGAACCCGTGCCGGGGACGGAGGGCATGCGCGCGACGTGCGAGCTGATGGTGGCGGCGGCCCTGAGCCGCAAGGCCCTCACGTTCTTCAACCAGGACAAGGAGCTTCCGCCGCTGGCGTGGTCGGCGCCGGACCCGTTCGCAGCGGCGGCGGACGAGGACGCGCTCAGGGAAATCCTCTCGGCGGGCGTCACGCGCCTGGCCGACGCGACCCTCGGGCCGCACGTCGCCCCCGTCGGCGATGATCCGGAGGCCGCCCGCTGGACCGTGACCTGCACGGGCGGGCCGATCGAGGAACTCCTCCAGCGCGTCGCGGGAAGCGCCGGCGTCGACGTCCTCTGGACGACGGCGGACCCGGCGGTGCGACGGCGGGCCGTGTGGCTGGCCCTGGACGAGACTACGGCCCATCGGGCGATCGAAGTGGCGGCGGGGGCGGCGGGGCTGGTGGCGCGCCTGACGGGCGAGGAGGCGGTCCTTCACGATCCGCGGACCATGGCCTCAACCGACGCCCTGCGCGACCTGCTGCTGCGGGAGGGCGTCTCGGCGTGGAGGCGCCTCTTCCTCAGGAGCGACGACCCGCAGCGGCTGGCGTGGGGACACTTCAGCCTGGGCCTCCTGCACGAGCTTCAGGGCGAGAAGTCGAACGCCATGAGCGAGTACCGGTTGCTGACGGACCGGTACGAGGCCTCGCCCCTCGCGCCGCGGGCCCGGCTGCGAGGGGCCATCGTCCGGATCGACCTGCGCGACTATCGCGGGGCGCGCGAGGCGCTGCTCGATCTGCTGAACCGGCACCCGGAGTTCCCCGACTGCGACGAGGTGTACCTGAGGCTGGGGCAGGCGGCCCTGGAGGCCGGCCTCCTGGACGAGGCCGCCGCCACGTACCGGAAGCTCTTCAACCTGGAGCTGTCGCTCGAGTCGCGGCGGGGGGCGTCCTTCGGGGCCGGGCGGGCCCTGCACCTGAAGGGCGAGCACGAGGCGGCCACGGAGTGGCTCCTCCGCTTCATCAACCTCTCGGACGCCGAAGCCGGCGAGACCGTCGCCCGCGCGGGGCACCTGCTGGGCCTCAGCCTGACGGACCAGGGGCGGCACGACGAGGCCATCGAGGCCTTCGGGCGGGCCCTGGACGCGGGGCCGGGGCCGGCGCTGCGGGCGGAGGTGCTCCTGGCCCGGACCCGGGCGGCGCTGGCAGCCGAGCGGTACGCCGACGCCTTCGCGGCCATCGACGCCCTCGGGCGCAACACCGACCCGACGAAGCGCGACGAGGCGCTCCTTCTGGAGGGCAAGGTCCTGCGGGCCATGCACCTGCCCCAGCGGGCCGCGGGCGTGCTGAGGCGGGCCCTCGAATCCCCGGCCTCGACGCGGGCCGGGGCACGGATGGGCCTGGAGCTGGCCCGGTGCTACCGAGACGCCGGCGACCCCGCCAAGGCCCGCCGCACCCTCGCCGAGGTCCTGCCGAAGCTCGAGCCGCCGACGCTGGCGCACGAGGCGGCGTGGGAGCTCTCGGAGATCGCCCTGGAGGCCGGCCAGGCCGGGCACGCCGTCGGCCTCTGCCGCGAGATTCTGAAACGGCCGCTCGACCCGGCCCTCCGACGCCGCACCCTCGAAACCCTCGGCGCCGCCTACACGGCCCTGGGCGATCACACGCGGGCGGCACTGGCCCTTTCGGGGACGCTCCCCGCCCTGGAAGGAGAGCCGACGCCATGACCGCGCGACTCGCCCTCGCCGCCCTGATCCTCGCGTCCCTCGCCCTCGCCGCCACGGCCGCCGACGCGCCGGTCGTCGAGGAGGTCCGCGCGAGCCGCCGCCGCCTGGCCCGGTCGGTCGTCTCGGCCCCGGAGGCGTCCGAACCGGAGACGTCGCTGGCCGAGACCATCGCGCGGCTGCGGGCGATGCGCGTGCCCGAGCGGCGCCCGCCCGAGCCACCGGAGACCCGGGCGCCCGCGGCCGACGCCGACCCGTCCGAGCCCGGGGCCGACCCGACGCCGGAACTGACGAAGGACCAGCTCGCGCGCCTGGCGGAGCTTTCGCCCGCGAAGGTCGCGGACGCGGCGTCCCTCGGCGACGCCCTCTTCCGCGGCGGGCACTGGGCCGAGGCGTACCGCTTCTACGCCCGGGCCGTCGAGACCGCCGCCGAGGGCGAGGCCGGCGGCTGGGCCCTCTACCAGATGGCCAACTGTGTCCGCCACACCGACCCCGCCGAGGCCGCGCGCCTCTACGCCCGCGTCGCCAAGAAGCACGGCGACTCCCCGTGGGCGGGCCCGGCCCGCATCCGGGCGGGCGTGGTCCGGTGGTATGACGCCGAGCGACCCGCCACCATCCGCGCCCGGGCCGCCGCCGAGGCCAAGGCCCTGCCCATCCCCGGCCGACCCGACGCCTCGGCCGACGATCCCGCAAGCGCCCCCGCAGGGAGCGAGACGCATGAGTAGCCCCGTCGTCCACAACGTGCTCGTCGTCGAGCCCGAGGCGTCCACGGGACGCGTGGTGCTCGAGGCGCTGGCAGCGCGCGGCGTGCGCGGGACGCTGGCCGCGAACGTGCGGGCGGCGACGGAGCGCCTCGAACGCGGGGCCTGGGACCTCGTGGTCGCGGACCTGGAGGTGCCGGGCGGCGGGGGATGGGAGATCGTCCGCACCGCCAAGACCCGGGCCCCGGAGCAGCCGGTCGTCCTCGTCGGCGCGAAGCCCTGCGTCGCCACGGCCGTGCGGGCCATGCGCGAGGGCTGCGACGATTTCCTTGTCAAGCCGCTCGACCGGGCCGCCGTCGACGCCCTCCTCGACGCCCACGTCCCGAACCGGGCCGTGCCCACCGCCGAGGCCGCCGAGGCCGACGGCCGCTCCCTTTACCACATCGCCGGCCGCAGCCCGGCCCTGCTGGAGGCGGTGGCCCTCGCGCGGAAGGTCGCCCCCACGGCCGTGCCCGTCCTCGTCACGGGCGAGAGCGGCACGGGCAAGGAGCTGATCGCCCACCTCCTCCACCACCACAGCCGCCGCGCGGGCGGCCCGTACGTCCGGGTCAACTGCGCCGCGGTGTCGGAATCGCTCCTCGAAAGCGAGCTTTTCGGCCACGAGCGGGGGGCCTTCACCGGGGCGGTGGCGCGGCGCGAGGGACGCTTCGAGACCGCCCACGGCGGGACGCTTCTGCTGGACGAGATCACCGAGACCGGCCCGCGGCTCCAAGCGGAGCTCTTGCGGGTCCTCGAGCAGCAGGACTTCCAGCGGGTCGGCGGCAGCGAGGCCGTCCGCGTCAACGTCCGCATCGTCAGCACGACGAACCGCGAGCTGGCGGCGATGGTCCGCGAGGGCGACTTCCGGGCCGATCTCTACTACCGGCTCGCGGGGGTGCGCATCCACCTGCCGCCGCTGCGCAGGCGACGCGAGGATGTCTCGGCCCTCGTCTGGCACTTCGTCAACGAGTTTGCCCGGGAGGCGAAGCGGAAGATCACCCGGATCGACCCGGACACGACGGCCCTGCTCCGCGACGCCGACTGGCCGGGCAACGTGCGCCAGCTCCGCAACGTCGTGCGGACCGCGATGATCCTCGGCGAGGGCGAGGTCCTGTCCCTGGCCGAGGCCCCCTGGCTGCGGGCCGAGCTGGCCGAGCGGGTCGACGGGACCACCGACCCGAGCCTCCGGCTCCGGGACGTCGAGCGGCGGGCCATTCTCCAGGCCCTCCGCCTGACCGACATGCACCAGGCCCGGGCCGCCGAGCTGCTGGGCATCACCGACCGGACCCTCCGCGACAAGCTCCGCCGCTACCGCGAGGAGGGGCATCTGGAGGACCTTAAGCGCGAGGAGGAGCCCCGATGGCTCAAAGCCCCGGCATGATCGAGCACCTGGAGGCGGGCCTCCGAGCCGCGCGCCTCCGCCAGAACGTCATCGCCCACAACATCGCCAACCTCCATACCGACGGTTATCGCCGCGCCGTCGTCCCCTTCGAGGACGTCTTCGCCCAAGCCCTGGAGCGCGGCAAGGCGGTCGACGCGCAGACCCTCGTGGACCACGTCGTCCGCCCGCGGACCGAGCCCCTGAACGAACACGGCAACGACGTGTCGCTGGACACCGAGGTGGGCGATCTGATCAAGAACAGCCTCGTCTACCAGACCTACATGCGGGTGCTGGGACGGATGTACCGCCAGATGGACGCGGCGATCCAGACCGGGTCGCCCTGACGCGGAGGAAGGACCATGGGCATCGATCGCATCGCCCCGATGGCCGACATCGCCGTCTCGGGTCTCCGGGCCCAGTCGCTGCGGATGCAGCTCATCGCCGGCAACATCGCCAACGCCAACACGACCCGGACTGAGGGAGGCGACCCGTACCGACGCCGCGACCTCGTCCTCCAGACCAAGCCGGACGAGATGAACGGCGTCATGGTCCTGAACATCGCCGCCGACCGCTCGGATTTTCGCAGCGTCCTGATACCCGGCCACCCGGACGCCGACGAGGACGGGTACGTCCGGATGCCCAACGTCGACGTGCCCGTGGAGATGATGCACCTCGTCTCGGCGACGCGGGCCTACCAGGCCAACGCCGCCGTCCTCAAACGCTACCAGGACATGGTCGAGGCGACGATCGAGCTGATCCGCTGACCGTGGGGAAGGAGACGCGATGAACGTCGAGGGCCTGAAATCGATCGCCACGCAGCCGGTCTTCGAGGCCACCCGGGCCGCGGGCGGCAGCGCGGCTAAGCCGGAGGGCGAGAGCGGGTTCGGCAACCTCCTCAAGGCGGCCGTCGGCTCCGTCGACGCCCGCCAGCACGACGCCGCCGCCACCGTCCAGCAACTCCTCGCCGGCAAGGACGGCGACGTGTTGCCGGTGGTGCAGGCCGTGGCGAAGGCCGACATGAGCTTCAAGCTGCTCGTGGGCGTCCGCAACAAGATGATCGAGGCCTACAAGCAGACGATCAACATGCAGATCTAACTCGGCGCGGGCCGGGGACGGGGGACGGGCCCCCGCCGACCGGCCGAAGCGGGACCTGAGCCGTGGGTGCCTTCGTGAGCAACCTGAGCGAAATCTGGCGCCGGATGGGCCTGGTGCAGCGGGTCGTCCTGGTCGGCGTCGTCGGGGCCATGGTCGCCGCCGCCGCCCTGCTCGTCGGATGGGCGCGCCAACCCGAGATGGTCCTCCTCTGGGGCGAGCTCGACCCCGCCGAGGCCGCCGAGATCGCCGGCAAGATCCGGGAGCGCGACGTCGCGATGGAGCTGCGGCACGGGGGGACGTCCATCTTCGTCCCGGCCGAAGAGGTGGTGGCCCTCCGCGTCGACTTGGCCGCCGAAGGGCTGCCGACGGGCGGCGTGCGCGGCTACAGCCTCCTGGACGAGGAACGCATCGGGGCCAGCCCCTTCACCCAGAAAATCAACTATCGCCGCGCACGCGAGGGCGAGCTGGCCCGCACCATCATGGGTCTGGACGGCGTCGCCGGGGCCCGCATCCACATCGTCGAGCCCGAGACGCGCCTCTTCAAGGAGGGCGAGAAGAGCGCCTCCGCCACCGTCGTCCTTCGCCTGACGCCCGGCTGGCGCCTCGCCGGCCGCCAGGCCGCCGCCATCACCCAGATCATGGCCGCCGGCGTCGCCAACCTGAGCGCCTCCGACGTCGTCATCGTCGACGGCGCGGGCAACCTCCTCGCGGGCGGCAAGGGCGACACCTTCGCCGCCGGCGCCGGAACCCTCCTTGACTACAAGAGCCGCGTCGAGGAGTACCTCGCCCGGAAGGCCGAGGACATGCTGGGCCTCGCCCTCGGGCCCGGCCGCGCCACCGTCAAGGTCGACGCCACCATCGAGACCCAGACCGTCAACCAGACGGTCGAGACGTACGACCCGGAGAACAAGGTGCCGTCGAAGGAGGAGCTGACGACGAAGTCCGAGACGCAGCCGCTCCCGGCGCCCGAGGGTCCGGGGGCTCCCGGCCCGGCCGGCGCCAGCACCCGCGAGGAAACCACCCTCACGGACTATCTCGTCAGCCGCACCGTCGAGCAGACCGTCCACCTCCCCGGGCGGGTCGTCTCGCTGACGGTGGCGGCGTTCGTGGACCTGTCGTCGCCGCCTCCCTCCCCCGAGGCGGCCGGCGCCGGGGCCGAGGGCGCGGCGCCGGAGGGTCTCCCCACCCCCCCGGCGCCCGCCCTCGAGATCAAAGACATCGAGGACATCATCCGAAACGCCGTCGGCCTCAAGGAAACCGACACCCTCAAGGTCGTCGCCACCCCCTTCGCCAGGCCGCCCGTCCTCGCCGGCTCCGAGCCGGAGACGACGGACCTCCTGGCCGACGCGGAGTTCTACCTGGACCTGGCGCGGCACGGATCGCTGGGGGTGCTGGTGATCGGAGCGCTGTTGGCTCTGAAGATCTTCGGGGGGGCGCGGCGGAAGGCCGTCGGCGCGGGCGAAGGCGTCGCCGGCGCCGTCGCGGGCGGGCAGATGAACCTCCTCGCGGGAGGAGGCCCCGCCCTCGGCGATCCCGAGGAACTCAAGCATCGCATCGCCGCCGCCCTCCAGGACAACCCCGACGAGGTCAAGCGGCTCTTCAAGGCCTGGGTCGAAGGCGACGAGGGAGACGCATAGGTGGCCCCCGCCGGCATCCGAAAAGCCGCCCTCCTCCTCGCCGGGCTCGACCCGCAGTGCGCCGCCGAGCTCCTCAAGGCCGCGCACCCCGACACCGTCACCCGGATCGCCGCCGAACTGGCCTACCTCGACGCTTCCGGCCAGGCCGAGGACAACGAGAGCCAGCCGCTGCAGGAGTTCTTCGGCCTGCTGCGCCGCCGGAAAGAGGCGAACCTCGAGGCCCGCCTCCGGCGGATGCTCGAAGGGGCCGTCGGCGCCGAGCAGTCGCGCACCATCCTGACCGAGGTTCGCCGCCTCGTCGACCAGCGCGATCCGTTCATCCCCATCCGGGCCGCCGACGTCGAGAGCCTGGGCCGGGCCCTGGCGGGCGAGCATCCCCAAGTGGCCGCCCTCGTGCTGGCGGAGCTGGACCCGGACAAGAGCGCCCGGGTCCTGCCGCTCCTGGAGGAGAAGGCGCGGGGCGAGGCCGTGCGACGAATGACCGCGGGCGAGGGCGTGTCGCCGGAAGCGCGGCAGCGGATCGCCTCGGTCGTGCGGGCCCGGCTCGACCAGTTCCGCCGTGAGGGCGACACCGGCGTCGCGCCGGCCCAGGAGGAGCGGCTGCGGAAGGTCGCGCTGCTGCTGCGAGGCCTTGCGACGGAACTCCGCGACAACCTCGTCTCCGCCATCGCCCAGCACGACCAGGAGATCGCTACGACGGTCCAGGACCTCATGGTCCTCTGGGAGGACCTGCCGATCATCGAGGAGCGGAACCTCCAGGAAGTCCTGCGGAACGTCGATGCGAAGTTCCTGGCCCTGTCGCTGGTGGACGCGCCCGAGGAGATCGAGGAGCGAATCCGCAACAATATCTCCGAGCGGGCCGCCGCCATGATCGACGAGGAACGGTCCCTGATGAAGAAGCCGAAGCCCGACGAGATCGAGGCCGCCCGCGAGCGGATCCTCGGGTACCTGAGGCAACTGAACGCCTCGGGCGATCTCGGGTTCGAGGAGAGCTGACGCGATGGGCGAGCCCC
The DNA here is from genome assembly GCA_964461715.1 of uncultured Anaerolineales bacterium. Lineage (GTDB taxonomy): Bacteria > Planctomycetota > Phycisphaerae > FEN-1346 > FEN-1346 > CAYWVR01. The sequence goes on from CAYWVR010000027.1 coordinate 40,842, forward strand.
TGGCCATCACGCTGCCCGCGCCGCTTGCGAGCGTCCGCGCGCTCCCCTCCGCCGACGACGGCGAGGGAGCCGCGTTGGCGCGCATGCAGGAGGCCCTCGAGGGCGAGCGCGCGGCCCTGGCGCGGGCCCGCGCGGCCCTGGAAATGGCGGCGGGGTCCCTGGGCGAGATCGAGACCGCCGCCCGGGCCGAGGCCGAGGCGAACGTCGTCGACCTGGCCGTCGCCATCGCCCGGAAAATCCTCGCGACCGAGATCGACGCGGGCCGCTACGACGCCGCCGCCCTCGTGCGGGAGGCCCTCGCGAAGGCCCCGCCGGGGCGCGAGGTCGTCGTGCAGCTCGCGCCCGCGGACCTGGAGCGCTACGAGAGCGCCTCCCGCGAGGGGCCCGCGTGTGCGAACCTCCGGGTCGTCGCCGACGCCGGCGTCCGCCCCGGCGAATGCATCGTCCGGACGGCCGAGGGGACCGTCGAATCGCGCATCGAGGACGGCCTCGACCGCGCCGCCGAGGCGTTGCAGAGGGAATCGTCATGACCGTCATCGATTGGTCCAAGCTGCACGACCGCCTCGACGGGGACGACCTGCGGCCCTGCCGGGGACGGGTCGTGCGCGTGACGGGCCTGACGATCGAATCCGAAGGGCCGCCCATCGGCGTCGGCGAGATGTGCGAGGTTCGCTTGAAGGACGGCCGCCGCGTCCTCGCCGAGGTCGTCGGCTTCCGCGACGCGCACCGCGTGCTCCTGCCGCTCGAGACCATCGACGGCATCGCGCCGAGCGACCCGGTCCTCGCGCAGCATCGTCCGCGGACGATCGCCCTTGGGCCGGACGTCCTGGGCCGCGTCATCGACGGGCTCGGCCGCCCCCTGGACGGGCGCGGGCCGCTGGGCGGGCCGGACGTGCGGCCGCTGGACGCCGACAGCCCGCCCCCCCTGGCGCGCCGGCCCATCCGCGAACCGCTCGCCTTCGGCATCCGCGTCTTCGACGGGCTCCTGACGTGTGGCAAGGGGCAGCGCGTGGGCATCTTCGCGGGGAGCGGCGTCGGCAAGAGCACGCTGCTGGGCGAGATCGCCCGGACCTCCGACGCCCACGTCAACGTGCTGGCCCTGGTGGGCGAGCGCGGCCGGGAGGTGCGCCAGTTCCTCGACGAATCGCTGGGCGAGGAGGGCCTCGCGCGGAGCGTCGTCGTCGTTGCCACCAGCGACGCCCTGCCCGTGCAGCGGGTCAAGGCCGCCTCCCTGGCCATCACCGTGGCCGAGTACTTCCGCGACATGGGCCGCGACGTCCTGTTCATGATGGACTCCGTGACGCGCCTGGCACAGGCCCAGCGGGAAATCGGCCTCGCGGCCGGCGAGCCGCCCACGACGAAGGGCTACTGCCCGAGCGTCTTCAGTCTCCTGCCCAAGCTCACCGAGCGGCTCGGGTCGGCGGCCCGGGGGTCCATCACGGGCATCATCACGGTGCTCGTCGAGGGGGACGACATGAACGACCCGGTGGCGGACTGCATTCGGTCGCTGCTGGACGGCCACGTGGTCCTGGCGCGGAAGCTGGCGGAGCTGGGGCATTATCCGGCCGTGGACATCCTCCAGAGCGTGAGCCGTCTCGCCGACGCCGTCACCACGCCTGCCCACCAGCAGGCCGCGCGGCGTCTCCGGGCCATCTACGCGACGTACCAGGGGGCCGAGGACCTCATCAACATCGGCGCGTTCAAGCCCGGCGCCAACCGTCGCATCGACACCGCCGTCTCCCTCATCGAGCGGGTCAACGACTTCCTCGTCCAGCCGCGCGGCACGGCGTCGCGGCTCGAGGACACGGTGCGGGCGATGGAAGCGATCACCGCGAGCTGGGAGTTCCTGATGCCCTCGGAGGACGACGAGGCGGCCATCCCGGGGAACCGCAAGGCATGAAACGCTTCACGTGGAAACTGCAGCGCGTCCTGGACATTACCGCCCGGCGGGAGGACGTGCTGCGCGGCGAGCTGGTCGCCCTGACCCAGGCGCTCGTGCGCGTGCGGGAGGAGCTGGCCGCCCGGCACGCGGTCGTGCGGACGATCCTGGCGGAGCTGGGGAGGCGGGACCTGGCGGCGCGGCTCGCCGAGCAGCGGATTCTGATGGACGCGGCGGCCGTCGAGGAGCGGCATCTTGCACGATTGCGGGGCCGGATCGACGCCCTCGAAGCCGAGCGCGACGAGAAGCAGGCGGCGTTTCTGCGGACCCGCTCGACCCGCCGCACCCTCGAGCGGCTCCGCGAGGAGGCCCGCCAGGCCCATGCCCGCGAGGCCGCCCGACGCGAGCAGACCCGCTTTGATGAGACGGCCCACCTGGCCTTTGCCCGCGGCGCGGCGCCCGCGAACGGACTCGAAGAGACGAGGAGACGGTCATGAGCAAGAAGCTGACGATCCTGGTGCTGATCGGCCTGGGCATCGCGGCGTTCGGCGGGTCGTTCGGCCTGAGCCGGTGGCTCACCGTGCCCAAGCCCCCCCCCGACGACGAAGGAACCGGCAAGAAGGTCGAGGCCGTCGCGGAGGCCGAGGGAGGCGAGGCGCTGCTGCAGGAGCGGCACCTCTACGACCTCATCCGCGAGGTCCGCGCCAAGCTCCGCGACTGCGAGAAGCGCCAGGCCCGGCTCGTCCAGGAGGAGACGCGCCTGAACCTGGCCAAGGCCGATCTCCAGAAGGAGGCCGAAGCGCTCGAGACGCTCCGCGTCCAGGTGGCCTCGACGGTCGCCGACCTCAAGAAGGTGCGGGCCCAGCTCGAGGCCAGCCGCGTCCAGATCCGCCAGAACGAGCAGGCGAACCTCAAGAAGACGGCGGCGATCTACGACCGGATGACCGCCGACGCCGCCGCTCCCATCTTCGAGTCCATGTGCCAGAACGCCCAAAACGCCGACGTCGTCAAAATCTTCCGCTTCATGGAGGAGCGGGCCGTGGCCAAGGTGCTCGCCCAGATGCGCGACAAGGCGCTCGCCGGACGCCTCTCGAATCTTCTCAAGCACACTCAAGAGGAAGGATGACCCGTGGACGTCGCGACGATTCTCGGACTCGTGGCCGGCTTCGCCTGCGTTATCATCGCCATCGTCTCGGGCGGCGGCGCCGGCATGTTTTTCAACATTCCGTCGATCATGATCACGGTGGGCGGCATGGTGTCGGCCACGCTGATCCACTTCTCGCTGGGCCAGGTGCTGAAAATCTTCTCGATCATCGAGAAGGCCCTCTTCAACCGCCTGACCGGCGAGCAGGAGCTGATCCAGAAGATGGTCGACTACTCCGCCATCAACCGCCGCGACGGGGCCCTGGCCCTCGAACAGCAGCTCCAGCAGGTCAAGGACCCCTTCCTCCTCAAAGGGGTCCAGATGCTTATCGACGGCCAGCCCGAGGACGCCATCGAGCAGCAGCTCTGCCTCGAGGTCCAGAACCTCCAGCAGCGCCACGACGACGGCAAGAAGGTCCTCGAATTCATGGGCGCCAGCGCCCCGGCCTTCGGCATGATCGGCACCCTCATCGGCCTCATCCAGATGCTCCGCAACCTCCAGGACCCCTCCGGCATCGGCATCGGCATGGCCACCGCCCTCATCACCACCTTCTACGGCGCGCTGATGGCCAACCTCGTCTTTCTGCCGCTGGCCGGCAAGCTGGCCCTCCGCTCCAAGAAGGAGTCGATGCAGAAGGAGATGCTCGTCGAGGGCATCCTGGCCATCGTGCGCGGCGAAGGGCCGACGAGCGTCCGCGAGCGGATGCAGGCCTTCATCAGCGCCAAGCAGCGCGAAGAGATGAAACCGAGCGTGTAACCCATGCCCCTGCGTAAACGCGAAAGCGACGACGGCCCCAGCCAGGAATGGATGGTCACGTTCAGTGACTGCATGACCCTCCTGCTGACGTTCTTCGTCATGCTCCTGGCGTTCAGCTCGTTCGACCCGCGAATCCTCGGGAGCGTCGCGGGTCGCCTGGACGAGCCCTCGAACCCCGCCGTCCACGACACGCCCCACCTCCCGCGCGACCTCCCCGTGCCGCCCGTCGCCACGCCCGTCGACTGGACCGAGCAAGGGGCCGAGAAACCGACCGACGCGTTCGAGGCGATCCAGCGCCCGCGCGAGCCGCTTGACGCCCTCGACGCCGACGCCTACCGCGACCGTCGCGAGGTCGTCATCCCCTCGAATCTCCTCTTCTGGGGCCGCGGGGCCCAGCTTCGACCGGAGGCCGAGCCGCTTCTGGGGCAGGTGGCAAACTACCTGCGCCTCGTCGCCTGCCGCATCGTCATCACCGAAACCAGCGCCGCCGACGCCGACCCGACGGCCGAGGCCGCCGAGGGGCGGGCCGCCCGCCGCGCCCTGGCGGTCCTCCGGCACCTGGTGGACGCCGAGAATCTGGAGGCCCATCGCTTCAGCCTCTCGGCGACGCCCGGCGACCGACCTCAGGGGCCCGTCGTCCGCATCGCCATGCTCGACCCGGGAATCTATCCGTGAAGAAGCTCCTGGCCATGGAGAAGCGCGACAAGGGCGGCAACAAGACGCCCGGGTGGATCGTGTCCTTCACGGACATGATCACGCTGCTCCTCTCGTTCTTCATCATGCTCCAGGCGATGGCGAAGGAGAAGGACACCGCCGCCTTCTACGCCGGCCAGGGCGGCTTCCGAAGGGCCGTCGCGGGGCTCGGCGTGCCCGACTGGCTCCTCGGAAAACCCGAGAAACCCGACCTCGGGTACCAGAAGCCGAAGCACACGATCGAGGAGGACGAGGACAACCTGAACCTGCGACGGGTCATCGACCCGACCGACGAGAACATCCGCCAGGTCTTCGACCAGCTTCGCCGCCTGATGAACACACGGGCGCAGGACTACGAGGGTCGTCCCGCGCGGCTCATCTCGACGCCCATCGTTTTCGCTCCCGGCGAGTCCGAGCCGGACAAGGGGGCCGCCGCGTTCCTCCGCGACTTCGCTTTCCAGCTCGGTCAGGACGGCGGTCCGGCCCCGGCCGTGCACGTCGTGGGTCTGGCCCCGGACACCGAGACGGAAGAGGCCCGGTGGCTCCTCTCGGTGGCCCGGGCCCGGGCGGTCGAGGCGCTCATGCGCGAGGCCCTCGAAGCGGCGCCGACGCAGGCCGCCGTCGATAGTTGGGGGGCGGGGCCCGGGGGGCCCTGGTGCGGCCGGACGGAGGTCGTCGGCCCGGCCACACGATTCATCGTCCTGGCCGTCATGGACGCCGATGAAAAGGAGTAGAGCCATGGCTGAACCCGAGGAGAAGAACACCCCCGCCGACCAGGCCCCCGTCGCCACCATGCCGCCCTGGGAGGACGGCGACGACGAGGCCGCCGGCGGCGGTCCCGGCAAGTTCCGCCAGCTCCTGGTCCTCGCGGCCGGGGTCGTGGCCATCGCCGCCGGCGCCGGCTACGGCACGGCCATGCTGACCGGGTGCGGCGAGCCCGAGTCCGCCCAGGCCCGGACCGAGCCCCGGGTCAACCGCGTCGTCGACGCCGAGGGACGCGAGTACCACTACGAGGACTTCGAGCCCATCACCGTCAACCTCGACGAGCCGCGCCTCGCCCGCTACATCTGCATCGAGCTGACCCTGGCGGTGCCGATCACGGACTACGACGCGCCCACCGAGCAACTGCTGACGGCCAAGAAACGGGTCCTTCGGGATTGGCTCACGGTCTACTTCGCCAGTTGCACGCTGGACGACGTCCGCGGGGCGGTGAACCTGAACCGCCTGCGGCGCGAGGTCCTCGACGCGTTCAACGAGCAGCTCTGGCCCGGCAAGAAAGGCCGCATCCACAAGGTCCTCTTCAAGAAATTCACGGTGTCATGACCCTCTCCCGCCGCGCCCAAGACCTGCTTATCATCGACCGGCTGCGTCTGGCGGCCCGCCGGCGGGCTAAGGCCAAGCCGGGCGATTCGGCCCCCGCCGCCGTCGACTACGACTGGGAGGTGCCGCACCACTTCGGCGCCGCCGGACGCGCGCGCCTCGATGCGTTCGCCGCCACCGTGGCCCGGGCGGTGGCCGAGAAGCTCGGGGCCCTCCTGCGGACGGAGGTGGCCATCGAAGCGCGGCCGGCCGGCGAGCGCTACGGGGCAACGGTCCGGGCGACGGTCGAGGGGACGTACCGCTTCCCCCTGGCCGGGCCGGGCGGCGAGGTGTGCGGCCTGGTGCGGCTGCCCGCGGCGCTGGCCGTCGGCTGGGTCGAGCGGCTCCTCGGAGGCACCGGCGCCGCCGAGGCCCGCGAGCTCTCCTCCATGGAGGCCGCCCTTCTCGTGGACCTCGTCGCCGCCGTGGTCCGGTCGCTCGCGGCCGTCAGCGCCGAGATGGGCGGTCCGTCGGTCCAGCACGTAGACCGTATGCTCGACGACGACGAGCCCCTGCCCGGGCGCGACGAGGACGAGTTCTGCCACCTCGTCTTCGCAGTCGGCGAGCGGGCCGAGGTGGTCTTCGTGCTGGCAAGCGAGACGCTCGAGCCGATCGCCCGCGGCTCCGGCGACGCCGAGCCGGCCACCAAGGCGGAAGAGGTCCCGGGCCGGTTGGCCGCCCATCTCGCCGAGGCCCCCGTACGAGCCCGCGTGGAGCTGGGGACAACCGAGATCCTGGTCCGCGACCTCATGGCCCTGGAACCGGGCGACGTGGTCGTGCTCAACGCCGCAATCGAAGACCCCGTCCAGCTTCGCGTCGGAGAGCGCGTCGTTGCCGGGGGGCGGCCCGTGACCTGTGAGGGCCAGTACGCCTTTCAGGCGGCCGACCTTCGCCGCCATCCGCGCGCGCGGGTGTAGGGCTCGGTTCCCCCCTCTCCCGCGGCCGGAGAGGCACAACATGGGCCACAGGCCGCGCCGAGAAAAGCCGATGAACAAGTGAATCGAAAGGAAAGGACGCACGATGACGCAAGCACCGACCGCCGATCTGGACGGCCCCGAGGAAGCCCCCGAACAGGCCCCCGAGCCCGAAGAGGACGTGGAGGTCCGGGACGCGGAACTGGCCGACGTCGAGTCGGGCCCTCTGACCGACGATGACCGGGGCGGCACCAGCGGCCTCGGCCAGATCGACATCCTCCTCGACACCTCGGTCGAGATCGCCGCACGCCTCGGCGAGACGCATCTGGCGGTGCGCGAGCTGCTGGAGCTCAGGCCCGGGTCGGTCCTCAAGCTCGACCGCGCGGCCGGCGACCCCGTGGACCTCTACCTCAACGGCATCCGCTTCGCGACCGGGCACCTGGTGGTCGTCGAGGACCGCCTCGGCATCCGCATCAAGGAGATTCTGAAGAGCGACCCCGACGCCCTGGCCGCGGAGTTGGCGTGAACGAAGGGAGATGCTCGATGGCTCGCCAGGATCAGACTACCGACGGGCCGGGCCGTACGAGCGGACCGACACGCGTCGGGGCCTCCGCGGGCGGCACCAAGCCGCGGACCCTGAAGACGCGGGTCGGGGGGCTGGAGCTGTTGGTGTCTCAGGACCGCGGGGGGACCACGCTTTGAGCGGTACCCGCGGAGCGAGAAGGCCCTGGTAGTGGCCCTGGCGGAGGGGATCGTGGGGCGCCGGATGCGTCGGGGCCGTCCCGGCCGCCCACGGAAACGGACCTGACAAAAACCGTATTGGGTCAACGGAATCCAGAGTGTCCCCGAAATTGCCTGCGCGCCGCCCCCCGCGGAGCAATCCGAAATTGGCGGCGGCTGGGGCTCACTCCCCCGCCCGATCTCTCTCCGGTAGGTGAACGGCGAACTCCCGCTCCCGGTACGCCGCC
>CAYWVR010000028.1:0-20897 GCA_964461715.1 uncultured Anaerolineales bacterium
GCGGCCGGAGCGCGGCAGGCTGGAGCGTTCCGAAGCCCCGGGCCAAGGGGGCCCCGGGGCTTATTCTTATCTCATGCACATGAGTCTTTGGGTACTCGCACAGGGCACACGTGCGCCCCCCGCCGCCGGCGGCGTCGGCCGGTGCGTTGTCAGCGGGCCTGCTTCTTGCGGATGACGATCCAGACGATGATCAGGATGACGAGCAGCGGGATGCCGATGTAGTAAATCCATCCACCCATGGAACACCCTCCTCTTGGGTTCGACGTGGATTCCCTTGCCGCCCCACGCTCCCCTCGGCGACGGATTCAGGATAGCCGGGGGGCCGGGGGTGTCAACTTTTTTTCGCGTCCTCGGGGGGCTCGATCCCCGCCTCCCGAAGCAGCCGCATCGCCTTCTCCAGGTCCGAGACGCGCATCACGAGGGCCCCGCCGCGCCCGTGGAGGTCGGCCGTGCCGTAGGCGTAGTGGACGTTGACGCCCGCCCCGGCGAGCACGGCCGAAACCTTCTGGAGGGTCCCCGGCTCGTTCGCGAGGTCCAGCATCAGGACCTCCTGCTCCATGTGCGTGAAGCCGGCCTGGTCGAGGGTCTTCTGGGCGGGGGCGGGCCGGTCGACGATGACCCGCACGTAGCCTTCGTCCGTACAATCGTCGATATCGAGGCCCATGATGTTGACCTCGGCCCGGGCCAGCACGCCGCACAGGCGGCAAAGGGCCCCGACCTCGTTTCGCATGGCGATGGTCACCTGGGTTCGTTGGGGCATCGCGCGTCTCCTCCCGATTCGAATCGGCCGTTATCATAGGGCCCGCGGGGGCGGGGTGCAAGGCGGGAGGGGGAAGGTCGATCATTCGGCCCCCGGCGCCTGGCGCAACTGAAACAGCCGTTGCTCGACGGTTCGGCGGCGGGAGAGGGGGAGGCGGCGGCGCTCGTCGGCCATGAGGGCGTCGAGAGCGAGGACACGCTCGTACTCGGCCAGGGCCTCGCCGGGGCGGCCGAGGCGGTCGAGGACGTCGCCCAGCATCAGGTGCGTCTCGACGTGGGTCGGATAGAGCCGGGCGGCGGCTTCGAGGTGCGCACGGGCGGTTTCGAGGGCCCGGGGGTTGGCGAGGGCCCCCTCCGGGCCGAGCGCGCAGCGGACGAGGGCCAAGTGGGCCTTCCGCAGCCGCGGGTGCCGCGCCAGCGCCGACCGGTACGCCGCGGCCGCCCGTTCGTAGGCGAGCCCGGCCTGAGCGCCGCCGAGTCCCCGGGCCTCCCTGTGCCACACGCGTCCGCGCATCCACTCCGGTTCCCACGAGGTGGGGCGCGTCTTGGCCGCGGCCCGTAGCGCCAGGTCCGCCTCGACGGGCCCGGCGGTGGCGGCGACCCGCAGGAGGGTCCGCTCCCGCCCGACGGGCGTCATCAGGAAATGCAGATACACCAGCGCCGCCGCCATCACGGCCACCGTCATCGGAAACGCCCCCGCCGCCGGCAACGGGCGCGCGCGCGGTTCGGGCGGGGTCTTCAGCGACGCCACCAGCGTTGCCCCCAGGACCCAGGCCGTCGCGGACACCAGGAAGGCCGTCCCGATCTGCTCCATGACGAGGAAGGCGACCACCGCCGCGATCGCCGCGCCCCGCAGGGCTCGCATCGGCCGGTCGGCGACCTCCAGCCGACGGGGGTCTTCGCCCAGGACGACGCCCAGGGCCACGGCCGCCCCGCCGAGCACGAGGGCCCCCGCGGGCTGGATGGGGGCCGAGGGGTCGCCGATCTGGAAGAAGCGGAGCACCGCCGGGGCGGCGACGATCGTCGGGGCCAGGACCCACCCGAGGAGCTTCCTCCGCGATCCGCCCGCGGCCATATGGAGCCGCAGCTCCTCTTCCTTCGACCGCCCGCGTCGCCAGTCGCGCACGGCCCCGATCACGAGCGCCACGGCCCCCGCGATGCCCGCAGCCCCCATCGTCGCCCACGCGGCCAGCCACAGGTTGTGCGGGTCGGTCACCTCCTCCGGCGCGGTCGCGAGCTTGTGCTCGACGTAATGGTGGCGGAAGTTCTCCAGGCCCACCCCCGCCAGGCCTCGCTCGGCCAGGATCGCCGCCGTCGCCCGCCAGTAATCGATCCGATAGGCCAGCGTCCGGATGGGCGCTTCGAGGGCGTCGACCTCGAGGGCCCCCCCCGCCGCCGCCGCCACGGCCCCGACGACGAGCGGCGCCAGGTACAGCGCCCACCGCCGGCGGCGCGCCTTGACCCACCACGCGGCGGCGAGCCACCAGACGCCCAGCCCCGCCGCCGCCAGCCCCGCCCGGCTCTGCGTCAGGACGAGGGCCCACGCCAGGACGACGGCCGCCGCCGCCGACCCCGCCGCAAAGGCCCGGGCCCGCCGCCCGGGCGCCTCGGTCCACTTCTCCCTCGCGAACCCCAGGGCCACGAGCATCGCGGGCACCAGCAGGGCCGCCAGCACGTTGGGGTGCCCAAGCGCCGCCGTCACCCCGCCGCGAAACCGATCCTCGAACCAGGCCTGCTCCCAGGTGCCCGGCTCGATGCCGTAGCGGGCGAGGACTTCCACCCGGTGTGCCCGGTAGAACTCCCAGGCCTGCTCCAGACCGTAATACCCCTGGTACAGGGCGACCCCTGCGGCCACGAGCCCGGAGACGACGAGGGTCGCGAGGAGGACCCGCCGCTCGCCGTCGGTGCGGAGGGCCTGGCCCAGGGCCCACACCGCCGCCCACACCCCCGTCATCTCTGCCGCCCGGACCATGGCCGAGGCCTTGTCCGCCGCCGCCCACGTCGAGCCGATCCCGCCGACAAGGACGAGCAGCGCCGGCACGGCCAGCCAGGGGTGGGGCATCGTGACCCGCCGACCCGCCGCCCACGACGCCGCCAGTAGCATCGGCGCCAGCCAGAGGCCGAACCCGACGAGCATGGCCGTCACGGGTCCCGGCACGTCGGGGTTGCCGTCGAAGTGGGCCTCGGTGGTGAAGCGCGGCAGGGCGAGGAGGGCGGCGGCGGAAAGGACGACGACGGCGCGGCGAAGGACGTCGGCGAAGGGCGGGGAGGCCGGGTCGGCAGGCGCGGTCATGCGCGGACCTCCCGCCGCCGGGCCGCCGTCCGCACCGCCATCTCCAGAAGCGCCGCCGCCCACACCGCCCCCGCCAGCCACGCCGCCCCCAGCCCCGGCGTCGCACGATAGAGCAACACCGACACCATCCCCGTCAGGCCCCCGAACAGGGCCACCACCGCCACGCGCGAGCGCGGCCGATAGCCGGCGACGGCCATCCGGTGGCCCAGGTGGCGGGTCGCGTCGCCCCGCATCGGGTTCACCCGATGGGCCGCCCGCACCGTCACCACCACCACCGCGTCCAACAGCGGCACGGCCAGCAAGGCGAGCGGCACAAAGACCACGAGCCGCGTGGGCGTCTCCCCGGGGAACTCGTATCGGGCCTCCATCGCCAAGGCCGCCAGCAGGTACCCGACGAGCAGGCTCCCCGCGTCCCCCAGGAAGAGCTTCGCGGGGGGCAGGTTATGGAGCAGGAACCCCGCCAGCGCCCCGGCCGCCACCAGCGCGACGCCCGGCACGAACCACTCGCCCATCGTCATCTGCCCGACGGCCAGGAACACCAGGGCCACCCCGCTCGCCGTCGCCGCCAGACCGTCGGCGTGATCGAACAGGTTGACGGCGTTGACGACCGCGACGATCCAGAGGATGCTGAGCACCTCCGCCGCCCACGCCGAACCGATCCAGGCCGTCGCCCGGATGCCGAACCCCGTCACCACCACCCCCGCCGCCAGAAACTGGAGGAGGAGCTTCGCAACGGCGGGCATGTCATAGCGGTCGTCGAGCATGCCGATCATGAAAAACAGCAGCGCCCCGAGGGCGAGCCGAAGCAGCGACGGCGTCCGGGCGGCCAGGTGATCCTGGACGTGCGGGGGAAGCCAGCCGGCCAGCACGTCGCCCCGGAGATGGAGCCCGCCGACCCACGCCCCGCCGAGGACTAGCGCCAACGTCGCCGCCAGGGCCATGCCCCCGCCGTACGGCGTTGGCCGCTCGGCCGCCCGGTCCGGCCGCACCGGGGCCACCAACTCCGCCGTTTGTGCGAGCCGGCGCGCCGGCGGCGTCAACACCGCCGCCAGCACGAAGGCCGGCACGAAGGCCGCGGCCGCGAACCAGAGCACGTCGATCCCCTTTTCGCCTTCGTGGGCATGCACACCGCCACGCACGCCCGCTCGCGCATGGCCACGCGCAGGGGCATGGCCATGCCACCCGTCATGGGCCCGTCTTCCGCTGCTCCCGGAGCCGGTCGCGGACCCGCGTGAAGAAGTCGTGGTACTCCCTGGTGCGATAATCGGGATACGTCCACTCGTGGTCGACCCACGCCCCGTCCTTGAAGCGGAGCGTCACCTCGGCCCAGATGCCCCGCCCGAGGTACACGCGATGGGCGAAGTCCTTCGTGCTCGCCAGGACCAGCTTCGAGGTGTCGACGTAGCCCGGATCCAGGTTCACCGGCCGCACCACGGGCCACTCGTCCCGGGCCGCCACGTCCGTCTCGACCTGGTTCGAGAGGTGCTTGGCGTCCGCCAGGCGCGCCGGCTCGATGAGCCGCTCGAAGCTGACGAAGTACCGAAGGAGCGGCTGACCCATCTCGTCGCGGTAATACTCGGTGAAGGCGTGGGCGAACAGGTCACTCCGCGCCTCGACCGGCCCGAGGTCGGACACGAGCCGCGACTCCGCCTCCGCCATCGCCCCCGGATACGCCGACAGCATGCCGACGATCAGCTTGACGGGCGCGGCCTCGCGGATTGATCCCATGCGGCGATGGTAAGCCGGTCCGCGCGGCGTGCCAAGGCAAATCCGAAGGGGCTGGACTTCGGCCGGGGACCCGTGCGGCGCCCATCCCTCGTCCGCCTCGATCCGCTCCACCTCGACCTCGGCAATGCAGTCGCCTTCCTTGACCCGCGTGGCGCGCCTTCGCGTCATGGCGCTTCTGCCCCGGCCGTCATCACCGGCGGGTCCCCGCGCACCACCGGCACGACGTCGGTGGTATCCACCCGGCCGCACAGGGCCAGGTCGTCCCGAAAGCCCAGCGAGACGACGAAGCGGCCGCCCCACGTGCGGGCAAGGTGGTCGGCGAGGCGGTCCCGGACCCCGCGCCAGGCCGCAAGGGCCAGCCGGGCCGAGTCCTCGAGCGTGAACGCCTCGCCGCCGGCGGTCTCGGCGATCGACTCGATGACGGCGCCGGAAACGAGGGCGTCCTCGAAGCTGACCGTGCCGACGGTCCCGGCCAAGACGAACGCGACCCGCCGTCCCCGCGCGACGCACGCCCGGGCCACCGCCGCCCGGTTCGGGAAGCACGCGACGAGCACCTCCGCGGCCCGCATGGCGTCGTGGACGGCCCCGGTTCCGTTCGTGGTCGTCAGGAGCAGCGCCCGGCCGCCCACCATGTCGGAGGTCATGGCCGAGGGGCTGTTGTTGAGGTCGAGGCCCTCGATACGGATGCCCTTCCGCTCGCCCGCCGTCACGACCGTCCCGGCCGCGCGGCGTTCCTTCTCCGCCTGTACCTGGTCCTTCGTCCGAAAGGGCCGCACCTCGGTCGCGCCCGCGGCCAGGGCCAGCGTCACGGTTGTCGTCGCCCGGATGGCGTCGATGACGACGGCGGTCGTGCCCGCGAGATTCGCCTCGTGACGGGCGGCCGGCTCGTAGAGGACGCCGAGGGAGGGTTGGGGGATCACGGAATAGGGGTCGAAGGGCATGGCGGCACTCACGTTTTCGAGGGTCGATTTGCGAGTTCACGGCGAACGGCCTCGCACGCGGCGGCGGTTCGCAGGGCCTCATCGTACCCCGCGTTGGAAGAGCCCGTCAAGCCGGGCGCGACGTCGGACCGTCGGGCCTCGGGCCCCTCTTGGCATGGGCGGGCGGCACGGGTAAGATGGGTCCATGCCCCGCACCCTCGTCCTCAATTGCGCCGGACTTGGACTCGATCTCGTGGAGGCGATGCCCGCGCTGGCGGAGGCGGCGGGGCGAGGACTGGGGGTGCCGCTCGAGCCCGTCCTCCCCGCCACGACTCTCCCCGTGCAGGCGACGCTGACGACGGGCGAGCCACCCGCGCGGCACGGGATCGTCGCCAACGGCCTCTTCTTCCACGACACGGCCGAGGTCCGGTTCTGGGAGCAGTCGTGGCGACTGGCGGGCGCGCCGCGCGCCTGGACCGTCGAGGGACGCCGCCCCTTGCGCGTCGCGAGTCTCTTCTGGCAGCTTGCGATGTACGACCCGTCGATCGATATCCTGCTCACGCCCAAGCCGATCCACGCCCCCGGCGACCGGCTCCTCGCGGACGTCTACTCGAAGCCCGCGGGCCTCTACGCCCGACTCGCCGAGACGATGGGGCCCTTCGACCTCCGCTCGTACTGGGGCCCGGCGGCCGGGCTCGACTCGAGCCGCTGGATCGCCGAGGCCACTTGCCGCGTCTGGAAAAACGAGGCCCCGGACCTCCTCCTCGCGTACCTGCCGCACCTCGACTACAGCGGTCACCGGGCCGGGCCGGATTCGGCGGCCCATCGGGACGCGGCCCGGGAACTCGATGGTCTGCTCGCGCCGCTCCTTGAGATCGCCCGCGCCGGCGGCGACCGGGTCCTCGTCCTCAGCGAGTACGCCTTCGTGAACGTGACGCGGCCGGTCGCGCCGAACCGGCTGCTCCGGGAGGCGGGGCTTCTGGAGCCTCGCGAGGTCGAGGGCGGCGAGTACCTCTACCCCGGCGACGTCCGGGCCTTCGCCCTGGTCGATAACCAAGTCGCCCACATCCATTTCCCCGCCACGCCCGACCTCCCCTCCGACCTTCGCCGCGCAAAGCGCGTCCTCGCGGCGGCCGAAGGCGTCGAGCGGGTCCTCGACCGGGCGGCGCAGGCCGAGGCGGGGATCGATCACGTCCGAAGCGGCGAGTTGGTCCTCGTGGCCGAGCCGGACGCCCATTTCACGTACTACTGGTGGACGGACGAGGAGCGGGCCCCCGCGTTCGCCCCGACCGTCGACATCCACGCCAAGCCGGGCTTCGACGCGGCCGAGCTCTTCCTCGACCCCGCCACGAAGGCGGTCCCCCTCTCGGCCGAGGCGGTCCGCGGCTCGCACGGCCGCACGGACACGGGCCAAGGCGTCTACGTCGACACCGCCCCGCCGAGGTCCCTGGCCGGCCGCCGGGCCGTTGGCGCGATCGAGGTGGCGCATCGGATGCTGGCGTGAGGTCATGCGCCCCCGGACCCGTTTCGCCGCCTCGCTTGCGCGGCGCTTTCAGCGCAACCCGCGTGGCCAGCCCCGCGGCCCGTGGCACCCTGCCGGGGCGCGCCGGCCCCCTGCGGCATGGCAATCCCCGGCCCCCGGCGGTATCATAAAACCGCTATGGCGAAGGGCTTGCCGACAAGCAAGAGACGGCGGCGGTGGCGATGGGCGGCGGTGGCGGCCGTCCTCGTGGCCGCCGCGGCGTTCGCCGTCACGCTCCTGCCCGGGCTTCTGCCGGACGAGGCCCTCCGGGCGGAGGTCGAGGCGGCGCTGGCGGCACGTCTCGGCCGCGCGGTCACCCTCGAATCGGCGTCGCTCGGGTGGGACGACGGGCTCGCGTGCCGCGGCCTCGTCGTCGCGGGGGCCGAGGGCGAGACGGAGCCCTTCGCGCGGGTCCGCCGCCTCCAGGTCCGCTTCGCCGCCACCGATGCCGTCGCCGCCCTCTGGGGGCGCGACGTCCCCGTCCGCCTCGCCCGGATCGAGGGACTGGAGGTCCGCCTGGCGCGCGGGCCCGACGGGCGGTGGAACGTGCCGGGACCCCTCACGGAGGAATGGGACCCGAACCTGCGGGCCGTCCAGGTGGTCGACGGCCGCGTCACCGTGGAGACCCCCGCCCGCGGCCGCACCTTGACGCTCACCTCCGTCGCCGCCTCCGTCGGGAGCCTCGCCACCACCGGCCAGGGCTACGTGACGTTCTCGGCCGAGGTGTCCGGCCCCGGCGAAGCCTCCGGCCGCGTCGCCGTGACGGCGAGTCTCGCGTCGCTGACGGCCCCGCCGGAGACGGCGGCCGGAAGCGTGAAGGTCGAGTGGGAAGACGTGGCGTCGCCGGAGGCATGGGCGGGGGTGGTGGCGGGCCGGGCCGTCGCGCACGTTGCCGAGGGCACCTCCGGCCGCGTGGCCGCCACCTTCGATCACGGGGCATGGTCGGCCGAGGGGGCCGTCGAGGCGTACCGCCTGGCCCCGGACGCCCCGCTGCCCCACGCCGCCACCCTCGATCATGCGGTCGTGGGGTTCCAGGTCTCGCGTGGGGCGGGCGAGGCGTCGCCCTACCGTCTCGCCCTTGTCAGCCTGAGCGTCCCGGGCCTGAATGTGCGGGTCTCCGGGGAAATCCGGCCCCGCGAGGGGGCCGGCCCCGAGGTCGACGTTCGGGGTGACGGGACGATCGCCTGGGATCAGCTCGGGCAGAGCTTCGGGCCGTTGGCGCGGGCGGCCGAGGGGCTCGACCGCCTGGGCGGCGAGGCGCAGCTGGAGCTCGAGGTTGTCCCCGCCGGCGAAGGGGCCCACCGGGCGCGCGGGACGGTGGACCTGACGGCCACGGAGGCCGCCCTCCGGAGGGTCCTCTGCAAGGAGCCGGGGCAGCCGCTGCGGATCGACTTCACGGCGCTCGTGCCGCGCGGCGCCGGTCCGGTCGAGCTCGAGCGACTGGACGTGGCCACCGCCGCCGGCCGCTTCGCCGCCACGGCCCGTCTGCCGCGCGCCGGCGACGGGACGATCGAACCGGCCGGGGCGTCGGTCCGGGTCCGGGCGGACCTGGGGCACGTGGAGCGGCTCCTGGACCTGGCCCCGTGCCTGGCCGGTCCGCTGGGGCGCGCGGCCGCCGAGGGGGCCGTGCGGGCGACGCTGGAGGCCCGGCCGGTCGACGGGCCCGAGGAGGCGTGGCGGATCGACCTGGAGGCGGACCTGACGGGGGCGCGTCTCGGCCTGGCGCCGCCGGCGAGCGGCGAGGAGGCCGGGAACGAAGGGGAATCCGTGGGCGCCGTCCGTGCCCTCTCGCCAACGAAGGAGGCCGGGGTCGAGGCCCGCCTCGCCGCCACCGGCCTGCTCGCCGCCAACGGCCGGTCCCTCGAGTGCCGCGAGGCCGTTCTGGCCCTTGGCGGCGGAGAGGTCCGCTGGTCGGGCGCGGCGTCGTTCTCGTCCGGGGCGGCGCCGAGGGCGGCGTTCGAGGGGACGCTGCACCTGGCGAAGGTCGATGCCCTGCTCGGGGGCCTCGGGCGCGACGCGCCCGTCGCCGGCGACCTCGCGGCCACGCTCAAGGGCGGCATCGCGGAGGCGAAGCTCACGGCCTCGCTGGGGCTGGTCCTGACGGAGGTGACCGTCGAGGCCCCGCCCTACCTCGTCAAGCCCGCCGGCCGGGAGCTCGCGGCCTCGCTCGACGTCGCGTGGCTCCTGGAGGCCCCGTACTTTCTGGACCTGGAGGCGACGGTCCGGGCCCCCGGGGCCGTTGTCACGGCGTCGAGCCACTCCCAGTTCGAGGTGTCCGCCGCCGACCGCGCGGACGAGGCCTCCGGCGGGTCAACCTTCACGGCCCGCTCCGGGGCGGTCACCCGTGTCAAGGTCGACGCGGAGGTCTCGGACCTGGAGGCGGCCATGGCGCTGGCGCCGGCCGTTCGGGAACGACTGGACGGCCGGGCGCGGGGGGCGGCCCGGGTCGTCGCCGACGTCTTCACCATCCCGAACCAGCTCCGCGTCTCGGCGGAGGTCGACCTGGCGGGGGCCGACCTGGACCTGGGGCGGCTGCTGGTCAAGGAGGCCGGGACGCCGCTCGAGGTCAGCGTCTCGGCCGACGCCCGCCCCGCCCTCGGGGCCGAGGGTCGACTCCTGGCCTGCGAGGCTGCCGCCTCGGCGCGGCTTGGACGCTCGACGACGAGTGTCACGGGGACGCTGAGGGTGGCCCCGCCGGCCGGGGCGGTCGTGCTGTCGCCGAAGGACCTGGGGGCCCTGGTGCGGGAGTCGCTTCTGAAGGTCCAGGCCGACTGGCATCACGGGCCGGTCCTCGCGCGGGCGGTGCCGTGGCTCGCGCCGCTGTATGCCCGGTGCCCCCTCGAGGGGCCGACGTCGCTTCGGGCCACGTTCGAGGGAACGCCGTACGCGGGCCGCCTGGAGGTGGACCTGGCGGCCGACGACTGCCGCATCGCCCATCGCGAGCGCGCTGCCGAGACGGGCGACTTCTGCCTGGGTCCGCTGAAGGAGGCGGGCACGCCGCTCGGCCTGCATCTGGAGGCCCGGTTCGGGCAGGTGCCGGGCGAGCTGGTCGTCGACACGGTGCGCGTGGAGCTGGGGGAAGCGGAGGCGGCGGCGGCGGGGCGGTTCTTCTTCGACGATCCGCGCCTGACGTTGCTGGCGCCGCCGACCGCCTGGATGGTTCGCGCCAAGGGCCGCGCCCCCAAGCTGGACGCCCTCTTCGCGGCCCTGCCGGCGTCGCTGGAGAGCCTGCGTCCGCGCGGCGGGGCGAGGCTGGAGATCGAGGCGGCGGGGGACCCCTTCGGCGTGGGCGTGCGGAGCTGCAACCTGACGCTCGAGGACGTGGCCGTCGAGTGGCTCGGCCGGACGGTCCACGTCTCCGGGCCTTTGGATTACGACGGGCGCCGCCTCGCCACCGAGGGGCTCGACGTCCGGGTCGGCGGGTCGGACGTCCGGTTCGTCGGCTACGTGACCGACCCGGCGGACGCGCCCGTGGGCACGGTGTTCCTTCGGGGCGAGCGGATGGTCGTCGAGGAGGTTCGGGCGACCCTCACGGAGGCGGCGGCGCACCTGGCTCGCGAGGCCCCCGAGCCCGACCCCGCCGCCCGCAAGGTGGCCGAGGGCATGGCCCGGCGGCTCCGGCGGGCCCTGGCCCGGGCGGAGGTGCGCGGCGACGTGGCCTTCGAGGAGGTCGAGCTGCACGTGGCCCCACTCGAGGCCACCTACGACCTCTCGGACTTCACGGCCGATGTGCGGCTCGTCGAGAAGCGGCTCGCCGTCCCGAAGCTGGCGTGTGCGGTCAACCACGGCACGGTCACGGGGGAGCTGGACATCGACTTCGCGGTCTCGCCGCCGGTGTTGACGGTGGCGTACTACGCCCGCGACCTCAAGGCCCGCGAGAACATGAAACCCTTCATCGAGCAGACCTTCCCGGACATGCACGTCGACGGGACGCTCTCGCAGCGGGAGACGAAGCGACAGGCGCTGGCGGCCGGGTCCCATGCGGTGGGCCGCGGGGAAACGGTCCTGACGGACGGCGTCCTCCAGGGCCCCGGCGCCCCGGACTACATCGCCGGCCTCTTCCCCGGCCTCAAGCTCACCACCTATCGCTTCAAAACGATGAGCAACGTCTTCGAGCTCGAGGCCGACGGGACCGTCCAGAACCGGATGATCTTCGACGGGACCGCCTACGACATCTACCTGTTCGGCCACACCCGCGCCGACGGCCGGTTCCACTACACCCTCGGCGTCGACCTTTCGGTGAGCCTCGGCTCGACCGTCTGGAGCCGTACCCTCGACCAGGGCAAGATCCCCCTGATGCACTACACCGGCCGCATCGTCGGCACGGAGTATGCCGAGCGGCACATCCGCTACGTCCTGCCTCACGAGCTGGCGTTCGACGTGTTCGTCAAGCGCAACCTGCTCGTCCAGCTCATCCAGAGCCTGGGCCGCGAGCCGCCCGACTTCACGAAGCTGCCCCGGCCCCCGGAGGACCCGGAGCCATGACCGCGGGCCTGAGGGACCATCTCGCACGGCTGGAGGCGAAGGGGCAACTGGTGCGCGTCCGGGCCGAGGTGTCGGCCGAGCTCGAGATCTCCGAGATCGCCGGCCGCCTCGTGGCCGAGGACGGGCCGGCGGCCCTCTTTGAGAACGTGGCGGGCCACGCGATGCCGGTGCTGGTGGGAGCCTTCGCGTCGATGGAGCGGATGGCCTGGGCCCTGGGGGCCGAGCACCTGGAGGACGTGGCCGAGCGGATCGAAGCCCTGGTGCGCCCCCCGATGGCGAAGGGCCTCGTGGCGAAGCTCAAGGCCGCGCCGCGGTTGCTGCGCCTGGCGAGCCTCGGGCCCGGGCGCGTCCGGCGCGGCCCGTGCCAGGAGGTCGTCCGCACCGAGGACGCCGACCTCGGCCGTTTGCCCATCCTCACCTGCTGGCCCGGCGACGGCGGGCCCTACGTGACGCTCCCCCAGGTCTTCACGACCGACCCGGCGGGCGAGGCCGTGAACGTGGGCATGTACCGGCTCCAGCAGTTCGGCCCGCGGACCCTCGGCTTGCACTGGCACCGCGACCACGACGGGGCCCGCAACTATCGGGCCTGGGCCGAGGCGGGCAAGGACATGCCCGTCGCCGTGACCCTGGGCGGCGATCCGGCCCTGACGTATGCGGCGACGGCGCCGCTTCCATACGGGATGAGCGAGCTGGTGTTCGCGGGGTTCCTGAGGGAGCGGCCCGTCGAGATGGTCCCGTGTCGGACCGTGCCGCTCGAGGTCCCGGCCGATTCGGAGATCGTCATCGAGGGGACCGTGGACCCCGAGGAGCGGGCCCTGGAGGGCCCCTTCGGCGACCACACGGGCTACTATACGCCTCCCGACTCCTACCCCGTGCTCCGCGTCACGGCGATCACGCACCGCGCCGACGCGATCTATCCGACGACGGTCGTGGGACGGTTCCCGAAGGAGGACCAGTACCTCGCGAAGGCGACCGAGCGGCTGTTCCTGCCGGTGATCCGGACGTTCGTGCCGGAGGTCGTGGACCTGGCTCTGCCGGTCTTCGGGACGTTCCACAACTGGGCCTTCGTCTCGATCCGAAAGACCCACCCGCACCAGGCCCGGAAGGTGATGCACGCCCTGTGGGGCCTGGGGCAGATGATGTACACGAAGTTCCTGGTCGTCGTGGACGCGGACGTGAACGTGCAGGACGCCGAGGAGGTGCTCTGGCGCGTGGGGGCGGAGGCGGACCCGAAGCGCGACACGATCCTGACGACCGGTCCCGCCGACGTCCTCGACCACGCCGCCCCCGAAGGCACGGGCGCCGCCCCCGGCAAGCTCGGCATCGACGCGACGCGCAAGCTCCCCGAGGAGGCGGGAGGCCGCCCGTGGCCGGAGCCCCTTGCCCCCGACCCCGCCACCGCTGCCCGCGTCACCCGCCGGTGGGGGGAGTATGGATTCGGGTGAGGGCCCAAGAGACGTTGCTTTCGCGAGGTCGGGTCCGCTGGAATCCGTGGCCGCCGGGCCGGTGGCGGCCGATAGGGAGGTACGCATGGCCCCCAAAGCGCTTGACTTCGCGCACGGTGGAGCTGGACTTGCCGACCGAAACGTGATCCGAACGCCGCCCGGGCGGCATCGGTCATCCGAGCCCTGCTCGGCACGGTCCATCCGACGCAGAGCAGGGCCCTTTCCATGGGGGCCGCGGTGAGCAAGAAGGTGGCGATCCTCCTGGATGGCGGCTTCGTCCGGAAGCGGCGCTACGTTCTTCTCGGCCGTCGCCACGCCCGTGCGCGCGATGGGGTGGACTTCGCGCGGGCCTGTGCGGAAGCCGGGGGCGGCCCATCGGCCTGGCGACGCCGAGTCCCTCCGCCACGTGCCGCACTCGACTGGCCAGGCCTCGACGTCCCGGTCTGGGCCGCCTCCCGCCGATGCCGGACGCGGACCCCGTGAGCGCCAGCCGCCAGAACCGCCGCCTTTCACCCGGCCCCCCCGACCCCGCTGTGATCCGCGCGATGTTCCGGCGGGCGGCGCCGCGGTATGACCTCCTGAACCACCTGCTGTCGGCGGGGCTCGACCACCGATGGCGGGCCCAGGCCGCGGCGGCCGTGCCGCGCGGGGCCAGGACGGTGCTGGACGTCTGCGCGGGGACGGGGGACCTGGCGGCGGCGCTGCGGAAGCGGCTCGGGCCGGAGGCGCGGGTGGTGGCGTGCGACTTCGCGCGGGCGATGCTGGAGGGGGCACGCGGGAAGCTCGCGCGGGCGCGCCAGGGGCATCGGGTGGCGCTGGTGGAGGCCGACGCTCTCGCGTTGCCCCTGGCGGACGGGACGATGGACGCCGCCGTGTGCGGCTTCGGGCTGCGGAACCTCGCGGACCCCGTGGCCGGCCTGGCGGAGGCGGCCCGGACGGTGCGGCCGGGGGGGCGGGTGGTGGCCCTCGAGTTCCACCGCCCGGCGGGCCGCGGGCCCCTGGCGCGGGCCTTTGGGCTTTACTTTCGCCGCGTCCTGCCTACGCTAGGGGGACGGCTCTCCGACCGCCGCGCGTACCGGCACCTGGTCGACTCGATCCGGGCCTTCGGCCCGCCCGAGGAGACGGCGGCCCGGATGCGGGAGGCGGGCCTGGAGGGTGTCACGATCAAACCGCTGCCGGGCGGCATCGCGGCACTTTACATAGGACACGCACCGAAATGAGCCGCGAACGGGAGTTCGCGGTCATGCCCGACCGGCCTGTCGCCTCGGGCGCCTCACCTGAGGCCAAACCATGCATTGCGCCAAGTGTTTCTTCTGGGAAGGCGACGTCGGCGACGAAATCTGCAACCGTTGCGGGCGGGCTTTCATGCCGGAGGCCAATGTCTACCTCGGTCTCCTCCTCCTGGTCACGGGCGGGGCCGCGTGGACGCTGCGCCATCTCCTGACGGGCGACGTCGACCCCTTCGTGCGGCCGACGCTCGACCTCGGGGCCTGGGCCACGTGGCCGGTTTCGGTGCGCGACCACCCGGCCTACGGATTCGTCATCGGCGGGTGGCTGGCCGTGTTGGCGGCGGCGCCGGTGCTGGCGGCGATGATGTACGGGAAGCGCGGCGGATGGCTGCTGTGCCTGGCGGAGGCGGTGCTTGGGCCGAGTGTGGTGCTGGCGTTGGTGGCGGCGGTGGGCGTCTGGGTGGGCGGCGGGCACACGCTGCGGCTCGCATCGAAGCTCGCGAGCGGCATGCTGGGGCTCGTGCCGTCGGTCCTGTACTGGCACGTGGCGACGACCCTTTCGGAGGTGCCCGCCCTCTCGCAGACGCTCTCCTCGATGCGGTGGGTGGCGCCGCCGGTGGCGACGGTGTGCGCGGCGGGGATGGTGGCGGTGGTCGTGGCGGTGGGGGCGGCGGACCGGTGGCACGTGCGGTGGCCGGGAGCCGTGGCGTCGGCCCTGGTGATGGGCCCGCCTCTGGCGCTCCTGGCCTTCGTCGGGGCGAGCGAGGTCCGCTACGCCATGCTGCCGGAGGAGGGCGAGGCGCTCCTGGCCGAGCGGATCGCCGCCCGCGTCGCGTTCCTTCGCCGCCATCCGGCGAGCGATGCCGCCGCCCGCGTCCGGGCCGAGTTGGGCCTGGCGCTGGAGGAGGCCCGGGCCCGCGGCGAGCCGCTGCCCGAGGAGACGCCCCCGCCCCGCCGCGTCTGGACCGACGTCGTCGAGGCCCACCCGGAGAGCCCGTGGGCTGTGGTGGCGCGGCTACACCTGGCGCACCTCGACGCCGCCGAGGGACTCCTCGACGACGCCGCCCGCGCCTACGCCGACGTCCTCGAACGGACGGGCGGCGTCGACGTGCCCGAGACCGACCCCCTGGCCGATTTCACCCTCCTCGGCAACCTCTTCCGCGTCGGACGCGATCTGCGCGTGAAGGAGGCGGCGCTTCGGCTCCTGGAGGTGCGGCACAAGGCGATGCTGCGGGCGGCGCTTCTGGCCGAGAACCGGACCGACACGGAACGGAACGGCCGGGCCCTGGCCCGATACTTCCGCGCCCTGGCCCTGGAAGGCACGAACCGCTACCCGACGGCCCTGGCGCAGGCCCGCGACGCCGAGCCGAAGGGTCCCCTGGCCGACAACGTCGCCTATCGTCTGGCCCTTTTCCAGGCGACCGAAGACGAGCGACTCGCGCGCCTCGTGAAGGTCGCCGAGACCTGGCCGAAGACCGACGGGGCCGTCCGGGCGCATCTGGCGGCGGCGGACCGGTTGCTCGCGAGGCACGAGGCGGCGGGCCCGGACGCGGTGCGCGGGGCCATCGACCACCTCCGGGCTGCCCGCGACGAACTCGAACGCCGCCGCCGCGTCGATCCCGAGGACCCCTTCGTCCTGGCCCTGGCCGACCCGGTGGAGAAGAAGATCGCCTATGCCGAAGCCCAGCTCCGAAAGCCCGAGAAGGGGTCGTAAGCGGATTCTGGTCGGCGTGACCGGGGCGTCGGGGGCGCCCTACGCCGTCCGGCTGGTCGAGCGCGCCGTCCGCGCGGGGCGCGATGTTTCCGTCCTCGTCACGCGCGCCGGGCGCATGGTCGTCCACGCCGAGTGCGGCCCGGCCGAGGCCCGCCGCACGCGAGACGAGACGATGCCCGAGGCGACGGACCTGTGGCCCTTGGAGGTTGCGCGGCACGTGACCCTCCGCCCGGCCGAGGACCTCTGGGCCCCGCCCGCCAGCGGGTCCTTCCCGGTCGAGGCCACGGTTCTCATCCCGTGCTCGATGAACACGCTGGCGGCGGTGGCGGCGGGACGGGCGGCGAACCTCGTGCAGCGGGCCGCCGCGGTGGCGCTCAAGGAAGGACGGTCGCCGGTGATCGTCCCGCGGGAGATGCCCGTCTCGCCCATCGACCTCGAGAACATGGCCCGCCTCGCCCGGATCGGGGCCGTCGTCATGCCCGCCATGCCGGGCTTCTATCACGGGCCTGAGACCGTCAGCGACCTGGTGGACTTCGTCGTCGCCAAGGTGCTGGGCCGACTGGGCATCGAGCACGGCCTCGAGACGAGATGGTCGGGGGCCGAGGATCCGGCGTGACCCTTGCCCGCGAGATCGTCGAGTTCGCCCGGACCGTCCGGCTGGCGCACACGGTCTTCGCCCTGCCCTTCGCGCTGGGGATGGCGTTCCTGGCGGAGCCGCCCGTGCCGGGGGCGGCGGCGCTCGCGCTCGTGCTGGCGTGCATGGTCACGGCCCGGACGGCGGCGATGGGCATGAACCGCGTCGCCGACGCCCGGCTCGATGCCGCCAACCCGCGGACGGCGGATCGCGCGATCCCCGCGGGCCGGCTAAGGCGGGGGACGGCGCTGGCGCTGGCGCTGGCGAGCGGCGGGGCGTTCGTGGCGGCGGCGTGGGGGTTTGGGCCGCTACGGGGGAACCCGTGGCCGGGCCTCCTGGCCCCGGCGTTCCTGGCGGTGCTCTACGGATACTCGTGGACGAAACGGGTGACGGTCCTCGCGCACGCGGTGCTGGGTCTGGCGCTGGGGCTCGCGCCGGTGGGCGTGTGGGTGGCCCTTCGCGGCGAGATCGCGGCGGGGCCGGTCCTGGTGGGGGCGGGGGTCCTGGCGTGGACGGCCGGGTTCGACGTGCTCTACGCCCTCCAGGACACGGAGATCGACCGGGCCCGGGGTCTTCGGAGCCTGCCCGCGCGGCTCGGACCGGGGCGGGCGCGGGTGGCGGCGGCCTTGGGTCACGTTGCGGCGCTCGGGCTGCTGGCGGCCGGGGCATGGGCGATGCGCGGGCGGACGGGCCTCGGCTCGGCGGCGGCCCTCGCGGCCATGGCGGGGCTCCTGGCGATCCAGCACGCCCGCGCCCGCCGCGCAGACCCCGCGCGGATCGCCCGGGACCTCCTGCCCGCCAACGCCGCCGTCAGCCTCACGTGGATGGCCGGCGCGATTCTTGATGCCGCTTGCGGCTTGTGAAGCCAGGGGGGCATGCCCACGCGGTTTCGAGTGGGCATGCTCGGGCAAGGGTGGAATTCGGCGCATGGCCATGCCACGCGGCAGGACCATGCCGCCCGGTGCCAGGGGACCATGAACACAGTACTGGCCATCGAAGCCAAGCTCGCCGCCGGCGCCCGCCTTGCGCGCGACGACGGCCTGGCCTTGTACGCCACGGAGGAGCTCGCCCGCCTCGGCCGGCTCGCCGACGCCGCCCGCCGGCGCCGCCACGGCCGGCGCACCTGGTACATCGTCAACACGCACGTCAACCACACGAACGTGTGCGTGAACGGGTGCCGCTTCTGCGCGTTCCACCGGGCGCCGGACGAGCCCGGGGCGTATCTTCTGACGCCGGCGGAGGTCGTCGAGCGGGCCGGACCCGACGTCGCCGCCGGCGCCACGGAGGTCCACGTCGTGGGCGGGCTGCATCCGGACGTCGACTTCGACTATGCCTTGGCCCTGGTGGGGGGGTTGCGGGAGGCGTTCCCGGAGGTTTCCATCCAGGCCCTGACGGCGGTCGAGGTGGCGTACATGGCGAAGCGCGCGGACTTGGCGGCGGGGGAGGTGCTCGCGCGCCTGAAGGAGGCGGGCCTCACGGGCCTGCCGGGCGGCGGGGCGGAAATCTTCGACCCCGGGGTCCGCCGCCGCGTCTGCCCCGAGAAGATCGACGCCGCCGCCTGGCTCGATGTCCATCGCCAAGCCCACGCCGCGGGCCTCCCCACCAACGCCACCATGCTCTTCGGCCACGTCGAGGGCCCGGAGCACCGGGTCGACCACCTGCTGGCCCTGCGCGAGCTTCAGGACGAGACGGGCGGTTTCGCGGCGTTCATCCCGCTGGCGTTCCACCCGGCGGGCACGCGGATGGCCGACCTTCCCGGCCCGACCGGCTACGAGTGCCTCAAGACAATGGCCGTCGCCCGGCTGCTCCTCGATAATGTGCCGCATGTCAAGGCGTTCTGGATTATGCTGGGGGTGGACCTGGCGCAGGTGGCGCTTTGGTTCGGGGCCGACGACCTGGACGGGACGGTGGTGCGGGAGGAGATCACGCACGCCGCCGGGGCCCGGACGCCGCAGCACCTGGCGCCGGCACGGATGGAGGCGCTGATTCGCGCGGCGGGGGGCGAGCCGGTCGAGCGCGACACGGCGTATCGGCGGATCGAGCGCGAGGCCGATTTCGCGAGGTGGAGGAGGGTCGACTCATGAGACGAGGGCTGCTCTTGGCGCTGGCGCTGGTGATGGCCGTGGCGGGATGCGAGGGCGACCCGCCGGCGCCCCCGCCCGCCCCGACGCCCGCGGCGCCGCCCGAAATCCGGGCCGTGGCCCCCGTGCCGGGCGCGCCGGAGGTGGAGCTCAGGCCGCGGTTCCGCTGGCGCTTGCCGCGCGAGATCGCGATGCCCAACTACGTCAGTTTCGTGCTGGACCGCGTTGCCGGGCCCGAGGCGGCCGGCGAGGACGAGGGCGAGCGGATTGCCACCGCCACCGGCCTCCATGACGCCGACCCGACGATGCTCGACCTTTTCCGGCCGCCCCGCGGGGCCATTGTCACCGGCCCGGTCCGGAGCATGGACGCGCTCGCGCCCGGCACGTGGTACCGGTGGACGGTGACGGCCCTGGACCCCGACAGCCACGCGGCCGGCCGGTTCGTGTTCCGGACGGACCCCGATGCCGCGCCGACCGAAGCCGCGGCCGGCGCCGGCGAGGACGCGGTCGAGACCGTCGACGTGGTGCTGCTGGGCCTGGGTTCCGACCGGGTCGCGCTCGTCAAGGCCGTCCGGGAGGTGACCGGCCTGGGCCTGGAGGAGAGTACCGAGCGGATCGAGCGTTCCCCCGCCGTCATCCTCCAGGACGTCCCCCGCGCCGAAGCCGAGCTGGCGCGCCGGAAGCTGGAGGCGGCCGGGGGGTTGGTGGATTTGAGGTAGACAGGCTCGTTGTCAGGCCCTTGGACCCGTTTCGGCGGGCCGTTTGCGGCCCGCTTTGCTGCCATCGGGCGTCTTCGGGGTCGGCACGGGCAGACAAGCTGCCCGAGCCACCCACGCCCCTCACTCCCCGAAGCTCGTCCCCACGCTCCGGGCGACGTCCAGCAGCGGGTCGTCGGGTTGGATGAGGCGCGTGCCGCCCGCGACGTCCTCGAGGGGCACGTCGGTGACGCGGCCCTTTTGCCAGGAGGCCATGCGGCCCCAGCGGTTCTCAGCCACCAGGTGGGCGGCCCGGTGTCCGAGGGCGCTCGCGAAGACGCGGTCGAACGGGCATGGCGTCCCGCCGCGCTGCACGTACCCGAGGACGGTGGCGCGGGCCTCCTTGTCCATCTGCTGCTCGACGCTGCCCGAGACGAGCCGCCCGATGCCGCCCAGGCGGATGGGGTCGGGGCTCCCCTCGACGCGCCTTTGAATGACCATCTCTCCGCCCGCGGGCCGCGCGCCCTCCGCGACGCAGATGATGCTGAAGCGGCGGCCGTGGCGGTCGCGTCGGCGGCACTCGGCGAAGACGGCGTCCCACCGGAACGGGATCTCCGGGATAAGGACGATGTCCGAGCCGCTGGCGATCCCGGCGTGCAGAGCGATCCATCCGGCGTAGCGGCCCATGACCTCGGCCACCATCACCCGGTGATGGGCGGAGGCCGTCGTGTGCAGCCGGTCGAGGGCGTCCGTGGCCACGTTGACGGCGCTCTGGAACCCGAAGGTCAACTCCGTGCCGGGTACGTCGTTGTCGATCGTCTTCGGCACCCCGATGATGGGCATGCCGCGCGACATCAGCTCGCCCGCGATGGCCATGGACCCGTCGCCCCCGATGACGACGAGGCCATCGAGGCGATGCTCCCGGAAGACGGCGAGGGCGTCGTCGGAGCGGTCGATGTGCTCGATGGAGCCGTCCTCTTTCTCGACGGCCCACTGGACGGGGTTGGCGATGTTGGAGGTCCCGAGGATCGTGCCGCCCTGGGTCAGGATGCCCGAGGTGGATTCCCAGTCGAGCATCATGGTGCGGTCGATGACGAGGCCCTCGTAGCCGTCGAGGAAGCCGAGGACCTCGGCGTCGTACTGGTGCATGAGGGTCTTGGCGACGGCGCGGATGACGGCATTGAGGCCGGGACAGTCGCCCCCGCCGGTCAGGACTCCGATGCGCTGGCCCACGGCGGTTCCTCCACGAGGGATGCAAGGGTCATTCTAGCGGCTGCGCGGGGCGCGTTCATCCCTTTTCGCGCCGGGTGGCATGGCCACGCTGTATCGCGTGGCCATGCGCCGGTGGGCGCAGGTTGCGCCGGTGGGCGCAGGTTGCGCCGGTGGGCGCAG
>CAYWVR010000028.1:20997-42760 GCA_964461715.1 uncultured Anaerolineales bacterium
GCAGGTTGCGCCGGTGGACGCAGGTTGCGCCGGTGGGCGCAGGTTGCGCCGGTGGGCGCAGGTTGCGCAAGAGCATGGCCACGCTGTATCGCGTGGCCATGCCACCCGTCCGTCTCAGGCAATCGTCAGCGTCTGCGCGCTCGGGCCGGGCCGGGCCAGCGTAAACGGCACGCTTCCCCGCGCATCGTCGGCTCGCAGGCGATAGTCGCCGAAGAAGCCGCGGAAGCGGACCTTGCCGGCTTCGTCGCTGGTCGCCTCGATCCGCGTCATCCATTCCTCGCGGATGAGCTGCCGCAGCGCCTCGTAGCACGGGCGCGGGGCGACGGTGCTGTGGATGCGCTGGTCCCGCCGCTCCCGAAACGGGAAGGCCGTGCGCGGCAATCCCCAGTAGAAGACGGCCTCGAGGGCCGGGTGGCCGAAGGCGACCGTGTAGAACTTCCGCATGTAGTCGGCCTGCCGGGCCGCCTTCTCCTCCTCCGAGAGGTCCGCGTCCTCGAGGCCCAGAGCCCGGTAGCTCGCCCCGAACTCCGTGACGTGGAGCGGGAGACCGGCGCCGGCCAGCTCGTCGAAGACGGCCCGCACGTCGGCCATCCGGTAGGCCCGCCCGCCCGTGTGGGCCTGGACGCCGAGGGCGTCGGGGGGCGTGCCGGCGTCGGCGAGCGCCTCGGCCAGCGCCCGGTACCGCTTCCGCTGGTTGGCGGCCCGGGCCTCGGGCATCGAGTGGCGCACCGAGTAGACGATGCCGTACTCGTTGATGAGGAGCTTGGCGTCGGGGTTCTCCTCGCGGCACCAGCGAAGGGCGGGCGAGACGTAGGTCAGAATCTCCTCGATCGGCTCGAGGTGCGGCCACTTGCGCTCGTCGATATGTCGCCACGAGGGTTCCCAGAGCATCTCGTTGACGACGTCCCACGCGTCGACCTTGCCCCGAAGGCCCGCCACGAGGTTCCGCACGCGGACCTCGAGGAACTTCATGCGCGTCTCCGGGTCGTAGCGCCGGAGCCACGGGGGCACGGCCTTCGGGACGCTCCAGACGAGCGGATGACCCTTGACGGTGAGGCCGTGGGCCCGGGCCCAGTCGGCCTGGGCGACGAACTCCCGGAAGAGCGTCTCGCCCTGGTACCGCTCCATCCACGGGTCGCCGCGCTCGTGCCAGTAGCAGAGGGCCGTGGCCGCGTTCAGGAGGCCCGTATACCAGTGGGCATAGTTCCTCATGCGGAGGGAGCCGAGCAGGCCCTCCCGCGCCGCCTCGGCCACCTCGTAGACGGGCGAACCGAAGAGAAAGGCGCTGCCGGTCTGGACGATCTCGACGGGCCGGTTCGCGGCGGGCGCCCCGTCGGGGGCGAGGAGCGTCAACTCGCCGTCGCCCTTGCGGTATCGCTCCACCCCGGAGGCGGCCTCCGCGAGGACCTCGGCCTCGTCGCGGTCGCTGACGTGATCCGGGTCGTTCTCATCCAGGGGCGGCTCGGCGTGCCGCCATTCCTCGCTTTCGATCATCTCGGGGACTCCTTCGAATCGCGGAAAGGGTCCATCATAGGCCCCGCGCGCGGCCGCTCGTAACGGAAAATCATCCGGGGTGATTTTTCTTCAGGGCCGTGACGAGGCGGTGGGCGGCGCGGATGGGCTCGGTCAGGCGATAGCGCGGGGCGCAGGCGAGGGTCCAGCGCTCGGCGCTCGCGAGGTCGATCCGGTGGCCGACGGAGACGAAGACGGGCTTGACGCCGCTACGGGTCCGAAGGACCGTCCCGATCCGCTCTCCCTTGTCCATCAGCGGGGCCCGCCCGCCGCGCCTCCGGCCCGGGTCGCGCGGCGCCTCGCCGATGAGGCGGCTCTTGGCGCATCCGATCGTGGGCACGTCGAGCACCAGGCCCAGGTGGCCGGCGAGGCCCATCCGCCGGGGGTGCGCGCGGCCCTGGCCGTCGGCGATCACCAGGTCGGGCGTCGTCTCCAGCCGGGCGAATGCCTCCGTCAGGGCCGGGACCTCGCGGAACGAGAGGCACCCGGGGACGTACGGCCACGTGGCCCGGACGGCGGCATGGGCGGTCTCGAGGACCTCGAAGTCGCCCGTTCGCATGACAACCACCGCCGCCACGATCGTCTCGTGCCGCTTGCCCCCGGAGACGTCGGCCCCCGCGACGGTCTCGGCGTGCGCAAGCGGCGGTCCTTCCTCCACTTCGGCCGCCAGCCGTTCCTGGAGGGCCACCGCAGCGCGGTAGTCGACGTCCCAGTCGTGGAGCCTGCGCATCTTCACCGGGGCGGCGGTCCTTCGGGGGCCGGGCGGATCTTCTTCAGGACCACGTCGTCCCAGTAGACGACGCCCTTCGGCCAGTAGGCGTAGAGGTCGACCTTGAGGTGGGTCGGCAGGTGCTCGGGCCGCGTCGCCGACGGGACGAAGTCCGCGACGACCGTCTGCCACGCGCCCTTCGGGCCGCCGGGATGGACCTGGCGGCGGTAGGTCTCACGGCGCTGGGCGGGGTAGCCGTCCATCGCGGGGAACGGGTGGTAGCCCTTGAGGAAGATCTTCGGCGTGGGACCGAGGGTCTTGATCCGGACGCTGAAGCGGTACGTGGCCCCGGCCTCGATCTCGATCCAGTCGCTGTAGAAATCGAGGCCATAGCCCGCGGCCGTCTCGCCCGACATCTCGTACTTCAGGACCTTGCCGGGCCCGTCGGGGCCGGCGACCCAGGCCATCTCGCGCTCGATGGCCTGCCAGCGGTCGGGTCCGTCGCGGCCGGGGGCGGGCGTCTCGAAGCCGGGGTTCGCGACGAGGTTCGGGCCCTCGCGCCACCGCCGCTCGGACGCCGCGTCGGCGGCGGTCTGCTCGGGGACGGGCGGGAGGCCGAGAACCTCGCGCACCGCTTTGGCCATCTCCAGCGGGATGATCTGGTGGTACGCGCACGGCCACCGCTTCTCGAGGACGCGCGGCTCGCGCTTCGGGTCGGTGGCGACGGCCAGGAGGTGGACGACGTAGTCCTTGCCCGTGCCGGCGACGTGCCCGACGACGGCCACGTCGGCCTCGAACCGCTCGCGGGCGAGGGTCTCGAGCGCCGCGGGGGGCATCGTGGGCGAGAGGGCGCGGCCTTCGAGCGCGCCGGTGACGCTGGCGGGGTCGTAGACGAGGGCCCCGAGGCGCCGGGCTTTCTTGCGGAGCATCCTCTCGACCTGCGTGCCGAGGCCCTCCTCGTCGCTCGTGACGGGCAGGACCACGAAGGCGACGCCGGCGGCCTCGCCGCCCGGCACCTCCGCGGCGCCTGCGCCGCAGGCCGCCAGGAGAAGGGCCAACCCGCACGCGGCTTGTGTTGCGCTACTCGGTGGCTTCATGGGTAATCTTGACGCTCTTGAGGATGGCATCCAGGTCCCGGACGGCGCCGGCATCCCCTGCCCGGGCGACGAGGATGAGGCCGAGGACGCGGTCGCCCAGCTCCGTGTACAGGGCCCGGGCCCGGGCGGGGCGGCCGCCCAGCAGGTTCCCCTCCCATTCGACCAGGGCCGCCCGCCGGCCCGCCAGCGTCCCGTCGCGGACCTTCGGGGCGGAAGCTTCGATCGAAAGGCCCACCTGCTCGGCCCGGTCGCGGGCGAAGTCGGCCAGGGCGTCGCCGGCGGTCGGCGCGAGGACCCGCACCACGGCTACCGCCGCCTGGTCCTTCCGCGCCAGCTCCAGCACGGTCGCGGGTCCGTCGAGGTGCTCGGGTATGGCCCACGCGTCGCTCGGGAGCCGCAGCTCGAGGCCGTAGTATGGGACGCGGACGCGGTCGCCGTCGACCTCGACGGGAAGCCGCCCCGCGGGCGGGACGAACTTTAGCGAATCGGCGATCGTCCCCACCAGCGCCCGCCTCGCCGCCAGCGGACGGTCCGCCAGCCGGGCCGTCACCAGCACGCCGCACCCCTCGGCGGCGACGACGGCATTTCGGAAGTGGAAGCGGGCGGCCCCCTGGACCACGGTGCCGGCGACCGCCCGGGCCGGATGGCCGCCCACCTCGACGGCCAGCGTCGCGTCGGGGGCCTCGACCTCGTCGTAGCGGGCGGCCCACTGCTGCTGGACCATCTCGGCGATGGCCTCCAGGCCCGCCTCGTCGCAGTCGGCCAGGCCCCCCCCGCTCCGGGCGAGGCGCGGGTCGATGGCCGGGCGGATCGTCACCTCGGCCAGGTCTGTCAGGTCGGTGATGGCGATGGCCCCGGCGTCCGGGGAGACGTGCGGCACGAAGGGGTACGGCGGAATGCGGACCGTGTAGCCGAACCGGTCGCTCGTGTACCGGTCGCCCGAAAGGCCCTCCACCTCCACGCCGCGCCCGGAAAAGTCCGGGCCGGCGTCGAGGCGGGTCGCCTCGCCCGGGGGGACGGTGGAGGCGATCATGGGGGTCGATTGCCAGACGCGCCGCAGAACGCGCCCGCGCGGGCCGAAAACGTACGCGACGCGCTCCGCGGCCAGGGCCCACCCGAGGGCGGAGCCCGCGCGGCCCGGGCCGATCCGTTGCGTGCCGAGGGCCCGGACGTAGCACGGCTCCGGCACGAGGCCGCCGATCGACTCGTCGATGACCCGCCACCGCCAGGTGCGGCCCGGGCGGAGGCCGTCGAAGTACGCCTGAAGCGGTGTCCATGCCCGGAACGTGACGTCGGCCTCCAGCGGCAGCCGGGCCTCGCGCTTCTCCTCCCCCGCCGGACCGAGGCTTCGGGTGACGAGGAACGCGCCCGCCTCGGCGCGGCCGGTCACCTCCCAGCGGCGTCGTCCGTCCTGGACGCGGCACTGGAGGCCGCGGGGGCGGCCCTCGCGATCGACGTCGAGCGAGAGCACCTTGAAGTACCGCGGCCGCGTGTCCGAAAGGCGGGTCTTCAGGAACTCCGAGAGCTCGAGCCGCCGCCCCTGGCGCGTCTCCGAGACGCTGACCGTCCGGTAGCCGATGCGGTCGAGGTGGAAGGTCAGGGCCTCCGACCAGGTCGCGAGGACGCGGGCGTCGTCGTCCGTCTCGGCGGCGCGCGCAGCGGGTGCGGCGAGGACGACGACCAGCGCGAGGACCGGAAGAAGACGCATTGAATGACCTCTCATCGCATCGGGTGGCATGGCCACGCGGTTCTGCGTGGCCGGGCGCCCTCGGACGTCCACCGCGCGAGCATCCCCACGCGAAACCGTGCGCGCATGCCGCCCGAATTGGGGCATCGCATGCACGCCAAGCTTAAGGACGGACGGGGCGCGAATCAATGCGATTCAGCGGCGGCCGGACTCGCCCTCCTCGCGGGCGGGGGTCCCGAGACGGAGGTCGTAGAAGGGCAGGTACCGGTAGTAGACCTCGAGGGTCAGGGCGGCGACGGCCGTCGTGTAGACCCGGCCGCCGTGCTTGCCCCACTCGCTGCGCGGGTCCCAGGATCCCTTGTGGGGCCCGTCGGTCCGCTGGGCGTCGACGAGCGTCTTCTGGATGTGCTGGTTCCACTCCTCCCACGCGTCGCCGCCGATCTGGTGCAGGGCCAACGTGGCGTAGTACCAGTAGTAGTAGTTGGCCTTGCCGCCGCGGGCGTGCGGCAGGTGCTCCATCACGTACATGATCGACTCGGCGCTTCGGGCCGAGCCGGGGTTGAAGTCGAGGTACTGCTCGACGAAGAAGCCCTCGGCGGTCATGGCGGGCGAGGGCTTGCGGCCGGGCTGGTACTCGTACAGCCCGCCTCGCTTGCCCTTGCGGACCTTGTCGAGCCAGTTGGCGGCCCCGCGGTAGACCTTGGGGGGAACCTCGAAGCCCGCGACCTCGGCGCTTTTGAGGGCCATGATCTGCCACCCGACGACGCTCGTGTCGGAGTCGCTCTGAGGCTCGTAGCGCCACCCGGAGTTCGGGCGCTGGGCGTGCATGATGAAGTCGACGGCCTTGCGGATGGGGTGGACCAGCGACTCGTCGCCGGTCATCGTGTAGGCCTCGGCCAGGACCATGGTGGCCATGGCGTGGCCGTACATCTGGCCGCCCCGGCGGAGGTCGCCGTTTTCCTTCTGTCCCTTGACGATCCACTCGATGGCCTTGCGGACGACGGGGGCGAACTCGGTGGTGCGGCCCGTGTCCTTGGCCGGGAGGTGGGTATGCCCCGCGCCGAGGTACGCCAGCGCCGCCAAGCCCGTGACGCCGATGTCCTGGTTCTTTCGCTGGCCACCGCCGTCGGCCCGCTTGCCCTTCTCCTTGTAGTTCTCCATGAACGCGTCGAGGTCCCACCGCCCGTCGTCGCTCTGGTGGAGGGCGAGCCAGGCGAGGGCCTGGCGGACGGCCCGCTCGGTCTCGGGCGAGCCGCCCAGCTCCTCGATTATGGCCTCGCGGTTCGGTGTCGTGCGAAGGGTGAGCATCTTCTTCAGGGGCAGCGGCTCGGGCGGCGCGAGGACGTCGGCGTCGCCCGTCGCAAGCGCGGGCACGACGGCGGCGGCCACCGACTCGCCCACCACCGGCGACGCGACGTTCGGGCCGGGCACGGCCGCCGACGCCAGGAGCGTCTCCTCGCCGGGGACGCCATAGCGGCCGACGACGGGGGCGCGAGGCACGGCCGCCCTCTTGATCGAGGTCTCGGCCGCTTCGGCGCGGGGCGCGGCCAGGGCCTGGCGCGGGCCGGTGGCCGCAGGGACGGCGGCGACACGCGTCGGCCGCGCGGGCGCCTCGACGTCGGTGACGGCCTCGGGCGGGGCCTCCAGGGCCACCGTCACGGCCTCCGGGGCCCGGGCCACCGCCTCCGGCGGGCGGGCCACCGGGGCGGCCCCGGCGGGGGCGGGGGTCTCGGACACGAGCGTCGGGCCCACCGCCCGGATGCCGAAGGTCTCGGCGGACGCCGTCGCGGGACCGCGGAGGGAGGCGGCGACCTCCAGGGCCACCGGTCCTTCCGCCCGCGGGACGGCCGTGAAAGCGACCTCGTCCGGAGCGGCCTCGCGCGGGCCGGCGACGGCGGCCGCCCGCGGCCGCGCGATCTCGGGGCCCGCGGCCGGGGCGATCGGCTCAAACGTGTCGGCCGGGGCGACCACGAGGGCCCGGGCCGACGGGGCCTCGTCCACGACCACCGCCCCGCCCGTCGGCGCCCGCGGCACGACGGTCGGCAGCGCCACGGTCTCCGGCTCGGGCGCCGTCCGGGTCAGCGGGGCCGCGGCCTTCGCGGCGGCCACGGTGACGGCCGGCTCGGCGGCGACGTCGGCCCGGGGACTCGCCAGCGGCCGGGCCTCGACCGGCCGGGTCGACGGGGCCGCTGCCGCACGCACGGGGCGGACCGCCTCGGCCGGCGCCTCGGGGGCCGCGTCCGGGACGGCCGTGGTCGGAACGGCCTCGGGCCGGCGCATCTCCAGGCGCACCATCGGCTCGGCCGGGGCGGCCTGTGGCGTCGGGGGCTCGGCCGGCGTCATGGGAGCGGCGACCGGCTCGATCTGCACGGGTCGCTCGACCGGGCGCGGGGCGGGCGTCGGCGTCGGGCGGACCTCGGGCGTCGGCTGCCGGGGCGCCGGCGCGATGGGTCGCGGCGGAAGCTCGCGGGGCCGCCTCTGGCGGACCTCGCGGACCTCGATCTCGGGGGTCGGCTCGGGCGGCGTGAACTCGGGCGGCGGGGCCGGGGCCGTCTCGGCGCGCAGGGCCTCGGTCATCTCCGCCACCGGGTCCTCGGGCCGCAGGACCTTGATCTCCCGGGGCGGCGGGGTGGCCCGGGCCAGGGCCACCTCCGGCTCGGCGACGGCCGGCTCGGGAGGGGCTTGGAGGGTCTCGGTCTTCTCGGCGGCGAACTGGGCCGTGTCGAGCCGCTCCATCTCTTCGAGTGCGGTGCGAAGCTCCAGCGACAGTTCGCTCTCGGCCATCGACGGGACGCTGACCGCCACCTCGAACCGCAGCTCGTCCTCGGCGAGCTCCGCGATGCGGATCGAGAGTTCCCAGATCGAGAAGATCGAGAGGGCCACCAAGTGCAGGATGATCGAGGCGATCAGGGCGCTCGTCAGGAGGCCGGGCTTTCGGTGCATCTTCGTCAGGGCCAGCAGCAGCAGCGCCAGGCCCACGAACGTAACGATCAGCCCCACCAAGGGCCACGAGAGCCGTCCGAGGATGCGGGCCAGGGCCAGCCGCTCGGTCCGCACCACCTCGAAGACCTCGTGGCTGCGGGCGTAGTAAATCTGGTAGGCGTCGGGCTCGGCCCGGTCGCTGGAGAAGTAGAGGCCGAAGCCCTCGACCGAGAGGGCCGGGTCCAGCTCGTTGGCCGCCGTGTTGACCGGCGCGCCGAGGTTCTCGGGGGCGTAGAATCCCGCGAGGTTGTTCGTGTCTCCGATGCGGCAGCGGTAGAGGTCGTAACCGCCCTGGCCGCCCTCTCGGTTGGAGGCGAAGTAGAACCACCGGCCGTCGCTCGAGACGGTGGGCTGTCCGTCGTGGGCGGGGCTGTTGACGCCCGCGAGGCGCTGGGGCGAGGCGGCCTCGTCCGAGAGGTCGAGGAGGTAGATGTCGTAGTCGTACAGGGCCGCCTCCTCGCGGAGGGTCCCGGGCCAGGCGCCCTCGCGCGGGGCCTCGTCCGGGCCCGGGCGGTTCGAGGCAAAGAGGAGCCACCGCCCGTCCGGCGAAACGAACGGGTCGTACTCGTTCAGGGGCGAGTTGACGGCCGGGCCGAGGTTCACCGGCTCGGTCCAGTGGTCCTCGACGTGGCGTGCGAGGTAGAGGTCGTAGCCGCCCTCGCCGCCGGGACGGTTGGAGTAGAAGTAGAGGGTGGCCCCGTCGGGTCCCATGGCGGGGCAGATTTCGTCGGCGTCGGTGTTGACGCCCGCGAGGGGTTCCGGGGCGGTCCAGCCGTCGACGGTCCGATAGCAGACGTAGAGGTCGGCCTCGCCGCCCGCCCGGCCGCGCGTGAAGTACAGCGCCTGCCCGTCGGCGGAGAGGCACGGGTCGTAGTCGTCGTCGAGCCCGCCGAGGGGTTCGAGGGGCTCGCCCTTGTCCCAGAGGACGCGGCGGACGCCCAGCCCGGGGCGCGCGGGCCAGGACCGCTTGCCGTCGGTGTAGAACGTGGCGGTTCGCGGCCAGAAGAGGTACGCCGCCCCCGCCCCCAGCGCGAGGACGAACGCGACGAGCCCGGCGACCCAGAGGGCCGAGGCGAGTCGTCTTCGGCTGGTTCGGGTCTTGCTCATCCGGCGGTCACGTTCG
The DNA here is from genome assembly GCA_964461715.1 of uncultured Anaerolineales bacterium. Taxonomy (GTDB): domain Bacteria; phylum Planctomycetota; class Phycisphaerae; order FEN-1346; family FEN-1346; genus CAYWVR01. The sequence continues at coordinate 30,108 of CAYWVR010000028.1, forward strand.
GTTCAGGGTTCACGGTTTCGACGTCGACCTCTCGCTCGGCCCGGCGGCACAGGTCCAGCAGGGGCGTGATGCGGCCCCAATCGAGCCCCGGGGCGGCTCGCACGAGGACGCGTCCCGGCGGGGCGGCGGCCAGGCGGGTCTCCACGTCCTCGGGGGCGACGGGCCGGCCCTCGACGCGCAGGCGCCCGTCGGCCTCGACCTCCAGGACAAGAGCCGGCGGCTCGCCGGGCTCCGTCTCCTCGGGCGCGGACCCCCGCGCCTGGGGAACGAAGCCCTCGAGGGCCCGGGCCCCGGCGCTCGAATCGAGCCACCGCATCAGCCCCACCAACGCCGCCAGCACGACGACCATGACGGCCGGCGTCCCGAGCACGAAAGCCCACTGCTTCATTTTGACCCGTCGGGCCACGCGGTTTCCCCTTACGAGCCGGGCTCGCGGGTTGTGAGGAACTTGCGTCTGACGTTGTACTTCTCGCACAGCGAGAGGACGTTGACGGGGCTCTGAAGGGCCACGCTATGGTCGCCGCGCACGATGACGGACTGGTCGGGGTTCTCCTCGACGGCGCGGGCGATGAGGGCCTCCAGGTCGGCCACGGGGTATTCGACCCCGTTGATGACGTAGCGTCCGTCGCGGGTGACGTTGACCACGAGTTCGCGCGGGGTGGCCGTGACGGGCTGGGCGAACTTGGAGCTGGGCGGATTGACGCGGAGGTCGCGCTCGATCTCCGCGAACTTGGTGGCGACCATGAAGAAGATGATCAGGAGGAACACGACGTCGATCATCGGCGTCAGGTTCAGCTCGAGTTTCTCTTCCTCGGTGCCGGCGTCGATACGCATGGGATGCCTCGCTTTCGCCGGGAGCGGCCTAGGCGGCTTCCTTGCCGGGCTCGGGCTCGGCGACGGCCTCGACGAACTCCAGGGTCAGGTCGTCCATCTCGCCCACGAGCTTCTCGATCTTCGAGTTGAAGACGAGGTAGAGGACGAGGCTGGGGATGGCCACCGAGAGGCCGGCGGCGGTGGTGATGAGGGCCTGGTAGATGCCCCCCGCGAGCATGTCGGCCTGGCCGAGGGCCTCGCCGGTCGAAATCTCCTTGAAGGCGGAGATCATGCCGGTCACCGTGCCCAGGAGGCCCAAGAGCGGGGCCACCGTGGCCACGCCCGAGAGGACGCGGGTGTTGCGCTTCAGGAGCCGCACCTCCTTCGCGCCCGCGTCCTCGATCGTCTTTTCGATCTCCGGAAGGGGGCGGTGGAGCCGTTTGACGGCGGACTGGAAGATGCGGGCGATGGGCGACGGATGGGCTTGGCAGTAGGTAAGGACCTTGTCGCGCTCGATGGGCCGCGCCGAGACGAGCGTCCGGAGGTTCTGGACGAACTCGGCCGGGAGGATGCGGCCGCGGCGGAGGCTCAGGGCCCGCTCGATGGCGAAGGTGACCATCAGGACGCTGGCCGCGTAGATGGCGTACATGAGCGGCCCGCCCTTGTCGAGGAGCTCGAGGAGGCTGGGGGGCTCGGTCGCGGCGGAAGGCGCCGCCGTGTCCACCTCCACGGCCTCGGCCGGGGCGGCCGGCGCCGGCGCGGGGGCGGCGGCGTAGGCGCCGGCGGCCGTGAGCAGGGCCAGGGCGGCCAGGAAAACGATGCGTTTTGCGTCCATGCCTTACCTTTCGATCTCTTGATGGCTAAGCCGCACGCGGCTTGCCCTTACCCCAGCTTGGCCAACGCCTCCTTCGCGGGCTGGGCCCACCGGCTGTCGCCGTGCTTCTCGAGGACCGCCTGGTACGCCTCCCGGGCATCGGCGGTCTTGCCGAGGCTCTCGTAGGCCTTGCCCAGCTCGAACTGGGCGGCGGCGGCCCACTCCTTGTAGGCCCCCCAGAGGGCCACCACCCGCAGGTACGCCTTGACGGCGTCGCGGCCCTCGCCTTTGGCCAGATACGTCTCGCCGATGTAGAACTGGGCCTTGGCGGCGGTCTCGGTGTCGGTCATCTTGACGGCCCGCTCGAACCGGGCCCGGGCCTGTTCGTGCCGCTTCAACTCGTAGAGGGCCTTGCCGAGGTTGAACTGGATCTCGGCGGCGGCCGGGTAATCCTTCGGGGCGGACTGATCGAGGGCCGTCAGGGTCGCCAGGGCCTTCTCCGACCGGCCGAGGACGAGCTGGGCCTCGGCCAGGCGGAACCGGGCGTCGGCCCGATGCTCGAAGTCCTTGTACTGGTCGATGAGCTTCTTGAGGCGCTCGGCCGCCTCGGCGGGCTTGCCCTGTTTGACGTAGGCTTCGCCCGCCATGTGCAGGGCGTCCGGCAGGAGGTCGCTCTCCGGCCACTCGGCGACGAGCCGGTCGAAGAGCTTGGCCGCCTCGGCCCAATCCTCCAGCGCCCACTTCGACCACCCGAGACGGTAGAGGATTTTGTCTTTCAATCGCGCATCGGCGGCGGCGAGGGCCCGTTCGTAGAGGTCGACGGCCTCGGCGTACTTCTTTTCCTTGTAATGCCTCTCGGCCCGGCGGAAGTGGGCGTCGGCCGCCAGGGCGCCCTTCGGGAAAGCCTTCGCGAGGGCCTCCCAGGCCTCGCCGGCCTCCTTCTCGCGCCCGGCCTGCTCGAAGCTGTAGGCGACCTCGTAGAGGGCCTGCTCGCGGAGCTTCTCGTCGCGGGTCGCCTCGAGGAGCTTGCGGAAGGCGGCGGCGGCCTCGTCCCATTTCTTCTCGTTCTGGAGGCTGGTGCCCAGGCCCATCCAGGCCGCCGGGGCGAGGTCGTGGTCGCCGTGGCGTTCGGTCATCTCGCGGAAGGCCCGGGCGGCATCGCCGGCCCGCCCGCCCTTTTGGAGCGCGAGGGCCCGCTGGTAGAGGGCCCGGGGGGCCAGATCGGAGTCCTTGTGCTTCTCGGCCACCTGCCCGAACGCCTCGGCGGCCCGGGCCCAGTCCTCCGTTGCCATCCGCACCAGGCCCAGCCCGTACCCCCCGTACGGGGCCAGCTCGTGCTCGCCGTAGCGGCGGACGAGGTCGTCGTAGCGCCGGGCGGCGTCGTCGAGCTTCCCGGCCTCGCGCTGGAGTTCCGCCAGCTCGTAGGTGGCTCGGGGGGCCTGCGGATGCTTCTCGTGGTCCTTGAGGAAGGCGGCAAAGGCCGCGGCGGCCTTCTCGGCTTCCCCGAGCTTTTCGAGGGCCAAGGCGACCTTGAAGGAGGCGTCGGCGCGGTAGCGGTCGGCGTCCTTCGCGTCGAGGTAGGCCCGGAAGGCCTCCAGGGCCTTCTCGTACTCACCTTTCTCGAGGCGACAGTTGCCCATCAGGTACCGGGCGTCGGCCCGGAAGGGGGCCTCCTCGGCCCCGAGGGCCTTCTCGGTCTCGGCGATGGCCGCGTCGTACTCCTTCCGGAGGTAATGGATCCAGGCGAGGCGGAAACGGGCGGCGGGGGCGTCCTCGGCCTCGGCGTACTTTCCGACGAGCGTCTCGTACCGCTCGGCCGCCTCCGGGTACTTCTTTTGGAGGAACCGGTTCTCGCCGGAGATGAAGAGGACCTTCGGGGCCATCTCCGCGCTGCCCGCGTTCTTCAGGAACGTCGCGCAGAGGTCGTCCGACGGCTCGTACTTGCCCGCCTTGTTCAGGGCCACGGCCGCGGCATAGAGGGCGCGCGGCAGGTCGGCGTGCTCGCCATACTTTCTGGCGAAGGCGGCATAGACGTCGGCGGCCTCGTCGTTCTTGCCCTCGGCGAGTAGGGCGTCGGCCCGGGCGAGCATGGCGTCGCCGGCGCGGGGACCGTCGGGGTCGGCGGCGACGCACCTTTCGAGGGCCTCGCGGGCCTCGGCCGGGTCGTCCGTTTTCAGGTACGCCATGCCCAGCCAGTAGAGGGCCTCGGCGTCGGTTTCGTCCCGCTTCAGCCGCTCCCGCAGGGCCCGCACGGCCCCGTCGTAGTCCTCGGCGAGGTAGCGGCAGGTGCCCGCGTAGAGGAGGGCCTTGCCGGCCCGGTCGGCCTTCGGGAACCGCTGCGCACACTCGGCGAAGGCCCGGGCGGCCTCGTCGTGCTTCTTCGCGTGATAGAGGGCCAGGGCCCGCTCGAACGCCGCGTCGGCGGCAAAGGGCGACTCCTCGCCCGCGACCCGGGCGTACGCCTCGGCCGCGCGGTCGAACTCGCCCGCGTTGTAGAAGCTCTGGGCCAGGTGGAACCGGGCGGTGGGGGCGAACTTGCTCTTCGGGGCCAGGGCCAGGAACTCCTCGAACGTCTCGCGGGCCCGGTCGTAGGCCTTGGTCCCGAACTGCGCCAGGCCCAGGTTCAGGTGGGCGCGCTCGGCCATCGCCGCAAACTGTTCGGCCACCGCCCGGCCGATCTCGGCCAGTTCCTTGCGGCGGGCCTGGAGGTGCTTGTCGGCGTTCTTGCCCGTCAGGTACCGCTCGACGAGCGGGGCGAGGACCTTCTCCGCCTCCTCGTACCGGCCCTTGGCCATAAGGGCGCCGGCGAGTTGGTCGCGGGCCCAGTCCGCCAGGTAATGGTCGGCGTGGTCGTTGACGAGGCGACGGAAGGCGTCGGCGGCGGCGTCGGGCTCGGCGAGGGCCAGGCGAGCCCGGCCGAGCTCGAAGAGGACCTCGGGCATCTTCTCGAACTTCGAGTCGCTCTTTTGGAGGGCGTCGAGGGTCTCGGCGGCCTCCTTGGGGTTCTCGATCTTCAGCAGCGCCCGGGCCAGGGCGAGCCGCGCGTCGCTCCTCTTCTCGTGCCTGGGGAAGTTCTTGAGGAACGCCTGGAACTCCTCGGCGGCCATCTCGTACTTCTTGGTCGCGTAGAGCCAGGCGGCCATGTTGTAGTCGTCGGTGGCCTTGTCCGGGGCGGTCTCGGCCGCCGTCGCGGTCCCCGCCGCCCAGACCAGTGCCGCCAGCACGACTGCCGCCGCCGTTGCCCGCGTAGTCATTCGTGTGCCTCCGTCTGCGTGTGTCCCGAGGTGACGCGTGAGGCGCCCGGTCCGTGGCGAGACCCCGTCCGCGAGGTCCGGCGCGGTGGGTTGGCCTCGGCCGGCTGATGCGTGCCCTTGCCGGATGCGTGAATTCTGCGCCTTAAAACCGGCTCGGGGGGGCGAGTTACTCGCAAAAGACGGCCACGACGCGGCTTACGAGAAAGTGGTAGAGGAGGACGGCGGCGAGCAGCGTGGCCGCCGGGGCGGCGAGGCGCTTGAGGTTCGCCGCCAGGCGCGTGCCGAAGTGCTCGCTCGTCACGATCAGGCACACGTGCACCGGCGAGAGCATCATCCCCATGTACCCGAACCCGTAGGCCAGCGCCGCCGAGGACAGCAGGGCCGGCATCGACGGGTCCGGGCCCAGGAGGTTGATGACGATCGGGAAACTCGCCCCCACCATCCCGACCGCCAGGCCCGTCACGAGGCCCGAGACGAAGGGGATGACCATCATCATCGCGTGCGGGGGAATGCCCCGGGCGTTCATCTCGCCGCTCATCGCCTCCACGAGCGGCGTGCCGCCCGGAAGGTCCGCCTCGATGAACGCCCCGTAGACGCGGACCGTCGCGACGATCAAGACCAGCGAGAGGGTCTTCGGCGAGAGGAGAATCCGTCGCCAGGCGTGGCGTGCGACCGGGCGCTGGACCTGAAGGAGGATCATGGCGGCCAGGAGGCCGACGAGCATGGGAACGTACTTGTTGAGGGCGGGGACCTCGGGCCAGGCCCGCGCCAGGCCCGCCCAGCCGAGCTTGACCGCCGCGTAGCCCGCGACCACGACGACGATGGGCGCCACGAGGGGTGCCCAGCGCGCCCGGCCGGCGCCCGGCGCCTCAGGGCCCGCCGATTCAGCCGTGCCGGGGTCGATCTTGCGCAAGAAGTGGAGCCACCCGACGCCGACGGCGACGGCGGTCATCGGGGCCATGAGGGCGGCCCATTGCCAGACCTCCAGCCCCGTCAGGGCCATCGCCAGCAGCACCCCCGGATAGAGCGGCCACCAGTATTCCCAGATGTGGCGGAACCAGTAGTTGGTCTTGGCTTTGAGGCCGGGCCGGATGCGGCCCTCGGCGTCGCAGGAATCGACGAGCGGGGCCGAGAAGATCGCCCCGCCCGGCATGGGCAAAAGGCCGATCAACGCCGGCAGGACGGCCATCGACGCCCGCCGCCCCGTCCGCGACCGGACCGCCGCCACCAAGTCGCGCATGACCCCCGCCTCGGCCATCTGCCGCGACAGGGCGATGACCCCGACGATGACGGCCATGAGCAGGAGGTTGTCGAGGCCGGCGGCCCGCTGCCAGGCGATCGAGGCGATCGCCCCGGGCCCGTGGCCCGACCAGACGGCCAGCCCCGCCGTCCCCGCCATCGCCGCCACCACCAGGTTCTTCGCCACCCGGTTGACGACGAGGATGAGCGCCAGGGAGGCGAGAACCTTGACGAGGACGGGCGTGGACATGAGCCAATCGAGCATGGTCGCATCCGGGGCCATAGATCAAGCCCCGGGGCCTGGAGGCCCCGGGGACCTGTTTCCTGGGCATGCTACGTCGCAAGCGGGGGCGTGGAAGAACGGATCATTCCTCCCCGAACTTCGGGGTCCAGATTTCGCGGCCCTTGCCGTCGTAGAAGCCCAGGAGCGGCTTGTTCTCGATCATCAGCAGGCGGACGCGGGGCGTGCCGGTGGCGTCGAAGACGTCGAGGCCCGACCCGGCCTCCACCGCCGTCACCTCCACCCGCCGCGCTCCCGACGGGTCCGACAGGCGAAGCGACGGGACGCCCTGTACCAGGGCCAGCGTCGCCCGGTCCGTGCCGCCATCGTCGGTGTAGACGAGGCGATGCCCGCCCTCTCCGTAGGAAAGGGTCAGGCCGCCGTTTCCGCCCTTGCCGACCATGTCGAGGGCGGCCCCCTTGGCGTCCAGGGCGAGCCGAGCCCGCACCGTTCCCGCGTCATCGGCGAGCTCGGCGCGCGCCCCGTCGGCCGTCGCCACGAAGCGTCCTCGTCGCTTGTCGGCGGCGTCGAAGACCTCCAGGCCCGCCGCGCCCCCGCGCGCGACGACGGCGGCTATTCCCGCGCCGTTTGAGAAGGCCGCGATCGCGGCCTCCTCGTCGCTCGCCCCGATCCGCGCCCGGGACTTCTCGCTGGAAAGCTCGACTTGGGCCGCCTCGGCCTCGACGGCCATCACGGCCCGGCGCTCGCCCTGCAGGTCGAAGATCGAGGCGGCCGGTCCCCCGCTGCCCATCGCCAGCTCGATCCGCTTCTTGCCGGCGTCGTCGTGGACGGCCAGGCCCGCGGCGCCGGCCTCGGCGCGCATCGTCCCGCCGCCGTCCTTGAATGCCAGGGACCCGCCGACGAGGACGGCCCCGCTCGTGCCGTCGGGACCGTGGACGTCCAGCCGCCCGCCGCCTTCGACCAGCCGCAGCGACGCGCGTTTCCCGCCGCCCGGCTCGTTCATCACGAGGCCGGCCCCGGTCGGGTCGACGCCGAGGGACGTCCCCACCGTGCCGCCCTTCTCGAAGGCGAGGCGCCACGTTCCCTCGGCGGCCTGGAGGCGCGCTTCGCCGGCCCCGGCGGGGTCGGTCAGCTTGAGCGTCGGGCCTTTCTCCCCCAGGCCCAGGGCCGCGAGGGTCTTGCCCTCGCCACCGGTCATGTCGAGGCCCGGCTGCCCGTCGGCCACGCGAAACGCCGCGCGGCTCTTGCCCTCGGCATCCAACAGGACCAGGCCCCAGACGCCTTCGCCGGCCACCAGGGCCGCGCGGGGAGCGCCCGACGGGTCCGTGAAATCGACGCCCGGGGCGTCCTCCCGGGCGGCCAGGCCGCCCGTGACGGAGCCGTCGGCCTTCGTGAACTCGAGCGCCGGCCGCCCGTCCTTCATGACAAGGGCGGCCCGGACGCGGCCCTCGTCGTCGATGAGCTTCAGGCCGTGGGCCGACTGGGCGGGCCGGAGCATGAACCACGTGGCGACCGCCCCGACCACCAGGGCGAAGAAGATCACGAGGAGCCATTTCAGGAGGGTGATCTGGCCCTGGAGCTTCTTGATCCGGATGTTGAAGACGGCAACGTTCGGCGGCGACTGCGGCGAGTCGGTCATCGCGTCCCCCTTCTTGGAGCCCGTGGCCCGGTCTCTGGATGCGGCAGGATAGCGTGCAAGTCCGGCATCGGCAACAGTTATACGAGCGCCGGGGGGTGATGCGCGGGCGGGGATGCCGAGGGGTCGGCCCAACGTTCTTGACGCATGGTCCGGCCCGCTCTACACTGAAGCCCTTGGGCACGGGCGGAGGCGGCGGATGAGTTTGGCGCGGGATTTCCTGGATAAGCCTGTCAAGGCGAACCCCGTGTTCGTCCTGGCGCTGGGCCTCTGTCCGACGCTGGCGGTGACGACGGCCGTCAAGAACGGCGTGGCGATGGCGCTGGCGGCGACGGCGGTGCTGGTGGGCTCGAATATCCTGGTGAGCCTCCTTCGGCGGATCGTCCCCGGGCAGGTCCGCATCGTCTGCTACATCGTCATCATCGCCGGGTTCGTGACGATGGTCGAGATCGTGATGAAGGCCCTGGCTCCGGCGGAGGTGAACGCGGCCCTGGGCATCTTCATCCCGCTGATCGTCGTCAACTGCATCATCCTCGGGCGGGCCGAGGGGTTTGCCGGCCGCCACGGCCCGGGCCCGAGCCTCATGGACGCCCTGGGCATCGGCGTGGGGTTCCTGGGGGCGCTGGTGGCCATCAGCCTCGTGCGGGAGGTCCTGGGGGCGGGGACGCTCTGGGGTTACCGTCTGACGCCCGTCGTCGTGGGCGGCAGGACGATCGTGCCGGAGGTCGAGCCGCTCTCGGTGATGATCATGGCCCCGGGGGCGTTCCTGGTGATCGGCCTCTTGTGGGGCCTTTTCAACCGGATCGGCAACCGGCGGCGGGAGAAGGCGCGCCTCGCGGGCGAGCCCGCCGTCGCCATGACGGCCCGCGACTTCCCCAAACCGAAGCCCAAGCCCAAGGCCGAGGGCCCGACCCCGGCCGGCGCGTAGGCGAGCGACGACGTGGACCTGTACCTCGAAATCGCGATCGGCTCGATCCTGATCTCGAACTTCGTCCTGGCGAAGTTCCTGGGCCTGTGCCCGTTCCTGGGCGTCTCGAAGCGCACCGGAGACGCCTTCGGCATGGGGCTGGCCGTCATCTTCGTCATGACGCTGGCCTCGGCCGTGACGGCGGGCATCTATCGCCACCTGCTCCTTCCGACCAACGCCGAGCACACGAACGTGCTCCAGGCCCTCGGCCTCCCGTTCCCGGAGGGGGGGCTGGTGCTCGTCCTGAAGACCATCTCCTACATCCTGGTCATTGCGGCCCTGGTGCAGTTCGTGGAGATGGTCCTCAGAAAGAGCGTCCCGACCCTCTACCGGGCCCTGGGCATCTATCTGCCCCTCATCACCACCAACTGTGCCGTCATGGGCGTGGCGCTGCTCAATACCGAGGCGTGGCGTGACCCGGCCAACGGGATGCCCATCCCGCTGGCGGCGTTCAACGGGTTGGCGGCGGGGGTGGGCTTTTTGCTGGCGATGGTGCTGATGAGCGGGATTCGCGAGCGGTTGGCCGAGCGCCGCGTCCCGAAGGCCCTCCAGGGCCTCCCCATCGCGTTCATTACGGCGGGGCTGATGGCGCTGGCGTTTATGGGTTTTGCGGGTCTCTTCGGGATCGCCGTATAAGGGGATGGAAGGCGAAGCCGCACGCGGCTTGGAAGGCTTGGGTCATGGGCGAGGAAATGCTGATCTACGCCCTGCCGGCGCTGCTTGTGCTCGCCGCGCTGGCCGCCTCCGCCGCCGCCATCCTGGCCTTGGCGAACCGCTTCTTCGCCGTCCAGGTCGACCCCCGCCAAACCGAGATCGAGGAGGTCCTCCCGAAGGCCAACTGCGGGGCGTGCGGCTATGGCGGGTGCGCGGCCTACGCCGAGGCCGTCGTCGAGGGCAAGGCCGACGCCGGCGCGTGCCTGCCCGGCGGGCCGGAGACCGCCGCCAAGATCGCCGAGATCATGGACCTGGCGATCTCGGAATTCGTCCCCAAGGTGGCCGTCGTCCACTGCCAGGGCTCCCGCCAACACACCACCCGCCGCATGGACTACAGCGGCGAGAACGATTGCCGCGCCGCCGCCGTCACCCAGTACGGACCCACCTCCTGCCAGTACGCCTGCCTGGGCCTCGGGACGTGCGTCGAGGCCTGCCCCTTCGACGCCATGAAGATGGACCCCGAGACGGGCCTCCCCCGCGTCCTGGAGGACAAGTGCACGGCGTGCGGCACGTGCGCGGAGGTGTGCCCGAAGAATATCATTGAGATTCTGCCCAAGAACCGGTACGTTCACGCCCTGTGCCGCAACCAGGACGCCGGCAAGTCCACCCGCCAGGCTTGCCAGGTCGGGTGCATCGCGTGCCGGCGGTGCGAGAAGGCGTGCCCGGTCGAGGGTTCGGCGATCCACGTGATCGAGAACCTGGCCCGGGTCGACATGGATGCGTGCATCTCGTGCGGGAAGTGTGTGACGGTGTGCCCGACGAATACGATCGGCACCTTCCGCGTCTTAAGGCGGGAGGCCGAGAAACGGACCAAGGAGGCCGCCTCTGCCTGAGCGGCCCTGGAGGACACGCGATGGCACGTAAGCTCTTGTGGCTCGCCCTGGGGGTTCTGATCCTCGCCCCGGTCGCCTGGACCCGGGAGACCGAGCGGACCGCCGCCGAGAAGGCCGTCCGCGCCGCCGATCCCGACGAGGTCGATCCCGTCCGGATCAAGGGCGCGGACTGGACCTACGAGATCACCTACGCCAAGCCCGAGCCCATCGTCGTCACCGACCCCGAGGGCGAGAAGAAGGTTTACTGGTACCTCGTCTACACCGTGACCAACCATTCCGAGGAGGCCCACCCCTTCGTCCCGGCCTTCACGCTCTTCACGGACACGGCCGAACTCCGCCGCGCCGGCTTCTTCCCGGAGGTCTACAAGGCCATCAAGCAGGGCCGCAAGATTCCCTTCCTCGAAAACGCCGCCAAGCTCCACGGCAAGCTCTTCACGGGCCCGGACAACGCCCGCACGGGGGTGGCGATCTTCGCCCCCCTGCCCCGCGAGACCGACCGGTTCACCCTCTTCGTCGAGGGGCTCTCCGGCCTCTACGTCGAGCGGCCCCGCCCCGACGTCCCGGAGGACGCCCCCGAGGACCAGAAGACCATCCGCCTCCGCAAGACCCTGGCCCTCGAATACGACCTGCCCGGCGACCGCTGGTGGCAGAACCTCGACCAGCCCGTCTTCCTCTCGAAGAAATGGACCTGGCGATAACCGCCTTGACGGGCCCCCCGAAACGTGTATAATCCCGCGTCTCGGACACAAACGACGACGCAAGGAGTGACGCCATGGCACATAAAAAGGGACAGGGCTCGAGCCGCAACGGACGCGACTCCAACGCCCAGTATCGCGGCGTGAAGGCCTTCGGCGGAGAGCAGGTCAAGATCGGATCGATCATCGTGCGGCAATGCGGCACGAAGTTCCACCCGGGCCGCAACGTCGGCCGCGCCAAGGACGACACCCTCTTCGCCCTCGCCGAGGGCGCCGTCGCCTTCCAGGGCCGCCGCGTCCACGTCAAGTAGCGTCTCCCCCATCGACCACGGCCCGGGGCCCTGAGCCTCGGGCCGTTTTTCATGCGCACCCAATCCTCCCGAATGGTACCCTGACGCCATGTTCATCGACGAGGCCGACATCCAGGTCAAGGCCGGCGACGGCGGAGACGGGTGCGTCTCCTTCCGGCGCGAGGCCGGGGTTCCCCGGGGCGGGCCCAACGGCGGTGATGGAGGCGACGGCGGCGATGTCATCCTCCGCGCCAAGGACGGACTCGATACCCTCCTCGACTTCCGAGGACGACACCACTGGCGGGCCCGAAACGGCGAGCCCGGGCGCGGCAAGGACCAGTTCGGGGCCGACGGCGACGACCGCGTCATCGACGTCCCCCCCGGCACCCTCGTCTACGACCGCGGACTCGGCCTCCTCATCAAGGACATGGACGCCCCCGGCATGACCGCCGTCGTCGCGCGAGGCGGGCGCGGGGGTCGTGGCAACAAGGCCTTCGCCACGCCCACGAACCAGACCCCCCGCCAATCCGAGCCCGGCGAGCCCGGCGAGGTGCGCAACCTGCACCTCGAGCTCAAGCTCATGGCCGACGTCGGGCTCGTCGGACTCCCCAACGCCGGCAAGAGCACCCTCCTCTCGCGCCTCTCCGCCGCTCGCCCGAAGATCGCCGACTATCCCTTCACGACCCTCGAACCCCGGCTCGGCATCGTCCAGGCGGGTCCGGAGCGGCGGTTCGTCATGGCCGACATCCCCGGCCTCATCCGGGGCGCCCACACGGGCATCGGCCTCGGAGACGAGTTCCTCCGACACATCGAGCGGACGCGGGTGCTTGTGCACCTCGTGGAGATCGAGCCCCACACCGGCGCCACGCCCGCCGAGGCGTACCGCGCCATTCGCGAGGAGCTGGCCGCCTACCGGCCGACCCTGGCCGCCAAGCCCGAGATCGTCGTCCTCTCGAAGGCCGACCTCCTCCCCGGCGACGACACCGGCCGCCGCGTGCTGGCCGACGAGATCGAGCGGCCCGTCCTGGCCGTCTCGAGCGCCTCGGGTCAGGGCCTCGACCGTCTCGTGGGAACGATCCTGGAGCGGCTCGAGGAGATGGACGCCCCGCCCGCCGCCCCCCCCGCACCCCCCCCCCCCCCCCCCCCCCCCCCCCCCC
>CAYWVR010000029.1:0-38744 GCA_964461715.1 uncultured Anaerolineales bacterium
GTCTAAAGGAGACGGCTCGGGATAAGCAAGGTATTTCGCGGCGTCGGCGGGCGGGACACGATATGCCCCCGGGCGCGGCGAACACGGGCAGGTCCCGGCGCGCCGACACCCGCGCCCCCTCCCCGCCGGGAACGATTCTATGAATGGCCATGCCTGCGACGCGGCCATGCCGCCCTCGGTCGGTTCGGTTCTTGCGTCACGGCTTTCACGATTTGCGTCAGGCGGCGGCAAACGCGAGTGGTCCGACCCCGATGCATTTCGGTCGGCGGACCCCCGGAGTGACGCATAAGCGGTCGGGCCCAACGCTTTTGCGTCACCCAAAGCCGCAAGTTCGTGCAGAAAGGGGGGCAAAAGGTGCGAGTTGAGCTCGACTTCCCCCCCGGTACCCCCCGAAAAGTCGCAAAAAGTGTGTCGCTTAGGGATAAAACGTCTCACGAATCCCGCCAAACGCGCGCCGGGAGGATGTCTGCCGCCTCCCGGGACTTCGGGTCGGAAAGGCCGACGGTTTCGGTGAATCTATCGTGCGCGCGAGCATCCATATGAGCGCGGCGATCATAGAACGGGCGGCGAAACGTTAAGGAAGCATGGGGAAAATGTGAAGAACGTGTTAAATCATCCTTGCGGCGCGGGGGGCGAGTGTCCGATAATCAGAGATGGAGGGGAGGACGGAAAGGGGTCAGCCATGAACACGGCCGCGAAGGTCGGGATCATGCTGCTCGTGGGAGCCGTAGCTTGTTTTCTGGCCGGGGCTTACGTTCCGGCCGACAGCTCGCTGGGCCTGTGGCTGGTGGGCGGGTGTATCGAGCTGGGCCTGGTGGGCGTGGCGTGCCTTTGCCTGGGCGCCCCCACGACCCCACGATACGCGTAAGGTCTCTCTTTCAAGGAAGGTAGGGCCCCGTTGCGGGCAAGGAACCGCGAGCCCGCGTTCGCGGCTGAGTGGCGTCGACGTGCACCCGGAAATGGCCCTGGCAACCCCGTCAGGGCCGATTTTGTGCGCACAGGCAAAGCCCGGGAGGGAGGATGGTGGGCGATACAGGACTCGAACCTGTGACCTCGCGGGTGTGATCCGCGCGCTCTAGCCAACTGAGCTAATCGCCCGTGGCGCGTCTCCAACGGCATAAAACACTATACGCCGCGGATGTGCGAGGTCAAGCCCAAAGCGGCCTGTGAGGGCGGTATGGGATGGACCCGAGGCGGGAGAAGGGCCTATAATGCCGGAACCCGCCGGAATGGGCCGCGCGCTTGGGCGGCCGGGGCGGGAGCAGAAGCGGTGGGTGATGGAGTTCGGCAAGGCGAAGTACGCGAGGGTGCTGGACGAGGTGGCGCCCGCGCCGGAGTTGCCGGACGACGCGGGCACGTAAGCCCGGGTGCCTCAAGACCTTACGAATGCCCTCGGAGCTGGGGAGTGAATCCGTTATGAAACAGGATCATCTGGGCCTGTGCGGCAAGTGCTATGCCCGCGTCCCGGCGGAGTTCGTGAAGCGGGACGGGAAGCTGTGGCTGCGGAAGCTGTGCCCGGAGTGCGGTCCGAACGAGGCCCTCGTCTCCTCGGACGCGGAGGTGTGGCAGGCCAAACGCGATCTCTGGGACTACGTGCCCCTGGAGGACGTGCCCTGCACCCTCAACTGCGAGGGTTGCCGCATCGACCACCACCCCAACCTCGTTTTCCTCGACGTGACGAACCGCTGCAACATGAACTGCCCCATCTGCATCGCCACGATCCGGGGTATGGGGTTCGACTTCCACCCGCCCCTTTCGTACTTCGAGAAGATCTTCGACGAGCTGGGCTCCTGGGAGCCCAAGCCCATGCTCCAGCTCTTCGGGGGCGAGCCGACCCTGCGGGAGGACCTGCTGGAGATCATCGCGATGGCCCGGCGGCGGGGTCTGAAGCCGAAGGTGGTGACGAACGGGCTGAAGCTCGCGGACGAGGAGTACTGCAAGCAGCTCTGCGAGGCCCGCGTATCCACGCGATTCAGCTTCGACGGCCGCAGCGCCGACATCTACGAGAAGATGCGCGACCGCCGCAGCGCCTATCCTAAAAAGGTCAAGGCCCTCGAGAATCTCAAGAAGCACAGTCCCACGAAGCACGCCATCGTCGCCGCGGCGGCCTACGGCATCAACGACGACTACATCGGCGACCTCATCCAGTACGTCCACGACAACCGCGACCTGATCTTGGACCTCGGGATCATCCCCCTGACGGAGAACTGGGAGGAGGGCGAGTTCGATGCCGCCACCCAGACCACCATGGAGGACGTCGAGAAGATGGTCAAGGCCGCCGTGCCGGGAGGCGAGGTCGAGTTCGTGCCCGCAGGCATGACCTACGCCCTGAAGAAGAGCCGGGCCTTCTTCCGCGGCGACAAGCCCTCCGACATCCTGCTCCTCTCGGGCGTCCATCCCAACTGCGAGTCTATCACCATTCTCGTCTCCGACGGCGAGACCTACCGCAGCATCAACCATTACCTGCGAAAGCCGCTCGGGGAGGTCGTGGTGGAGCTGGCGAAGCTGGCAGGGACGCTCGATCCGAAGCTCGATCGACTCGACCGAAGCCGCTTCTGGCCTCGGCTCTGGGGCCGCGCCCTCGTGGTCAAGACCTTCGCACCGTGGGCCCTGCGGACCATCCGGTTCGGAAGACTGGCCGAGGGGAACCCCGCCGCGGCCCTTCTCAAGCTCCTTTTCGGCCGCAAGGACAGCAATCTGCCGAAGGGGCGAAGACCGCGGCGGCTCCTGCGCGTAGCCATACTCCCGTTCGAGGAGCAGAACTCCGTCGACGCGGCCCGCATGATGAGCTGCAAGGCCGTCTTCGCCTACGAGGACGCCGAGGACGGCAAGGTCAAGACCATCCCCGCCTGCATGTGGTACCCGTACCGCAACCCCATCCTGAAGAGAATCTCCGAGAAGTACGGGACCACCCGGAAACCCGCCGAGGAAGTCGCCGTGGCTAGTGCGAAGTCGGAAGTCGGAAGTGGCGCGTGACCGAGACCGCCCGGGGCGTGTCTGTGGCTTCGACCTTCGGACTTTCCCGTTCGGGCTTCCGCGTCGCCCCCGCGGCAGGCGGTGAAAGTATGGCCTGAACCCCTCCGGCGGGGGCCAGTCCTCGTGCCAGCGGCACGCATCGGGCCACGGGGCCTCGCCGCCGCTCTCGATCCACGCCATCACTGCCGGGTCCCTGCCGCGCCGCCGCAACTCCTCAAGGGCTGCGGCGTGCAGCCGGGCGACCACTTCCGGGTGGTCCGCCGCAACGTCGGCGTCCGAGCCGCGGGCCCGTAGCCTCGATGCCTCCGGCCGCGCGGCCACTTCCAGGCTCCACGTCCCGTCGAAGAGGGTCACGAGGGGGGCGTCGGGTTCCGGCGTCCACGTGTTGGGGGGGGGTGTCCGGCGAGGGCAATGTCCCGCCGACGATTGTCGCGGAGGAACTCGCTTGCCGTGCGGAAGAGCCGGGCGACGTTCCAGTCCTCCCCCCGCCGCCGGTTCCGGTTGGCCCACGCGTGAAGGGCCAGGAACCCGGGCAGGCCCTGGCCCTGCTCCAGAGGGCCGAAAAGCGGGTCGCGCACCGATGCTCCACCCCCCTTCCGCTCTGCCCTGACTATAGCGCGCCGCCGGGAGGCGTCAAACGACTGGCCGCAATGAAGCGACGCCTAAACGTACCCGAATCCCCATCCCCGGCGGGGCTCGCGGGCGAGGAGGGCGTTCGCCTTGGGGCTGGGGGTCTCGCCCTTGGCGAAATCGTACGTGATCGTCTCGCCGACGCGGACGGCCAGGTTTCCCAGGAGAGCGATCTCCGTCAGACAGGCCCCATACTCGAAATTCGACGAGGGCAACGGGCCGGAACGGTCGCGGCAGGAGCGGAGGAAATCGCCGGTGTGGCCGCCCTCGGGGCGCCGGATCGTCGTCGGCGGGGCCTCCGTCGCCTGATGGAAGCTCTCGGGGATCAGCCGGAAGCCTTGGCCGTGCGAGAGTGTCTGGGCCACGCCCTTCGTGCCGTAGTAGTAGGTGCCCTGGCTCTGGACCTTACGGCCCTCCTCGAGGGCGTCGGGACGCGGGGCCTTCTGGCCGTTGTACCACGTCAGGACCACGGGCGGCATCGTGCCCCGCGCGGGGAACCGGAACGCGATCTTCGCGCGCGGGGCGAAGCCTTCGTCGGTGGTCTCGCCCTCGAGGGGCTCGATCTCGACGCGGGGGGCCTCGTCCAGCTTCAGGGCCCAGATGGCCCCGTCCATGGTGTGGCAGCCCATGTCGCCGATGGAGCCGGTGCCGAAGTCGAGGTACCCGCGCCAGGCGAACGGGTGCAGGCCGCCGTGGTACTCGCGGAAAGGGGCGGGGCCGATCCAGGCGTCCCAGTCCATGCCCGCGGGCGGGTCGGACGGAGAGGGGCGGCTTTTCGCGCTGAAGGTCCGGTTCGAGACGCTGTCGACGCGTGTGACGTCGCCGAGGCGGCCGGCCTGGATATACTCGACGCACCGGCGGATGGATTCGGAGGAGTGGCCCTGGTTGCCCATCTGGGTGGGGGCCTTGGTGACGCGGGCCGCTTCCCGGAGGATGCGGGCCTCGCGCACGGACCACGTCAGGGGCTTTTCGCAGTAGACGCCCGCCCCGGCGGCCAGGGCCCGCATCGTGGCGGGGAAATGGTGATGGTCCGGCGTGCCCACCCAGACGGCGTCGAGCTTCTTGTGGGCGTCGAAAAGGCGGCGATAGTCGGTGTAGAACCGGCAGGACGGGGCGGCCTTGCCGATCTTCTCCACGTTCCCCTTGCCGCGCCCCTTCATGTCCGGCTCGGCGACGGCGACGCAGTTCTCGCCGAGGGCGGGTTCGACGCCGGCCCCGGCCCGGCCGCCGACGCCGATGACGGCGAAGTCAAGCTTTGCGTTGGCGGCATAGGTGCGGGCGAGTCCGGGTCCGACGAGGATGACGGCCCCGGCGAACACCCCCTCTTTGAGGAAGCGGCGGCGGTTGACGCGACGCGACACAAGGTCCCTCCTTGGCTCTCCGGTCCGCCGAGCGAGCCGGCCCCCGTTTGAACCGCCGCCTCCGCGGGCGGTATTGCATGAATCGACCGGCCTCGCCTATGATTGGGGAATGGCAGAAGAGGAGCCGAGGCGGAGTCTGTGGCGGGCCCTGAAGCGGCCGGTGGAGATCGTGGGCGGGGCCCTGCTGGTTCTGGTGGGGCTGGCGGGGCTGGTGCTCCCGATCATGCCGGGATGGGTGCTCGTGATTCCGGGGGTGGCCCTCCTGACGGCGGGGACGCCCGCGGGGGACTGGCTTCTTCGGAAGCTCCGGGCCGCACGGGAGCGGCTGTGCAAGCACAGGAAGGACAAGGAAGGGAGCTGACATGCCTTGTGCCGCCAAGACGTGGGCCGCCCTGGCCGCCCTGGCCGCCAGCCTCCTGGCCGGGTGCCACACGGTCCAC
The DNA here is from genome assembly GCA_964461715.1 of uncultured Anaerolineales bacterium. Classification (GTDB taxonomy): domain Bacteria; phylum Planctomycetota; class Phycisphaerae; order FEN-1346; family FEN-1346; genus CAYWVR01. The sequence goes on from CAYWVR010000029.1 coordinate 5,408, forward strand.
CAGTGCCCGATTCTCCAGGGCATGACGGGGGGCCGGATTCCCTCGCCCCTGCCGCGCGACGGGGATAGCTACGACGTCGTTGGTTACCGGGACGGGGTCCGGTTCTACGTCATCCGCTACGACGACAAGCTCTACCGCTCCGGCGACATCCTGGAGCGCGAGGGCATGGGGGCCGTCAAGGCCCTCGGCGTCCGGACGATCGTCTCGGCGACCCCCCGCGACGCCGAGCGGGCTTGGGCCCGGGAGATGGGCCTGGAGTACGTCGAGCTCCCCTTCGGCTGGCACACGCTCGAGCGGGCGGACCTGGACCGGTTCCTGGCGGTCATGGACTCGGCGGCCGGGCCCGTGCTCGTCAAGAGCTACCTGGGCATCAACCAGGCGGGAATCCTGGCGGCGTACTGGCGCGTCCAGCGGCAGGGATGGTCCGTAAAGAAGGCCCTGGACGAGTTCTATCGCCTCGATGGTAACTACTGGGACTCCGTCGACATGATCAAGGTGATGAAGCAGGCGGCCGCGGAGTGCCCCCCCGAAGTCCCGCGCGAATAGAGCCGGGCCCCGTGCGTATCAACGGGTGCGACAGCCGAGCGGGGGATTTTGCCGCGATTTGATGGAAACCTCGGGCGCCGCGTGCGTCCATAGGGGCGGTTCATGTCCGATGCCTGACAAGGAAGGGGGCCGCATCCCATGCGCACGTTGCCCTGCGCCCTGGTCGTGGTCCTGTCGCTGGCGGCCCTGGCCGTCTCGCAGCCTGCGGCGACGGAGGATCCCCGGGCCGGTCGGCCCGACGCCGACCATCCGGCCCTCGTGTACCTCGTGGTGGACCTGAAGCGCGATTCCGTAGCCGCGGGGCCGTTCTACATCCCGCTGGAGGCGATGCCTCCGCGCACGGGCCACGTCTACCGGGCCACGTACAAGGAGCTGGTGGCCACGTCCGACGGCGTCTCCCCCGGCCGCGAGGTCAAGTTCGACCTCGTCTGCCAGGTGCTCCGGGAGACCGAGGACGTGTTCGTGGTGCAGGCCGCGGTGGAATCGCTGGGCCGGCGCCAAGCCACCGACCTGCGGATCAAGGCGTCGGAGTGCGAGTGCGGCGTGCTGCGGCCGCAGGGCCCGAACGGCCGCTACATCTTCGTCTACAGTATCTGCCGGCCCATCGAGCCGTCCGCGGTGATGGGACCCTAGCGAGGGCTCACTCGGTGCCGGCGATCTGGACGTCCTGGATGCGCAGCGTGGGCATGACGGCCCCGGGCTCGAGACGGGCGTCGCTGGAGACGGCGTCGAGCCGCTCGAGCAGCTCGAAGACGGTCGTCCCGAGCATGGCGTTCTCCACGGGATATTCCAGCACCCCCTGCCGCACGGCGAACCCGAAGTCGACGGCGGCAGAGAGGTCGCCGCTGGCCTCGTCGGGGCGGATCTCGCCTGCCTCCAGGTAGATGCCCTCCTCAACCTCGGCCAGCAGCTCGCGGGCCGGGCGATGGCCCAGCTCCGGCAGGACGTTCGTCGAGCGGATGCCGCCCGAGTGCGTCCCGTGGCCGGTGCTCTCGGTGCCCGCCTTCCCGGCGGTGTAGGAGTTGTGGAGGAGCCCCACGAGCACCCCGCCGTCGATGACCGCCAGCCGCCGGCGCGGCGTACCTTCCCCGTCAAAGGGCCCCGAGTGCATGCCGCGCGGAACGAGGGCGTCGTCGGAGACGGAAAGGTGCTCCGAGGCGATCGTCTTGCCCGGCTTGCCTGTCAGGTAGCTCCGTCCGCGCTGGACGGCCTCGGCGTCGGCGGCGTCGACGAGGGCGTCGAGCAGGGCTGAGGCGGCCAGGGGGCCCAGTACGAGCGTCATTCGCTTCGACCCGATCCGCCGGGCGCCCAGGTAGCGGCGGGCCCCGGCGGTGGCCCGCTCGGCGACCCGCGCCAGGTCGCAGTCCGCCAAGTGCCGCCCGTAGTCGAAGTCGTAGAAATAGCCCGTGTCGTCCTCGCGGCGGAGGGTGGCCTCGATGCTCGCGTCGACCCGTGTGCCGCGCTTCGTCAGCCGGATGCCGGTCGAGGAGGCCAGGGCCCCCTCGCTGACGGTCAGGCCCACGTGCCCGGCCAGGAGCGCGTCTCCCTCGACGGCCCGGCCCGTCTCGAGGTTGGCCGCGGCGATCTTGACGACGTCCTCGACGCCCAGCCCGGCGACGGCCTCGTCGAAGAGGTCCGGGACCTCCGGTACGGGAGTGGGGTCGGGCAGGCGGCGGAAGTCCGGATCGGGCGTGGCCTCTCGGGCCAGCTCGACGGCCCGCTCAACGGCTTCGTCGACGTCGCGGCGGTCACGGCCGCTGACGGTGCCGTAGCCCATCCCGCCGCGCACGTAGCAGCGGACGGCCACGGATTCGCCCTGGCCCGCGTCGGCGCTCTTGATGCCGGACTTCTCGATAACGACGTCGATGTCGCGGGCGCGTCCGGCGACGGCGTCGCACCACTCGGCGCCGAGGGCGGTCGCGCGCTCGACGCAATGCGCCGCCAGGTCAAGGTAACCTTTTTCGTTCATATCCCTCATGGCCAAGCCGCAAGCACCCCGGGCCAAGCGCCGGGTTACCCCGCGGCCTGACCTCCTACCACAAGGTCCTGGACCCGGACGTGCGGGCCGCCGCAATCCGTGGGGGCGGATTGCCCGTCCTTGCCGCACAGGCCCGGCATCCGCATCTCGAAATCGTCGCCGACGGCATCGATCGAGCGGAGGACGTCCAGCGTCATTCCCGCCACGCTGACGTCGCGTAGCGGCTCGCCCAGCCGCCCCTTCTCGATCCGCCGGGCCCGCCCCGCGTGACAGATGAACTGGCCTTTCTGCACGAACACGTACCCCCAGTGGCCGTCCTCCAGGTAGATGCCCCGTTCGACGCCCCTGAGCATCTCCGCAAGCGGCACCTGGCCGCGTGCCATGAACGTGTTCGACATCCGGACGATCGGCCGGCAGTCGTAGCTTTCGGCCCGTGCGCTGCCGGTGGGGGTGGCGTCGAAGCGGGCGGCCGTCTCCAGACTGTGCAGGTACCCGGTCAACCGGCCCTCCTCGACGATGGGCCGGCACCGGGCGGGGGTGCCCTCGCTGTCGTAGGCGAACGAGCCGAACTCCCCCGCCGGCGTCGAATCGTCGTAGATGGAGACCTCCGGGGCGGCGACCAAGTCGCCGAGGCGTCCCTCCAGGATGCTCTCACCCGCCCAAACGGCGTCGGCCTCGGCGTTGTGGCCCAAGGCCTCGTGCACCAGCAGGCCCGTGATCGAGGGGTGAAAGACCACCGTGAATCGCCCCGCCGGGGCGGGGGCGGCGGCCAGCAGGCCCCGGGCCTTCTCGGCCGCCCGGACGGTAAACGTCTCGGCGTCCAGGGTCCCCGGGAGCTCCGCGCCGCCCAGCCGCGCACGGTTCTCCACGCCGCGCTCCAGCAACGTCCCGTCCGAGGCGACCATCATGGCCGTGGCGACGGCCCGGCCGCCGAGGGTGCGCAGGAGCGTGCCGGCGGTGTTGGCAAGGACCTCGGCCCGTTCGGCGTCGGCGTAGGAGACGAGGCTGTTGACGATCGCGCCCTTGCCCGCCTCGCGCCCGGCCCGCTCGAGGTCCAGCAGGCGGGCGATCTTCTCGGCCACGGGCATGGTTCCCGTGGACACCTCGGGCGGGACGAGATCGTCGGCTTCCACGGGCTCGATCTCGGCCACGCAGCCGGGATCGCGGACGAAGGCCTCGCTCGCGCGGGCGAGCATCAGGGCGTCGTCCAGGCACCGCTCGGCCCGGTCCGGCTCGAGACTGTCGGCGGAGGCGAAGCCCCAGCACCGTCCCACCAGGACCCGAACCCCCAGGCCGCGGTCGGCGCTGGTGGCCAGCTTGTCGGCGCGGCCGTCCTGGACGAGGATGCTCTCGGCCCGTCGGTGGACGATGCGGACGTCGGCGAAGGCGGCGCCGCGGCGGCGGGCCCGGTCCGCAAGGTCCCGCGCCAGGTCCGTCCAGCGGTCGAAGGGGTAGGCGTGCGAGGCGATGAGGCTCTCCTGGGGTTGACGAAGGCGGCGGGGCTCAGGTCCCCGGATCGGGTTCGGGGGCGTCGGAGGACGTCGTCTCGGGCGTCGTCTTGGCCGGTTCGAGAAGCAGCCGCACCGTCTCCGGCTCCGTTGCGGCGGGGACCGAGTAGATGAACTCGAGGTTGTGACGCTCGTGGGGGGCGTCAAAGACCAGCGTCGCCCCGTCTGCCAGATAGGCGCCGCGCACACGGTTCTCGGGGATGGCGAAGCGCACGCCGCGCGCGGTGATCTCGGGGCTCGTGCGCCGCGTCTCGACGACGGGCTTGCCGTCCACCTCGCGGGCCTTGCCGAAGATGCGGGGGTTCTCGTAGCGCCGGCCGTCCCGGCGGATGAGGACGTACTGGGAGGTATCGACGGTCAGGGGGAAGTCCTCGTAATCATCGATGGGCTGAAAGTCCAGTTCGAACTTCAGGAGGGCCCGGCCCTCGGCGGGCGCCAGGTCGGGGAACTCCTCAAGCCCCTCGATCGTCTCGACGCGCGAGATGCGGTGCTCGAGGTCCTGCATGATCTCGGTCCGGCGGTTATCCAACCAGATGCCCGGCAGGGCGGCCATCATGGCTTCGACGTCCGGGATGGGCCCCCGGGCCTGCTTGACGGAGGTCATGATGTAGAGGTACCGGCGGTACCAGTGGTAGTAGAGCATGTCGTCGGCGTTGAGGACGTCGATGCCGCCGGCGTGGCCGTCGGTCCGTCGACCGGGGGGCGCCTCCTCCTCCGCCTCTTCGTCCGCGGTGCGCATCTCGGGCGGGGGGTACAGGTCGCCGTAGCGGGCGAGCGGCCCCCGCTCGACGGGGCCGTGCGGACCGCCCAGCAGATACGCGTACAGCTCGATGACCCCCCGGTCCCACTGGAGCCACAGGTCGGCGCCGCGTCCGACGGAGTTGGTGCGCCTCTGGTACTTGAACGGCTCGTAGCCGAAGAAATCCGGGGCCGTGGGCAGCATCTGGAGCACCACCATGCAGACGCCGACCGTCACGAATCCCGTGGCGGCCCCGAGGGCCCCGCCGCCGATGCGGTTGATCCAGGTTCCGAAGGGGGCCTCGTGCTTGAAGAAGTGCTCCCCGATGGTCCTCAGGGCCAGGAACGCGAAGGCGAACAGGGCCCACAGGGCGATGGCATCACCGGCGTAGAACCACGTGGACTGGGGGCTGTCGGAGAAGGCGAGGTCCGTGACCGGCCCGAAGAATCCGAAGGCCACCAGGCCTGCCACCAGCCCCGCCGCCAAGGCCACGGCCGCCCGGTACACTCCGTACGTGGCGCTCATGTACGCCACGGCCGCCATGGCCAGTAAGGCCAGGATGTTCAGGACGAGGAACATGGCTCCTCCCTCATGGTCGGTCTTACTTGGCCTGCTTGATGGCCCGCAGGACCTCTTCGATGCTTGTGGTGCCGTCGATGACGAGGCGGAGGCCCTCTTCCTGGAGGTTCCGCATGCCGAGCTTGCGGGCGTGGGTGCGGACGTCGGCGGCCGAGGCCCCCGAGGCGATCATGGCCCGGGCCTCCTCGTCGATGGGCATCAGCTCGAAAAGGCCCGTCCGGCCCGTGTAGCGGACGTTCTGGCACCGCGCGCAGACGACGGGGCGACCCTTGCGGTCGGTCTCGGGGTGCGAGGGCGGACGGTAGAGGACGTCCACCTTCTGGCTCGCCAGGTTCGCCTTCCTCAGGAAGTCGGGATTCGGGCGGTAGGCTTCCTTGCACTCCGGGCAGAGCATGCGCACGAGCCGCTGGTTGGCCACCAGGTGCAGCCCCTCCGAGAGCGGGTGCGTCGAGCCGAACAGCTGGGCCATACGGGCCATGGCCTGGGCGGCGTCGCTCGCCCGAAGGCCCACCACCAGCCGGGCCTCCGCGACCACCGGCGCCAGGACCTGGCCCACCTCCGGCGAGGCCAGCGAATCGACGGCCACGACGTCCGGCTGCATGCGGACGTGTTCCTGGACCTTGGCCGCCGCCCCGGCCCCGGTGTCCTCCGTCAGGGGCACGTGCTGGACGTTCTGGACCTCCAGGTCGACGTGCGGCTCGAAGGAGACGACCGTGTTCATATACCGGTCGTAGTGGCGGAGACAGGCCAGCAGCGTGGTCGTCAGGCCGGAGTCCTTCGGCCCGCTGACGACGACGAGGCCGGGCTTGACGTCGAGGGCGGTCTTGAGCGTCTCGATCTGGCTCTCCGCGAGGCCCAGGTCCTCCAGACGCATCTCGGTGGTCGCGAGGTCGAGGACGCGGATGGCAAGCTGCTCGCCCCGCACCGACCCGCTCGTCTTGATCCTCAGCTCGAAGGTCTGGCCCGCGACGACGGCCCGGACCTTGCCCTGCTGGGGCTTGCGGGTCTCGCTCGGGTCGAGGCCCGCGAGGCGCTTGAGGGTGGCGGCGACGTGGGGCGAGACGGGGCCCTCGACGTTGGGGGCCTCGGCCACCTGCCCGTCGATGCGGTAGCGGACCTGGGCCCGCCGACCCTTGATGAGGACGCCGACGACGGCGGCGCGGCGGACGATGGCGTCGAAGAGGATCCGCTCGGTCTCCTGGTTGGCCTCGGCCTCGACGGGCTTGGCGGCCTCCATGCGGATGGGCAGATCGTCGAGGCTCATGAAAATGATGTCGCGGCCGACGCCCGTGACGGGGCCCGAGGTGTCGGCGACGGACCGGCGGCCGGCCAGCCGGTCCTTCAGCCGCCGCAGGTGGGGCCCGGAGAGGACCGTCAGGTTCTCCGTCACGAGGCCGTTGCGGTGCTTCGTGTAGATGACGGCCACCCCGCCCGCCAGGAGCACCCCGACCGGGAATCCGACGTAAAAGACGGGGAGGAAGAGGGCGGCCAGGAGGCCCGCCACGGCGCCGCCCAGGACGAGGCCGCTCCAGAGCGTCCGGTTCGTGCCGACGAAGCGCGTGTCGAGGAAGGCCCAGTCGGCCAGATAGAAGACGACGGCCCCCAGGACCACAAGGAGGATGAGCTGGGGCAGGCCGACGGCCCAGACGTCCGCGTCGGCGAGGCGGGGCCGTTCGATGCCGGGCGGAACCTTGGCGGCCGTCTCGGCCGCGCCGGCCGCCGACGCCAGCGCCCCCAGAACCAGGGCCGCCGCGCACGCCGCGGCCAGACGCGCCGGCCAGGCGCGGGATGGGATCGGTGTGGGTCTCATCGCAGGGTCCCCTGTTTGACGTCGATGCCGCGGATGGCCATCTTGAGGGCTTCGGGGTTCGGCGCGACCTCGTAGGCCACCTTCGGGTCGATCCACGCCTCGCGCACGAGCCGCGCCAGATCCCGGGTGAAGTCGCGCATGCCTGCCTCGGCGCCGGAGGAGACGAGGTTAACGAGGCGGTCGGTCTCGCCCTCGGCGATGGCCTTGCGGACGCTGGGCGTGCGGACCATGATCTCGGTGACCGGAACGCGCGGGGCCTCCTCGCGGGCCCCCTGGACCAGCCGCTGGCACACCACGGCCACCAGGTTCGCCGCCAGGGTTTGACGGATGACGGGGTGATCCGTGGCGGGGAAGAGGTCCAGCAGCCGGGTGATGGCCCCGGGGGCGCTGGAGGCGTGGAGCGTCGTGAAGACGAGGTGGCCGGTCTCGGCGGCCCTCAGGACGCTCTCGCACGTCTCGGCGTCGCGCATCTCGCCGACGAGCACGACGTCCGGGTCCTCGCGCATCAGGTACTTCAGGGCCCGCTCGAAGGACTCGACGTCCGTGCCGATCTCGCGCTGGTTGACGAAGCTCTTGGCGTCCTCGAAAAGGTACTCGATGGGGTCCTCGATGGTGACGATGTGGCAGGCGCGGTGATGGTTGATGTGGTCGAGGCAGGAGGCGATGCTCGTTGACTTGCCGCTGCCCGCGACGCCTGCGAAGATGATGAGGCCCTGCGACGCGGCGCAGACCCGCTCCAGGACCTCCGAGGGCAGATGCAGCGACGCGAAGTCCGGCACGTCGCGCTGGACTCGCCGGGCTGCGACGCTGACGTGCCCCCGCTGGCGGTACACGTTGATGCGGAACCGGTCCCCGGATTCCATGGAATGCGAGAAGTCGGCGCTGCCGGTGGCGCCGAACAGCCGGGCGACCCTCTCGTTCATGACCTCCGCCGCCAAAGCGCGGATCTCGTCGGCCCCGAGGGTGGCGAACTCCGTGAAGTGGATGTGTCCGTCGATGCGCAGGACGGGCGGCTGGCCCGCCTTCAGGTGCAGATCGCTGGCCCCGCGTTCCAAGGCCATCTCCAGCAGGCCCGTCATCGTCCACGCGTTGTCAGGCGTTTGGGTCATGCGACCTCATCATGGCCAAGCCGCCGGCCGCTAGGCCGCCAGCGGCGGCCGGACCGGCACGCCGGCGGCGGCCATGGCCTTCTTGACCTCGGCCACCGAGTAGGTCCTGAAATGAAAAATGCTGGCGGCAAGGGCGGCGTCGGCCCGGCCTGCCGTCAGGACCTCGACGACGTGGTCCGGCCCTCCGCACCCTCCGCTCGCGATCACCGGGATCGTCACCGCCTCGGCCACGGCCCGCGTCATCTCGACGTCGTAGCCGTCCTGCGTGCCGTCGGCGTCCATGCTCGTCAAGAGAATCTCCCCCGCCCCCAGCTGCTCGGCCCGCCGGGCCCATCCGACGGCCTCCAGGTCCGTGGACACGCGGCCGCCGTGGACGTGGACCTGCCAGACCTCGCGAGCCTCGGTCACCACGCGCTTCGGGTCGATGGCCACGACGATGCACTGGCTGCCGAACCGTTCGGCGGCCCGGCGGACGAAATCCGGGTCCTTGCAGGCGGCGGAGTTGACCGAGACCTTGTCGGCGCCGGCGTTGAGGAGCGCCCGGATGTCCTCGAGCGTGCGCACCCCGCCGCCCACCGTCAGCGGCATGAAGACCTGCTCGGCGGTGCGTCGGACGACGTCCAGGATGATGTCCCGCCGCTCGTGGCTGGCGGTGATGTCCAGGAAGACCAGCTCGTCGGCCCCCTCGGCGTCGTAGCGGGCGGCCACCTCGACGGGGTCGCCGGCGTCGCGAAGGTCGAGGAACTTGGTTCCCTTGACGACGCGGCCGGATTCGACGTCGAGGCACGGGATGACGCGCTTGGCCAGCAACGGCGGTTCCTCTCGACCGGGGTCCGAAAGGAGGATTATAGGGGCAGGCCCCGCAATCATGCAAGCTTCAAGCCCGGGCTTGGAAGACGCTCGTTTTTGCTTGCGGGTCCGGGCAGGCCCGGCCATAATCACGCTGGCATGACCGTGCCCGCGGGACTCCACGCGACAGGAGGTCGTCCTATGACAGCGCGCGCCGGATTCGGACTGGTGCTCATGGTGACCGTCGCCCTGGCGATCGGATGCGACCCGGCTCAGCAGTTCAACGAGACCGGCATGCGGGCCTACCGGGCGGGCGAGTACGTCCAGGCCCGGGCCGCTTTCGAGCAGGCCGTCCACGAGGCCCCCGAGGTCGGCGTCTACTACTTCAACGCGGGCATGGCCGAGCAGGCCCTCGGACGCTACGACGAGGCCATCCATTACTACGACATGGCCGCGAAGCTCGACCCGAAGCTCGTCCAGGGTTACCGCAACCGGGCCGCCTGCTACGAGGCCAAGGGCAAGCCCGACCTGGCCTCCTCCTCCGTCATGGCCGGCACGGTGGCCAACCCGTTCAACGCCGAGGCGTTCACGAACGCGGCCGAGCTCTTCGAGGGTCGGGGCGAGACGGAACGGGCGGGGCTCCTCTACGCCAAGGGCGTCGCCGCCGAGCCCTCGAGCGCCGAGGCCCATCGCGAGTACGCGATGTTCCTTCTGAAGCAGGGGTATCGGGAGAAGGGCCTCGAGCACCTCCGCCGGAGCCTGAGCTTGAACCCGGAGCAGCCCGCCGTCTCGCAGCGGATCACGGAGCTCGCCCCGTCGGCCCCGCAGCTCCCGCCGCCGAAGCCTGAGGCCGAATGAGTCGCTCTGCGACAGCCTGCGCCCTGATCGCCGGGGCCCTCGTGCTCCTGGCCGGGGCGGGCCCCGCCTTCGGATGGGGCGACGACGGGCACTTCCTGATCACCGAGGAGGCCGTCCTCCGCTTGCCCCAACCCCTGCGCGGCCTCCTGGCCGAGACGGGCGGGGAGGAGGCCGTCCTCCGCTTGCCCCAACCCCTGCGCGGCCTCCTGGCCGAGACGGGCGGGGTGGAGCGGCTGAAAGAGGCGTCCGTCGCCCCCGACCGCTGGACGGCCGACGAACGGGCCGCCCACGCGGACGACGACCCCTACACGCCCGTCGAGATGCCCAAGCACTTCTTCGACATCGACATCCTGGGCGACGAGGAGCCGTTCCCGTTCGCGAACTTCCCGCGGACCCGCGAGGCCGCCCGCGAGCGCCTGGGCAAGGAGCGGTTCGCCAAGCTCGGTACGGGGCCCTGGGCCGTCCAGGACACCCTCGGGGCCCTGGTGGCGGCCATGGGGGAGGGGCGCTCGGGCGAGACGTTCCGCCAGGCGGGGGCCTTGGCCCACTTCGCCGCCGACCTCCACATGCCCTTCCACACCACGGCCAACTACGACGGCAAGCTGAGCGGCAACCCCGGCATCCACAAGGCCCTCGAGATCGGCCTTGTGAGGCGCTATCTCCCCGAGTACCGGGAGCGGATTCGGGAGGGGCGGCGGCCCATGCGTTTCCTGGAGAAGCCCGAGGAGGCCGTCTTCGGGTGGATCGTCGAGGCCCACGCCCGCGTCGCTCCCGTCTTGGAGGCCGACACGATTGCCCGCGAGGCCACCGGCTACAACCCGAAGGAGCACGAGAAGGCCGAGGGCGGCATGGCCTCCGACCTCGACCGCGTCGATGCCCCGGAGGCGCGGCCGTACTACGCGCGGCTGCAGGAAGAGCTGGAGAAGCGCGGGTCGCCGGAGGCGGCGGCCATGCGCGAGGCCGCGGCCCACGTCGCGGACCTCCTCTACACGGCCTGGGTCCGGGCCGGGAAGCCCGTGGCCCTTGTCCCGCCGCCGAAGCAAGAGGAATCGAACCTGACGTGGTACCTGGTGGCGGCGGCCGTCGCGATGACGCTGCTGCTGCTCTGGCCCCGGCGGCGGCCTGAGCCGAGTGAGCCGCCATCGTAACCCGGGTGGCATGCCCACGCTGTCGAGCCTGGGCATGCTCGCGCAAGAGCCTCTGCCGGCCCATGGCCACGCGAAAAAGCATGGCTATGCCACCCCGTATCTGCCATGTCCAGTACGTTCACCATCCTGAGCTTCGGCTGTCGCGTCAATCAGGCCGAGGGGGAGGCCTTGGCCGCCCGGCTGCGGGAAGCGGGCCTCTGCGATGCGCCGCCGGGGGCGTTGCCGGACTTTGTCGTCGTGAACACCTGTGCCGTCACGGCCGAGGCCGCCCGCCAGTGTCGCCAGCAGGTCCGCAAGGCCCTGCGCACCGCGGCCCGGGTGGCGGTGACGGGGTGCGCGGCCCACCCGGCGGCGGGGGACCGGCGGTTGGCCGCGATCGAGGGAGTCGAGTTCCTCGGGCCCGATAAGGACGCCGTCGCGGCTCACCTCGCTTCGCTGGCGGGCCCGGCTCGATGCGAGCGGGAGAAGCGGCGCCGGCCGCGCAGCCGCGCCCTCCTCAAGATTCAGGACGGGTGTCCGGCGGCCTGCGCGTACTGCGTCGTGCGGCTGGTGCGGCCGGAGCCGCGATCGCTGCCCGTGGCGGACGCGGTCCGGCGGGCCGAGGCGCTCGTGGCCGAGGGATACCGCGAGATCGTGGTCTGCGGCATCCATCTGGGCCTTTATGGGGCGGACCTCGGCGGCGGGGCCGATCTGCCGGCGCTCATCGCGCGGCTCCTGGCGGTCGGGGGTCTCGGCCGCGTGCGTCTTTCGAGCCTCGATCCGATGGAGGTCTCGCCGCGCCTCCTGGAGGTGATGGCCGCCTCGCCGCGCCGCGTTTGCCCGCACCTGCACCTGCCGCTCCAGTCGGGCGACGATGCGGTCCTTCGCCGCATGAACCGTCCGTACACGGCCGACGAGTTTCTGGCGCAGATCGGGCGGATTCGCGAGGCTCTCGACCGTCCGGCGCTGGGGACGGACGTTCTCGTCGGCTTCCCGGGCGAGACGGAGGCGGCCTTCGAGCGGACCCTCCAGGTTTGTCGCGCCGCAAGGTTCACACGGATGCACGTCTTCCCGTTCTCGTCGCGCCCCGGCACGCCCGCGGCGGCGATGGACGGTCGCGTGCCGGGCGACGTGACCCGCGCTCGCCGGGCCCGCGCGGCCGAGGTGGCCGAGTCCCTCGCCCGGGCGTATCGCGAGGCCCTTGTGGGCGCCGAGGCCGACGTCGCGATCGAACGCCTTGACGAGGACGCCGCCGAGGGCACCAGCGAGCGGTACGTCCGCGTCCGCCTTCGGGGGCCGCTTCCGGAAAACGTTCGACGCCGGGCGCTGGTCCGCGTTACCCTGACGGCCGCGACGGAGGACGGGATGGAAGGAGCGGCGCGTTGACGGCCATGACGAGCCACGAACGGTTCACGCGGATGTTCGAGCATCGCGAGGCGGACCGCGTGCCGATCCAGGACGGCCCCGGGCACGCCACCATCGAGCGGTGGCGTCGCGAGGGCATGCCCCAGGACGTCGACGGACGCGGCCCTTGACGTCGCCGCCGTCGCGGATACCCTGGAAGCGGGCCTCGTAGGGAAAGGAATCGCCATGACCCGTCTCGCCGTCTCGATGGTCGGCCTCGGGGTCTTGATGCTTCTTCTGTCCGGGTGCGGGGATGACGGGAGCGCGCCGGGCGCGGTCGAGACGAGGACCATCCGGCTCGCCCACGTCCTGACGGACAAGCATCCCGTCCACAAGGCCATGGTTCGCATGGCCGAGCTGGTGGCGGAGAAGACCGACGGGGCCCTGGTCCTCGACCTCCGCCACTCCGCCCAGCTCGGGGCCGAGAAGGAGCTGATCGAGAAAGTCCAGGCCGGGTCCATCCAGACGACCAAGGTCTCCTCGAACGCCCTGGAAGCCAACGTGCCCGCCATGGGCATCCTGACGCTTCCCTTCCTCTTCCGCGGCGAGGACCACTACTGGCAGGTCCTCGGGGGCCCCATCGGCCGCGACCTTCTCGACGAGCTCGAGGCGGCCGGCATGAAGGGCCTCGTCTACTATGATGCCGGGGCCCGGAGCCTCTACTCCCGCCACCCCATCACCGGCGTCGAGAGCCTCAAGGGGATGAAGATTCGCGTCCAGCAGAGCCCCACGATGATCGAGACGATGCGGGTCCTGGGGGCCGTGCCGGTGGGCATCAAGTTCGGCCCGGAGTTGACGCAGCAGCTTGAGAAGGGCGAGCGGGTCACGGCCGCCGAGAACAACCCGCCTTCCTACTGGACGGAGGGCCACTACAAGAGCTGCCCGTACTATTACCTCGACCGCCATTCCATGCCCGCCGACGTCCTCGTCATGAACCTGAAGGCGTGGCAGAGCCTCTCGCCCGAGGAGCAGGCCGCCCTCCAGAAAGCGGCACGCGAGTCGGCCCAATACCAGCGCGAGCTGTGGAAGGCCGAGTGCGAGCGAATCTATGAGCTCCTGGAGGCCGAGGGCGTCAAGATCACCTACGACGTTGATCCGGCGCCCTTCATGAAGGCCGTCGAGCCGGTCTACGCGGGTCTCGATCCGTGGCAGAAGGCGTGGGTTGAGCGAATCCGGGCCGTCGGCGCGGGCGGCGAAACCCCGTGACCGGTCCGGCCGATCAAGACGACCTCGTCGCGCCGCGACGCCCGGGCCCGATGCACCGTTTCTTCGGCGTCGTCGCCGCCGTGGCCCAAGTCCTCGCGGGAGCGATCCTCGCGACGCTGGTCGTCCTGCTGGCCTACAGCGGTGTTCAGGGGGCGGCGATCACCCTCGGGCCCCGGGTCGCCGGGCTGTGGCCGGGCCCGGGTGAGCGGATCACGGCCCTCGGGGCGGCCCTTCCCCAGCCGCTCTGGATCACCGAGGTCGCGGAGTTTGGGCTCCTGCCTATCGGGTTCCTGGGGGCGGGCTTGGCGCTGCGGGCCCGGCGGCACCAGGGGATCGACGCCCTGACGCGGCTCTTCCCGAAGCGGCTCGAACGGGCCACGGACCTGTTCGTCTGGGCGGTGCTGGCGGTCTTCGGCGGCGTGTTCACGTGGCTGGGGATCGGGTACGTGGGTCAGGTGATCGCCGTGGGTGGCACGCTCGCCTCGGCCGACGTGCCCAAGTGGCCCTTCTACCTCTGTTACCCGGCGGCGGGGGTCCTCTTCACGCTCTTTGCGCTGGAGGCCCTTGTCGAGACGCTCCTTGGCCGCCCCGTGAGCCCGTCGGAGGCGGCCATGGACGGGGAAGGGGTGCCGGAGTGAGCCCCTTCCTGTGGCTCTGCGTCACGTTCCTGGTGCTGCTGGCCCTGCGGGTGCCGGTCGCCTTCGCCATCGCCATTGCCTCGTTTGTCGGGTTTGCGTTCATCCCGGACCCGTTCGGCACGCTCTCGCCCTTTGCCATGCTGACGGACATGACGGGGGCCGTCAAGCAGCTCGCCCTCATTGCCATCCCATTCTTCATCCTCGCGGGGCGGATCATGGGCGAAGGGGGCGTGGCCGGGCGGCTCGTGGCCTTCTCCCGCTCGCTCATCGGGTGGGTGCCGGGCGGCACGGCGTACGTCAACGTCCTCTCGAGCATGTTCTTCGGCGGGGTCTCCGGAAGCGCCGTGGCCGACGTCTCGAGCATCGGGTCGCTCCTGATCCCGCTCATGCGGAAAGAGGGCTACGACGCCCCGTTCGCCGGCGCCGTGACCGTCTCGAGCTCCACCATCGGCCTGATCATCCCTCCCTCGAACGTCATGATCCTCTATGCTATTGTCGCCGCCGGCACGGCCGCCGCGGCGGGCCCGTACGCCCACGTCGACCTCGACGTCCGCACCATGTTCCTCTCGGGCTTCGTGCCGGGCATCCTGGTGGGCCTGGCGCTGATGGCCGTGTGCGGGGTGCTGGCGTGGCGGCGGAAGTATCCGCGGGGGCCGTGGACGGGATGGGCGACGGTGCTGGCGCGGCTGGGGGCGGCGAGTCCGTCGCTGGTGATCGTGGCGGTGATCCTGGGGGGTATCCTCTTCGGCATTGTGACGGCCGACGAGAGCGCCGCCCTGGCGGTGGTGCTGGCGCTCGTGGCGGGTCTTGCGCTCTATCGCGAGATTAGCCTCCGCCAGGTCCCCGCCATCCTCATCGACGCGGTCGTGACGAGCGGCGTCGTGTTCTTCCTCATTGCCGCCTCCAACGCCATGAAGTACATCTTCATCTACGAGGGCATTGACCGGGCCTTGCTGGAGGCGGCCCTCGGCTTGACGGAGAACCGGTACGCCTTCCTCCTGTCGCTGAACGTCATCCTGCTCGTGTTCGGGACGTTCCTGGACATGACCCCGGCGGTGCTCATCTTCACGCCGCTCTTCCTGCCGGTGGCGGTGGAGTACGGCGTGCATCCCATCCACTTCGGGATCATCCTGCTGGTGAACCTCTGCATCGGCCTGTGCACCCCGCCCGTGGGGAACTGTCTGTTCGTGGGGTGCGGCATCTCGGGGGTGAACCTGACGCGGATGATCCGGCCGATGTTGCCCTTCTACGCGGCGATGATCGCGATGCTGCTGCTGGTGACCTACGCCGAGCCGCTGACGATGTGGCTTCCGGCGCAGTGGGTGGCGTGGTTCCCCCCGCCCATGCCGGGCGGGCCCTGACGGGTCGCACGCTTGCATTGCCCCCCGGCGGCGGCTACGCTTGCGGCCGATGGCGACGCTCGAGATCCATCCCGCGCCCGGCCCCGTCACGGGCACCGTCCGTCCGCCCGGGTCGCGGAGCCTGACGAACCGGGCCCTGGCCGTCGCGGCCCTGGCCGAGGGCACGAGCCGCATCACCGACGTCGGTTTCTCCGATGACGTCGCGGCTATGACCGAGGCGCTTCGGGCACTGGGCCTCGTGGTCGAGGCCGACGAGGCGAACCGGCGGCTGACGGTCACGGGGGTCGGCGGCAGCGTGCCCCCCGGGCCCGCGGACCTCGATACCGGCGATTCCGGCACGGCCACCCGCTTCATGACGGCCCTTGTCGCGACGGGTCGCGGCCGGTACCGCATCGACGGCTCCCCGCGCATGCGCGAGCGGCCCATCCAGGACCTTCTTGACGCTTTGGGGGCCCTCGGCGTCCGGGCCGCGAGCGACCTGCCGACCGGGTGCCCGCCCGTCACGGTGGACACGACGGGCTTGGCGGGCGGGGCGCTCGAGGTCGCCGGGGCGGTCTCCAGCCAGTTCCTCAGCGGGCTCCTCATGGCCGCCCCCGCCGCCGACGGACCGGTCGTGGTTCACGTGCGCGGCGAGCTGGTTTCGAAACCCTACGTCGACATGACCCTGGCCGTCATGGCCGCCTTCGGGGCCGAGGTCGAGCGCGACGGCTATGCCCGCTTCGACGTGGCGGCCCCGCGGCCCTACCGGGCCCGGACGTACCGCGTCGAGCCGGACGCCTCGAGCGCCTCGTACTTCCTCGCGGTGGCGGCGGCGACGGGCGGCCGAGTGACCGTGGAGGGCCTGGCGCGGGACTCGGCCCAGGGAGACGCCCGTTTCCCGGAGGCCCTCCGGGAGATGGGCTGCGAGGTGACGTGGTTCGCCGAGGGTGTGACGGTGGCGGGCCCCGAGCGGCTCTCGGGCGTGCGGGTGGACCTCAACGCCATGCCGGACATGGTCCTGACGCTGGCGCCGCTTGCGCTTCTGGCCCAGGGACGGACGGTCATCGAGAACGTGGCGAACCTGCGGGTGAAGGAATCCGACCGGCTCTCGGCCCTGGCCTCCGAGCTCGCGCGGCTGGGGGCCAAGATCGAGGAGCATCCCGACGGCCTCACGATCTATCCCCCGGCCGAGGTCCGCCCCGCGACCTGCCGCACCTACGACGACCACCGCATGGCCATGGGCCTGGCCGTGGTCGGCCTGGTGGCCCGGGGCGTCGTCCTGGAGGGCCCGGAATGCGTCTCGAAGACGTACCCGGCGTTCTTCGAGGACCTTGAAAGGCTTGTACGCGACGGCGGGCAGGCCTAGAATCCCGTGACCCAACCCTCGGAGGAACGCCGACTTGCGCATGCGGATGCAGATCATCCTGGCGGGGCTCTTGGGAGGGCTCGTGCTCGCCTCGGGGTGCGCCGATCGGCAGACCCGTCGCGACGTCTACGTTCACATGATGACGCCGCTGGAGCGGTCCCGTTACGAGTATCTGGAGGCGTCGCGCAAGCCGCTGAGCCTCCGCCTGGCCTACCTTCAGGAAATTGGGGTTTATCAGAGGTGGGCGGAAGTGCCGAAGAACCTCCAGGACGCCATCCTGCGATGCGAGGTTGTCGAGGGTATGACCTCCGCGCACGTCCGGATGGCCTGGGGCGAGCCGGACCGCGTCCGGGACGAGTCGTTCCCGGCCGAGCGGGCCGCGGGCAAGAAACGGATCGTGTGGGACTATGATCTCACCTCAAGAAGCGGTTCCGGCGGATATCGTCGAAGCGTCTGCCTCCTCGACGACGAAGTTCTCTGGGTCCGCGAGGCCGAGTAGCGAGGGCCCGCGCTCGGGCGGCCCCTTCCGTCTCCACCTGCTGGCCGCCCGCCCCGAGGCGGCGGCATGGCTCCGGGCCCGATTGCCCGACGACGGTGTCGCCCTGACCGTTGCCGATGCCGCCTCGGGCGAGCCGGGCGGGGCGGACCTGGTGATCGTCGACGTGGACGGCGGCGACCCGGAGGCCGTGGCCTGCGCGTCGCGCTTGGCCTCGGGTCTGAGGGAGCGGGCCGTGCCGGTGCTCGCCATCGGGGACGGCCTCGACCGCTCGGCGCGGGTGGCCCTGTACCGAGCCGGGGTCCAGACGTGCGTGGACCCGGCGGAGGACGCCGAGGAGTTCACCGCCCGCATCGAGGCCCTCCTGGGAGCGAAACGTCCCGCGAGCCGGGCCCTGAAGCGCCTTCGCGAGCACAGCCGCCACCTCGACGAGCAGCTTCGACTGGCCCAGCGCCTCCAGATGGACTTCCTGCCCCGCCGCCTCCCCCAGCTCGAGGACGGCACCCTGGCCGCGCGCCTCGAGCCGGCCGCCTGGGTGGCGGGCGACTTCTACGACGTCTTCCGCCTCGACGAGGAGCACCTCGGGTTCTACGTGGCCGACGCCGTGGGCCATGGGATCCCGGCGGCATTGCTGACGGTGTTCGTCAAGAAGAGCCTCCAAACGAAGCGGATCGAGGACAACGATTACGAGCTGATCCCGCCCGACGAGGCCCTCGGTCTCCTCAACGCCGACCTCCTCTCGGCCGAACTCCAGGAGACGCCGTTCATCACCATGGTCTACGCCCTCTACAACATGAAGACGCGCCGGCTGACGTGGTCACGGGCGGGCCATCCGCATCCCATCCTCGTCGGCAACGATGGGGCCCTCGAGCCGCTCCAGGGCGACGGCCCCCTCCTCGGCATCTTCCCCGATGCCGCCTTCGAGCAATCCAGCCGGACGCTGCGGCCCGGCGAGCGGCTGGTGATCTACTCCGACGGGGCCGAGCGCGTCGAGCCGGTGGCCTTGGCGAGCCCCGAGCGGCTCCATGAAACGATCCAGATCAACACGCTGCTGCCCGTGGAGGCGATGCTGGACGAGGTGCTCCACGCGGTCCGCGGGGCGACGATGGGGGGGCCGCTGGCCGACGACGTCACCCTCGTGGCCCTCGACCTCGACGGATCGACGAAGGTGCAGTAGCGCGCCGAATCGCCTCAAGGCGCAAGCCACGCGGACGTGACCGCGAACTCACGGGCGCGGCGCACGGGACGGCACGAGACCCGTCTCGCGGAGCTTCTCGCTGAAGCGACGGCCGATGATCTGGTAGCCCTCGGCGTCCGGATGCAGGTCGTCCGGGAGATGCGAGGCGAGGTCGGGGCCGAACAGGTCCAGTCCGTTCCAGTAATGGATGTGCCGGTCCCCGGCCGTGCGGAGGGCCGCGACGGCCGTCTCCACCTCCTCGCGCATTTCCGGTAGCGTGAAGCCCACCGCGTTCTTCTGAAGCTCGCGCCGGGCCCCGTAGATGGGCGAAATGACGACGAGCGGCGACTCGGGATGCCCGTCGCGGAGCGTCCGGGCGAAGCCGATGATCGCCGGGCGGAAGGCCCGCGGCCCGAGGCTGGCCCCGCCGTAGATGTTGATGCCGACGCACATCGAGAGCAGCTCCGCCGGCCGGTCGCGCATCACCCGGGCCACCATCGGGTCGAGGTGGCACTGGCCGCCGAACCCGAAGCTCGTCAGGTCCAGCCCGTGGTCCCGGGCGACCATCGCCGGCCACGCCCGGGTGGGGGAGGCGGCCTGGCGGCACTGGGTGATGGAACTGCCGTAGGTCAGCCACCGCGGCCGGGCGTCGCTCTTCGCCGGCTCGGGCGGGGCTCCGTCGTCCAGCTCCAGGGCCTCGATCCGAAGCGGGGCGTGATTCGGCAGCCAGAGCTCCAGCCGCTTCGGTCCCCGCGGCAGGTTCTCGAAGGCGAAGCGGCCGCGCCCCGCCATCTCGGCTGTCCCGGCGAGCGCGCCGTCGACCACGAGATCGAGAGGCGTCATCTCGGGATGGGCATCCAGGCGGCCGGCGACGCGGCGCGTCTCGCTCCGGAAGACGATCCGCACGCCCGAGGGCATGCCTGCCCGCTGCACGAGCCCCGGCATGAACAGGTCCCGCTCGGCCCGCGGCAGGCGGAACGCCTGGACCCACGTGTCGCCGCGCACCAAGTCCACGCATCCTTCCCACGCCAGCCGCGCATCATCCGGGCGGATCTCGAGGGTCATGCATCCTCCCTCGCGCCGGCGGCCAGCCACCGGCCCGTGTCACGGAGGACGCCGGTCTTGAACGCCAGGTTCTGACGCCGCACGGGGACCATGTCCACGAGGTCGAAGCCACACCGGGTGACGATCTTCTCGAGGCTGACCGTGCAGGCGGGCGCTCCGCCTCCGCCGCCCCCCGCGACGCACACGCCGACCGCAGGCGTCCCCTCGAGTCCCGCCTTGCCGACCGGGTGCATCGAGGTGCGGCGAAGACGGTCGAGGAAGGCTCGCAGGCTCTCGGCCAGGTCGCTGTAGTAGACGGGCGTCGCAAAGACGGCGGTGTCGGCGGCCTTGAGGGCGGTGGCGAGATCGGCAAAGTCGTCTTCGATGACGCATCGCCCCTCGCTGCGGCAGAGGCCCCAGCCCTGCGCGTCGCACGGGCGGCAACGCTCGATGCGGCGCTCGGGGAGGAAGACGGTTTCAACGTCGGCGCCCCCCTCGCGCAGACCCTCGGCGAGGGCTGCGAGGGCCCGGGCCGTCTGGCCGTCGGGATTGCGGCTGCCGGAGAGCATCAGGACGTTCATCGCTTTCTCCTGCGTCAGTGTTCGAGGGCCTCGAGTCGGGCGCGGGCCCCCTCATAACTCGGGGCCAGCTCCAGCACCCGCCGGTAGAGCTTCTTCGCCTCGGCCCGGCCGCCGATCGTGTCCCGGGTGGAGGCGGCGTCCTCGTAAGCGAGACCCAGGTTGAACAGGACGTCCGGGTCGTTCGGCGCGAGGCTCCGGGCCAGCTCAAACACCCGGAGGCAGTCGCGCGGCTTTTCGAGGGCCGCATACGTCATGCCCAGGGCGATGAGCGTGTCGACTTGGACGGGGTCGAGGCGCGAGGCCCGGTCCAGGGCCTCCAGGGCATCCTCGTAGTGGCCCAGGTCGTAGAGAGCGCGGCCCATCAGATAGTGACCGCGCGGGTCGAAGGGGGCCTGGTCGCGGACGCGCCGGGCGACCTCCAGCGATTCCTGCGGCCGCTCGATCTCCAGCAGGACCGACGCGAGGTTCCCCAGGACGTCCAGGTTCTCGGGATAGGTCTTGGCGAGGTCGGCGAGGAGCCGGTGGGCCTCCTCGGGCCGCCCGAGGTCGGCCTCGATCAGGGCCAGGTTGATGAGCAGCGGCAGGTCGTCCGGCCGTTGCTCCAGGCCCCGCTCGAAGGCCTCGCGGGCCCCGTCGAACTTGCCCTGCATCGCGAGGAGCACCCCGAGATCGTTCTCCAGCTCGTGGCTGCGGCCGGAGAAGGCCATGGCCTCGCGAAGCTGGTTCTCGGCCTCCTCGAAGCGTCCCTCTCCGGCGAAGAGGGCCGAGAGGTTGCGATAGAGCTCGTCGCGGTGGGGCTCTTCCCGGAGGGCCCGCCGCAGCATCCGCCGCGCCCGATTCATGTCGCTCTTGGAGTGCGGCATGGTCGTGAGGTGCGAGAGAATGAGCGGGTCCGAGGGGCTGAGCTCCAGGGCCCGGAAGAGGTGCCCCCGCGCCCGGGCCGGTTGGCCGAGCCTGAGCAGCGCCGCCCCGAGGTCGAGGTGGACGCGGCTGTCGTCCTCCGCCTCTTCCAGCAGTTCCTCATACAGGGCCACGGCCCGCTCCGGGTCGCCCGTCTGCATGTAATAGCCGCCGAGGGCGAGCCGCGCGTCGCGCGAGTCCGGATAGTTCTCCAGCTCGGCCGTCAGGTGCTCGTGGGCCCGGTCGAGGTCGCCCTTCTGGGCGTAGGCCCGGGCCAGCGAGAGGTGCAGGTCGGGGAACTCGTTGTCCCATTGGGCGGCCCGCTGCCACGCGGCGATGGCCTCCTCCCACCGTCCCTGCCGCGAGAGCACCAGGCCCCACTGGTAGGCGCACTCGGCCGAGTCCGGGTGCAGGCTCAGGGCCTCGTGATAGAGCCGCTCCGCCTCGGCGAACTGGCCCAGGTTGCCGTGGGTGCCGATCAGTTGAGCGAGGACCGCCTCGTCGTCGGGGGAGAGTTGGCGGGCCCGCTCGAGGTACCCGAGAGCCTCCCGGTCGTCGGCCCGCAACCACGATACGAACGCCAGCCCGAACCAGGCGTCGACGCACTCCGGGTCGAGGTCGATGGCCGCCACCAGTTCCTTCTCGGCCTCATCCACGCGCGAGAGGTAGGCCAGGCACCGGCCGGCCAAGGCGTGGGCGTCGGCCAGGTAGGGCTCGATCTCCATGGCGTGGCGGCAGTGGTCGAGGGCCTCGTCGTAGCGACCCTCCTCCAGGAGGCGGTCCGCCTCGTCGAGGAAATCGTCCGCGTCCATCCAGTCCTTCATCGTCTCGCCTGTTTCTGAACCTCGACGTCGAGCGTCTCGAGGCAGACCGTGATGCGCGCCGGGCCGGCCCGCGTCCCGTCGTCCCGGGCCTCGAAGAAGCGCCAGCGACGGGCGAGAAGGAGCCCGCCCGTCTCGCGCCAGTCCTCCATCTCGACGCGCGTCAGCCGTCCGGCCCACGGCAGGTCCGACCAGCGCAGGATCGCCGCGGCCACCTGCTCGGTCTCCGAGCGGATCTCGACGGTCATGCGGTCCCCCGCGTGATAGCCTGCCGCCGGGTCGTAACGGACGAGCAGCCGTTCCCACCGCCGGGCCTCGGCCGGGCCGACACGGGCAGCCAGGCCATCGATCGTGCGGCCGGGCTCCGTCAAGGAGAAGGGCAGCGGAAGCAACTCGCGGACCGCCCGGGCGTGGCCCACGGCCCAAGCGGCCTCGACCAGGTCGTCGACGCGACCCTCGCCCTCGACGCGAGGCCGCGAGGTCCCGTTGAAAACAAGGGTGTGGCCCTCGCGGTCGATCTCGAGGCGACCCGAAACCGGATCGAGGCGCCACGTCTCGCGACGGGTCCGATTGCCCCCGGGGGCATGGTCGGTCCAGACGACCTCGCCCGCGATAGTGCGGGCGTCGACCCATGCATACAGCGAGCCGTGCCTCCAGAGCACGTCGCGAAGGAGCGAGCGGGCCTTGTCGGTGGGGGCGGCCTGGAGCCGAGTGCGGATCCGGTCGAGTCGTCCGCATCCTGCCAGGGCCGCGACGGCCGCCAGCCCTGCCGCGATGAGGCTTGCTCTTCGGCACATCGGGTGAGTTCCTCGCATTGACCGGTAGCCGGGCCGCAAGCCACCGATTATACTCGACGGGTCATCCGGAACAAGAGACGAGGCGCGGCGTGGTGCGGAGCGACTACTGGCACCGTTTCCCCTGGCTGCTGATGGGAACGGCCCTCGCCCTGGTGGCCCTCGGTGTCGCGGGCATCTATGCCGCCTCGGGCGGCGACACCGACACCCGACCGATGTGGCGGACCCTCTGGGGCAAGCAAATCCTCTGGGTGGCCATCGGCCTCGTGATCTTCGCGGCAGCCCTGGTGCCGAGCTACCTGAGGATCGCCCACTGGAGCTATCTTCTCTACGGCCTGACGGTGGCCGTTCTTGTTTTGCTGGCGGTGATGAAAGGGCTGAACCTCCGACTGGCCTCCTTCATCCGGCCGACGAACAACGCCTACTCCTGGATCCACCTGCCGGGCATCAGCTTCCAGCCGTCGGAACTGACGAAGATTGCCTTCATCATGGCCTTGGCGTACTATCTCCGGTACCGGAAGAACTTCCGGACGTTCCCGGGCCTCCTGCCGCCCTTCCTGATGGCCCTGGTGCCGACGGCCCTGGTCCTCTATCAGCCCGACCTGGGGACGGCGATGCTCTTCCTGCCGGTCCTTTTCCTGATGCTCTTCGCGGCCGGGGCGCGGGGCAAGCACCTGCTGGCGGTAATCGCGATGGGCTTGGCCCTGGTGCCCCTCTTCTATGCGTCGATGAAGCCGTACCAGCGGCTGCGGATCGATTCGTGGCTCCTGGAGGAGTGCGCCGAGCGGATGCACTTCGCGATCCGCGAGGCCGAGGAAAAGGCCCGGGCCGACGAGGCGGAGGAGCTCGACCCCGCCGCCCTCACGGTTCGCGTGACGCTGCCGGAGGAGGCCAAGGTCCGCCTGGCGCATGAGATCATCTCAAGCCGGCGATTCCGCCTCTGGCGGGCCGCCCGGGTACTTGTCTGGAACCGAGGGGCGGGGGCCTCGAGCGTGGCCGCCCAGTTCGAGCAGGCCACCGCCCGGCTCCAGGACGCCCTCGCCCGGCCGCGCGGACCGGAGACGTTCGACGTCCTGCGCCAGTTCTTCGGCACGCTCCTGCACGGCCCCGGCCATCACATGTGGCAGACGAGGATCGCCGTGGGGGCGGGGGGCCTCTCGGGACGCGGGTGGCTGGAGGGGACGCAGACGCGGTATGGCCTGTTGCCGGAGGCCCACGCCGATTCCCTCTTCGCGGTACTCGCCGAGCAGTTCGGTTTCTGGGGCGGGGCCCTGGTTATCGTCCTCTACGGGCTGCTCTTCGTCTTCGGCATCGACGTCAGCTTCTCGACCACCGAGCCGTACGGGCGACTGGTGGTGGTGGGGGTGGTGGCCTTGTTTGCGGCCCAGAGCTTCCTGAACCTGGCGATGAGCATCGGACTGATGCCGATCACGGGCATCCCGCTTCCGCTGATGAGCTACGGGGGTTCGAGCATGGCGAGCTCGTTCCTCGCCCTGGGCCTCTTGGCGAACGTCGCCCTTCGTCGCCTCTTCCTCATCGCCCCGCGCCCCTTCGAGTGGCGCGAGTGAGGCGGGCGGCCTTGCCCTGGCCCCGGGCCGCCGCTATGCTGGGGGAGGGTTTGGAGAACGCCGGTGAAAATGCGCGTGATCATCGAGCAGGACGAGGACGGGCGGTTCGCGGCGACGTGCCCGACGCTGCCCGGCTGCATCTCCCAGGGCGAGACGCGGGCCGAGGCCCTTGCCCGCATCCAGGACGCCATCGCCGGCTATGTCGAGAACCTCCGCGCCCACGCCGACCCCGTCCCGCCGCCGATCAGTGAAGAGGTCGTCGAGGTCGAGCTGGGACTCGACTCCCGATCATCTCCGGGCGCGAAGTGGTCCGAGCTCTCGGCCGAGTCGGGTACGAACTGGACCGACAGACTGGCAATCACATGGTCCTGCGCCACCGGGACCCACCCCGCCGCTGTCTGACGGTGCCTGCCCACAAGAGCCTCGCCAGAGGCGACTTGCGCGCAATCATCCGGGAGGAGGGGCTGACGGTCGAGGAATTCACGGTGCTTCTTTGACCACGGGTCGGCACGACGCTGGTGTCAAAGGCTGGGCCGAGAGAGAAGTTGGGGGCGCGTCTATGCATCGCCCGCGAATCGCGTGTCTACTGTCAGGAGTCCTCATGATGTCCGCTGCCGCTTCGGGTGCGTCGGCACCCGCCGTGAATGAGTCCGCACGGGAGATTCCCATCGCTTACGACGTCGACGTGCTCGTGGTGGGCGGCTCGACGGGGGCCGTGGCCGCGGCATCCGCGGCCGCCCGGGCGGGATCTTCGGTCTTCCTGGCCGCGCCGCGACCGTACCTGGGCGAGGACATGGCCGGGACGATGCGGCTCTGGCTCGAGCCGGGTGAGGAGCCCGAGGCGCCCCTCGCCCGGGCCCTCTATGCCGCCTCGGCCGCCGTCGGGGCGTTGCCCTCCGTCCCCTTCCGCTACGATGCCGACATGAAGTCCTCCCAACCGCACCTCGACGATCCCGACGAGCGGGTCCTCTCGGACGGGGCCGTCGGCGAGGCCCGCACGGGCAGCGTCCAGTACGATGGCGACGTGACGCTGACCGTCGATCTCAGCCGGGCGCGGCCCCTGAAGCGGGTGCACCTGGCCGTGTTTCGGCGCGTGGGCGACTTCGACGTTGCGCGGGTCAAGGTCCGGACATCCGCGGACGGGGAGACCTGGACGGAGGCGGCCGAGCTTCGTCCGTCGAAGGCCCCGCCCTCGCGGGACGCGGCGGAGGACCTCTCCGCCCCCGTGACGGGCGAGGCGCGGTACCTGAAGCTCGCCGTCGAGCGAGCCGAGGGATGCGAGCGGGTCCTGGTGGGCGAGATTGCCGTCGAGGCGGCCGATGATGGTTCCCCGGCTGCCGCCGAGGCGATCCCCCAGCCGCCGACGCCGATGCACGTCAAGCGGGCCCTTGACCAGGAGCTCCTGGACGCGGGCGTGCGGTTCCTCTACGGGTGCTATGTGACGGACGTGCTCGCCGACGCCGAGGGCCGGCCCGCGGGCCTCGTCATGGCCAACCGGGCCGGTCGCCAAGCCGTGCTTGCCCGGACCATCATCGACGCCACGCCGCGCGCCGCCGTCGCCCGGATGGCGGGCGCAGAGTTCGGACCGTACCCGACCGGTCCGCAAACCTTTACGCGGGTCGTCGTGGGCGGCGAGGCCGCGGAGGGCGAGAATTTCCAGGTTCGGCGGCTGCCCTTTAGCTTTGCCTCCGGGCGCGACCGGTACGAGGTGTTCGAGTACACGCTGCGGCTGACGATGCCCGACGGATCGTGGGCCTCGTTCGCCGAGGCCGAGCAGGCCGCCCGCGACGCCACGTGGCACCCCGGCATGGTCGACGATTCGGAGCGTCTCTTCCAGGTGCCGCCCGACGTGATGACCGCCCGGGCTGCGATGACCGGCGCCTGGCCCGGCGCCGCCGCGGCCGACCTCGAAGCGCTCCGGCCCGCGGGCGTCGATGGAGTCCGGGTCCTCGGCGGATGCGCGGCCGTCGACCGGGCGGCGGCGGCGAGCATGCTCCGGCCCGTCGAGCTGATGGCCCTGGGCACGCGCGTCGGCGTGGCGGCGGCGGCCGAGGCCCGCGAGCGCGGCAAGGTCGCGGGCGTGCGCCTGGCCGGGAGCCTCGCCGTCGACGCTGCGAAGGGCGACGTCGATGAGGTCCTGCGGGGCATCCGGCCGGTCGACACGGACCGGCCCACAGTCGAGGCCGAGGCACGCAGCCTGCCGGTCCTCGGGACGTGGGACGTGGTGGTCGTGGGCGGCGGGACGGGCGGGGCCCCGGCGGGGATGGGCGCGGCGCGCCTCGGCGCACGCACCCTCGTCATCGAGTATCTCGACGGCCTGGGTGGCGTCTCGACCCTCGGCTTGATCGGCAAGTACTACCACGGCAACCGCGTCGGCGTGACTCTGGAGATCGACCGCGGCGTCCAGGCTTTGGGGGCCGACGTCGGCGTCGTTGGCAAGAGCGAGTTCTATCGCCGCGCCATCCGCGAGCCGGGCGGCACGATCTGGTTCAGCACCATGGGTGTCGGGGTAGTGGTCGACGAGGGGACGGTGCGCGGCGTGGTGGTGGCGACGCCCCGGGGGCGGGGGGTCGTGCTCGCCAAGACAATCATCGACGCCACCGGCAACGCCGACATCGCCGCCGCCGCCGGTGCCGAGACCGACTTTGTCTCCGGTGCGCACGTCGCTATGCAGGGCACGGGGCTGCCGGGCGTCGACCTCGGCGCCAGCTACACCAATACCGATTACACGTTCGCCGACGATGCGGATCTCCTGGACGCGTGGCGGATGTTCCTGGTGGGGCGGGAGAAGTTCGCCCGGGCCTTCGACCTGGGCCAGATTCTCGACACGCGCGAGCGGCGGCGGATCGTCGGCGACGTCGTCATCAGCCCCCTCGATATCATCAACGAGCGGACCTTCCCCGACACGGTCGTCCGCACCAAGAGCGACTTCGACTCCCACGGATACACGGTCCACCCCGTGTTCCTCCTGCGGGCCCCCAGCCGCGACGGACGCGACCTCTACTGCAACCTTCCTTACCGGGCCATGCTCCCGAAGGGGCTCGACGGCATTCTCGTCACGGGTCTTGGCACCAGCGCCCACCGCGACGCCGTCCCCATTCTCCGCATGCAGCCGGACATCCAGAACCAGGGGTACGCGGCAGGGGTGGCGGGGGCGTTCGTCCGCAACTCCGCCGCCACCGTCCGGACGCTCGACATCCGCGATCTACAGACGCACCTCGTTCAGGTGGGCAACCTGCCGCCGAACGTCCTCGAGGCCGAGGATTCCTATCCTCTGCCGAAGGAGCGCGTCGCCGAGGCCGTGCGCCACGCCGACGAGAGTTACCGCACGATGGCCGTCATCCTGGCCCAGCCCCAGACGAGCGTCCCGCTGATGCGCAAGGCCTACGCCGAGACCCGGGACGAGGAGATGAAGCGCGTCTACGCCCACATCCTCGGGATGATGGCCGACGCGACGGGTGCCGAGACGCTCCTGGAGGCCGTGCGGGAGGCTGACTGGGACAAGGGCTGGAACTTCCGCGGCATGGGCCAGTACGGGGCCAGCCTCTCGACACTCGATTCGTGGATCATCGCCCTGGGGCGGACCGGCGAGCCGCGGGCCGTGCCGGTGATCCTTGAGAAGATCAAGCCGCTCTCGGCCGAGAGCGAGTTCTCGCATCACCGGGCCGTGGGAGCGGCCCTGGAGATCCTCAGGCCGAAGGAGGCGGCCGAGCCGCTCGCGGCGCTGTTGGCGGAGCCGGGCATGCGCGGCCACGCCGTCCTTGCCGACGATCCGACGAAGCGGCCCGGCGGCTTCCGCCGAAACGCGGCACTCCGGGAGCTGGTGCTGGCGCGGGCCCTCTACCGGTGCGGCGACCACGAGGGCCTCGGCGAGGCGATCCTGCGGACCTACGCGCGGGACGTGCGCGGCGTCTTCGCCCGCCACGCGACGGCGGTGCTCGAAGGACCGTGAGGAGAAGAAGCGCGGCCTCTCGTTCGTACAAGCAAGTGCGCCGAGACGCGATTCGCCGGAGGTGCCTATGCGCGCGCTCGTCCCTCTCCTTGCGGCCGTCGCCCTGGCGGCGCCCGCGCCGGAGCCCGAGATCGACAAGGAGGCAGGGACGGTCACGATTCCCGCTACCGTTTCAGCCGGTGGCGGCCGAGGCCCTCCGGGCCACCCTCGAGAAACTCGGCGCCAAGCCCGGGACCCCTGCCAAGGAAGGCCGACCGGCCCGTGGCTGATCCACCCGATTGGACGCCGGCCGTTGCCGGTCTCGCCGTGGGTCTACATCGGGACGCCCCCGGCGAAGGATGAACCGAAAGACGAGGAGGCGACGCGTCCCGTTCCGCCGCTGGTCGGCGTCCGTACGGCCGACGCGCCCCCGCTCCTGCAGAGCGTCCGGGCCGGGACGCGGAGCGAGGCGTCCGTGCGCCCGAACGTGGAGGAACTCCCGAAACCCGGCACGAAGGTGCGCGTCGTCTTGCAGCGACCGACGGGGCCCGCAGGTGGCGCCCTGCGGCGGGTGCACGTCTTCCTGCGCGGCCGTGTGCAGGGGGTGGGCTTCCGCAACTTCACGCGGGGCCAGGCTCAGCGCCTGAAGCTCGTAGGGTGGGTGCGAAACCTCGACGACGGTCGCGTCGAGGCCGTGATTGAGGGACCCGCGAACCGGGTGCTCGTCATGCTCCGGCAACTCGCCCGGGGACCCACGGGGGCCCGCGTCGTCGGCATGGACGTCGATGACGAGGAGCCGAAAGGCGACGTCAACTCCTTCGAGGTGCGCCACGGATCACTTCACCGTCACCGTCACCTCGGGCCGCGACTTCGTGCGCAGGCGATACCGGCCGGTGAAGACCTTGCCGTCCGGCCGGGTCAGCACGAGCTTGGGCCGCGCGGGGGGTGTGTCCTCGAAGAACCATTCCTTCAGCCTCCCCGCATTGGTCAGGGTCTTCTTCAGCAACGACTCGGGCAGCCAGTTCCACTCCGTCGCGTGCTTCGGGTCTGTGATCAGCTGGCCCTGTCGGGCGGCCGTGAAGAAGGCCTCCGCATTCTCGAACTTCCGGCCCCGCATGTCCGCCCGGGCGAGGAAGCTCGTCATCGCCTGGACGGTGGCGTGGTCGTAGAGGTCCTGGCCGGCCTCGGGCGTCAGGGCGAGCCACCACTCGCGCCATTGGTCCTCCAGGCCGTCGATGTCGCGGCCGAAGGCCCGGACGAAGGCCTGGTCCCACCGCATCTTCTTCGACATGGCCCCGATCATGCTGGCGAAACGGCCGGCGTATTTGCCCTCGTCGGCGTGAACGAAGAAGTGGACGAAGGCCCACGCCTGGTCGTAGTGCAGGATGCCGCCCTGCTGCCACTGCGCGTGGCTCATGCCCAGGGTGTTTCGCCAGGAGGGCATCTTGTGGTTCTTGAACAGGGCCTGCACGCGGGCCAGCCGGTCGGGCGGGACGACGCCGACGACCAGGTCGTCGCCGGTCCAGATGCCGTGACCGAAGTACTCGGCGAGGCCCTCGTTGACGGCGATGGGAATCTCCCCGCCCATCATCATGTGGACGAACTGGTGGAACCCCTCGTGCTGGACGATGCGCCAGACGTCCTCGTCGACGGCCGGGTCGCTCCGGGCCATCAGCTTGCCGGTGCGGGCGGTGTAGACGTAGCACCCGGCGCTGCCGAACGGCGCCCCCGCCCGGTAGTAGTCCGTGGCCTCCTTGAACAGCATGAACGGGAACTTGGCGGAGATCTTCCCGCCGAACGCCTTGCACCGCTTGTAGTAGGCCTCGCCCATGCACGTGATGCGCACCGACGCCTCGCGGACCATGTCGATGTCATGGTCGGTGTGCAGGACGTAGTAGGGCGTCTGGTAGGCCCGGAACTTGCCGGGCAGGCCGGCGCCGCTCGGGGGATGACGGTCGGCTTCCGCGGGACCCGCGACCGCGATCGAGGCCAGGGCGACGGCGGCGCCCCACCAGGCGGCGCGAAGCGTCGGTCGAATGCGCACAGAACCACTCCTCTATCAAAGCTTCGGGGCCCATTCTTATACGCGAACCGGCCCGTCGGATTCGAGGAAAAAACGCGACGTCGCGCCCCTACAGCGCGGGCGGGTTGGCCGTCTCGGGCGCATCCGGCGCGGCCGGATCCTTCGCGGGCTTCTCGGGCTTCGGGCGCTTCTCGCGCGGGGCCGAGAGGGCCTCACGCTGGGCGGCCGTCAGAATCTCCTCCTTGATCCGGGCATCGAGCTGCTCGCGGATCTCGGAGGCGTCCTGGGCCGCCTCCTTTGCGGCGCCCTCGAGGGCCAACATCTCGCGGGCCGCCGCGGCGCAGGCGGCCTTGACGGACGTGATCTGCGCCTCGGTCGGCTCGACCCGCTTGATCTTTCGCATTACGCCGCGGTACAGGCAGAACCCCTCCCAGGCCCGGCGCTGATCGGGATCGAGGATCGCCAGGATTCTGGCCTTGTGCTCGTCGGAGACGGCGTGGCGCCCGGCGGAGGCGGCCTTGGCCTCCTCGCGGGCCTTGGCCAGGGCCTCCTTGTCCTTGGCCTGGCGGGCCTCGGCCACCTTCTTCTCGCACGCCGCCAGCGCCTCTCCGTGGGCCTTTTGCCAAGCATCGAGCGCCGCCTTTCGGGCCTCGACGGCCTCGGCAAGGCGGGCGGCCTGCTCCTCCGAGAGGCGGCACTCGGCGGCCATGATGGCATACTCGCCTCGAAGGGCGGGCTTCTCCTTCTCGGACTTCTCGGCGGCCGACTGAACCGTGGATAGGATCAGGACGGTGGCGAGGATCCCCAAGACGGCAGGCAGACGCTTCATCGAGACATCCTCCGTGCGGGCCGACAAGGAGACACTGCCCGTGCCCGCTTCGGACAGCTTCTTCATACGGGATGCACTCCGAAACCGCTATATGCCCTCGGCTCCCCCGCGTCAATCCCGTTTCTCAGCCGCCCCGGCATCCGCCGCGCCCTCCGTCCAGAAACGTCCGGAACCAGAGCTCCAAACAAAGAAGCGCCCAAAGCCGCTCGCCGTGTTCGGCGCGGCGGGCGGTGTGATCGTCGATGAGGCGGGCCAGGGCCGCCCGGCGGACGATCCCCCGTCCCAGGCACCGCGGATCCAGAAGCACCTCGCGCATCCACTGCGCATGGTCCCGCGCGAGCCATCGTCCAACCGGCACGCCGAATCCCATCTTTCCGCGCCGCGCGACCCGCGCGGGGAGAACGTCGGCGAACGCCTCGCGCAGGACCCGCTTGCCCTGGGGCGGGCGCCCCGGCCTCGGCCGCCACTTCAGAGCGAGCGGCATCTCGCGCGCCAGCGCCACCACCCGGCGATCCAGCATCGGGCATCGCACCTCCAGGCCGTGGGCCATCGAGGCGATGTCCACCTTCGCGAGTCCGTCGTTCGGCAGGTAGTCCATCGCGTCAAGGGCCATGAGCCGGTCCAGCAGCGGTCGTCCCTCGAATCGCTCGAGCCTCCCGCGCCATTGCCTGAGCGGCCCCCCCCCCAGCGCCTCCTCCGCGAACTCGTCCGTGATAAGCGCCTCGAGCCGCGTTTCGCCGAAGATCGACCGCCACGCGAGGTAACGGGTCAGCGGTTCCAGGTCCAGCGCCCCCAGAAACCGCCGCGCCGCGCGCAGCCATCCCTTCCGGTCCCGCGCCGGGGGCAGGGCCCGTCCCAGCCGGCCCAGGGCCCAACGCACGCGCGCCCCGAGCTTCTCCGACACGGCAAACGCTGCGTGCCGGGGGTATCCCCCGAACATCTCGTCGCCGCCGTCGCCGGAGATCGCGACGACGACATCTCGCCTCGCCGCACCCGCCACGTGGAGCATGGCCACCGAGGAGGAGTCGGCGAACGGCTCCCCGTGTCGTCTGACCAACAGCTCGAGCGCCTCGACGCAACGTGGCTCGACGTCGACGACGGTGTGCTCGGCGCCGACGCGCCGGGCCACCTCGGCGGCATAGGCCGACTCGTCCCAGCCCCGTTCGCCGAAGCGGACCGTGAACGTGCGAACGGGCTGCGGGGAGAGCTCCGCCGCCAGGACCGTGAGGATCGAGCTGTCCAGTCCGCCCGAGAGAAGCACGCCCAGCGGCACGTCCGCCACGAGGCGCGCGCGGACCGCCTCCCCCAGTGCCGCGCGGAGCGATTCACCCCGATCCGCCGGCTTGTCGCTCGGCCCCTCGTCGCCGCGCGGCAGTTGCCACCAGGTGCGCGGCCCGTCGAGGCGACCGGTCGTGGCGTCGAAGGTGAGGAGATGCCCGGGTTCGAGCTTGCCGATTCCCTCGAACCCCGTCGCCGGGGCGGGGACGTAGCCGAGACGGAGGAAGTTGCCGACGGCCCGCGGATCCATGCGCCGCGGGACGAGCGGTGAGGCGAGAAGCGCCTCGATCTCGCTCGAGAAGGCCAGCCCCGCCGGACCGTGTCGCCAGTAGAGCGGCTTCTGACCCATCCGGTCCCGGGCGAGCATCAGGCGCCTCGCCCGGGCGTCCCAGAGGGCCATGGCCCACATGCCCTCCAGCCGCTCGAGCAGCCCCTCGCCGCATTCCTCCCAGAGATGGACGATCGTCTCGCCGTCGCCCTGCGTCCGCAACGCGTGGCCGCGCGCGACGAGCCCCTCGCGCAGCGCCCGGTAGTTGTAGATCTCGCCGTTGTAGACGAGGCGGACGGACCCGTCCTCGCTGGCGAGCGGCTGGTCGCTCGTGGCGGGGTCGATGACGCGGAGCCGCCGGACCGCCAGGGCGGTGCCCGGCCGGGCCGGGTCGACGTAGAAGCCTTCCTGGTCGGGTCCGCGATGGGCGAGGAGGGCGGCCATCTTCCCCAGGACCTCGCGGTCGGCCGGCGTGCCGTCGGAGCGGACAATGCCCGCGATTCCACACATGCGGCGTCTCCCGCAGCGAGTCTAGGGAGCCCGCGGGCCAGCGGCAAGGCAAATGCGGTCTCACGGTGCGGGACGGCCCTTTGGGCTTGAAAGGCCCCCTCCCGTGGACTACCATCATCT
>CAYWVR010000030.1:0-36988 GCA_964461715.1 uncultured Anaerolineales bacterium
GCGGACAGGGGGGCGGACAGGGGGGCGGTCAAGGAGGGGGACAAGGTGGGGGGCAGGGCGGCGAGCCGGCCGGTCCCCAGCCCGGCCAGGACCAGGTCCAGCAGGCCCGCCGGTCGATGCAGCAGGCCTCCGGCCACCATCGCCAGGACCGGCCCGCCGACGCCGCCGACGATCAGCAGCGCGCCGTCGAGGACCTGGAGCGGGCCCTCGAAGAGATCGAACGGGCCCTCGCCCAGCTCCGCGAGGAGGAACGCGAGGAGATTTTGGCGGCCCTGGAGGCCCGCTTCCGCGAGATACTCGAGCGGCATCGGCCCGTCACGGCGACGACCGTCGAGCTGGAGACCCTGAAGGCCGAGCGCCCCTGGACGCGGGCCGACGTCCTCCGTCTTGCCGACGTCGCCGCCGAAGAGGCGATGCTCGCCGACCTCGTCCAGGCCGCCCTCGACATCCTCGTCGAGGACGGGACGACGGTCATCTTCCCGCGGATCGTCGGGCAGCTTCGCGACGACATGTGGGCCGTGCATGGCCTCCTGGAGGCCGAACGGACGGACGCCTACACGCAGGGCCTGGAGCGCGAGATCGAGCAGACGTTGGAGGAACTGATCGCGGCCCTGGAGCGGGCCCGGCAGGAGTCGCAGGCGGAGCAGGCCGAAGAGGGCCAGAGCCAGAGTCCGCCAGAAGCCCTCCAGCCGCTCGTGCCCGGGTCGGCGGAGCTGAAGCTCCTGAAGTTCGCCCAGGAGCGGGTGAACCGGCGGACGGCGGCGTTTGACGAGGCTCGTCCCCCGGGGCCGCTCGACGCGATGATGCAAGGCCGCATCGAGGCCCTCACCCGCCGCCAGAAGGACGTGGCCGAGATGACCCTGGAGATGCTCGATCGGAGATGAAGGTGCACGGAGAGATCGTCATGACACGGATCGTGATGTCGATGGCGCTCGCGTTCGCGATGTTGACCGGACCGGTTGCGTGGTCGGCCGAGGCCCCGACGCCCAGCGGCAAGCGCCTCCCCGTCGAGATCCGTCCCGTCGGTACCGGCGGCGAGGCCGCCACGGCCAAGAAGACGCCCGAAGCGCGCCTCGAAGCCGCGACGAAGGCCTTCGAAGGGATCGAGAAGCTCGCCAAGGACGGCCGCCGCGCCGCCGCCTACGAGCGCGGGCTCGCGTTCCGAAAGACCTACGCCGAGGACGACGTGGAGGGGATCGTCGCGCTCCTCGAGCGCCTCGCCCCCCTCATGGCCGATCTCGAGACGGACGTCGCCGTCGCGGGTCTCGCCGCGCGCCGGCCGCCCGACCGCGACCGCGTCGTCGATGCCTTCCTCGACCACGTTCGCGCCCTGCCGCACGTGTCGGAGGCGGCGGCGGAGGTCCTGCGGCTCCGGATGGAGGAGGCCCTCCGCGACCCCGCCTTCCTCGGCGACGCCATGACCGAAGGTCTGGCCGAGATTTACCCCGACTTCGCCAAGGCCCTCGGGGCCGTCCTCGCCGAGGATACGGAAGCGGCGCTCCGGCTGCTGGCGCCGTTGGGCGAGGGCGGCGACCCGTACCTGGCGGCCCACGCGGCGTACTTCGCGGGGCGGGCCCACCTGATGGACGAGCGGTACGAGGCCGCCGTGCCGCCGCTGGCGAAGGCAGCGGGGGAATGGATGGACCGGACGCTGCTGGCGGGCGAAGCCCTGTTCCTGCTGGGCCTGGCGCAGGGGGAGTGCCTGGAGCGCGAGGCGGGAGCCCGCATCCTCCGCGACTTCCTGACCCACTACCCGAACGCCCCGGAGCGGATGCGCGTCGGGGCTTACAACATCCTGCTCACCTTCGAGGCCCTCGAGGACGGGTCGCTGGCCGACGTGCATGATCGCATGGACGACTCCCGCCGGCGCCTCAAGCTCCGCTGGTCGGGCGACGAGACCCGGGCCCACCAGGACCGCATCCTCGTCCTCCTCCAGAAGCTCATCGAGGAGGCCGAGCGTGAGGAGCAGGACGGCGGAGGCGGCGGCGGGGGCGGAGGCGGCGGCGCGCAGGGCGGCGCCGGCAGCAGCGGGACGCCCTCCGGCAACCAGGTGTCCGGCGGCCCCGCGGCCCAGTCCTCGGCCCCCGTCGGCGAGGCCCGCATGGGGGCCCTGCACCGGGCCCGGCGAGGCCGGGCGGACGAGGTCTGGGGCAACGTCCGCCAGAGGGAGCGCGAGGAGGTCCTCAACGTCCTCCGCACCAAGTTCCCCGAGCGGTACCGCAAGCTCCTCGAGCAATACTACCGGAGCCTCCAGGAGGAATCGCCGTGAGGTCCCGCGCGCCGCTCATCGCGATCGTTTCCTCTATCACGTGGGCGCTGCTCGCCTGCGCCGCGGCCGGCGCAGACGAGCCGGGCCTGGTGCTCCTGGACGGGACGCGCGTCGAGGGCGAGGTGGTGGCGATCGAGGAAGACGGGGCGGTGCGACTGAAGGGACACGAGGCGCCGGTCCCGCTCGACGGCCTTCGCCGCATCGAGCGCGCCGAGCCCGTGGAACCCGGCAAGACCCCGCCGTGCACGGTGCACCTCGCCTCGGGCGGGGTGATGGAGGCGCGGGACGTGACTTTCGACGGGGAGCGCTTCGAGGTGACGTGGGCCTACGGCACGGCTTCGCTGCCGCCCGAGACCGTCGGTGCCGTACGGCTGGGCGCGGCCGCGAAAGGGGGGGACGCCGCCGAGTTCGAGGCCGCGCGGGCGCGGCCCGAGGTCCCGCGCGACGTCCTCTTCGCCGTCGCCGAGGCGGACCTGCAGGCCGTCACCGGGGCCCTCGCCAAGATCACGCCCGAGGAGGTCGCGTTCATCTGGGCCGGGACGGAGCGCACGATCGACCGGTCGCGCGTCTACGGCCTCGTCATGGCCCGCCGCGGCCGAAGGGCCGACCTCGCGGGCCGGGGCCTCGTCCACACCGCCGACGGGTCGCGCCTCTGGGGGCGCGTCGAGCGGCTCGAGCGCGGGACGCTTCGCCTCGCGATCGCGCCGGGGGTATCGATCGCGCTGCCGTGGAAGCACGTGCGGCGCATCGACGTCCGCAGCCGGCGGATGGTGTTCCTCTCGGACCTCGATCCGGCCGCCGCCGAGGAGGAGGCCCTCGTCACCTTCGCCGGGTGGCAGGCCGACCGGAGCGTCGTGGGCACGCCCCTGCGCCTGGGCGACCGCGCGTGGGAGAAGGGCCTGGGCATGCACGCCCGCTGCCGCCTCGAATATGAGATCGGCGAGCGCTTCGACACGTTCGCCGCCACCGTCGGCCTGGACGCGACGAGCGAGGGGCGCGGCGACTGCGTGCTCCGCGTCGAGGGCGACGGGCGCGAGCTTTGGCAGCGGCGGGTCCGGGGACGCGACAAGCCGTGCGACATCCGCGTCGACGTGGCCGGGGTGCGGCGGCTGGCCGTCGAGGTCCTCTGGGGCGAGGGGCTCGACGTCGGCGACCGGGCCGACTGGTGCGACGCGCGGCTCCTGAAGGAGGCGGACGAGTGAAGACGCGGGGCGAGCTCGCCGGGTGGTATGCCTACGCCGCCGTATGCGTGGGCATGTTGGCGCTGCCGCTGTCGGCAAGGGCCGCGCTCGCACCCGAGGACCTCGCCCGCGTCCGGGCCGCCGAGGCGGCACGCATCGAGACCATCGAGAAGGTCCGCGGCGCGGTGGTCGCGGTCTTCGGGCCGAACGCGGGTCGGGGCGGCGGGTCGGGCGTCCTCTTTCACCCGGACGGCTTCGCCCTGACGAACTACCACGTCGTCCGGGCCGCCGGGCGAAAGGGCAAGGGGGGCCTGGCGGACGGGAAGCTCTACGAGTGGGAACTCTACGGGATGGACCCGGGCGGCGACATCGCCCTGATTCGCCTCGACGGGCAGGACCGTTTCCCGGCGGCGCGAATCGGCGACTCCCGTCGCGTCCGGCCCGGCCAGTGGGCCCTCGCGATGGGCAACCCTTTCATGCTTGCCGAGGACTACACGCCCACGGTCACCCTCGGCGTCATCAGCGGCGTCGAGCGGTACCAGGCGGGGCAGTCCGGCGGGATGCTCGTGTACGGGAACTGTCTCCAGATCGATACATCCATTAATCCCGGCAACTCCGGCGGGCCCCTCTTCGATGGGGCGGGGCGCATCATCGGCATCAACGGGCGCGGCAGCTTCGAGGAACGCGGGCGCGTCAACGTCGGCGTCGGCTACGCCGTTTCCACCGACCAGATTCTCAACTTCCTGCCCGATCTGCTGGCCACGCGCCTCTGCCTCCACGCCACGCTCGACGCCGTCTTCATCGAGGTCCGCGACCGCGTCATCTGCAGCGAGCTGAAGCTCGCCTCGCCCGTGGCCCGGGCCGGGATGAAGCTCGGCGACGAGCTGGTGGCCTTTGGGGGCGTGCCCATTCGCTCGGCGAACCATTACCTGAATCTCGTCACCACGCTCCCCGCCGGGTGGCCCGTCTCCGTCACGTTTCGGCCGAAGGGCGGGGAGGCCAAGACCGTGTGGGTTCGCCTTTCGCCGCTTCCCTACGGCGGCCGGGCGCCGCGCGAAACCGAGCCCGAGCCTGAGCAGAAAGAGGACGAAGACAAACCGGGGGACGAGACGGAGGAGGACGCGCCCCAGGATGAAGGTGAGGACGCACCGGGCAATGAGGAGAAGCCCCAGGCGCCTCGCCGCCGCCTCGTCCCCGGCGGCATCATCCACCCGAAACTGAACCGCGACGAGTGCGGGCGGCTGCTCGCGCGGTACGTGCGGTTCCTCGGCGGGCGCGAGGCGCTCGCCGGCGGACCGCCCTTCGAGTGCGAGGACATGGACCCGGCGCTCGCGCGGGCGATGGCGGCCCTGGTCTCGGAGACGCCCCTGGAGACGTTCGCCGAGATCGAGCTCGAGGGCGGCGACCGGGCGGCGGGCGAACGGGCCCTGCGCCTGCGCGTGGCCCTCGAGGGCGACCCGGCGCAGCTCTTCTGGTTCCGCGTCCTGGGCCCCGACGGCGACTTCGAGGGCCGGCTCCTCAAGGCCGCGCCCGACTCGCCCGCCAAGGGCGCCGACGGGGCCTGGGTCTTTGCCGACTGGCGCGACGAGGGCGGCCGCCGCGTCCCCCGCGTCCGCCGCCGCGTCCAGGGCCTCGCGGAGGAAACGATCGAGGAATCGGAGGCGTTGGAGGTCCCGCCGCATCCTGTCGCCGCCACCTTCGACGACGTCCGCCGGCGATGCGTCAAGCTTTACGGTGCCGGGGCCGGGCGCGAGCACGGATACGCCACCGGCATGATCGTCTCGCCCGACGGCCACATCCTGACGGCCCGGGGCATCTACCTGGTCGGGACCCGGCTTCGGGTGGTGACGGCGGACGGGGCGCGGCACGAGGCGCAGGTGGTGCGGCAGAGCGATCGGCTCCAGGCGGCGCTCCTGAAGATCGACGTCCCCACGCCGCGCTACTTCGACCTGGACGCCTCGTCCTCGACCGAGCCGCCCGGGCGGGGGGCGTGGGTCCTTGCGTTCGGGAATCCGTACAACGTCGCCGGGCCGGAGGAGCCGCTCTCGGTGGCCCTCGGCGTCGTCTCCGTCCGAAGCGAGACCGAGGCCCGCCACCGCACGCAGGACGTCCCGTATGAGGGCGAGATTCTCCTCATCGACGCCATCACCTCAAACCCCGGGGCTCAGGGCGGCCCGCTCTGCACCCTCGACGGGCGGCCCGTCGGCATGGTCGGCAAGCTCTTCCAGAGCACGAACACCAACACGCGGATCAACTACGCCGTCCCCGTCGAGCTGCTCGTCCCGTTCGTGCGCGGTGAGGAGGAGCCAGGGCCGCACGTCGCGTCCGAGCCCGAGCCCGAAGCACCCGAGCTGGGAATCCGGCTGTTCACGCTCGGCGGCACGCGCGGGCCGGCCTACGTCGACCACGTCCTGCCCGGCTCGCCCGCGGCCGGGGCGGACCTCAGGCCCGACGACCTCATCCTCGCCGTCGCCGGGAAGGTCGTGCGAAGCTGCCGCGAGTTCGACGAGGCCGCCGCCGCCCTGCCGAGCGAGGGCGAGGTGCGTTTCCTCGTCAAACGCGGCCGGGAGGTTCTGACGGTGACGCTGCGGCTCGTCGCGTCGGTGGAGGAAAAGACGCCATGAGATACGTCGGCGCGTGGATGACCGCCGCGCTTCTCCTCGCCCCCGTCGCGCGGGCCGACGAGGCCCTCGAAAACTACGCGCTGACCGCCCGTGCCTTCCGCGCCGCGGCCGCGCGCGTCGAGCCGTCGCTCGTTCGCATCGAGACCTACGGCGGCCTCTCCGTGCCCACGGGACCCGTGCCACGCGAGGCACGCCCGGACCGCTCCCGCCGCGCGCCGCGGCGTCTGCGCGGCATCGGGAAGCCGGGCGAGGGGCCGACGACGGGCGTCATCCTCTCGGCCGACGGGCTCATCGTCACGAGCACCTTCAACTTCCTCCGCGAGCCGCCCATCATCACGGTGGTTCTGGCGGACGGGTCGCGGCACGTGGCGGAGCTCCTGGGCCGCGACGAGACGCGGGGTCTGTGCCTTCTGAAAATCCACGACGCCCCGCCGCTGCCGGAGCCCGCGTGGGTGGGCGCCGACGAGGTCCGGATCGGCCAGTGGACCGTCGCTCTCGGCTACGGCTTCGGGAGCGAGACGCCCGCCCTCTCGGCCGGCATCGTCAGCGCCGTCGGCCGCGCCTCCGGCCGCGCCCTCCAGACCGACGCGAACCTCTCGCCCGCGAACTACGGCGGCCCCCTGGTCGACGTCGAGGGGCGCGTCCTCGGCGTCTGCGTGGCCCTTTCGCCGCGCGGCGGGCCGGCCGCGGCAGGGGTCCAGTGGTACGATTCGGGCATCGGCTTTGCCATCCCGCGCGAGGAGATCGAGGTGGTCCGCGCGCGGATGGAGGCGGGCGAGGTGATCCGACCCGGACGCCTCGGCATCCGCGTCGCCGGCGCGCGGGCCGAGGGGGGCGGCGTGGGCGTCGAGGAGGTCCGGCCCGAGGCCGCCGCCGCCACGGCCGGCCTCGAAAAGGGCGACGTGATCGTGGCCCTGGACGGCGCGACCGTCGACGACATGCAGGCCCTCCGCCGCCTCCTCGGACGGTGCATTGCCGGCGACGAGGTGACCTTGACCCTGAAGCGCGGTAAGGAAACACGGACGGTGACCTTGACGCTCGAAGGCGGCGGCGAGGCCGACCTGCCCCCGCCGCCCGACCCGTTCCCGCTGCCCGGCGACGGCCGCGGCGGGGAGGCCGATTGACCTGGGAGAGATGCCGATGAGACCTTGGACCCTGACCCTCCTCGCCCTGGCCCTTCTGGCCGGGGCCGCGCCCCTCCCGGCAGGCGAGGACGCGCCTTCGTCGAAGCCTGCCACGAAGGATGCCGAGGAGAAGCTCCCGCCGCGCGAACGGATGCGGCGTCTCGCGGAGATGAACGTCCGCGTCCGCGCGCTCTTCGCCGAGAAGGATTACGCCGAGGCGAAGGCGGTCCTCGAGAAGATGCTCGCCCTCGCGCCGCGCCACGCCCCGAGCTGGTACAACCTGGCCTGCGCCCACAGCCGCCTCGGCGCCACCGCCGAGTCCCTCGCCTGCCTCGAGAAGGCCCTCGAGCACGGTTACACCGACGTCCGGCACATGAACGCCGACCCGGACCTCGAGGCCGTCCGCAAGGCCCGGGGCTACAAGGCCGTCCGCAAGGCGATGGCCAAGGCCGGCAAGGAGACCGCCGGGGAGTCCAAGGCCGCCAAGACCGCGGCCCTCCTCCGCCGCTTTGTCAAGCTCATCAAGAAGGAGGAATACGAGGCGTGCCTGGAGGTCCTCGACCGCAGCCTCCGCATCGATCCCGAGAACGCCGTCACCCACTACAACCGGGCCTGCGTCCTCTCGCTCATGGACCGGCCCGAGGAGGCCCTGGACGAGCTGGAGACGTCCGTCGAGCAGGGCTTTGCGAGCTTCCGCCACATCGAGCGCGACGCGGACCTCGACAACCTCCGCCAGGCGGATCGCTACCGCGGTCTTCTGGCGCGCCGCGAGGAGATTCAGCGCGCCCGGGCCGAGCGCATTCACCAGCAGCTCGTCGAACGCTTCGGCGACGGATATCTCTATGAGATCGACCACGAGAACCGTCTCGTCTTCGCCACCGACGTCGACCGCCGCACCCTCAATGAGCTGAAGGCCGTCCTGACGGCCTACGCCGAGGCCCAGTGGCGGGACCTCTTCGCGCACGGCTTCGACCAGTACGTGACGGTGGTCATCCCGCGGGGCGAGGTCCGCCGCGGCATCGGCGGGTACTATAGCGGCGCGACGCACACGCTCGTCGCCCGCACCGTCGGCAGTGTCCTCCAGCACGAGTTCACCCACGCCCTCCACGGGGCCGACCAGGAGGGGCGCGGCCAGAAGCACCCCATCTGGATCACCGAGGGCCTCGCCACCCTCTTTGAGCTCGCCCCCGTCGAGGACGGCCGCGCCGTCCCCGGCCATAACCGGCGCCTCAACATCATCAAGGCGCTCGTCGAGCGTGGGCGGCACATCCCGCTCGCGGAGCTCGTGGAGCTGCCGCACCAGCAGGCCATGCGCCGGGCCAGGATTTTTTACCCGCAGGTCCGGTACCTGATGATGCATCTCTATGAGGCGGGTCTTCTCAATGCGTGGTACGATGCGTACGCCGGGAGCTACGAGGAGGACGCGAGCGGGGTCCGCGCCCTCGAACAGGTCCTCGGCAAGCCGCTGGAGGAAATCGAGACGGACTGGATCGCATGGCTGGGCGGCCTCGATGCCCTGCCGCGCGGCATTCCCGTCGATCACGCCTACGTGGGCGTCCAGGTGGCCCCGGACGTTGAGGGTCTGAAGATCGTGCGCGTCGTCCCTACGAGCGGCGCCGACCGGGCGGGGCTGCGGCCCGGCGACATCATCTATCAAGTCAACGACGTCCGCACCGTCGATCCCGAGGAGCTGGTGGGCCTGGTGGGCGAGCACGCGATCGGCGACCGCGTCATCGTCCACTACCGCCGCGACGGGGCCTATGCCGAGGCGGCCGTCGAGTTGCTGGCCCGTCCGGCGACGCCGCCCGCCGAGCGCCGGAAGGACGAGGCGGCCGAAGAAGAGAAGGCGCCCGAGCATCGCCAGGCCGCGCCCGAGACGCGGAAGAAGGCGGCTTGAGGCGTCCCCCGGGGGCGTTGCCGGAGAAGGGCGATACGTCGGGCCGTCCGAATGGTTCAAGGGGTGAGGTCGGCAGAGGGCCGGCCTCGCCTTGGCCCGTTCGGAGGGATGCTTCGATGCCGCGATTCGCCCGTGCCGCGCTTCTCGCCTTGACCGCCGCCGCCCTGCTCACGACCGTCCCACCGGTTCGTGCCGCGGAGGTCGGCCACCCCTTCATCCTCTGGACCGAGGAGGAGGCGGCCGCCATCCGCAAGCGGCTCGAGTCCGACCCCGCCGCCCGGACCCAGCTCGAGCGGACCCTGGCCATCCGCACCAAGTCCGGCTCCACGCCCACCGTCATCAAGCTGTTCGGTGCCCACGTGCTGGGCGAGGGACGCGCGGACCAGAAGGCGGCACTGCTGAAGTTCATCGGTCGCAAGCCCGAGCCGCTCACCTGGGACCGCGACCCGGCCACCCTCAAGTGGAACGAGGGCATGCCCTCGGCCGGCGATCGTCACATGCGCGACGAGCAGACCGAGAACGTGCTCCGCTATGACCTCTTCTACGACGAGCTGACGCCCGCCCAGCGAGCCGGCATCGAGAAATCGTTCAAGACCTACATCCAGTTCCACCTCGACGGCCACCCGCCGCGCCACCCCGCCTTCGCCTACGACCGCACCTCCTGGCTCCCGAACATGCATTGGCCGCGCCCCATCGGGACGCACCTCATGGCCCTGGGCATGCAGGACCGGGACCGGATCGAGGCCATGTTCAATGCCGAGGGCGGGTGGAAGTGGTGGTTCGACGCGTACGTTGCCGACCGCGGCTTTTACATGGAGGAATTCGGCAAGTTCTACTCGAACATCGGCTCCATGTTCTTCTGGTGCGAGGGCCTGGAAAAGATGGGCCTGAACCAGTTCGGATACGGGTATACCGGCAAGAATGGGGCCGACTTCAAGTCGTTCCTCAAGGCCAATACGCTCGACATCACCTATCCGCGGACCGACTGGGGCGGCGGGCGGCCCACGTACGGGCGCGTGACCATGGGCGACGCCAAGGGCCATGCTTTCAGCGGGGCCCCCGTCCAGCAGGCCATCGTCACCGGCTATCTCCCGAACGGCAAGGGCGGCCATCTCTGGGCCTCCAACGCCCACATGAACGGGCCCATGGCCAAGTTCCGCGAGCCGTTCTGGTTCGAGGCCGGGCACGCCCAATGGCCCGATGACGGGTTCGATTACTTCATGGCCGCGCTGCGAAAGCCCGACGAGGACATCTACTACCCGACGCTCCTTTTCAACCTGCGGCCGATCGAGGCCGCGAAAGTCCGGCCGCCGGCCCCGGCGCCCTCGTTCGTGGCCCGTCAGCGGGGGTTCGCGATGCTCAAGGCCGACCATTCGCCCGCCTACTGGGAGGGCTGGAAACCCGCCGTCGCCCTCCAGTTCGCCCGCTATTACGTCCATTACGTCCACGATTGCTTCGTGCTGCTCGGGTACCAGGCCTACAACGCCCCCATCTACGTCAACACGGGCGGCTCCGGCTCCGGCTACGCGGGCGGCAACGCATGGAAGGACAGTGTCCGCGGGTCGACGGGCGTCGTCGTCGATAACCTCCAGGCCCAGCCCG
The DNA here is from genome assembly GCA_964461715.1 of uncultured Anaerolineales bacterium. GTDB lineage: Bacteria > Planctomycetota > Phycisphaerae > FEN-1346 > FEN-1346 > CAYWVR01. The sequence goes on from CAYWVR010000030.1 coordinate 10,698, forward strand.
TGGCCCGCACGGCCGACGGCACCGTGGGCCACCGGTACCGCGAAAACCTCGATAACGCCGCGGGAATACGGTTTGCGGCGGTTCGGGCGGCAGGGGTGTACCCGGATGTGGATATGGAGCGGATTCTGCTTCTGGCGGACGATTACCTCTTCGACGCCTTCTGGCTCGATTCGACGCGCGAGGGACCCCGAACGTACGAATGGCAGGTCCAATCGCCCTGCACGGCCGTCCTGGAGGACGCCTGGAAGCCCACCGACGAGCTCTCCGGAGGGGCCCTCTACAAGGGTTCCAAGTTCGAGGCCAAGACCGCCAACGGCAAGCAGGACCCCGTCTATGCCCATAAACGGGAGTTCGGGGCCGATCCGTGGGCCGTCACCCTCGCCTACCGGGCCCGCACGCCCGACCTTGCCGCCGACCCCATCTTCGGCGGGTTCGCAAAGCGCGGCATCGGGGTGCGAGTGCACCTGGCGGGCGGGCCCGGGACGACCGTCTTCGCGGCAAGTCCGCCCGGGGCGAAGCGCGGGGAGGCCGGTGCGACGAGCCTCATCGTGCGGCGGCAGGTACAAGATACGGTGTTCGTGGCCCTCCATGACCCATTCGATGGGGGACAGCCGAACGTCGAGGCCTTCGAGACGATTCAGCAGGCGCCCGAGGGCGTCGCCGTCCGGGTGCGCGGCACGGGCGAGGAGGGCGGAGCCATCGACGATCGCATCTACGTAGCCGTCGGCGATTCGGCCGGAAAGGCCGTCAGCCTGGGCTCCGGGCCCGAATCCTGCACTTTCGCCGATCACGCCTGGGTCCGCGTCGGCCCCAAGCAGGTCGAGGTCGTCGGCGATGTCCGGGCCCTCTCGGTCACCGTCAAGGGATCGCCGAAGCTCATCCTGAACGGCCAGGCCGCCACCGCGACGGTCGAAAGCGGCGTCCTGACCTACCGGTCGGAGTGACGCCGCCCGTTCATTCAGGCAAAATGTGTCGCAATCCGAGAAACGGTTTATCCCTAAGCGACACACTTTTGGCGACTTTTCGGGGGGTACCGGGGGGGTACCGGGGGGGAAGTCGCCCCTTTTGCCCCCTTTTTCGCACGAAGTTGGCGCCTTTTCTTCCTGATTCCGCCCCGCGTCGCCCCTTCCCGATGGCGCAAAGACGCAAAATCTTTGCGAACGGGCGACACGTTGGCGCGCGAAGCTCGCAGCGCCGAACGCGGACCGAAAGACAAGTCGCATCAACATGCGTCAGATATGAGTCACGCGCCGGCGCGGGGTTCGCCGGGTCGGAAGGCCCGCCGCGCAGGTTTGCCATCGAGGCGTCGCGGCCCTTGGCGAGTTCGTGACTCCGTCACGGTGTCCCGGGCCGGTCTACATCTTCATCTTCGAGAACGACCGGGCCACGTCGAGCAGCACGTCGGGGTCGAGGCGCTGGCGGAAGTCGCGGTTGACGTACTGGAACCGGATGGTTCCGTCCTGGTCGACGATGAAGACCGCGGGCACGGGAAGCATGTAGATGGGCTGGTCGCCGATCTTCGCGGGCTCGACGCCGAACCGCTCCAGGTCGCGGCGGGTCGTGGCGTCGGCGTAATAGGCCAGGCCCAGCTCCCGGGCCGCCTCCAGCCGCATGTCCGACAGAAGCTGGTATGAGAGCTTGTGCCGCTCGATGGCCTTGCGGAGCTCGTCGGGGGTGTCGGGGCTGATGGCCACGACCTGGTACCCGAGCTCGGCGAGCTTCGGCTCGATCTTTTCGAGCTGTTCGAGCTGCTTGTTGCAGTAGACGCACCAGTTGCCGCGGTACACGATCAGGACGGTCGGTTTCTCGGCGAGGACCCCGCGCAGGGCGGTCGGGTCGCCGCCCGGAACCCAGAGGTTGACGGCGGGGACGGTGTCGCCGACGAGGGCCGGGGTGACGTCGGCGGCCGTGGGGGCCGCCCGCCGGCTCTCCTCGGCGCATCCGGCCAAGGCGACGGCGACGAACAGGGCAACGACGGTCATGGTTACGTGGCGCATGGTTTTCTCCTTGACCTCTGACGTGAATCTCCGGTGCTTCTCCTTTTCCGTATTGTAGGGGCTGCCCCGGGGGCGATTCCAGAAGATTGCGAAATCGTGCCCACGGGGTTGGCGTTTCGCCGCTTCCGGTGGCTCGGGGCAGGCCTACGACACGCGCGGCGCAGGTGGAGGTGAGGGGCGCATGGCCACACGATACGGCGTGGCCATGCCACCCGCCCGCGGCGGGTCGGAGACCCGTCGTGCGAAGGGGGCCGGCACCCCTTTGCAGGGGAGGCGAGGGGGTCGTATAATCGCTCCGCACGAACTCGAACCGGAGGCCGCGCCCGAGCCGCATGCCCGCGAACCTGACGCCCCAATACCGCAGTGCCGAAGAGGCCTTTCGCCGCGCGACGGGGCAAGCCGAGAAGCTGGCCGCCCTGGAGGAGATGCTCGCCACCATCCCCAAGCACAAGGGGACGGAGAAGATGCAGGCGGACATCAAGCGGCGGATCGCCAAGATGCGCGACGCCGCCGAGGCCAAGAGGGGCAAGGGCGGGGGCGTCGACCTCTTTCACGTCGAGAAGCACGGGGCGGGGCAGTGGGCCCTCGTGGGGATGCCCAACGCGGGTAAGAGCGCCCTCGTCGCGGCCGTCTCCCACGCCAAGGTCAACGTGGCCCCCTACCCCTTTGCCACCCACGCGCCCGTGCCGGGCATGATGGGCTTCGAGGACGTCCAGGTCCAGCTCGTCGACACGCCGCCCGTCACCGAGGACGGTCTCGTGCCGGGCCTCGCGGGGACGCTGCGCAACGCCGACGGGCTGCTCCTGCTCTTCGACCTGGCAGCCCCGAACATTCTGGAGCAGGTCGAGGTGACCCGCGACGTGCTCCGGGAGCGCGGCATCGTGGCCGAGGGGGAGGCGGCGCCGGAAGGCGGCGTGGCGAAGCCGATGCTGCGGGTCGGGACGAAGCTCGACGCCGAGGGGGCCCGCGACAATCTGGAGGCCCTGCGGGAACTCTATGAGGGGCCGATCGAGATTCTGGCCACCAGCGCCGAGACCGGCGAGGGCCTCGACGCGCTGGCCCGGGCGTGCTTCGAGCGGCTGGGCGTGGTGCGCGTCTACTCGAAGGAACCCGGCAAGCCCGCCGACATGGAGCAGCCGTTCATCTTGCCGCTCGGGTCGACGGTGTTGGACCTGGCGGAAGCCGTCCATCGCGACGTCGCCGCCCACCTCAAACGCGCCCGCATCTGGGGTTCGGAGAAGTACGACGGGCAGCCGGTGCAGCGGGACCACGTGCTGGCGGACGGGGATGTCATCGAGCTGCACGTGTGAACGGCAGGCATCGGGCAGGGGGCGTCGGGCCGTTGACTTGGCGGCGCCGGCGCAGTAAAAAGAATGGGGCACGGGCGGGAGTCTCCGCAAGCGGCGGAGACGCTCGCCCTTCCTTTTTCTGTGGAGCCGGGTGATGACCGACGGGGCCGGACCGTTTGACGCGTTCCTCGCGGACCTGGCGCACGACCGGCACTATCGCGGCCAGATCGTCGAGGTGAAGTCCGTCCCGCCGCGCGACGCCGTCTACGCCGATCCCGCCGACCCGCTGCCCGTGCCGCTGACCGAAGGTCTCGCGAAGATGGGCATCGCGCGGCTCTACGCGCACCAGGCGGAGGCCCTCGACCGGGTGCGCGCCGGGCGCGACGTCGTCGTCGTCACCGCCACCGCGAGCGGCAAGACGATGGCCTACAACCTCCCGGTCATGGAGCGGCTGCTCGAGGATCCGATGGCCCGGGCCCTCTATCTTTTCCCCACGAAGGCCCTGGCCCGGGACCAGCTCGGGACGCTGGAGCGGTGGAAGGCGCTGCACCCGGCCCTGGCCTCCGCCCTCCGCCCCGCCACCTACGACGGCGATACGCCGCGCCACAACAGGCGCAAAATCCGCGAGGACGCCAACGTCATCCTCTCGAACCCCGACATGATGCACGTCGGCATCCTGCCGTATCATCCCCGTTGGGCCACGTTCCTCCAGAACCTGCGGTACGTCGTCGTCGACGAGCTGCACCAGTATCGCGGCATCTTCGGGTCGAACGTGGCGATGGTCGTGCGGCGGCTGGCCCGGGTCTGCGCCCATTACGGCAGCCGGCCCCGGTTCATCGGCGCCAGCGCCACCATCGCCAACCCCGGGGCCCTGGCCGAGGACCTCCTGGGCCGCCCCTGCGCGACGGTCGAGAACGACGGCGCCCCGCGCGGGCCGCGTCTGTTCGTCCTCTGGAACCCGCCTCTCTTCGGCGACGACCCCCTCACCCGTCGCAGCGCGAACCTGGAGGCCACGGACCTCCTGGTGCGCCTCATGGAGCGCGGCGTGCAGACGATCGTCTTTACGCGGGCCCGCGTGGTGGCGGAGCTCGTGTATCGCTACGCCCGCGAGCAGCTCGAGCGGCGGGATAAGGCCCTGGTGCAGCGGCTCCGAGCCTATCGCGGCGGATACCTGCCGCAGGACCGGCGGGAGATCGAGCAGGCCCTTTTTACGGGCAAGCTCCTCGGCGTCGCCACCACGAACGCCCTGGAGCTGGGCATCGACGTGGGGAGCCTGGACGCCTCGATCCTCGTCGGCTTCCCCGGAACCATCGCCTCGACGCTCCAGCAGTCCGGCCGCGCGGGACGCGGCCAGGAGCAGGCCCTCACGGTTCTCATCGCCTACAACGACCCCGTCGACCAGTACCTCATGCATCACCCGGAGTACCTCTTCGGGCGGCCCGTCGAGCACGGGGTCATCGACCCGGCGAACCCCTACATTCTGGCCTCGCACCTCGGGTGCGGCGCGGCCGAGCTTCCGCTGGCGCCGGAGGACGCCGAGGTGTTCGGGCCCGCGACGATCCCGGTGGCCGACGCCCTCGCCGCCGACGGGCGCCTGACGCGCATCGAGGACCGCTACTACTGGTCGACCACCGACACCCCCTCCCACAGGACCGACCTCCGCACCATCTCCAACGACACCTTCACCATCGTCCGCATCGACGCGGCCAAGCCGCAGGTCCTCGGGCAGGTCGACGCCATCAGCGCCCCGGAGCTGGTCTACCCCAACGCCATCTACCTCCACGAGGGCGAGAGCTTCCAGGTCAAGGAGCTGGACTTCGAGGGCAAGGTCGCCTACATCCAACGGGCCGAGACGGACTACTACACGCAGCCGGTCCTCGCGGACAAGTGCAGGATCGTGGCCGAGCGGATCGCGAAGGCGGCCCGCGGTGCGACGGTCCGCTTCGGCGACCTGGACGTCACGTGGGCCACCATCGCCTTCAAGAAGATCAAGTACCACTCGAACGAGAACATCGGGCAGACGGCCCTGGACCTGCCGAGCCAGACGCTGCGGACGACGGGCCTGTGGCTGACGCCGGACCGGGAGATCATGGACGACCTGCGGGCCGCGGGCCTGAAGGCGGTGGAAGGCCTGGTGGGCGTCCGGAACCTGATGCTCGTGTGCCTCCCGATGCTGGCGATGTGCGACCGGAAGGACCTCTCGGGCATCTGCGAGAGCAGCCAGGTGGGCCGCCCCACGGCCTTCGTCTACGACCGGTTCCCGGGCGGGCTGGGCTTCGCGGAGAAGGGGTATGAGCTGCTGGACGAGTTGCTGGGCCTCTGCCTCCGGCTCGTCGCCGAATGCCCGTGCGAGGAGGGGTGCCCGAGCTGCGTGGGCCTCGCGAACCTCCGTCCCCCCCTCCACCAGGATCCCGACCTCTCCCACGGCTACGCCATCCCCTCGAAGGAGGCGGCGATGCTGCTGCTGGCGCGGTTGGAGGCGTGACAGAAGCCCTCTTGCGCAAGGGGAGAGGGAGAAAAAGGCCGCTTGCGGCCTGGCCCAGCGCGACGTAAGCCCCGGCGGGGATTGCCTTTACATAAAGGATGAGCCGGGCGAGTCGCCGTGGCTCGCCCGGCTCGGATGAGTGCCCGTCGGGGGGAGTAGCGGGCACCCCGTTCTCTATGCATCGCTTGCTTTGCTGTCGCGTGTCCTTCCTCAACCACCCTATTGTTCGCCGTGTCCAAGGGGAGAGTCAACCCCTGCGCACGAAAAAAAGTTTCGACTCTGAAAGCACTTTGGGGGCCGCCCCGAGGGCCCCCGCAGGCCACGTTTCGCCGCCTTCGCCGCCAACGGCTACGAACACCATCGCATCACCGTCGAGAATCTCAAGGCCATCCGCTCTCGGCGGTCTGCGAGGGCCGCAGATGAAAGAAGTCGTTGGCCCCCGCCACGTACCCGATGCCACGCGTCCCGTCGTCCTACTACCCGTGGTGGACATCGCCATCAAGGTCCCGTTTTCTCGTAGACGTTGGACCTCTGGCTTGCAGCCGTGCCAAAGAGCCAAACCGCCGTCAGCGCCGCACGCCCGCCGGCGCCTCGACGATCTGAATGAGGATCGGGTTCGATCGGACGTCGCCGGTCCACCAGCCCGGGTCGGGGCTGCCGCCTTCGGGCGGGCGGATGGGGCCGGCGTCGTAAGTGGCGATGATCTTGTAGAGCCCCGGCTCGTCGAACCCGTACAGGATGGGGCCGTAGCGGGCATAGGGCAGGTCCTTGCCGCTTCGGACCTCCGTCAGCGACGGGCCCTTGAGGGACGCGAGTTCCCTGCCATAGAGGATGTTCAGGTCGAGTAGGCGGCCCCAGAAGTCGCCCTCCCTGAGGTACGCGTGGGCCGCCGGGATTTCCGTCGTCTCGGGCCACGTCACGACGTTCCGCACCGGCGACGGCCGCGGAGAGCCGCGCACCGGCGTCACGTGGAACGTCAGCGTCCGCTCGAGCCGCGCGTCGATCTTGACGGTCCGCGGACCGACGTTGATGAGGCGGAACTCGACCTCCACGGGCATGCCCAGCTCGAACGTCGATTGCTCCGGCCGAAGCAGCGCCGCCAGGCCTCCCGAGGCGTCGCCGGGCCTATAGGAGGCGGGCGGCGGCACCTGCGTGATGCTGACCTCGGGCGGCTCCGGATCGGCCGGGAGCAGGGCGGCCTCGATGGCCGGGGGCAGCGGCACGGGGGGCGGCAGGTCCACCGCCCCCACCTGGATCGAGAGGCCGTTGGAAGGGATCGTCCCCAGCCCGTTCGGCGTCGCCAGGATCAGCACGGCCGTGTACCGCCCCGGCGCGAGCTCGTAATACGTATCGAGATCAATCACCTCGACGAAGCTCGCCTTGGGCAGGATCAGGGCCGGCGTCGGCGGAGGCGGCGGGGCCTGGCCCGTCAGCACGTTCCCGCGGTCCGGCACGAGCGTGCCGTCCGCATCGCGAATCCGCAGGCCCCCCCGGCCCGGCAGGTACAGTTTCTCGCCGCGCACCGCCACCGGGGCCTGGATGTAGGTGGCGGAGGCGTCGCCCTCGTTCGTCAGGCGAAGCTGGAGCTTCTTGGCCCCGCCCGGCGCGAAGACCTTCTCCTCCGGCTGGATCACGAGCCGCAGCCCCTCGCCGCCCGTGCCCACGGGCTCGGCCCGGTCCACAAGGCCCCTCAGCATCCGCGCCTCTGTCCCGTCGGCCGGGAAGGCGTGCGGCCCGGCGAGCTGAAACCGTCGCTCGGCCGGGTCGCCCAGCGGCGCGAGGGCCGCGACGTACTCGGTGCGCGGCAGGGCCTCGCGGGGCTGGTCGAAGGCCCGGACGACGCTCTCGACGTGGATCGAGATCGGCCCCGGCAAGAGCTCCCCCTTCAGGACCTCGAGCACCGGCCCCCGCACCTCCCACGCCAGCCGCGGGTCGACGGTGGCGTTGGCCTCGACCGAGTCGACCTTCACGTGGACGACCATCGGGGCCGTCTCGAGGAGCCGCTCGATCTGCTCGGGCGTCCGGGGCGGCCGGGTCGGGGCCGCCTCCGAGGGCGCGATCGCCGCGACCATCGCCGCCGCCCCCGCCAGGATGCACACCAAACCATGCTTCATCCGCTCGTCTCCTGTTCATGCCGGCGGTCGTCGCTGCGCGTCGCAAGTTCGGGCCGCATAAGGGGATAACCGGGATGAGCGCGGCCCGGGGTCCGCGTCCTTGGACGCCGCCCGGCCTCGGATTGTTTGGTGGTAGTTTACTTCTTTGGAGCCTCCAGGTAAAGGAGCGTTCCGCCGGCGACGCCCGCGGGAATGAAGAGGAAGTTGACGATCGGCACGAGCATCACCAGGTACATGACGACCCCGAACCCGATCGCCCGCCCCCGGTGCCGCCACACGAACCCCGCCTTCTCGCTCAACCGATAATGCTTGCGGGCCATGACCACGTCCAGGAAGTCCACCGCCGCAATCGCCGCGAACCCCGCCCCCGCCACGATCCACCCGACCACCGGCACGCACCCGATGGCCAGGAGCACCGCGATCGCCGCCACCTCCACGGCCAGCAGCTTCAGGGCCTCCCACGTGGCGCGGGCCGTCTCGCGCACGATCCGCCGCCACAAGAGCGGGGGCGGCGTGTAGCCCTCGAGTTGCTCGGTCTCCATCCGCTCGCTCAGGAACTCCGTGAACGGCGCCGCAATCACGGTCCCCGCCAGCGCGAACGTGTAGAAGAGCGCCAACCCCACCAGCGCCACGAACACCATCATCGCCACGTACCAGAGCCACCCCCAGTACGCCGAATCCTCCAGCATCCCGTCCAGCCACCCGCCCACGCCCGTCAGCGCGAAGTAAAGGACCGCGACGAAGAGGAGCGTGTTCAGGACGAACGGGATGAGCACGTAATGCCACGCGTCCGGCCGCGCCGCCAGATACGCCGCCCCACGGAAAAAGTACCCCATCCCCCGCACGACCTCCGCCGGCCCCCACCGCCGCGCCTCGACTGGCCCCCCGCCGGGGCACCGCGGACACGTCTCGCCCCCCTCGAATCGCGACCCGCACCGGGCGCATCGCGCCAGACCCGCCCGCCGGATGACCTTTGCGCCCTCGCTCATCGGTCGGCCTCCGGGTCGACGCCCAAGGCCTCCAGAATCCGCACGTCCGCCGCCGGCAGCGGATACGCCGCGATCTCCTCCGGCCGCGCCCACGCCAGGTCGTCGCACCCGAGAGGCCGGGCCTCGCCGGCCTCGGCCGTGGCGTGGCGGCAGCGGAGCGTGACCTTAAGATGCGAATACGCGTGCGTCACGTCCACAAGCCGCCGCCCCACCGTCACCTCGAGGTCCACCTCCTCCTTGATCTCCCGCCGGATGCAGGCGGCGATCGATTCGCCCGGCTCGCGCTTCCCGCCGGGAAACTCCCACAGGCCCCCGAGCATCGCGTCCCGCCGACGCCGGCAGATCAGCACCCGTCCCCGGCGCCAGACGATCCCGACGCCCACCTCGATATGCGGCACCTTTTTGCGCCGCTTCGGGGCGGGGATGTTCTCCTGGAGGCCGCGGGCGTATGCCTGGCACTCGCCGCGCACCGCACAGGCGGGACACGCCGGCCCGCGCGGGGTGCAGACGGTGCGGCCGAGCTCCATCACGGCCTGGTTCCAGTTCCCCGGCGACCGCCGCGCGAGCAGGGCCTCCGCCGCGTCCCGGAGCTGCGCTTGCGGCGCCGTCGGCCACGCCATCCAGCGGCTGATGACCCGGGCCGCGTTGCCGTCGAGGACCGCCATGGGGCGGCCGAAGGCGATGGACCCGACCGCCGCCGCCGTGTACCGCCCCACGCCAGGCAGGGCCGCGAAGGAGTCCGGGTCCTCGGGCACGCCCCCGCCGTGCTCCCGCAGACACACCTTCGCCGCCTCGTGCAGATGCAGCGCGCGGCGATAGTAGCCGAGCCCCTGCCACGCCTTGAGGACGGTCCGCTCGCGGGCCCGGGCGAGGGCCTCCACCGTCGGGAACCATGCCAGGAACCGCTCGTAGTACGGGATGACCGTTGGCACCCGGGTCTGCTGAAGCATCACCTCCGAAACCCAGATCGCATACGGGTCCGCCCCCCCCCGCCACGGCAACGGCTCCTTGGCTCGCGCGAACCAGCGGAGCAGTCTGCGCCGCAGCGGCCGTACGTCAAACGGTGCTTCGTGGCCATGGTGGTTCCTTGCCGTTCTCCGTTCTTTCGTCATTTGTTATGGCCGTTTCGTCCTTGATGCGTCCTTCGCCTTTCGGACTTGCGCCACTTCCGCCAGCGCCTCATCATACGCCCCCACGATATTCGTCCAATCATAGACGTCCATGTGCCGCGCCAGCCCCCGCGCCTTCTCCCACGGCCCTTCCCCGGCCAGCAGCGCCGCCAGCTTGTGCCGCAGGTCGCGGTCGCTCGTGTAGAGGAACGAGTCGTGGAGGGTGGGGGGGATGATCTCGGGGTAGCTCAGGCGCGCGGGCAGCAGCGGAAAGCACCCCGCCGCCGCGGCCTCGACCACCGAGAGACCGAAGAACTCGTGGATCGCCGTCGAGACGACGATGTCCGCGTCCCGCACCACCGCCTCGTACTCGGCCCGCTCCGGCAGGTAGCCGAACTGGACGAGCCGCCCGGCGAGCCGCCGCTTCGCCTCCTCAAAGACCGGCGGCCACTTCCGGAACGTCTCGCCGACCACCGCCACGCGAAACTCCGCCCCCTCCTGGGCGAGGAAAAAGAGCGGCTCGAAGAACGCCTCCGGGGCCTTGTCGTACTCCCACCGGTGGCTCCAGAGGATCGTCCGCGGCTTCGCCCGAGACCGGTCGCGCTCGCGCCCCGGACGGAGCGGCCCCATCTCCACCCCCGGCGCCAGGACGCGGCTGCGGGCCCGGACCTCGTCGGTGATCCCGGGAGGCACGAAGTCCGGCATCTTCCAAAGGAGAGCGTCGGCCGCCGCCAGGAACGAGTCCCGATGGAACGCCGAGTTGAACCAGACCGCCTCCGACGCCAGGCACGTCGTCAGGTTCGTCAGGCCGTACTGGTAATCGCGCACCTGGCCCGGCTCGAGCGGGTAGGAGAGCTGGTTCTCGTGGAAGTACGTGACGAGCGGGACGTTCCTGAGCGGCGGCGGGGCGAGGGCCTTCCAGTCGGTCCCGGCCAGGAAATCGCACGCGAACACGAGGTCGAACCGCCCCCGCTTGACCAGCCCCTCCGCCTCCCGCCCCAGGTGCAGCGCCGCCCCCCGCATCCGCCATTTCCACTTTCGAGCCGGCATCGCCAGCAGCGTCCACTCGTGCCGGCTATGCCCTTTGACCCCATCCACGAACGCCGCATGCGACCCGCCGTAGTACGGTTCGAGGGCCAGAATGCGGAGTCGCTGCGGCATGCGTTCGCGCTTTCGTCAGGGGTCGGAGGGCATGGTACCGCGAGGGGGGCGTGTGTCAACGGCATCGCCCGGCGCGCCCTTCGCCGCGAGATGCCGGGAAGCATCCGCGGCTGTGCGCAAGTAGAATCAGGAAAGCTTCATCTCCTTGTATGCATGAATCACAGGCGGTGATGCTGTTGCCGGACCGCTCCGCAGGGGACCTGCCCTCGACGGCGCATGGATGTAGATGCACCCATCGCTCCGGCGGCCCTGGAGGTCCATGCTCCAAGGCCCGGACCGGAGTGCAGAAGCGGCCTGGTCAAGCGTTTGCGCGGCCCACCTGCGTGCCGTTGCGTGGCGCACACGGCCGTTCCCGAGCCAGCGCAAACTTCTTCCGCTTCTGCGTCACCCCGCCCCTTGAACCGCCCGAGAAGGGGTCAACTTCGTGCAGGAAAGGGGCAAAAAGGGTGCGAGTTCCCCCCGACTACCCCCCAAGAAGTCGCGAAAAGTGTGTCGTGGAGGCAGAAACGTTTTCTCGAAGTGCGTCAAATGGGGGGCAGAAGTGTGGCCGCGTGAGGGGAACACGCGGCCACGTGCCACATCAGGCAGGCTCTTCTGATGAACCAATGTGGCCTAAAGTAGTCACGCTGAGCGAGCCAGCCGGCGGGTCCGGCGGAGCGACGAGAGACGCACCTTGGCGGCGTCCTCGAGCACCGGCTGGACCTTCGGGACCCGGACCACACCGTTATACTCGCGGTAGGGGTTCAGGGCCACGCCGAATCCGGCGAAGTCCGTAACCCATTGTCCGTCCACATGATAGCGGAACTCGTAGGTGCCCGGCGGGAGCCGCATCATCAGCATCCAGTCGTTCGTCCCGACCTGGCGCATGGGCAGGTGATCGGGCTGCCAGTGGCAGAAATCGCCCACGACGTGGACGGAGGACGCCCCGCCGATGCGAAGCCGGAAGGTCGTCTTGCCCGTAAGGTCAACATCTACCATGGTTTACGTTTCTCCGGCGCGCGGACTGGAAGGCTCCCCTCCCAAGGCTATATCGGCCGCACCTTCGATTTTCCTCAGCGAAATCTCCCCGCTTTCCCAAGTCCCTGTCTCGCCGCGAGATCGGGCCTTTCGGCAGCGGACCGGGCAAGGGACGGGGCGCCACGAAATGTTTGCTTGCGGCCCCGGGAGGCCTTAGAATGGCCGCCTTCGATCCGGAAAGGAGTGTGCCCGAACGTGGCCAAGATCACGAAGCGCAGCCGGGACTACAGCCAGTGGTATATTGACATTGTGACCCGTGCGGAAATGGCCGACTACGCCCCCGTACGGGGGTGCATGGTCATTCGACCGTGGGGCTATGCCATCTGGGAACGGATGCAGCGGGCCCTCGACGACATGTTCAAGGCCACCGGGCACTCGAACGTCTACTTCCCTCTGATGATCCCGGAGTCGTTCCTGAAGAAAGAGGCGGAGCACGTGGAGGGGTTTGCGCCGGAGTGCGCGACGGTGACCCGCGTGGGCGAAAAGCCCCTGGACGAGGACCTGGTGCTGCGTCCGACCTCCGAGACAATCATTTGGGCTATGTATAAGAACTGGATTCAATCGTGGCGCGACCTGCCGCTCCTCTATAATCAATGGGCCAACGTCGTCCGGTGGGAGAAGCGGACGCGCCTGTTTCTCCGGACCAGCGAGTTCCTGTGGCAGGAGGGGCATACGGCCCACGCGACGGCCGAAGAGGCCGTCGAGGAGGCCGAGCGGATGCTGGGCGTCTATCGCACGTTCGCCCGCGATTGGATGGGGATGGGCGTCCTGGTGGGCAAAAAGAGCGATTCCGAAAAGTTTGCCGGGGCCGAGACGACCTACGCCATCGAGGCCATGATGCAGGACGGAAAGGCCCTCCAGGCGGGTACCAGCCACTATCTGGCCCAGAACTTCGCCAAAGCCTTCGACGTCCGGTTCCAGAACACCGAGGGCGAGCTCCAGTACGTCTACGCGAGCAGTTGGGGCGTCTCGACGCGGCTCGTGGGGGCCCTGGTGATGAGCCATTCCGACGACGACGGACTCGTCCTTCCGCCGAAGCTCGCTCCCGTGCAAGTCGTGATTGTGCCGATACTTAAGGCGGACGCCGACAACGCCGCGATCCTGACCGAGGCGGCCCGCCTGGCCGAGCCGTTCGGCGATTCGGTGCGCGTCAAGCTCGACGACCGCGATCACGTCTCGCCGGGCTGGAAGTTCAACGAATGGGAGCTGAAGGGCGTGCCCATCCGCCTGGAGCTGGGCCCGAAGGACCTGGAGAAGGGTCAGGTGGTGCTGGTGCGGCGGGATACGGGCGAGAAGACGCCGATGCCCCGCGACGAGGCCCTAGCGACGATTCCGGGCCTCTTGGAGGAGATTCAGGCGGGCCTGCTGGAACGGTCCGAAGAGCGCCTGGAGGCCGCCTGCCGTCCCGTCGACACCTACGAGGCGTTCCGGGAGACGATCGAGTCCGACGGCGGGTTCGTCTTCGCACCCTGGTGCGGCGGGGCCGAATGCGAAGCCAAGGTGGCCGAGGAGACCAAGGCGACGATCCGCGTGGTTCCCGACGATGCCGAGGCCACCGAGGGATGCATGGTCTGCGGGAAGGGACCGGGGAAGCGGGTGCCGTTTGCGCGGGCGTATTAGGGTCTGTTGCCATCGCCTCCGAGACGCGGTCGGCGGTTTCAGGATGCGCCCGAGTTTCTCGTTTTCCAGGTGTCCCGGCCCGAAAACGTTGATTTCGGAGGTTTCAAGCCGTCTCCGACGGCGCACGCCGAAGCGGGTCGCGAGGCCCGGTGACGGGGTAGTGCTGCGGGGCGCGCCAGAGGCGGGGGCCGACGCGGGCGGGCTTCTCGGCGATGCGGCGTCGACATGGGCCTGCGAGGGGGCTAGAATGGGAATGCCGGGCAGGAAGTGCGCGGAAGCCGGGTGCCGGACCGCGTCACCGGGAGGCCCGGGGAGGCCACGGATGGAGGACAGGACGCGTCGGGCACTTTGGCTGGCAATGACGGGAGTGCTCCTGGCGTTCAGTGGATGCGGCGAGGACGCGAGCGTCGAATCCGGCGACCGTCACGTCCGCATCCGAGCCATCCGCGATCTTTCGCAAGAAGGCGATCGCAAGGCCGCCCGGCAGCTCGCCGAGGCCACCCGCCACGAGGACACCACGACGGCCTTGGCGGCGGTGGCGGGCCTGGGTCGGATGCCCAATGAGGAGGCCCGAAAGGCCCTTCGCGAGGCCGTGGCGGGCGATGAGCGGTCGAAAGTCCGCGAGTCGGCCATCGTGGCCCTGGCTGGCGAGCGGGAGCACGATCCCGACCCGGCCTCGACGGAGTTGCTGCGACGGGTGGCCCGGAGTGATCCGGACGGATCGGTGCGGGCGGCGGCGGCGTCGGCCCTGTCGGCCATGGGGACGCTGGAGGAGGTCCGGTTCCTCGTGGAGATGGCCCTCGCGGAGGACGACGCCCGGGCCCAGCTTCGGGCCGTGCGGGCGATTGAGGACCTCTTGGACCTTCGGTTCAAGTTCGACCCGAACGGCACGGAGGCCGAGCGACGGGCGGCCCTGGAGCGGATCCGGTCCCAGGCCCCGGCGATCGCAGAGAAATACCGGAGATTTCATCCGAATCGGAGAAAACGGTCATGAAGGGGCACCGAAGGGCGGGTTTCACGCTGATCGAGCTCCTGATCGTGGCGGTGGTCATCATCATGCTGATGGCCCTGCTGATGCCCGCGGCGGGGACGGCCTGGCACCGGGCCTACATGGCCCAGTGCCAGACGAACCTGAAACGCATGTTTGAGGCCCAGAACAACTACCGGGCGGCCCATCCGGCGGGCCAGTACGCCACCGGCCCGTCCTGGGTGCCGGACCTGGTTCCGTACCTCGAAGACGACATGACGATTCTTTCATGCCCCGAGGGGGGTATTCCGTGGGAGGACCTGGAGGGGGTGGAGGGGGCGGAGATCGCCCGCGGCCTGACGCTGAACGACATCGCCTGGGAAATCTACAAGAGCGGCAACTACCTCTACGACATCCCCCTGTCCTCCGACTTCATCTTCGTCACGCCCGGCGGGGGGACGCTAGGGTCGGAATGGACGCTGTACGAGATCGAGGACCAGCGGACGAGCGGCGACTACTCGTCGGACCACAAGGACATCGTGGTCGAGGTTCGGTTCATGCTCGGCTTCCCGCAGGAAATCTACTTCTCGCCCCATCACTCCGGCCACGGCTACAAGTTCAAGTTCAAGATCAAGGGTGAGATCATCCACGATCCCGCCAAGGAGAACGGCGAGAAGCTTGACCTGTCGGAGTTCGGCACCATGCCGGGCCTGGCGGCGGCGGAGAGCTCTGATTACGGCATGAGCGTGGGCGTCTTCCTGACGGCGATCGAGGAGGATCTCGCGAAGCCCGACGGGAAGCTCTTTTTCATCCTCGACTACCCGAAAGTCCTCGCCAACTACCTGGATCCGGCCGATCCGGTGGACGAATGGGCCGACATTTTCGTCGTCGACCCCGAGGAGAACCCGGCCATCGGGCCCCACAAGTGGGAGCTGCCCGAGGAGTTTGCCGCCCTCGAGGATGCCGGCCAGGAGAGCTCGCCCATCGGCTGGCAGGACATGACGGCCCTACGGCACTTCAAAAGGGCGAACGTCCTCTTTATGGACGGCCACGTCGAGGCCCTCGGCATCGACCCGTTCGAGGACGCGGACCTGTTCCAGCAGGGCAAGATCCTGACGAAGGACAGCCCGCTGTGGCGCAGCTACAACAAGTAGGCGGATGCACGCAGGAAACGGACCTCAGGAAAGATCGAACCGCATGACGCGACGCCGATGGGGCTGGACGACGATCCTGGTAGCGGCGGCGTGGGTGGTTGCGCCGGGCTGCGGGGGCGACCCCGCCGAGGCCGTCCAGTCCGACGACCAGGCCACCCGCATCGAGGCCCTCCGGGCCCTGGGCAAACAGGGCGACGAAAGGGCCCTCGAAGTGGCCGCCCGTATGATCGAACACGAGGACGTCCGGACGGCCCGCGAGGCGGTCCGGGCCGTCGGCCGGGCCCGCTCCGGAAGGGCCGTGAACGTGCTGGAGGAGGCGGCGGCCTCCGACGCACGGCCCGACGTGCGGCGCGAGGTCGTCATCCAACTCGCCCATCGAAGCGAGCCGGAGACGCGAGCGGCCCTGAAACGCCGTATCGAGGAGGAGACGGACCCGCGGGCCCGGGCCCGGGCCATTGCCGCCCTGGCTCGGTTCGAGGACCTGGCCGACGTGGCCCTGTTTGTGCAGCTGGCCGAGCGGGTGACGGACACGATGGTCCAGAGCGCCGCCGTGCGGGCCGCCGAGGAGATGATCAAGATGAAGGTCGGCTATGACCCCGACGACCCGCCGGCCGTGCGGGCGGCGGCGGTCCGGAGGCTGCGGTATTGGGCCCTCGAGCGCGTCGTACCTCAGATGATGGAGCGGGAAGCTAAAGGAGGCCTGCCATGAAACGCCGCGCATTTACGTTGATCGAGTTACTGGTTGTGACGGTCGTGATCCTCATGCTCATGGCCCTCTTGATGCCGGCCGCGTCCTCGGCGTGGAACCGGTACCTCATGGCCCGGTGCCAGAACAACCTCAAGGCCCAGTACGACGCCCAAGTGCAACTCCGGACGGAGCGCGGCGTGAGCCACTTCACGCAGGGGCCGAACTGGCAGCGGGAGCTGGCGCCCTACGTCGAGGACCAGGACACGATCTTCCTTTGCCCCGCCAACGCAGGGAACGTGGGCGGAACGATCGTGACCGAGAACGAGATTCAGGACGCCGTTTTCCAGTTCATCATCCACACCGACCCCAACGCCCGCGACCAGAGCCGGTACTACACCCCCGAGGAGGCCTATCCGCTCACCATCCCTTTGACCGAGGAGAACATGTTCTGCCTCAAGATTCCCGGCAACGGGTTTGACGAGTGGCACGTCGACGACGGCGAGCACAAGATGGGCCAGTCCAAGGGCGGCGACGACATCCAGTTCAAGATCTTCTACGAGGACGGCTTCCCCGTCAGTGTCCAGACCATGCCCGGCAAGACCAGCTCCCGCGAGAAGTACATCTACGACTTCTACGTCAACGGCGAGCTCTTCATCCACGACTGGTATCACCAGTACGCCAAGTTCCAGAAGAGCTTCGAGCTGCCCACCGGCGCGAGTCGGACGATCGGCAGCGGGTTCTGCGATTACGGCCTGAACAAGGGGACGTACGAGGTCGACGGCGAGAACTTCGGGACCGTCGACCCGCGCCTCATCCTTATCCTCGATTACCCGAAGATTCTGGCCGTCTACACCCCCGGCCCCCACGACGAGTGGGACCGCTTCTTCATCGACACCACGGACGTCGAGGGCTGGATGGAGAAGTACGGCGAGGACCTCGAAGAGGACCAGGACTGGACCCATTACCAGTCGCTCCGCCATTTCGACCAGGCCAACGTCCTTTTCGCCGACGGCCACGTCCAAGCCATGACGCGCGAGGAGCTCCGTGAGGACGATTCGGACAGCACGATCTGGTACCGGATCGGGCCGTAGCGTGACCCCGTCCGCCCGCGGGCGACTCGACGCCGAGACGGACAAGCAGGAACGGTTTGGCCCCGTCCGGGCCAATCGTCGAGCGCATGCACGTTAACATTGCCACGGTGGCGCTGATGGCCGTCCTCCTGCCGGCGGGCGGATGCGGCGAACCGCCGGTCGAGGGCGAGCCGGCGGCGTCCCGAACGAGGCAGGAGTGACTCTGGACATGGGGGGGGAAGAGACCGCCCGGCTGGACGCTCGTTGAGCTGCTCATCGCGCTGTTCGGGGTGGTCCTGTTGTTGGCGCTGCTGATGCCCGCGGCCGACAGCGCCAGGCAGACCCTCCTCCAGGTCCAGTGCCAGGATAACCTGGCAGACTTCTGGTCGGCGTTCAGCTAGTGGCGGGCCGACGGCCGCTTTGTCCGGGCCACGCCCGGGTCGGCCTGGCGGGCCGAGTTGGACCCCTACGTCGAGGGCCACGAGAGCGTCTTTTGCTGCCCGGCGGCCCTGCCGCGCGAGGGCATCGGCGGCTCCTATGCCGCCTTCCGCTACGACTTCTACTACGGAGGCGAGCTGGTGCTCCCGGACTTCGTCAACCAGCAAGGCATGACGCTCAACCTGCCGGTGCCCGCGGGCGGCATCATCTGCGACTACGGCCTCAGCATGGGGGCCTATCGGACCGATCAAGGCGAGATCCGGCGGCTTGACGGGCGGCTCTTTTTTCTTCTCGACCACCCCGAGCCCGTCGCCGACTATCGTCCGACAGGCGTCGGGCCGCCCTGGGACAAGCACTTCTGGCGCGACGAACTTGAATGGGTCCGCAAGTACGGCGATACCCTCTGGGAGGGCGAGACGCCCCGCCAGTACCAGTCGCTCCGCCATTTCGGCCGCGCCAACGTCCTCTTCTGCGACGGCCACATCGAGACGCTTGGTCTCTCCGACGAGGCGGACGCGGGCCGGCTGGCCGCCGGGAAGTTCCTGGATCCGGGCAGTCCGCTGTGGGAGTACGGGACCGAGTAGGCGCTTCGTGCCCGTTCGGCGGTTGCATCCGCCGCGGTTTCGGCTAGAATAGGGCGTTCCCCGGCGAGAGCAGCCCCGTGGCCCTGTCCCCCGAACTCTTCAAGCGTCTAAGCGACCTCAACCGGCGCTTCCTGCGCGATCGCATCCCCCGGGCCGACCGTCTGGAAGGGGCTGCGGAGGCCGAGGAGGCCGCTCCCGAGGGCGAAGTCGGACCCCTGCTCCTGGAGACCGTACTGCCCGGCGAAGAGTGCCGCGCGGGAGAGGGATGTTTCTACCGCATCCGCCGTCCCGCCGACACGTTCTACCCGCAGGGCGGGGCGGGCGACGACGCCGAGACCCTCGACGGGCCTGCCGTCATGGCCGCCTATCGCCGCCTCTTCGACGGGGCCGGTTGCCGCGTCCTGCCCGAGGACCTGCACGAGACGGTCCGCCCGATCCTCGAGGTCGATCCCGGCCGGACGACGTACCTGGACATCGAATCGTGCGGCCTGGCGGGCGAACCGCTCTTCCTGGTGGGACTGATGCGGTACCGGGAGGGGGGCCTGGAGGTCGACCAGTTCCTGGCCCGTCATTACGGCGAGGAAGGCCCGATGCTGGCGGCCGTGGGCGACGAGCTGACCGGCTCGCAGTGTCTCGTTACCTTTAACGGCAAGAGCTTCGACTGGCCGACGATCGCCGCCCGGCGGATGGCCTGGGGTCTCTTTGACCCGCCGGAGGTGCCCTGGCACGTCGACCTGCTGCACGAGGCCCGGCGCCGGTGGCGGTCCGAGGTGCCGAACTGCAAGCTCCAGACGCTCGAGCAGCTCCTGTGCGGACGGCGCCGCGTCGGCGACATTCCGGGGCACCTGATCCCGGAGGCGTATCACGAGTTTGTCCGGGCCCACCAGGACGGCAACGTCCTCCGTCGCAACCGCAGTCTCCGCCGCCTCCAGACGATCCTCCACCACAACGCCCTCGACCTGGTGACGATGGCCGAGCTGGTCGTCCACATCCTTTCCGGCCGCGCTTAGGTCGGTCTGTGCGGCCTGTGCGGATTGTGCGGCGTCTGCGGGACTCGCGGTTCCTTCGGCGCGCGCGGCAGAGTCGGGGTGTTCCACGTGTTCGGCGGCCTGTGCGCTCTGTGCCGAGGGCATCATCTCTGCGGAACGCGATGCCATGCGGCCGGAATGTTGACGGGTGACATCACGGCAACGGCCGCGGCCTAAGTCTTTTCTTGATAATGAGTTAGCTTCTCTCTGCTGCGGCATTCCCCCGGTGTGCGTTGACGGAGTTCCGCGCACCCGTCACAGGCGCTGCATCCGTCATGGCCCGCACAGGCCGCAGACTCCGAACCCCCGCCTCCTCTCGCGCCCGCGCCCGGGCCGTCTTCACCGCGCGCCCGGAGTCTCGCTCCGTTCGGCATGGGCTTTGCGTTAAAGAGCGGTGACTTGGCGCGAGATGGGGCCGGTCCTCGACAGGGCCGGTAGGTGAGAGGAGGAAACGACGTGGACGAGACCTTGCTGCGCGAGAAGATCGGGGAGCTGCTGATGGAGACCCGCCGCCGCACGGTGCCTGTACCGGAGGCCCCGGTGCTCGAAGCTCCCGCCGACTCGGCCATGAGCCGCGAGATGGCGGCCCTGGAGGACGGTCTCGACCACCTGCGGCTCGCGATCAAGTACCTCGTCTTCGACCTGGAGGCGACCAGACGCGAGAACCACTTGCTTCGTGAGATGCTGGGCTGAGGCAGAGCAGGGGGACCGGGGGAGCTGCACCAGCCCGAAGAGGGGTAGACGGCGTAGGAGGTCCGGTCGCACGCGCCGGGGGGCCGCGGCCGGGCCGAGGGGGACCGGCCTCGGGCGTTTCCCGTCGACAGGAAGCGCCCGGGGGCCGGAATCCCGCGTGCGTTTCGGCGCTCCGGGGGCCGCGAAACGGCCCGCCCACGGGAAATCTCGCGCAGTGTTAATAATGCTTGCGGACCGAAAGCGGTTATACTAGGAGGCGGCACAGGCGCCCGGGGGCGACAACCGGTTGCATTCCTCCGGGGCCTGACGTGCGCAGTACGTGACAAGGGGGTCCGGGCAAGGGTCGACCGAGGGTCGACGCCGCCCGGGCAGGGGGCCGGCTTGACGGGTCCTCGTGCGAACGGCGGTCGCGGTTTCGTCCAGGAGCATGGGCGGGCGGCGGCGGCCGGAGGGGTGGCGGGCTTCGGTCCGCCCAAGGCAGACGCGGTGCAAGGGGGTTGGCCATGGGCTTGTCATGGGGGAGCAGGGGGATGTTGTCGCTTGTCGTCGCGGGGGTAGCGGTTGCGGTCGTCCTGGCCGCGCCTGCCCACGGTGACGTCTACATCGGGACGCTCTACGAGAACGGGTCCTGGATCACCGGTCTCGGCAACGGGGCCGGCGAGGCCGATACGAGCCGGCTTGAGCCGTCGCGGGTCACCGGCGGCTTTAACGCCGATCGCATCGACGGCTGGCGTGTGGCCGACGACTTCACCGTCGGCCCCGAGGGCTGGCACGTCGAGACGATCACGTTCTACGCCTATGAGCCCGATTCCGGCCTCACGAGCACCATCCAGGGCGTCTTTCTGACGCTCTGGGACGGGCCCCCGGACGACCCGGCGAGCCAGATGGTCGTCCCGACCTCAGACAACCTGATGGCCCTTTCGTTCTGGACGGGCGTCTACCGGGTCGGCTCGAACCTCTTGAACGACCGGCGGCCCGTTATGGCGGTTGTCGCCGACGTCGTCGGTTGGATCCCGGACACCCTCCCCGCGGGCGCGTACTGGATCGAATGCGGCCTGGAGGGGGCGGTAGGCGTGGACGGCCCATACGTCGTCCCCACCGTCCCGTCGGCCACGCCCCTGAACGGCATGATCGGCAACGGCAGTTGGGGCGACATTGACGACGGCGGGTCGCCGAACGAGCTGGCCTTCAGCATCTTCGGCAACGTCGCCCCGGAGCCTGCGACGATGGCGTTTGTGGGCCTGGGCGTCGTGATGCTGCTGGCGAGGCGCCGGCGCTGGAGCTGAGGCCCGGCGGCGGTTTTCCGTGTGTTTTCCGGACTCGGCGCGCACGAGCGTCGGGGCGCGCCCGCGCGGAACCTGTGGCCTAAGTTCATTCTTCGAAAGCACTTACGAAGCTTCCCTCCGTCCGCCCGCATTCGTCCTTGACGCCCCTTCCTCGGCGTGTAGACTCCGAAATGCACGGCTCCGAAGCGGGCGCGACGCGTGGTCGCGGTCCCGCGACGGGCGACCTGGCGTTCGGGTTCACTCGGCCCGAGGGAGACTGCCTCATGCGATACGCGCTCGCCGCTCTGGGTTTGCCGGTCCTTCTGATGACGACGTCGGCATCGGGGGCTCTGCCCGAGGCCGCCCCGGCCGAGGACCCCGCCTCCCGGACCCTCCAGGCCACCGTCAAGAAGGTCGCGGGCACGGTCCGTTGGCGGTCCTCGCCGCAGGACGAGTGGACGCCCCTCAAGGAAGGCGACACGCTCCCCGTCGGGGCCGACGTCTGCACGGGATTCCGGGCCCGATGCGTGCTCGACATGACCGACAGCCTCGTCCAGGTCGATGCCCTCTCGCTGATGCGGGTCGCCGAGCTCGAGCGCAAGGAGGACACGGTCCGCACGCGGCTGTATCTGAAGCAGGGCAAAACCCAGTCGATCGTCGAGAAGGGCAAGATTCAGAGCGACTTCGAGATCATCACGCCCTCACACACCCTTTCCGTCAAGGGCACGCGCGGCATTCAGTGCGGGCACTATGCCGACCAGGGCGGGGCGTTCGGGCTCACGCAGGCCGGCAAGATCGGCGTCCGCAACCGCATCGGGCGTGAGCGGGACCTGACGCCCGGCCAGTTTACCGACAAACGGCTCGTCCAGGCCATCGAGCACCTCTCGGACCTGAAGATGATGAAGATTCCCCAGTTGTCGGGGTTCCAGGGCAAGGAGGTGGCGGCATCGAGCCGGCGGAACGTCTCCCTGCCGGTCCTGCCGAAGAACGCCGACGGCCGTCGGGTTTTCCGGCGCGACGACGTGTCGGATGCGGTCAAGGAGAAGATTCGCGAGCGCCGCAGCAGTGATCAGAAGTGCCTGGTGAGCGGGGAATAGCCTCGCACAGACGCCTGCGACGGGGCCTCACGGCGCCGGCGGATATTCGTTGCACAGGAGGTGCCGCGGCGGCTCGTCCTCCTCGATCTCCGGGAACCGGCCGATCGGCTCGTGGAACCGGTTGTCGGTCGCGTCGTCGTTGACCTTCGAGACCTCGCCCACCAGGACGGTCCCGCGTCCCTTCTCGCCCCAGAACTTGTGGTAGAGCCTCGGCCCGAGGGTGATCGATTCGCCCGGCTCGAGACGCAGGACCGTGCCCGCCTCCACCGTTCGCTTGACGCCGTCGGTGGAGACCGTGAGGGGCGTCTCCGCCAGACCCGCCTCGTCCTCGGTGGCGCTGAAGAGCTCGACCATCAGGTTCCCGCCGCCGCGGTTGATGATGTCCTCGGCCTTCGCCCAGTGGAAGTGCATGGGCGTGATCTGCTCCTCCCGGACGATCATGACCTTCTCGCAGTAGTTCTTCAGGGCGTCCGGGCGGGCGGGGTCGCCGTTTCGGAGGGTGAAGAGGAAGAGACCGAGGCGGGCGAAGTCGCCGCCCCCGAAGTCCGTGATGTCCCACCCGAGGGCGTTCTCGCGGATCTCGTCGGCCTCGTGGCCCTTCTGTTTCCACTCGTCGGGCGTCCAGAAGGCGAACGGGGGCAGGGGGAAGCGTCGCTCCTGGAGGAACGCGATGGCGTCCTTCATGATCCGGTTGATCTCGCTTCGTTTCACGGTCCGGTCTCCCTCGGTGTTCACGGTTCGGGGGCATTGTAGCTCCGCGTCCCCGGCCCCGCAAGCCGCCGCCGTTGACAGCCCCGTCCTCGTCCTCTATCGTGCGAATGTGGGGGCGGGGCGGCCGTCCAAGGAGCGCGAGAGAACCCGAAGGAGCGGCGATGAGACGCGCAGTGACCGTGATGTTGGCGACCCTGATCCTGGCGAGCGGTGCGAGAGGCGAGGAGCGGGTCAAGACGGACGCCAAGGGCCGCACGGTGGCCGTGCCGGTTGCGACCCCCGAGGCCCTCCGCAACCCCTGGCCCGAGGCCGAGGAGGAGGCCTTCCTCGACCGGTGCGACCGGCTCATCGAGCGCCTCGGCGCCGCCGGCGGCTACGGCAACACGTACTTCGAGAACGAGAAGCGGTCCTATCCGGCGGCCATGATGGGTTTTTTGGCCGGACACCGGGAGGCGGCCCTCAAGTTCCTCCAGGGACGCGACGCCAACGCCGGCGACTGGAACAAGCACACCCTCGGCATCGACCTCTTCCCGTGCTTCACGCTCAAGCAACAGCTCCGCAAGTACTTCTTTTTCGGCCCGTACCTCGACCCGGAGTACCGCGCGCGGATGAAGCAGGCCGCCGACATCTGGACCGAGAAGGATCCCCTCCGCCGGCCGCATCCCGCCCACAAGCCCGGCGCCTCCGGCTGGACCCCCGTGGCCAAGAACTCGTGGGTCGACGTGCGCGGCACGGACAATCTGCAGGCGATGCGCGACGTGGCCGTCTACCTCTTTGCCGAGGAGGCCGGCAACACGGCCACCCGCGACCTTTACCGCAAGAAGATCGCCAACACCATCCGCAACATGTTCACCGTCGGGATGGGGGAGTGGGACTCGGAGAACTACCACGGCCACACCATGACCGCCTACCTCCAGCTCTACGACTTCGCGAAGGACCCGGAAGTGCGGCTGATGGGCAAGGCGGCGATGGACTCCCTCTCGGCCATCGGGGCCTTCAAGTTCTACCGGGGGGCCTTCGGCGGGCCGACGAAGCGCGATTATAACCACCCGTACGCCTGGGGCGGAAGCGCGGCCGACCACCTCGGCCTCTATTTCGACGACGCTC
This sequence comes from uncultured Anaerolineales bacterium, assembly GCA_964461715.1. Taxonomy (GTDB): domain Bacteria; phylum Planctomycetota; class Phycisphaerae; order FEN-1346; family FEN-1346; genus CAYWVR01. The sequence continues at coordinate 35,281 of CAYWVR010000030.1, forward strand.
CCCTGGAGAACCCGGACCCCGCCGCCGACAACGTCCACTTCATCACCAGCGCCTACCGGCCGCCCATGGCCGCGGTGGGTCTGGCCCGGAAGGAGTTTGCGCGGCCGACGGAGGTTCTCGTCTCGCATCCGCCCTACGGGGCCCTGCGCGGGCCGGGCGGCGACGAGCCCCTCTACTACGAGACCACCTTCTTCGGCCACACGTACCAGCTCGGGACGCTGGCGCGCGGCACGTGCGACGCCGACACGAACGGGTTCAAGCTGGTCGCGTACAGTGCCGAGCGCGGCGCCGACTACTTCATCGCCAACACCACCGCCGACCCCCTGTATATCGGCTCTCCAAAGTATCACGACAAGACCCACGTGGGCGGCAGCGGCGTCGGCCAGTACCGCCACCTGGCCGTGTGGCTGAACCCGAAGGGCGGCGCCCCCTTCCTCTTCCTTGCGCCGAAGACGGCCACCGTCTCATCGGAGCAGGGGATCACGTTCCTCGCTTGCGAGAAGACGTGGATCGCCCTCTTCCCCGTCAACCTGGAGATGAAGGGCGTCGACCGGGAGCTGACGGACCGGGCGAACTTCGATGTCAAGACGGACAAGAAGACCAGGGAGAAGACGCGCGTGCCGCGCTGGCCCGACGTCCAGATCCTCTCGGCGCGCGGCAAGGGCGGCCCGGCGTGCGGGTTCGCGATCGAGATCGGCGAGGCCGAGACGCACGGCGACCTCGCGGCGTTCAAGGCGGCGGTCCTGGCAAAGTCGAAGCTCGATGTCTCGAATCTGGCCAAGGGCGAGGCCGAGCTCGCGGGGTCCAACGGCGGACGCGTCAAGGTCGCCCTGACCGGCGAGAAGTACCCGAAGGTCTGGCGCGACGGGACGCTTCATCCCTGGACGGAGCACCCGGGCCTCTACGTCCCCGCCGACGGGGGCGACGCTCCCATCCGCCTTGAGCGGATGTCCGGGCACCTGCACGTCGAGGCAGGCGGCCACACCTTCGACGGCCGGGTCGCCGAGGACGGAGGGTACACCTTCACAAACACCGGTGGCCGGCGCTAAAGAAGCGTCCTCGAACGGGCCGATGAATACGGTCCTGGGCCCGCCGTAAAGAAGGGCGCGGCCCTTGACGCGCGGCGGTTTGCGGGGCATAATAGGGAATGCGCGGGGGAGCCCGGCCCCGGCCGCCGTGTTGCGGGGGACCGGGGACCCGAGAAAAGTGAAGAAACTTCCGGGAGGGTGTTGACACCCCGGTGTGGGATTGTATAATCGCAAGTCTCGACAGACCCCACGCGGGTCTCGAGGAGAGGCCTTTCGGCAAACCCTCGAATTCCGGCCGCCGCTCACGCCACCGGGATTAGAAAAAAGTTAAGAAAGATCGGTGTCCGGGAGTTGACAGGCCGACGGTGGTCCGTATAATCCCGGGCCTCGCATAGGGCGGATAGGCCCGCGCGATCTTTGACAAGTCAACAGTTCGAGCCCGAGTAAAGCGGGAGTGTGTCCATGGCCGCGCGGCGCATGCGTCGCGTGAGGCAATGGAGGTCAGGTGGCCCCGGTGCGAAAGCCGCCGGGGCGGCCAAGTGGTGTGTTGAAAGACACAAGGCACACTCGTGCTGAACTCATAAGTCAGCGATCCGAGTCGTGCCTTGTGATCAGCTTTCCAAGCGAAGAGTTTGATCCTGGCTCAGAGCGAACGCTGGCGGCGTGGTTGAGACATGCAA
>CAYWVR010000031.1:0-36921 GCA_964461715.1 uncultured Anaerolineales bacterium
AGGTTTAAGATGCCCGATTGACCCGGCCCGCGCTCCCCGCGTGCGCGGGCGAACGGATGCTTATCAGTTGTTGCGTAAGCGAGTGGTCCCGCGCTCCCCGCGTGCGCGGGCGAACGATCAGCCGAAAGGAGTCCGACCGTGGCCGAGCCCGTCGTTGCGATGCAGATGTTTACCCTCCGGGACCTGACGAAAGAGGATTACGCCGGCACCGTCAAGAAGGTGGCCGAGATGGGGTACCCGGCGATCCAGGTCAGCGGGTTCGGCAACTCCACGCCCGAGGACATCCGCAAGATGCTCGACGACCTCGAACTCGGGTCCGCCGGGACGCATCTGGGGTACGCCATGTTCCGGGACGAGTTCGAGAAGGTCGTCGAGATTACCAAGACCCTCCGGGCCGGGTTCGCCGTCGTGCCGAGCCTGCCGAAGGAGGTCCGGGAGACGCCCGACCAGTGGAAGCAGCTTGCCGAGCAGTTCGCCGAGTGGGCCGAGAAGCTGAAGGCCGAGGACCTCGGCTTCGCCTACCACAACCATTCGTTCGAGTTCGAGACCAAGGTCGACGGGGCCTTCGCCTACGACCTCCTCTATACGGGCGGCTCCGAGGCCGTCGAGGCCGAGATCGACACCTACTGGGTCCAGTACGGCGGGGCCGACCCGGTGGCCTACCTCGAGAAGTACGCCGGCCGCATCACCATCGTCCACTTCAAGGACATGGGCGAGGGCGAAGAGAAGCCCATGGTGCCCGTGGGCGAGGGCATCCTGGACTGGCCGAAGATCATTGCGGCATGCAAGGCGGGCGGGACCGAGTTCATGGCCATCGAGCAGGACCGGACGGCGCCGCTGGGGCCCCTCGAAGCCGCGAAGGTCAGCCTCGAGAATTGCCGCACGTGGGGGCTGGTCTAGGAGTGTGGATGAGGGATGTATGATTCGCGATGCGTCGGCCGGGGCCCGGGCTGCGCGGTCTGGTTTGCGCATTTTTCGCTTGCCTCCGCCCCCGCGAGGTCATACAACGTGCGGCTCTTCGGGGCTCGGAGACCGCGCCGGCGGTCCATTCCGGGTCCGAACCCGAGAATCCGGATGAGGAGATGCCCACGCGATGAGAACGCACTGGCGCCGTAACGTCCGACTCGCGCTCATGTTCGCCGTGCTCCTGGGGGCGGGCCTTGTGGCCGGTGAGGTCTATTCCGGGGCCGCGCCCGAGCCCGGGGATGCCGCCGAGGAGGCCCCCGCGCTGCCGACCGTCTGGTACGTCGCTTTCGGCGGGGCGGTGCTCGCCCTGATCATGGCGTACTACTTCTACCAGAGCGTCATGAAGGAGACCGAGGGGACCGAGCGGATGGCCGAGATCGCCGCCGCCGTCCGCGAGGGCGCCTATGCCTACCTCAAGCAGCAATACAAGGTGGTGGCGATCTTCTTCGTGGTTGTCTTCGGCCTGCTGTTGCTCCTGGCGTTCGGCCTGCACGTGCAGCACGGATTGGTGCCGTTCGCGTTCCTGACGGGCGGCGTTTTCTCGGCGCTGGCGGGGTTTATCGGGATGAAGACGGCCACGCAGGCCTCCGCCCGGACGGCCAACGCCTCCAAGAACAGCCTCAATCAGGGGCTGACGGTGGCGTTCCGCGCCGGGGCCGTCATGGGCCTGGCGGTGGTCGGCCTCGGCCTCTTGAATATCACCGGCTGGTTCCTGTTTCTTTACACGGTCTGGGGCTACGGCTGGACCGACTCGCTCGCGTGGCAGCCTCTGACGCTTGAGCAGATCGCCGTCATCATGCTGTGCTCCGGCATCGGCGCGTCGAGCCAGGCGTTGTTTGCCCGCGTGGGCGGCGGCATTTATACGAAGGCGGCCGACGTCGGGGCCGACCTGGTCGGCAAGGTCGAGGCCGGCATCCCGGAAGACGATCCCCGCAACCCCGCCACCATCGCCGACAACGTCGGCGACAACGTCGGCGACGTCGCCGGCATGGGCGCCGACCTGTTCGAGTCCTACAGCAACTCGATTCTGGCGGCGGCGACGCTCGGGGTGGCGGCCATTTTCGGCCTCAAGAACCTCTATCCCGAAACGCTGGAGGTGATCAACGAGGGCGCCCTGCGGATGAACCTCATGATGGCGCCGCTGGCCCTGGCGGGGCTGGGCATCGTCGTCTCGATCCTGGGGGTCTTCGTCGTCCGCACCAAGGAGGGCGCCTCCATGAAAGACCTGATGGGCGCCTTGAATCGCGGCACGTATCTGGCCAGCGTCCTGGTCATCGTGGCCACGGTCTTCATTGTCTGGCAACTGCACCTGCCGTGGGCCATCGTCGGAAGCGTCGTCTCGGGCCTGGTGGCGGGCCTCATCATCGGCTGGGGTTCCGAGCGGTACACGTCCGCCCAGTATCAACCGACCCGGGACCTCGCCGACCGTGCCAACACCGGCCCGGCCACAGTGATTATCGACGGCATTGCCACGGGCATGATCTCGACATGGATTCCCATCCTGGCCGTGAGCGTGGCCATGATTCTCGCGTTCGCCCTCCCCGGCGGTTTCAAAGACATCACGATGGGCCTGTACGGCGTGGGGATTGCCGCGGTCGGCATGCTTTCCACGCTCGGCATCACGCTGGCTTCCGACGCGTACGGCCCGATTGCCGACAACGCGGGCGGCAATGCCGAGATGAGCGGCCAGCCCCCTGAGGTCCGCGAGCGGACCGACGCCCTCGATTCCCTCGGCAACACCACCGCCGCCATCGGAAAGGGGTTCGCCATCGGCAGCGCCGCCCTGACGGCCCTGGCGCTGCTGGCGGCGTACGTGGAGGAGGTCCGCGTCGGCATGCACCGCGAGGCTGCCGCCTCCTACCAGCACACCGCCGACGACGAAGTCTACGCCTTGGGATTCGGAAAGTTCGCCCAGGGCGTGCGGGCCGAAGGCGATGCCCCCAGCCGGGCCCTGAAACAGAAGGCCACCATCGTCTATATCCAGGCCGCCGGCGAGGACGACCACACCGTGGTCCGCCGGGCCCCCGCTGGAACCGAGCGCGGCGTCGATGGCGACGGCCACATCCACCTCCTGCCCGTCGCCATGGGCGAGGTTGCCGAGCAGAGCTTGGCCGATGTGGGCGACTCCCAGGCCGGCATGCTCGACTTCATGCGGTTCTATGGCGTCACGCCCATGAATCCGAAATTCCTGGTGGGCGTCTTCAGCGGTGTCCTGCTCGCCTTTGTCTTCTGCGCCTTGACCATGAAGGCCGTCGGCCGCGTGGCTTCCCAGATGATTGACGAGGTCCGACGACAGTTTCGCACCATCGCGGGCATCATGGAGGGCACGGCCAAGCCCGACTACGCCTCGTGCGTGGCCATCGCCACCGCGGGGGCCCAGCGGGCCATGGTCATCCCGAGTCTGCTCGCCGTCTTCGTGCCCGTGCTCGTGGGGCTCGTGCTTGATGTCAGCGGCGTCCTCGGCCTGCTAGTGGGCGGCCTGACGAGCGGATTCGCACTGGCCGTCTTCATGGCCAACGCCGGCGGCGCCTGGGACAACGCCAAGAAGTACATCGAGGGCGGGGCTTTGGGCGGAAAGGGGTCCGACGCCCACAAGGCCGCCGTCGTCGGCGACACCGTCGGCGACCCGTTCAAGGACACGAGCGGCCCGAGCCTGAACATCCTCATCAAGCTGATGAGCATGGTCAGCGTCGTCTTCGCGGGCCTCATCGTCAAGTACGGCCCGCAGGTCGGCGAGTGGCTCTGCATCCACTGGGAACCCTTGGCGAAGTAATGGCCTCGCGTCCGACAACCGCGCGCCGGCTGGCCGTCGCCCTGGCCCGGGCGGCGGCCGAGAACCGGTGCCGCGACGTCAACGTCCTTGACCTCCGGAAGCTCTCGCCCGTGACGGAGTTCTTCGTCCTGGCGACCGGCACCAGCCCGCGGCAGATGAAGTCGGCGGCGGCCCGCGTCGTGGAGGCGGGCCGGGACCTCGGCGAGAAGCCCTTCGGCGTCGAGGGCGAGGAGACGGGCTGGTGGGGCCTCGTGGACTACGTCAACGTCGTCGTCCACCTCTTCTCTGCCGAGGCCCGCAGCTACTACGAGATGGAACTCCTCTGGGGCGACGCACTGCGGGTGGACTGGGCCAAGGGGTGGGTACGTAACGAGTCGTCGTGAAGCCGCTTGCGGCTTAGCCTTCCATCAGTTAGCGGGGCCATGCCGAACGTCCACCAACTCCTGGAGTCCCGCGTCGCCGCTGCCATCGAGGCCGCGTACCCGGACGCCGCCGACGCGCCGCCCCTTGTCGCCGAGGCCCAAGACCCGCGCTTCGGCGATTACCAGGCGAACGCCGCCATGGGTCTGGCGAAGCGCCTCGGCGCCAAGCCCCGCGACGTGGCCGCCGCGATCGTCGAGCGCCTCCAGGTCTCCGACCTCTGCGAGACGCCCGAGATCGCGGGCCCCGGCTTCATCAACTTGCGCCTCCAGGGCGACTGGCTCGCCGCCACGCTCGGCAAGGTCCACGCGGACCCACGCCTGGGGATGCCGGAGCCGGCCGAGCCGGAGCGGGTCGTCGTCGACTACTCCGCCCCGAACCTCGCCAAGGAGATGCACGTCGGGCATCTGCGCTCCACGATCATCGGCGATGCCCTTGTGCGGATGCTCGACTTCGCCGGCCATGAGGTGATCCGCCAGAACCACGTCGGAGACTGGGGGACGCAGTTCGGGATGCTGGTGGCGTACCTTAAGGAGACGCTGCGCGAGGACCCCGAGGGCCTGAAAGCCGAGCGCCAACTCGCGGACCTCGAAGGTTTCTACAAGGCGGCGAAGCGGAGGTTCGACGCGGACGAGGCGTTCGCCAACGCCGCCCGAGAGGAGGTCGTGGGGCTCCAGCGGGGCGACGAGGCCACGCTCGAGATGTGGCACCGTTTCCGGGAGATTTCGCTGCGGCACTGCCGCGATGCGTACGCCCGCCTCGGCGTCCTCCTGACCGACGACGACGTCCGCGGCGAGTCGGCTTACAACGATGACCTCCCCGAGGTCGTCGACGCCCTCCGCGAGCAGGGACTCCTGGAGGAATCGGAGGGGGCCCAGTGCGTTTTCCTGCCGGGCTTCGTCTCGAAGGAGGGCGACCGCCTGCCCCTGATCGTCCAGAAGTCCGACGAGGGGTACCTCTACGCGACCACCGACCTTGCGGCCATCCGCTATCGCGTCGGCGAGCTTCGCGCCAAGCGGGTGCTCTACGTCGTCGACGCCCGCCAGTCGCTCCACTTCCGCCAGGTCTTCGCCACCGCCCGGGCGGCCGGCTTCGCCCCCGAGGAGGTCGAGCTGGTCCACGTCGCTTTCGGCACGATGATGGGCGAGGACGGAAAACCGTTCAAGACCCGCGAAGGCGGGACCGTGAAGCTGGCCGAGCTGCTGGACGAGGCAGAGCGGCGGGCCCTCGCTCTCGTCCGCGAGAAGAACCCGGACCTCGCGCCCGAGGAGCAGGCAGACATCGCCCGCATCGTCGGCATCGGGGCCGTCAAGTACGCCGACCTTGCCCGGAACCGAACCTCCGACTACGCCTTCTCCTGGGAGAAGATGCTCAGCCTCCAGGGCAACACCGCCCCGTACATGCAGTATGCCTACGCCCGCATCCGCTCGATCTTCCGAAAGGGCGACCACGACCCCGCCGCCGCCCGGGCCGACGCGTCGTCCGTCCCCTTGGCCGCCCCCGAGGAGCAGGCCCTCGCGAAGGCCCTGCTCAGGCTCCCCGAGACGGTCGACCGGGCCCTCGGGGACGATCTCTCGCACGTCGTCGCCGCATGGCTCTACGACCTGGCCGGGGCCTTCACGCGCTTCTACGAGGCCTGCCCCGTCCTCCAGAGCGAGGGTGAGGTTCGCGCTGCGCGCCTGAAACTGTGCGACCTTACGGCCCGTGCCGTTGCGAAGGGCCTGGACCTGCTGGGCATCGAGACGGCCGAGCGGATGTAGGGCGACGGGTTGTCGATTGTCGATTTCCAATTTACGACGGGGTCCCACACAGTACCATGGCCTTTGGCGGGTTCGGCGCGTATCCGTTCAATCGAAAACCTTCAAGCGAAAATCGCCAATGCGAGTGTACGAAATCTTCCGCAGCATCCAGGGCGAGACGACCCGGGTGGGCCTGCCCATGTGGTTCGTGCGGCTGGCCGGGTGCGACCAGGACTGCGCCTACTGCGACACGCCCGAGGCCCGCGACGCCGGTGCCGGCCGCGAGGTCGACGTTGGCGACGTCCTTGGCGAGATTGCCGCACCCCCCCTTCCGATCATGATTACCGGCGGCGAGCCGGTGTGCCAGCTCGACGAGGTTAACGCCCTGGCGTCCTCGCTCCTCTCGCAGAACATCCACGTCCTGATCGAGACGTCGGGCAACCACTCCATCGCGGACCTCGAATGGCGGGCCTCGCGGATTCTCGACCTCAAGGCGCCCGGCAGCGGCATGAGCGAGGGGGTCGTCTGGGAGAACCTCGAACACCTGACCGAGGGCGACGAGGTCAAGTTTGTCCTCGCGAGCCGCGACGACTACGACTGGGCCCATCACCAGATCGCCACCCGCGGGATTTTCGACCGGGCCCCCATCCTCTTCTCGGCCGCCCGCCCGCACCTCGATCCCGCGGAGCTCGCCCGGTGGATGCTGGAGGACGCATTGCCGGTGCGTCTCAACCTCCAAATCCACAGGATTCTGGACCTGCCGTAAGGATGGTTTCATTCGTCATTCGGATTCCGGGCTTCGGATTACCGTTGCCCGGAATTGCTCTTGAAGCGGCCGCCGCCTGCCGTATACTATCGCTTCTCAGACAGGGCCCATGCGCGCACGGAGGATTGACCGTGGCTTCGAAGTGCGAGATTTGCGGAAAATCGTCGATTACCGGCTCGAACATCAGCCGCCGCGGGAAGGCCAAGTACCTGGGCGGCGTCGGCCGCAAGGTCACCGGCATCACCAAGCGGCGGTTCAAGCCGAACCTGCAGCGCGTGCGCGTCCAGTTGCCGAACGGCACCCGCACCCGGGCGTACGTCTGCACCGACTGCCTCCGCGCGGGCAAGGTCCGAAAGCCCGCACGTCGCAAGGTGCCCGAGACCGAGTGACCCGCGCGTGCCGCGCTCCGGTCCGGGGGGAGCCCCGATGCCCATCTCCAAGGACGAAGTGCTCAAGGTCGGGCTCCTGAGCCGCATTCGCCTCTCCGAGGAGGAGGTCGAGACCTTCGCCTCGCAACTCTCCGAGGTCCTCGATTACGTCGGCCGCCTCCAGGCCCTCGACACCGAGGGCGTCCGCGAGATGCCCCACGCCGTGGACCTCGCGAACGTCCTGCGCCCCGATGAACCCCGCGACTCGCTTCCCCCCGAGACCGCCGTCGCCGGCGCCCCCGACCGCGACGCGACCTGCTTCCGTGTGCCGCGCGTCATTGACGACGGGTCGAGTGCCTAGTGGACCCCTGCGCCCTGACAGCCTGTGACCTGCTGGCCGCCCAAGCCTCCGGCGACCTCTCCGCTGTGGACGCGACTCGGGCGGCCCTTGACCGCCTCGACCGTTTCGAGCCCACCGTGCGGGCCTTCCTCTCGCTCAACGTGGACGGGGCCCTCGCCCGCGCCGCTGAGATCGACGAGGCCCGCGCCGCCGGCGCGCCGCTCGGCCGCCTGGCGGGCGTTCCCGTCGCCGTCAAGGACAACCTGTGCACGGCCGACGGCCAGGCCACGACCTGCGCGAGCCGCATCCTGGAGGGCTGGAAGGCCCCGTACGACGCCCACGTCGTCGAGCGGCTCCGGGCCGAGGGAGCAATTATCGTCGGGAAGACGAATCTCGACGAGTTCGCCATGGGCTCGTCCACCGAGAACTCCGGCTTCCACACGACCCACAACCCCTGGAACCCGGCCACCGTGCCCGGGGGGTCCTCCGGCGGAAGCGCCGCCGCCGTCGCCGCTCGCATGGTCCCCGTGGCCCTCGGCAGCGATACGGGCGGCTCGATCCGCCAGCCGGCGGCCCTGTGCGGCGTCGTCGGGATGAAGCCGACCTATGGCCGCGTCAGCCGGTACGGCCTCGTGGCCTTCGCTTCGAGCCTCGATCAGATCGGCCCGTTCGCCCGGACGGTCGAGGACGCCGCCCTGCTGCTGGAGGTCGTCGCGGGCCACGACCCGCGCGATTCGACCAGCGTTCCGCGCGACGTGCCGGACCTCCGGGCGGGGCTCGATGAGCCGCTCGAAGGCCTTCGCATCGGCCTGCCGCGCGAGTTCTTCGCCGAGGGCCTCGACCCGGAGGTCGAGCGGATCGTTCGGGCGGCCCTCGAAGTCTACGAGGGGCAGGGGGCCGAGCTGGTCGAGGTCGACCTGCCGCACGCCACGGACGTCGCCATCGCCACTTACTACATCGTCGCGACGAGCGAAGCGTCCTCGAACCTGGCCCGCTACGACGGCGTCCACTACGGCCGTCGGGCCGCCGACTTCGCCGATATGATCGACATGTACATGGCCAGCCGAGCCGAAGGGTTCGGCGACGAGGTCAAACGCCGCATCATGCTGGGCACGTACGCCCTCTCCGCCGGCTACTATGATGCGTACTACAAGAAGGCCCGGAAGGTGCGGCGGCTGATTCGCGGCGACTTCGAGCGGGCCTTCGAGACGGTCGATTGCCTGATGGGCCCGACGAGCCCGACCCCCGCGTTCCCCATCGGGGCCCGCGCGGGCGACCCGCTCGCCATGTACCTCTCCGACGTCTATACCGTCAGCGCCAACCTCGCGGCCATCGCGGGTTTGAGCGTGCCGTGCGGCTTCACGGCGGCGGGGCTCCCCGTGGGCCTTCAGGTGCTGACGGACGTCTTCACGGAGGCACGGCTCCTTCGCATCGCCCGCATGTACGAGCGGGAGACGGATTGGACCGACCGGGTGCCGCCGCTCGGGGAGGACGCGGCGTGAGCGACCTTCGCCCCACGATCGGCATGGAAGTGCACCTACACCTGGCGACCCGCACGAAGATGTTCTGCGGCTGTCGCCGGGCCTACGACGCCCCGCCAAATACCCTCTGCTGCCCCGTGTGCCTGGGGATGCCGGGCGTGCTGCCGGTGATGAACGAGCGGGCCGTCGAGCTGGCCGTCAAAATGGCCCTCGCCCTCCATTGTCGCATCCCCGACTTCGCCAAGTGGGACCGCAAGCACTACTACTATCCCGACCTTCCGAAGAATTACCAAATCTCCGAATATGACGAGCCGCTCGGCCTCGACGGGTACCTCGACATCGAGACCGAGGACGGCGAGCGCAGGCGCGTGGGCATCACGCGCGTGCACCTCGAAGAGGATGCCGGAAAGCTCATGCACGCCGAGGGCGGCGGGAGCTTCAGCGTCGTCGATCTCAACCGCACGGGCACGCCGCTCCTGGAGATCGTCTCCGAGCCCGACATGCACTCGCCCGAGGAAGTCCGGGCTTACGGGACGGCGCTGCGGCAGCGGGCCGTCTACCTGGGCGTCGGCGAGTGCAACATGCAGCTCGGCCAGATGCGGTTCGAGCCGAACATCAGCCTCCGGGTCGGCACGGCCTCCGACGGCTCGCCGCGCTACACGCCCATCGCCGAGATCAAGAACCTCAACTCCTTCCGCAGCGTCGAGCGGGCCGTCGCCTTCGAGATCGCCCGCCATCGTGACGAGTACGCCGCCGACCCCGAGGGCTACACCCTCGAAAGGCGCGGCAAGGAGACGCGCGGGTTCGTCGACGACGCCGGGACCACGTTCCTCCAACGCTCCAAGGAGGAGGCCCACGATTACCGCTACTTCCCGGAGCCCGACCTCGTGCCCGTCACGCCCGCCCGCGAATGGGTCGAGCGACTGCGGGCGGAGCTGCCGGAGCTTCCCGAGGACCGCCGGGCCCGATTCGTCTCCGAGCACGGGCTGCCGGAGTATGATGCGGGCGTGCTGACTGCCGACCGGGGCGTGGCCGATTACTTCGAGACGCTCGCCGAGACGGTCGGCGACGCTAAGGCCGCCTCCAACTGGATGATGCAGGACGTGATGCGGGTCCTGAACGAGACAAAGACTGCGATCACCGACTTCCGCGTGGGCCCGAAGGCCCTGGCCGAGTTGATCGGCCTGGTGCGCGAGGGGACGATCAACCGGACCACCGCCGCCGAAGTCTTCGCGAAGATGCTCGCCACGGGGGGCGGGGCACGCGACATCGTCGAGGCCGAAGGCCTCGCCCAGGTCTCGGACGCGGGGGAGCTGGAGGGCATCCTCGACAAGGTCCTCGCCGCCAACGAGAAGATCGCCGCCGACTACCGCGCCGGCAAGAAGGCCGCCATCGGCCGCCTCATCGGCGAGACGATGAAGGCGACGGGCGGCAAGGCGAACCCGCAGCTCGTGCGCAGCCTGCTCGAAGAGAAACTGGGCGGATGAGGCCGGTCACTCCGGGGACGCCTCGTCCTCGGCGTCGCTTCCCCCCTCGCCGGGCCGCTCGGTCTCGGGCTGCGTCAGGTCCCGGCCGATGGGCGGCATGTCCGCCGGAGCGGGGGGCTTGCCGCCGAAGCGGTTCTCCGTCCCCGCCGCCAACCGCCGATAGTTCCCCGCGTGCCGCGCTAGCACCAGGGCCACCAACGCGAGGACGAAAACGGTGATGGGCAGGTACGCGTCCCACGCCCGCGCGTGCTCGAAACCCAGGTACGCCGCCAGAAGTCCCACCGCCGCCGCCGTCGACGCGACCGAAACGTACCGCGTCGCCAGGAAGACGATCACCCACAGCCCGAACGCCGCGATGCCCCACCACCGTACCATGGGCAGCGCGAGCACGACGCCGAGGCTCGTTGCCACGGCCTTGCCCCCCTTGAACCGGAGCCATACGGGGAAGACGTGGCCGAGGATCGGGCCGAGGGCCGTCGCCGCCACCGCCAGCCAGAGCCCCGGCGGGTTCTCCGCAAAGAGCGTCGGCAGCAGGTACGTCGCCATCACATAGACGGGCACGAACCCCTTGGCCGCGTCCAGGACGAAGGCCAGCACGCCCCATGGCGCCCCGCAGACGCGTCCGCAGTTCGTCGCGCCGATATTCTTCGATCCGTGCTGCCGCAGGTCCACCCCGCGGGCCCGGCCGATGAGCCATCCGAACGGGACGCTCCCTGCACAGTACCCGCCCACCAGGACGCCTGCGATCACCAGGGCCGTCACGTCTCCTCCTTTCGGCGGGCGGCCTTCTGGAGGACCGCCAGGATGTCGCGGAAGTTGCGATCGAGACCGTGGTCTTCGGCCGTCGCGCGGGCGGCCCGGGCCATCGGCTCGCGCCGGGCCGGGTCCAGGAGCCGCTGCATCGCGTATGCCAGGGCTGCCGTGTTGGCGGGCGAGGCGAGCACCACGCCCTCCTTGCCGTCGGTTATCAGCTCCGACGCCCCGTTGAAAGCGGTCGTGATGACCGGCCGGCCCGAGGCCAGCGCCTCAAGCACCACCAGGCTGCACGGATCGTACCATGTCGGCTGAACGTAGACGTCGCTCGCCGCATACGCCGGCCGCACGTCCTCCAGCGCTCCCGCGAAGATGAACCGGGCCCCGCATCCCAAACGCTGTGCGAGCCGGCGGTACGGCCCCGCGCGACCCTTGCCGACGACAAGCACCCGCCACGGGCCGCGGCCGCTCCCCAGCCGCCCGCCGGCTTCGACCAGCTCCCGGAGACCCTTGAGACGGAAGTTGTGGGCGACCAGGGCGAAGCATGTCTCGCCCTCCGCCAGGCCCCACCGCGCCCGCGCCTCGGCCCGAAGCCCGTCACAGACCGCGGGCGAGAACCGCTCGAAGTCCACGCCGTTGTAGATGAGGTGGAGTCGCTCGTCGGGGACGTTGTGATACGTCTGCATGTCCTCGCACACCATCGCGCTGATGGCGATGACCTCGGGCGGGTCGTCGGCATCATACTGGCGGGCCTCGATGGCCCGCTTAATCCGAATCCGCGGGTTGACCGCGTCGAACGCCTGTTTCAGGCCCCGCAACGCCGGGTTTCGCACGAGGAGCAGGTTCTGCCGCCGGCTCCCGTCCAGGGTCCCTCCGTGCGGCATGAGGACGTCGGCGCCGAAGGTGCGGGCGACGGCCAGGGCGACGTCGAGGCCCGCGCGACTCGTGGCGCGGCGGACAGCCCGGGCGAACCGGAGGTCCCGCCCCCAGCGGGTGACGCCGCGCTGGAGCACGTGATGCGTAAAGGCCCCCTCGGGGGTGCGGCCGCCGAACCCGCCCGCGACGAGGTGGACTTCGTGCCCGGCTTCGAGGAGCCACGCGGCGAAGCGGCAGACCCACGTCTCCGCCCCGCCGCGAGACGGGTCCACGTGCTCGAGCTGGAAGCCAATCTTCACGCCGCGTGTGTCTCCAGGGTGCGCGCGTGCCTCGCCGGTCACGAGTATGGCATAGACCGGGGCCGGCGTCTACGGTTTGGCACGGGCGCGGCGGCGGGCCTCGCGGCGGGCGATGCGGCGGGCCTTGCGCGCGGCGGCCCGGAGGATGGACTTGGCGCGACGGTCCAGGCGCCGCGTGCCGAAGTACTCGACCGCGAACCGCATCCGGTCCGTCTCCGTGAAGACCCGCGACCGGATGCCCGTCGCGGGCGACGGCCATGACGAGAAGAGCAGGGCTGCCAGGTCCTTGACGATCCATCGGCGCGGGGCCCCGCCCGGCCGCCTCCCCAGCCGCTGGAGGTCAATCAGGTGCAGCACCTCCCCGCCGCCTTCGACCGGCCGGACGAGGATGTGACAGAGGTAGAAATCGCGATGCACGAATCCCGCGCCGTGCAGCGTCCGGGCCAGCCGCCCGATCTTACGCACCAGCCGCCGCTTCTCGGCCGTCGGCCCCTCGCCGCCGGGGCCGAACCGGGCCTCGGCGTCGTCGTCCGCCTGCGTCGCCCCGCCGATCTCTTCGGTGACCAGGCAGCTCCGCTCGATGCGTCCGCCCGCCTCGAACGCCTCCCCGAGGGCCGCCAGACGCATCGTCGGGATTCCGAGGTCCGTCAGCCGCACGATGCCCTGAACCTCCCGCCTCGCCTGGCTGACGGGTTGCCCCAGGCCGACCGTCCGCCGCACCTTCAGCGTCCACGGGACGCGCGTGTGGCGTTTTAGGTACAACGCGACGCGCGACCCGGCCGGCCCCTCAAGCTCCGCCCGGACGGTCGAGCGCCCGGGGACGACGCGGTACGGCTCGCCGCCGCCGTAGGTCATCAGGGCGTCGAGGGTCACGAGGCCCGCCCGCTCCAGATGCGGCCGGAAAGCGTCGAGGACGCGGAGTCGTCCGCCGTCGAGGACGGTGTGCGATTCCTCGGCCAGCGGCACCATGCCTGGCGGCGCGGTACGCCGGAAGGGGAGCAGGTTCGGATCGCGTCCGCGCCCGGCCAGGCGCGCCGCTTCGCGTTCGACGCTGCGAACGAGGCGCTTGGCCGCCGCGTCGAGTCGGTCAAGGCCCGAGTACGCGAGAAAGAAGCGGAGGCGGTCGGTGCGGGCGACGCCCGGCTCGCGGGTCGTGGCCGCAAGGGCCGCCAGGTCCCGCACCCGCCTCGCGGGCGTCAATCGCCGCACGCGCATCGGGTCGATGAAAACCGCGCGCGGCGCGTCGGTGCCAAGGCTTTCCAGGAACAGGTGCTTGGCGTAGAGGTCCGTGTAGGCGAAGGCGGCGTCGTGGAGGCGGCGGACAGTGTCGGCGACGGCCCGGGCGATGCGGCGCGGCGAAGGTCCGGCGCCGGGCGTGCGCTCCTGAATCCACGCCGCCAGGCTCGGGCCGCGCACCTCCTCAAACGCCAGGAGGGTCCGGGGTCCGTCGGGGCCTCGCGCGCGGCCGAAGGCAACGGGCGTCGCGATGGGGACGCCGGCGGCGGCGAGGCGCCGGGCATTTCGCCACTCGCGCCGGGCGGGGACCATGGGACGCCGCCCAAGCAAAATCTCCGCCCCGTGCCGCCGCGCGCCCCGGGCCCAGGCGCGCTTCACGTAGAGGACAAGCGGCTCGCCATCGTCGCGCGGTACCTCGACGCGGGCGACGTCGCGGGTGGGATGGCCGTCGAGGACGCGGCCCTCGGCGGCCCGCCAAAGGGACCCGAAGTCCGCGAGACGCGCGGCTTCGAGGGCGGGGCGGTAGTCGGGATGGATGAGCCATGGGGCCATCGGTGCGTTCTTTGCATCAGAGCGGCCCGCAAACGGGCCGGCGAAACGGGCTGCGGATTCAAAGGTCCAGGCCGTCATCCTCCATAAGCTCTTGCGCGAGCGGCGTGCCCATCACCCGCGCCAGCGCGGCGCGGACCTTCCGATTGCCGCGCCAGTGGCTGAGGCCGCCCCGGGCCAGCAGAGCGGTGGCGTGGCTCACGTGCTCGACGTAGCGATGCATCTCGTCGGGATTGAGGCGGAGGCACGTGTACCCGGCGTCCAGGAGGCCGCGATACATCCGCTCGCCCGCGGGATGGCCGGGCGCGGCCTGGAAATCGAGCCCCAACTCGCGCACCTTCTCGGCGTCATAGAGAGCACAGTAGCTCCGCGGATACCAGCCGGGCTCGGGAATGGGCGGCGCGCCCACCAGCCGCCTCGCCCACGCCTTCATCCGCCGCGTGTTCCACATCCGCTTCATCGCCCGGTACCATGCCGGGTCGGTCTCGATCTTGCCGGAGCCGAGGCACGCAGCCTTCGGGTCGGCTTCGAGACGGGTTACGAACTCGCCCAGCCACCCCGCGCGGCGGACGATGGTGTCGGTGTGGAAGCTGACGATCCACCGGCCGCGCGATGCCTCGATCCCTCGGTCCATCGCCGAGGCGTGGGCCCGGACGGCGTCGGCCTCGGTCTCCTCGCCTCGCTCGATGAGCCGAATCCACCCGACCTCCCGCAGCGACTCGGCGGACCCGTCCCGCGAATGGTTGTCGACGACGATGCACTCGTACGGGTGGTCCGTGAGGCGGCGGATCGCGCGCAGGCAGAGGCGCACGAGCTCGGGCGTCTCGAAGTGCGGGATGACGATGGACGCGGTTCCCCGCGGAACGTGCCGCCCATCGCGGATTGCCCGGAGGCGTTCTGGGTCGAGCATGGGGCCTCGCTTCGCCGGGGTCCGGCTACTCGCGGTCGCGGCGGAGGGCTTCGGTCAGGGCGTCGAGCGCCTCGGCGGGTGTGATCTTCCACATGCACTCCGTCGTGCCGGACGGGCAGACGGGCAGCTGGCACGGGCCGCACGGCACGATGCCCTGGAGCCGGACCTCGCCCTCGTAGCCGGTGTCGGTCCAGCGGATGTCGGTTGGGCCGAACAGGGCCACCACCGGCCGTCCGAGCGCCGCCGCGTAGTGCCGAAGGCCGCTGTCGATCGCGACCATCGCCCGGGCCTGCGCGACGACGGCCCGGGCCGAGGCCAGGTCGATGCCCTTGTCATGGAACGTCTCAACGGGGACCTTGGCCTCGCGGATGATCGTGTCGGCCAGCTCGAAGTCCGACGGGCCGCACAGGATCGCCGTCTGCATCTCGTACGCCTCGCGGGCCATGTGGGCGAGCTGGGCCCAGTGCTGGACGGGCCACTCCTTCGAGGGGCCGAACTTCCCCGCCGGGCAAAAAAGGACGGTCCGAGTCGGGTCGAGCCCGGCGGCGGCGTAGGCTCGGTGGGCGGCAGCCACGTCCTCGGCCGTGGG
The DNA here is from genome assembly GCA_964461715.1 of uncultured Anaerolineales bacterium. GTDB lineage: Bacteria > Planctomycetota > Phycisphaerae > FEN-1346 > FEN-1346 > CAYWVR01. The sequence continues at coordinate 15,553 of CAYWVR010000031.1, forward strand.
GAAGAGCTCCATGCGGCGGTCGCCGACGGGCGCTCCCAGCTCCTCGGCCAGGCGGAGGTAATAGTCGATCTGCGGGACGGGCTTGAACTCGCCGTCCGCGCGCTGCGGCGGGACGGGGTCCGTGAGGAAAAGGCCCCGCCCGTCGCGGTCGTAGCCCAGGCGCCGGCGGGCCCGGCCCAGGTACGCGACGAGGGCGGCCCGGGCGCTGTTCGCCAGGAGCACCGCCGTCTTCACCCCTTCGGCCCGGAGCAAGCCGGCCGCGCGCCACACGCCCCGCGCGGACTTGGTCATCTCGATGAAATCGTCCGTCCATGGGTTCGGATCGAGCACGGGGCGGACATAGGGCCTGACGAGCGCGAGAATCCGCGCGTCCGGGAACCGCGCCCGAAGGGCCCGGAGCGTCGGCGTGGCCATGACGGCGTCGCCCACCCAGTTCGGCATGACCACCGCCAGCGTCATGGCTTGCCTTCCAGGACGAGGAGCGTGACGACCAACGCCTGCATGAAGACGGCTAGCGGCAGGAGCGTCGCCCGAAGCGAGGAATCCTGGACAGCCAGCCCCGCGACCACGGCCACGACTGCCGCCACCTGCACGAGGTATGCCAGGAGCCGGAGCATCGATAGGCCCCCGCCTTCGCGGCGGCGCACCAGGCGGCGGAGCTCGGCCTGGATCGAACGGAGCGTCGCGGCCACGTCGTCCTCGCGCGTCGGCTCGGCCACCTGGAGGGCGGCACACTCGGGGCAGAAGGGGGGGCCGTCGCGGACGACGGCGTCTTCGGTCGGATCAAGGGGCCGGCCGCACCGCCCGCAGGCGACGGTTTCGACCGGCGTCTCCACGGGGACAGCGGGCGCAGGTTGCGGCGGCCGCGCGACCGGCGGCTCGGGCTCCGGCTCAGGCTCGGGGGTCGCCGGCTCGGGCCCCGGAACCGGCGTCGGCTCGGGCTCCGGTTCGGGCGGGGTCTCGGCCGGCTCGGCGAGAATGAGGGAGGCGGCGGCGTCGAGCGTCGGGGCCTGGGCGGTGGGCGGGTCGACCCCGGCCGGGCGGGGGGCGTCATGCGACGGCGGGGCCGGAACCTTGATCGTCCGCACGCCCGCGGCCTGGCCCGCAGCGATGTCCCGCCACGTGTCGCCCACGAGCCACGAGGCCGCGAGGTCGAGGCCCAGGTCGTCGGCCGCCCGGAGGATCATGCCGGGCTTGGGCTTGCGGCAGTCGCACTCGACGGCGAGGTCGGCGCGAACGGCGACGGCGGCGTCGGGATGATGCGGGCAACTGTACCACGCGTCGACGCGGGCCCCGAGGACGTCGAGCTGCTCGTCGAGGGCCTCGTGGAACCGGTCGAGGTCGGCCTCCGTGAACTTGCCGCGCGCGATGCCCGACTGGTTCGTGACCACCACGAGGGCGTGCCCTGCGGCGGCGAGGCGCGCCAGGCCCCGGGCCGCGCCCGGCAGGATGCGGATGTCGCCGGGGCGGGAGGGATAGCCCACCTCCTCGATGATCGTTCCGTCGCGGTCGAGGAAGACGGCGGGCCGGGTCACGACGATGGCTCCTCGGCGGGGGTGTCGGATTCGCGGGCGAAGAGAACCTGCTCGACGTTTCGGCAAAGGATGTGTATGAGAACGAGGTGCCCCTCTTGGATGCGCGGGCTCGCGTCGGCGGGAACGCGGAGACAGACGTCGGCCAGCTCCGCCAGCTTCCCGCCCGTCCGTCCGGCCAGCGCGAGGACGCGGCCCTTCCGCCGCCGCGCCGCTCCGGCGGCCTTCAGGACGTTGGCGCTCGTGCCGCTCGTGGAGAGGCAGACGAGCAGGTCGCCCTCGGCGAGGAGGGCCTCGACCTGGCGCTCGAAGGTTGTCTCGAAGCTGTAATCGTTGGCGATGGCCGTCAGGACGCTGGTGTCGGTCGTCAGGGCGACGCAGGGCAGGGGCGGGCGGTCGATGAGGAACCGCCCGACCAACTCGCCCGCCATGTGCTGGGCCTGGGCGGCGCTGCCTCCGTCGCCGCATACGTACACCGTGCCGCCCGCGCGCAAGGCGTCGACCAGCATCCGGACCGCGTCGGCGACGGGCTCGGCGAGGGTCTCGGCCATGGCCGTCAGGACGCCGATCGAATCGAGAACCTCCTCGCGAACGGGACCAATCACGTCGCGCCTCCTTTCATCCCCTCGTTAGGCGAGTGGCGGCCGCGGATGCGGTTGACGATCTCGGTGGTGCTCATGCCGGGCACGAGCGGCGCGAGAACCACGCGCCCCCCTCGCCCCTCGACGAACTCGCGTCCGACGACGCCCTTGTCGGCCCAGTCCTCGCCCTTGACGAGGACGTCGGGCCGGACGGCCTCGACGAGCCGAGCCGGGGTGTCCTCGTCGAAGACAGCGACGTAATCGACGGCCTCCAGGCCCGCCAGGACGCGGGCCCTCGCCGCCTCGTCGCAGACGGGCCGGTCGGGGCCCTTGAGACGCCGGACGGAGGCGTCGCTATTGAGGCCCACGACGAGGACGTTGCCCCGAGCGGCGGCAAAGCTCAGGAACTCGATGTGCCCGGAGTGAAGAATGTCGAAGCATCCGTTTGTGAAGACGATCGTCTCGCCGAGGTTGCGGTGGCGGTTGAGGTCGATCTGGAGGTTCGCCAGGGTGCGGCGCTTGTCGCCGGCGCGGCGGGCCTCGGTCAGAAGGTCGGCGACGATCTCGTCGCGGCTGACGGTCTGGACGCCGAACTTCTCGACCTCGATGCCCCCCGCCACGTTCCCCAGCCGCACGGCCTCCTCGAACGACCCGCCGGCGGCCAGGACGAGCGTGACGACGGCGATGACCATGTCGCCGGCCCCGGCGTTGTCGTAAACCTGGCGGGCCCGCGTGGAGACCATCCGGCTCGCCTCGCCGCGCACCGCCAGGTACGCCCCGTCCTTGTCGAGGGTGATGACGAGGGCGTCGAGATCGAGCGACTCGATCAGGGTGCGGGCGACCTTCTTGAGGGCGGGCTCGCCGTCGGGCCGGATGCCGGTCGAGGTCTCGGTCTCCTCGCGGTTGGGCGTCAGGAGCGTCGCGCCCCGATACTTCGAATAGTCGCGGGCCTTGACGGGATCGACGAGCACGGGCAGACCGCGCCCGCGGGCCCGCCGGATGACCTCCCGGGCGAGGCGCGGCGTGAGGACGCCCTTGCCGTAGTCGCTGAGGAGGACGGCGCGGGCGCGGCCGAGGGCCCGGTCGATGCGCGCGAGCAGCCGGTCCTCGACCTCGCGGGGGATGGGGCCGGTCTCCTCCCAGTCGACGCGAAGCACCTGCTGGGGGATGCGATGCTGGGCTCGGCCGACGAAGCGGACCTTGACGCTGGTGGGCCGCTCGGCCAGGCGCACGAGGCCTCCGATTCGGGCGCCGACGTCCCTCAAGGCCGCCGCCACCGCGTCGCCGACGCCGTCGCGCCCGAGGACGCCGAAGACGCTCACGTCCGCCCCGAGGGCCCGGAGGTTGTTGACGACGCTGCCCGCGCCGCCAAGACGGGCCTCCTCCCGCGCGACGCGAAGGACCTGGATGGGCGCCTCCTGGCTGATCCGTTCGGCGTCGCCGAAGACGTAGCGATCCCACAAAAGGTCGCCGACGACGAGGACGCGGGGCCGCCCGAGGCGGCCGACCAAGTCGATGAGGTTGCGGAACATGGGACTCCTTGTGGCTTGCACGTATCTATGAACCGGCCAGCTCCGTGAGGATGAGCTGCCGGAGCAGCGGCACCATCACTTCGTGGTGCCCCGTCAGGGCGATGCCGTGCTTGGTCGGGCGGCGGAGGACGTTCACCGTCGGGCGATAGTGCTGAATCTGGTCGAGGTTCGCCGTGACGAGGTCCTCGAGCTTCGCCCCGAGGTTGACGGCCACCGTGTAGGCTTTCATGAAGACCTCGGGCATCAGGACCGCCGACCCGAGGTTGAGCCACACGCCGCCCGCCATGTCCGAGACGGCCGAGCAGAGCTTGCGGAAGTCCAGGAGCGTTGCTTCCCCGAGGGCCGCCCCGTCGGTCTCCGGGTGCATGTGGACGGTGTCGGTGCCGACGGCGACGTGGACCGTGGCCAGGCACCCGAGCCGGCTGGCCGCCGCCAGGACGCTGCGGTCGGCGTGCGGGAAGTCCTTCGGGTCCTCGTTCACGAGGTCGCCGAGGGCCTGGCCGAAGCCGCGGTGGCGGCCGAGCAGGGCGGCATTGTTGAGATGGCTTGGCGTCTCCTCAACCATGCCGAACCGTCCGTCGGCCATCGTCTCGGCGGGGTCCTCGCTCGTCTCGCCGTGGTACGCCAGCTCCAGGTCGTGGATGGCCCCGGCCCCGTGCGTCGCCACCACCGTCACGATGCCGCGCTCCATCAGGTCCACGAGCACCGGCCCGCATCCGCACTTGACGACGTGGGCCCCGAAAGCGACGGCGACGGGGGCGTCCCGGCGGACGGCGCCGGCGACGGCCCGGGCCAGGGCGTGGAGGCTCTCGGTGACGGGCGTGTGGGGGAGCGATTCGACGAAGCCCTGGAAGTCCGTCTCCGGCGGCGCGGGGCGGGCGAGGTCCTCCAGGTGGACCTTATGTCGGCGCGCGGCAATGGAAAAGACCTCCAGGGCCGCCAGGTCCGCCGGCTCGTAGCTCTTGGGCTGGCGCATGAGGGTTCTCCGTCGTCTCATCCGGACAGCAGGGCTTGGACCGCGCGGCGCAGGCGGTCCTCGCCTTCCATCATCTGCATGCGGATTTCCAGGGCGGCAATCGCCGGGCCCCACCCCGTCTCCTCGCGCCCGAGGAACGGACGCCATTTTACATAATCCTTCACGGTTGTCACAAGCGTCTTCGCGCCGGCGTCGTCGGCGGCCTCGCGGATGCGGCCGAGTTGCTCGGGCGTGTAGGCGTGATGGTCGGGAAACGCGTCGAACCGCCGCACGTGGGCGCCGAGCGTTTCGAGGGTGCGGCGAAAGCCCTCGGGGTTTCCGAGGCCGCAGACGGCGGCGACGTCGCGACCGGCGAGGTCCTCGGGCGGGGACTCGTGGCCGTCGGCGCCGATCAGACGCGCGGGGACGTGGGCCGCCGTCAGCACCGCCACCCCCGGCCTCAGGCGCCGCGCCAGGCCCGCCTCGATCGCGCTCACCTCCTCGCGGTCCACCAGATCCACCCGCGTGATGACGACCAGGTCCGCCCGCCGAAGCGCCGAGAGCGATTCCCGCAACAGCCCCCGCGGCAGAACGTGCCCGTAGCCGAACGGGCAGAGGGCGTCGATGAGGACGAGGTCCAGGTCCCGCCCCAAGCGATGATGTTGGAAGCCGTCGTCGAGAATCGCGAGGTCGCACGGCTCTCGCCGGGCGTACTCGCAGAGGATGTGCCACCGGTCGGCGCCCTGGACGTGGGGGACGCCGGGGGCGAGAATCTCGAGCTCGCGGGCCTCGTCGTTCGGCCGGCCGGGGGCGGCTCCGTAGCCGCGGCTGACGATGACCGGCCGCCCGCCCATCGCCCGGGCCGTCGTCGCGAGCAGGGCCGCCATGGGGGTCTTGCCCGTCCCGCCGACCGTCACGTTGCCGACGCTGAGGACGGGGACGGAGACGCGCTTCGTCCGGGTGACGAGTCGCCGCACGCCGAGGCCGGCGCGGTAGAGCGGGGTCAGGAGGGCCAGTCCGGCCCGAGCGGCGTCGGCGGCCGGACCGCGTCGGCGGCCGGAGACGATCTCGAGCCACGCCTCGCGGCGGTCGGCCATCGCAGCGCCCTCGCGGTGCGTCACGTCATGACGTCATCGTGGCGATCATCGCCTGGCCCATCTCGCGGGTGCCGACGGCGGTGGGGTCGTCGCGAGAGGGCTTCATGTCGTAGGTCACGTCCTTGCCCTCGGCGATGACGGCGGCGACGGCGGCCTCGAGACGGTCGGCGGCTTCCTCCTCTTCGAGGTGCCGGAGCATCAGCATCCCCGAAAGGATCAACGCGGTCGGGTTGACCTTGTTCTGTCCCTTGTACTTGGGCGCAGAGCCGTGGGTGGCCTCGAAGACGGCCATCTCGTCGCCGATGTTCGCGCCGGGGGCGACGCCCAGTCCGCCCACGAGGCCCGCCGAGAGGTCCGAGAGGATGTCGCCGTAGAGGTTCGGCAGGACCAAGACGTCGTAGAGCTCCGGCTTCTGCACAAGCTGCATGCACATATTGTCGACAATACGTTCTTCGAATTCGATCTCCGGGTACGCCTCCGCCACCTCCTTCGCCATCGCCAGCCACAGGCCGTCCGTGTGCTTCATGATGTTGGCCTTGTGGACGCTGGTGACCTTGCGGCGGCCGTAGTGGCGAGCATAGCGGAAGGCGAAGTGGTGGACGCGCCGGGTCGCCTCGACGCTGATGGGCTTGATCGAGAGGCCCGTGGCGTGCGGGTCCGTCTCGATCTTCTTGTCGTCCGAGAGGGCGTTGATCCGCGCGCAGAGCTCGGCGGCGGCGTCGGTGCCCTTCTCGAACTCGACGCCCGCGTAGAGGTCCTCGGTGTTCTCGCGGACGAGGACCAGGTCGATGTCCTCGTAGTGGCTCCGCACGCCGGGGTAGCTCTTGCACGGCCGCAGGCACGCGTAGAGGCCAAACATCTGCCGCAGGGCCACGTTCACGCTGCGGAACCCGTGGCCGACGGGCGTGGTGATGGGGGCCTTCAGGGCGACCTTCGTGCGGCGGATGCTCTCGAGGAGCCGCTCGGGAAGCGGCGTGCCGTACTCCTCCAGGCAATCGACGCCGGCCGGCTGCTCGTCCCACGCGATCTCGGCGCCCGTCGCGTCGATCACGTCGCGGGCCACCGCCGCCAGCTCCGGGCCGACGCCGTCGCCGGTCACCAGGGTCACGTCATGGGCCATCGTCGCTCTTCCTTTGTCTCTGCGAGGTTACGCTCCCGGACGGTCCGGGGCAAGAACCGTCATCCTACACCGGGAAGAGCGGCTGTCAACGGTCTGCCCGCCTACCGCGCGACGGAGCGCCCCTCGCGCTGGAAACGCTCGACGGTCTCCGTGAGCCGCGCGACCACGTCCGGCTGGTCCTCGTACCGGTTCCGGCGCTCGCGGGGATCGTCGGCCATGTGGTAGAGCTGCCTGGGTGGCGCGTCGGCGCGGGCGTCCTTCTCGGACAAGCTCCACCCGCCCGAGCCCTTGCACAAGATCAGCTTCCACGGCCCGTCGCGGACGGCGAACTGGCCCGTGATCGAGTGGGCCACCGTCGGCGGGCGCGGCCGGGCGGGCGGCGTGCCGCGCAGGAGCGGACCGAGGTCCGCGCTGTCCTCGCCCGCGTCCTCCGGCAGCGCCGCGCCGACGATCCCCGCGCACGTCGCCAGGAGGTCCGTCAGGCACACCGTCGCGTCGGCGGTGGAGGCGGCCGGGATGGTCCCCGGCCGGCGGGCGATGAAGGGGATGCGATGCCCGCCGTCCCAGGCGTCGGACTTCTGGCCGCGATAGATGGAGTTGCACCGGTGGCCGCACGTCTCCTCCAGGGCCAGGGGCTCGGCGTGAGCTCCGTTGTCGCTCGTCACGATGACGAGCGTGTCCTCCGACCGTCCGTTTCGCGCGAGGGCCTCCATGACCTGGCCCACGGTCCAGTCCGTCTCGGCCACGAAGTCGCCGTAGTTCCCCGCGCCGCTCGTGCCCCGGAACGGCTCGCGGGGGACGTGCGGCGTGTGGGGCGAGGGCAGGGGGAAATACAGAAAGAAGGGCCGGTCGGGGTGCCGGTCGCCCGCCTCGCCGTCGATCCAGGCCACGGCCTTCTCCGTGAGCTCCAGCAGGCACGTCTCGTGCTGGAAGCCCTTTGCGCACGCCCCGCCGCGCCAGAACGCCGGGCGCGGCGAGCGCGGGACCTGGTGCATCTCCGGCTCGGTCACCCGGCCGTTCTCGATGTAGCCGTACGGGTCCATGTCGAGCGAGGCGGGGATGATGTACGAGTAGTCGAAGCCGACGGTGTGCGGGCCGGCGGTGACGGGCTTCGCGAAGTCGACCGACCCGGGGTGGAACTCGTGGGGCCTCTCGGCCTCCGGCAGGCCGGGTCGGGTCTGCCACCCCAGGCCCAGGTGCCACTTGCCGACGCAGGCCGTCGCGTAGCCGTGGTCCGAGAGGAGCGAGGCGACGGTCATCCGGCCCGGCTCGAGGAGCGGGGCCGAGTACCCGCCGAGGACGCCCCTTTTCAGCCGCGTCCGCCACGCGTACCGCCCCGTCAGCACCCCGTACCGCGTCGGCGTGCAGACGGCGCTTGGGGCGTGGGCGTCCGTGAACCGCATCCCCTCGGCGGCGAGGCGGTCCATGTGCGGCGTGGGGATCTTGGAGGCCGGGTCCATGCAGGCCACGTCCCCGTAGCCCATGTCGTCGGCAAGGATGTAGACGATGTTCGGGCGGTCGGACATGGGCGAGCGTCTCCTTGCGAAGGCGGCGGGCGCGGCGCGCGCGCCGGCGGCGAGTGGCCCGGTCTTCAGGAACGTGCGACGGTTCATGAGGCGGCCTCGTAGGGTTCGTCGCCGACCGCCGCCTGGAGCCGTGCGAGTTCCGCCTTCAGGTCCGCCACCGTGTCGGCCCGGGCGGGGTCGCCGTAGATGCTCGTCATCTCGCGCGGGTCCGTCTCCAGGTCAAAGAGCTCCCACTCGGGCGGATACGTCTCGTCGCCCGTGCCGGGCTGGCCGAGCGGGTCGGCGTAGTAGTAGACGAGCTTGTGCCGCTTCGTGCGGACGCCGTAGTGGCCGTAGACGTTGTGGATGCGGTCGGCGTGCATCCAGTACCGGTAATACATCGACTGCTGCCACCCTTCGGGGACGGTCCCGCGGGCCAGCGCGCGGAAACTCGACCCCTGGAAGGCGTCGGGCACGTCGACGCCCGCCCAGTCGAGGAAGGTGGGCGCGAAGTCGACGTTCCGCACGATCTCGTCGCAGGTGCTCTCCGGCTTGATCTCGCGCGGATAGCGCACCAGCAGCGGCATGTTCAACGATTCCTCGTACATGAACCGCTTGTCGAACCATCCGTGGTCGCCCAGGAAGAAGCCCTGGTCCGAGGTGTAGACGACGATCGTGTCCTCGGCGAGGCCCTCGTCGTCGAGGGCGTCGAGGATCGCCGCCACGCTCTGGTCGACCCCCGCGACGCATCCCAGATAATCCTCCATGTACCGCTGGTACTTCCAGAGGGCCAAGTCCTCGCCCTCCAGGCCCGCCGGCGGCTCGACCTTCGTGTCGCCGACGTCCATGTCCGCGACCTTCATGCGGGCCTCGCGTGCGGCCGAGGCGCGGTCGGCGTAATCGTCGAAGAAGTTGTCGGGCACGGGGATCGTGGCGCCCTCGTACATCGTTCGCTCGTTCGGCCCCGGCTCCCACGACCGGTGCGGAGCCTTATGGTGGACGAGGAGGCAGAAGGGGCGGGCGGGGTCCCGCTTGCGGAGCCACGCGAGCGACCCCTGAGTGATGAGCTCCGAGACGTACCCCGGGAAGACCTTCTCCGTGCCCATCTCGATCATGTCGGGATCGTAATACTTGCCCTGGCCGGGCAGGACGTTCCAGTAATCGAAGCCGGTGGGACCGTGCTCGGGGCCAAGGCCCAGGTGCCACTTGCCGAGGATGGCCGTCTGGTATCCGGCCTCCCGGAGCAGCTTCGGGAACGTCGGGAGCCGGTTGTCCATGGGCGTCGAGAGGGTCGTGACCCCATTAACGTGGTTATAGGTTCCCGCGAGAATGGTCGCGCGGCTGGGGGTGCAGATGGAGTTGGTGCAGAAGCACCGGTCGAAGCGCATGCCCTCGGCCGCGAGGCGGTCCATGCCGGGCGTCTCGTTGACGCGGCTCCCGTACGCCGAGATCGCGTGGGCCGCGTGATCGTCGCTCATGATGAACAGGAGATTGGGTCGTCTGTCGGGCATGGGAGTCCTCGGGTGGCTTGTGGGTCGCGGCGCTTGCGCCGCGCATGTTCTCTGATCCGCCCTTCACGCTTCGCCGCGCGCGTTTCGCCGCCCCGCTTGCGGGACGCTTTCCACGCCTTGCACGTGGGCGGTCCTGCCCCCGCTCATCCCGCAGAAATCGGGCCGCAAGCAGTCTGGCGAAACGAGGTGGTTGGTCCCACGCGCCGACAAGGGCCCTCATTGTAGCCTCGCCGGCCCCGCTCGCCAGCACTTTCCCGCCGCCCATTTGTGTTGTCGCCGGGCGGGGTCGCCGGTAGAGTGCAGCCATGGCCAGGCCAAGACGGCGAGGGCGAGGCGCATCCGGCGGCGACGAAGACGACGGCGCGGCCCTCGAGTGGACCATGATCACCGACGCCGCCGCCCTCGGGGAGGCCTGCGGCGAGTTTCGCCGGGCCGGATGCGTCGGTTTCGACACCGAGTTCATCCGCGAGCGGAGTTACTTCCCCAAGCTCTGTCTCGTGCAGGCCGCCGCCCCGCACGGGCCGTTGCTCCTGGTCGATCCCTTCAAGGTCGACGTCGCCCCGTTCTGGGAGATCGTCACGGACCCGGCGGTCGAGAAGGTCGTCCACGCGGGCGGGCAGGACTTGGAAATCTGCGCCCTCGCCACGGGCCGTCCGGCGGCGAACGTCTTCGACGTCCAGGTGGCCGCGGGCCTCGTGGGGATGACGTACCCGCTCTCGTACGGGAACCTGGTGCGAACGATCCTCGGACGCCGCCTTTCCAAGGGCAAAGCCTTCAGCGAGTGGGCCCGCCGCCCGCTGACCGAGGCCCAGCTCCGGTACGCCGCTGCCGACGTCGCCTATCTCGAAGCGCTCCGGGCGTCGCTCGAGCCCAAGCTCGAGCGACGGGGCCGCATAGACTGGCTCCGCGAGGAGATGGCCACGGCTCGGGCCCAGGCCGACGCCCGGTCCGGACCGGACGGCGCGTGGCTCACCGTGAACGGGCGCGACCGGCTCGGCGCCGAGGAGCTGGCCGTCCTCCGCGAGCTGGCTGCCTGGCGCGACCGGGCGGCATGCGAGGCGAACGTTCCCCCGCAGACGCTCCTTCGCGACCCGGTGCTCGTGGCGTTGGCGCGGCGGATGCCGACGTCGAAGCACGAGATCGACGGGACGCGCGGCTTTCCGTCGGACCTCGTGAAGCCCTGGGCCGCGGCGATCCTCGAAGCGATCGCGCGCGGCCGGGCGGTGCCGGCGTCGGCGCGGCCGGCGCCCGCGCCGACGCGCGACATGGACCCCGAGACGAAGATGCTCGTGGACCTGACGCTGGCGGCGGGGCAGGGGGTGTGCCTTTCGGAGAAGGTCGACCACGGCCTCTTCGCGTCGCGAGCCGATTACGCGGCGTTGGTGGCGTGCCTGGCGGCCGGGTCGCCCGAGGGACAAGAGCCGCCCGCGCTCCTTTCCGGCTGGCGCCGCGCGTTCGCCGGCGAGGCGCTCCGCGCCCTTGTGGAGGGCCGCGCACGCCTGCGCGTCAAAGGCGACCCCTCGAAGCCCCGTCTCGACCTGGAGACCGGACACGCGGGTGGCCACGGGCCTTAGGATGTCGGGTGGCGCCGGCAACTTGTCCGCCGGTGCTTTCTGAGCGATTCGCCCTGGACACCGGCGGACAAGCCGCCCGTGCCCCCATCCCCGGGGCGCCCCCCTAAGACCCCGCCCCGAACACGATCACCGTCCGGCCGCGCGCGGGATACACCGTCACGTCCCGACCGGCTCCGAGGGCCGCGTCCCGCGTCGACTCCTGGCCGTCGAGCTGATAGGCGGCGTCGTTGGCGGTCTCGATGCGCTGTTCGCGGGTCTTGCCGTCGTCGCCGGCGACCTCGACCCCGAGCGCCCCGTCCTCGACCCGCTTGATGCGGCCGCGGACCGCCTGGTCCATCGACCGCACGAACACCTTGTGCGGGGCGGTCCCGCTCCGATAGTAGCAGAGCAACGCGTGCCTCCCGGGCCGCGCGGCCAGGGCCACGGGGCCGACCTTCCCGTCGAGGACGAAGGTGACCTTGCGGCTGGTGGCGGTGATCTCGGCCTCCTCGCCCATGGTGCGGCGGGCGCGGATCGTCGCGCCGACGTCGATGAAGCCGCCGGGGTTGTCGGTCTCGATGCCCAGCATGACAACCTCCGTGGTGAGCCGGTTCGCGAGTCCTCGCTTGCCCTCCTCGGCCGTCGGTAGCGTCTCAGGATCGAACGCCGACTCCGCCGTCCGGACGGCGACGATCTGGCCGCGCGGCGGATGGACCTGGGCCCACCGGCCCGCGACGAGGGCGGAGGCGGCGTCGGCGGGCTTCTCTTCGATCCGGAAGGCCGTCGCGTCGCCGTAGGCGACCTTCGCGACGACGGGCGGGTTCGCCTCGATGTGATGGTCCTTGTCCGTCAGGTGGACCTTCAGGTCGAAGGTCTTCCCCGCCGCGTCGTGGGCGACGATCTCGCCCCACTGGAAGTCGGGGGTCGTAAAGAGGTCGAGCCAGGTATCCTCGTAGAAGTAGCCCCACGCCCCCGGCCGCAGGGCCTTCGCGAACGCCTCGGCCCCGATCAGACGCGAGTTCAGGACCGGGGCCGTCCCGCGGGTCATGACGCGGCGGGTGATGGTCTCGCCGGCCTTCGAGTCGCGCCCGAAGCCCTTGACGCTGATATAATCGAGGTAATCGATGCGGACGGTAAAGCGCGCGAGCGTGTCGCGCCGGGCCGTATGGTCGACCTCCACCACCTCCCCCCCGAACGCCGCCGTGCTCGCCTCGGCGCGCGGCACGGGGGCGCAGACCATCGCAAGTGCGACCAGAAAACCGACCGAAAAGACGCGGCACCCGTTCATGCGCAGACCTCCTATCCAAAGGATGCGTCGAACGCATGAACCGCGGCCAGGGGTGAGGGTTACGCGGGATGACGGGGCGGCGACGTCGTCGCGGCGCACGTTACCGGCGGCGGCGGGCCCCGGCCCAAGCGCGAGAAGAACGACGCCATACATGCGTACATATCGCGCTGCGGTCTTCCTGCGATGTGATTTCAGTGTACGTGCGCGGCACGGGCCGGCCGGTGTCGCAAACGAGAAGGTCTCTTACGCGTGAGCGTCACGTCGCGGTGCCACGGCACGCGGAACGGGGGCCGAAAGGGGTCAAGAAGGGCCAAGTTCGTGTAAGAAAGTCTGCAGAAGTCGTGAGAAGGGGGCTGGTACCCCCCAAAAAGTCGCAGAAAGTGTGTCGCGGAGGGATAAACCATTTCCTGAATTGCGTCAAACGGTGTGGCCGTCCGGGCGGCCTCGGGCGCGAAAGGGGATGCATTCGGGGGGCGATGTATACATCGCCGTATACAGGGTGGGGAAAATTCCCCACTCCGTCAGGAGGCATCGGCTAGCCATGTGTCGATGTAATCGGCGGCCTCCCGCCCGTGGGCGATCGCCCGGACCACCAGCGACGCCCCGGTCATCGCGTCGCCCGCCGAAAACACCCCGGGGACGCTCGTGGCGTAGTCGGTGACTCTCAGATTGCCGCGATCGTCCGTTTCGAGCTCCAGATCGCGGACCAGCCGCCCGTGCTCGGCATGGACGAAACCCATCGCCAGGAGCACCAGATCGGCCTTCAGCTCGAATTCCGTGCCTTCGCGCTCGGTGAATTTGGGCCGCCCGCGGGGCCCGTCGGACCAGTCCAGTCGGACGCATTCGAGGGCCCGCACGCGGGTGCCCTGTCCCAGAAAACGCCGCGTTTGGCAGCTCCAGAGGCGTTTACAGCCCTCTTCGTGGCTGGTGGCGGTGCGAAGGATGTTGGGCCAGGTGGGCCAGGGATTGTCGGGCTTTCGCCACGCGGGGGGTTCCGGGAGGAGCTCGATCTGGGTGATGGAGGCGGCCCCCTGGCGGCGAGAGGTGCCGACGCAATCGGCTCCCGTGTCGCCGCCCCCGATGATGACGACGTCCTTGCCGGCGGCGTTGATGCGTATGTCGTAAGGTACGTCCAGAGCGTCATTTAGGCGATTCTGCTGGGTCAGGAACTCCATGGCGAAGTGGATGCCTTCGAGGCCTCGGCCGGGCACCGGCAGGTCCCGTGGAACGGCCGCGCCGGTGGTCAGGAGCACCGCGTCGAAGCTGCGGCGGAGGTAGCGCGCGGAGAGGTCGACGCCCACCTCGACGCCGGTCTCGAAGACGACGCGCTCGGCCTTCATTTGCTCGAGTCGCCGGTCGAGAACCGTCTTTTCGAGCTTGTAATCGGGGATTCCGTAGCGGAGGATGCCGCCGATTTTCGGGGCCTTTTCGAGGACCGTCACGTCGTGGCCGGCGCGGGCGAGCTGCTGGGCGGCCGCGAGGCCGGCCGGGCCGCTCCCGACGACGGCAATTCGTTTTCCCGTCCGGACTTGCGCGGGTTCGGGACGAATCCAGCCCTCCTCCCAGCCTCTCTCGACGATCTGGAGCTCGATGTGGCGGATGGAGACCGGATCGATGTTGACGGCCAGGCTGCAGGAAGCCTCGCAGGGGGCCGGACAGATGCGTCCGGTGACCTCCGGGAAGTTATTGGTGGCGTGCAATAGGTCTAGCGCCCGCCGCCAGTGGCCCCGGTAGACGGCATCGTTGAACTCCGGGATGCGGTTGGCGAGGGGGCATCCGTGGGCGTGGCAATAGGGGATGCCGCACTCCATGCAACGGGCGGCTTGGTCGCGGAGTTCGTCCGGGGAGAGACGTCCCTCGATCTCTCGATAATCGCGTACCCGCTCATCGACGGGCCGTTTGGGGGCGTTATGGCGCTCGTGCTCCAGGAATCCCGTGGGGCTACCCATGGTAGACCTCCTCGGTGGCGGACAAGGTTTCGGCGTCGCGATGGGCCCGCAGTCGCATCCGCTCCAACACCTTGCGATACTCGATGGGCATGACCTTGACAAAGAGGGGCAGCCGTGTCTCCCAGTCCCCGAGGAGCGTGCGGGCCCGCGGACTGCCCGTCAGCTCGGCGTGGCGTTCGATCAGGCCGCGCAGCGTCTCGCGGTCCCGGGGGGTCCAGACGCTCTCTAGGTCGACCATGTCGAGGTTGGCGCGGGTGGCGAAGAGCTCGGATTCGTCGTAGACGTAGGCCACGCCGCCGCTCATCCCGGCCGCGAAGTTGTATCCCACGGGCCCCAGGACGACCACCGTACCGCCGGTCATGTACTCGCACCCGTGGTCTCCGAGGCCCTCGACGACGGCGGTAGCGCCGGAATTTCGGATGGCGAAACGCTCGCCTGCGAGCCCGGAAACGAAGATTTCGCCCCCGGTGGCCCCATAGAGGACGACGTTGCCGACGATGATGTTGTCCTCGGGACGGTAGCGGGCCTTCTCGGGCGGGACGACGACGATCCGGCCGCCCGCCAAGCCCTTGGCGAGGTAATCGTTGGCGTCGCCCTCGACGCGGAAATCCATGCCCGGTGCGATCCAGGCCCCGAAACTCTGACCCGCCGAGCCTCGGAAGGTGATCTTGAGGGTCTCGGGCGGGAGGCCCTTCGGGCCATGGCGGCGGACGATCTCGCCGGCGACGGTGGCCCCGACGGTGCGGTGGATGTTCCGGATCGGTAAGTCAAGCGCCACGGGCTGTTTACGTTCGACCGCGTCGGCGGCGGCCTCGAAAATCTCGTAGTCGAGGCGCGAGGCGATGTCGTGCTCCTGGCTCCGGGTGCACCGAAGATGCGTCTTCACGTTCATGACCGGGGGCCGCAGGACGGCCGAGAAATCCAGCCCACGGGCCTTCCAGTGCTCGATGGCAGAGTCGACGTCGAGCATGTCGACGCGACCGACCATCTCGTCGAGGGTCCGGAACCCCAGCTCCGCCATGTGCTCGCGCAGCTCCCCGGCGATAAATCGCATGAACCGCTCGACGTACTCGGGCTTCCCGGTAAACCGGCTTCGGAGCCGCGGATCCTGCGTGGCGACCCCGACAGGGCAGGTGTTGAGGTGGCACTTTCGCATCATGATGCAGCCGAGGGTCACGAGGACGGTGGTCCCGAAACCGAATTCCTCGGCCCCCAACAGGGCCGCCACGGCCAGGTCGCGGCCGGTCTTCATCTGGCCGTCGGCCTGGACTCGGGTGCGGTCGCGGAGACGGTTGGCGACGAGGGTCTGCTGGGTCTCCGCGAGGCCCAGCTCCCACGGCAAGCCGGCGTGTTTGATGCTCGTCAGGGGGCTGGCGCCCGTTCCGCCGTCGTGGCCGGAGATGAGGACCATGTCGGCCTTTCCCTTGGCGACGCCCGCGGCGACGGTTCCGACGCCGATTTCGGAGACAAGCTTGACGGAGATGCGGGCCCGGGGATTGGTGCTCTTGAGGTCGTAGATGAGCTGGGCGAGGTCCTCGATGGAGTAGATGTCGTGGTGGGGCGGTGGGCTGATGAGGGTGACGCCGGGCGTCGTGTGGCGGACGCGGGCGATGTCCTCGGAGACCTTGTGGCCGGGCAATTGGCCGCCTTCGCCGGGCTTGGCCCCCTGGGCGATCTTGATCTGGAGCTCGTCGGCGTTGACGAGGTACTCGGTGGTGACGCCGAAGCGGCCGGAGGCGATCTGCTTGATAGCGCTGCGGCGGGAATCGCCGGAGGGCAGGGGCTTGTAGCGGTCCGGGTCCTCGCCGCCCTCGCCGGAGTTGGACTTTCCGCCCAGGCGGTTCATGGCGACGGCGATGGTCTCGTGGGCCTCCTTGGAGATCGATCCGAAGCTCATGGCGGCGGTGCTGAAGCGGCGGACGATGGCCTCGACGGGCTCGACGTCCTCCAGGGGCACGGGATCGCCGGTCTTCAGGCGAAAGAGGCTGCGGAGGGTCGTCCGGGAGGCGGAACGATCGTTGATGAGGGCGGAATACTCCTTGTAGACGGCGTAATCGTCGGTCCGGGTGGCCTGCTGGAGCTTATAGATGGCCTCCGGGGACCAGAGGTGGTTCTGGCCGCCGGCCCGGATGTGATACTCGCCGCCCACGTCGAGCAGCTTCTCGGGCGCCCCGTGGGTCGGATAGGCCTTGCGGTGGCGTGCGACGGCTTCGGCGGCGATTTGTTCCAGTCCGATGCCCTCGACGCGGCTGGTCGTATGGGTGAAATAGCGGTCCACGAGGGTTCGGGCCAGGCCCACCGCCTCAAAGATTTGGGCCCCGAAGTAGCTGCGGATGGTGGAAATGCCCATCCGGCTAAAGGTCTTGAGGAGGCCCTTCTTGAGGGCCGTGATCAGGTTGTCGACGGCGTCCTCGGGCAGAAGCGTCCCGGAGGCATCCAGGCGGTCCTCGCGGGCCAGTTGGACGGCCGTCGCGAGGGCCAGGTGCGGGCAGACGGCGTTCGCCCCGTAGCCGACGAGGAGGGCCAGGTGCATGACCTCGCGGGCCTCGCCCGTCTCGACGACGATCCCCACGCGGGTCCGGCGGCCCGTGCGGATGAGATGGTGGTGCAGGCCCGCCGTGGCCAGGAGGACGGGGATGGGGGCTCGATCGGCGTCCATGGCCCGGTCGCTGAGGACGAGGAAAGTGGCCCCGTCGGAAATCGCGGCCTCGGCCCGGGCGAAAAGGGCCTCCAGCGCCTCCTGGAGGGCCTTCCCGTCGCCGCCCGCGGGGAAAAGGATGTCCAGGTCGCGGGTCACGACGTCGGGGTGGTGGGCGCTTCGCAAACGCGCCATGTCCTCGCTCGTCAGGATGGGATGGTGGAGCTTGAGGCGGCGGCAGTGCTCCGGGGTTTCGTCCAGCAGGTTCCGCTCGGGCCCCACGAAGCTCATGAGGCTCATCACCAGCTCCTCGCGCAGGGGGTCGATCGCGGGGTTGGTGACCTGGGCGAAGAGTTGCTTGAAATAGGCGAACAGGAGCTGGGGACGGTCCTCCAAGACGGCCAGGGCGACATCGTTGCCCATCGAGCCGACCGCCTCCTGGCCGCGCGAGGCCATGGGGCTCAGCACCATACGCAACTCCTCCTCGGTGTAGCCGAAGGCGTGGTGCTTGAGGAGAAGGGCCTCGGGGCTCTCGGGCTCGAGATCCGGCGGGCTGAACAGGCCCCGCAGTTCGATGACCTGGTCGCTGACCCAGCGGCGATAGGGCTTCTGGCGGGCCACCTTGCCCTTGATCTCGTTGTCGGGGACGATGCGGTTCTGCTCCAGGTCCACCAGGAGCATCTTGCCCGGCTGGAGCCGCCCCAGCTTCAGGACCCGCTCCGGCTCGAACTGGAGGACCCCCGTCTCGGAGGCCAGAACCACGTATCCGTCCCGCGTGATCGTGTAGCGGCAGGGCCGCAGGCCGTTTCGGTCCAGGGTGGCCCCGATGTATCGCCCGTCGGTGAAGACGAGGGCTGCCGGACCGTCCCAGGGCTCCATGACGGCGGCGTGGTACTCGTAGAAGGCCCGTTTGTCGGCCCCCATGTGGAACTTCTGGCCCCAGGCCTCCGGCACCATCATCATGGCCGCATGGGGCAGGCTGCGTCCCGCGCGGACCAGCAGTTCGAGGACGTTGTCGAAGACGGCCGAATCACTTCCGCCCTCGATGACCGCCCCACGGATCTTCTCGATGTCCTCGCCGAAAAGGGGCGACTCGAAGTCCGCCTCGCGGGCCCGCATGTGGTTGATGTTGCCGCGCAGGGCGTTGATTTCGCCGTTATGGGCCAGCATGCGGAACGGCTGGGCGAGCGGCCATGTGGGGAAGGTATTGGTCGAGTACCGCTGATGGACCACCGCGAAGGCCGTCTTGAAGCCGAGGTCCACCAGGTCGGGGTAGAACGGCCCCAGTTGGCTGCCCGAGAGCATGCCCTTGTAGACGACGGTGCGGCTGGATAAGCTGACGACGTAAAACTGGCTGGCGTCGAGCACGGTCCAGGAGTCAAGGTGGGTCTCGATGGAGCGGCGGATGACGTAGAGACGCCGCTCGAAGGCCTCTGCGGGGATTTCGCCCCGCCCGACGAAGACCTGCACCACCTTCGGCTCGGTGGAGCGGGCCAGCTCGCCGAGATGCTCATCCGAGGTGGGCACCTCGCGCCAGCCCAGGAGGACCGCCCCCTCCTCGCGAATCGTCTCCTCGACGGTCGCCACGCAGCGGCGGCGGACCTTGGGGTCGGTGGGCAGGAAGACCATGCCCACGGCATACCCGCCCGCGGGGGGCAGGTCGATGCCAAGGTCGGCGGCGGCCTTTCGGAAGAAGCCGTCGGGCAGGCCCAGGAGGAGGCCCGCGCCGTCGCCGGTGGCCTTGTCCCCGCCGACGGCCCCGCGATGCTCCAGGTTCTCAAGGACGCGGATGGCGTCGCGGACCACCTGGTGATGGGGCTCGGCGTCGAGACGGGCGACGAAGCCCACGCCACACGCGTCCCGCTCCTGGCGGGGGTCGTAGAGGCCGTGCGCGGGGAGGAACCCCGCGGCATTCGGCCGGATCTGGCCGTCGATGTCCTTCATGGGGTGCCCCGTCGCTTTTCGTCGTGAGGGTCGCGTCCGGATCGTCTCGGGCGCGAAATCCTACGGCATTGTAGGTCCGGGGGGCCGCGGGGCAACGGCGCAGGGCGAATTCTTCGGGGAAATCACGCCGCCTGCGTCCGTGCGTGCGGGTCCCCGGACCGGGGAAGAGGTCCGGTCCCGCTGGGAACCGCAGGGGCGCCCCACCGTGGGGCGCCCCCTTGGCCACGCAAGAGGGACACGACCCTCTAGTCCACGGGTTCAGCGGCTCCGGAGACTCCGCGCGGTCGGGCTTCGGTCGCACGCGGCGTCGAATGGGTCCTGGCGTCTCATGGGTTCGTGTCCCTTTCCTGTCCCGATTCGAGGCTCTTGCGTGGGGTCGGCGCCCAGGCGCGGCCGATGGGGCGAGGGCCGCGCCCGGGCGGGGCGGTGCAACCAGACATCGAATCAGCTATCGTAGTAAAGATTGAACTCGTACGGGTGCGGGCGCAGGGCCATCTCGTCCAGCTCGTTATCCCGTTTCCAGTTGATCCAGCCCTGCACGAGGTCGTCCGTGAACACCTCGCCCTTGGTAAGGAAGGCGTGATCGGTCTCCAAGGCGTCGACCGCCTCCTCCAGCGATCCCGGCGTCTTGGGGTAGTTCTCGAGCTCCTCACGGCTCATCTCGTAGATGTCCCGGTCGAGGGTCTCGCCGGGCTGGATTTTGTTCTCGATACCGTCGAGCGCGGCCATGAGCATGGCCGTCCAGGCCAGGTACCCGTTGGCCGTGGGGTCGGGACAGCGGAATTCGAGCCGCTTGGCCTTGGGATTGGAGCTGTACATGGGGATTCGCACGGCCGCGGAGCGGTTCCGGGCGCTCATCACAAGGTTCACCGGCGCCTCGAAGCCCGGGACGAGGCGGCGATAGGAGTTCGTCGTCGGGGCCGCGAAGGCCAGGATGGCCGGGGCGTGCTTCAGGATGCCGCCGGCGGCCCAGAGGCCCAGGTCCGAGAGGCCCGCGTAGCCGTCGCCCGCGAACAGCGGCTCATCGTCCTTCCACAGCGAGAAGTGGCTGTGCATGCCGGAGCCGTTGTCCTCGAAGACCGGCTTGGGCATGAAGGTGACGGTCTTCCCGGCCCGCTTGGCCACGTTCTTGATGATGTACTTATACCAGAGGAACTGGTCGGCCATTTTGAGGAGAGGGCCGTACTGCATGTCGATTTCGCTCTGCCCGGCCGTGGCCACCTCGTGGTGGTGGGCCTCGATGACGATGCCGAGCTTGCGCATCTCGTCCACCATCTCGCCCCGCAGATCGTGGTACGTGTCGGTGGGCGAGACGGGGAAGTAACCGCCCTTGAAACTGGGTTTGTAGCCGAGGTTGGGTTCTTCGAAACGGGCGGTGTTCCAAGCCCCCTCGACCGAGTCGATCTGGTACATGCCCGTGTGCTGGTTCTGTTGGTAGCGGACCTCGTCGAAAATGAAGAATTCCGGCTCGGGCCCGATGAAAACGGTGTCGGCGATGCCCGTCTTCTTCAGGTACGCCTCGCCCTTGCGGGCCACGTGGCGCGGGTCGCGGGTGTAGTCGTCCCGGGTGACGGGGTCGACGATATTGGCGATGACGCTGACGGTGGGCTTCGCGAAGAAGGGGTCGATGCAAGCCGTCGCCGGGTCGGGCACGGCCATCATGTCGGAGACGTGGATGCTCTGCCATCCACGGATGGAGGAGCCGTCGAAGCCGACGCCCTCCTCGAAGGTGTCCTCGTCCCAGGTCTCGACGGGGTAGGAGCAGTGCTGCCAGGTTCCGAGGAGGTCGCAGAACTTCAGGTCGACCATGTCGGCCCCGTGCTTCTTGGCGTAGTCAAAGAAGTCCTTCGGGGTCATGCTCATCGCGCGTTCCTTTCGAGTCGTGCCCACCGCTGCGTGCGTGAGGGGCCGTGTCCGGGTCCGGCTGCCTTTCGTTAAGAGGTCCGCGCGTGGACGCGGGCCCCGGTCCTGTCCGCACCCATCTGCAAGCGCCGTGCCAAAGCCAGCATCGGGCCCTGACGCGGCCTTGAGACGCTTTCTGCTGCCAGAATCCCACCGTCGCGTAGGTTTTCGGCCCGTTGTCGTACGGGAATGTAGGTTCTTGGGGTCATCCGATGGCCTCACTTCCCGTCTCGCCGGTGCGGATGCGGATGCACTGCGAGAG
>CAYWVR010000032.1:0-36687 GCA_964461715.1 uncultured Anaerolineales bacterium
ACCATACCCGGAGCAGCGCCGCGAACTCCTCGTCCGACATGAAGTCGTTGGTCAGGGGGCGGTCCTTCGCCCGCATCTTGCCCGTGGCCTTCTTCACGCCCTGGCGAGCCACGTCGAAGGATTGGTGGTGCATCAGCCCGCCGTGGGACGCCTGCTTCCTGGCGAGTCGCTCGCGGTCCTCGGCTCCCCGTTCCGTCGTTGACCGCTGGCACTGGATATCTTCGCGTCGGTCGAAGGAGGTCAGGCCGGCCGCGATGGCGTTGTTCGAGCGCGGCTCGACACGCACGTTGTACGGCGGGTCGGTGTTGACGAGGTGGACGGGAGCGCCTGCAAGGAGCCGGTCCACGTCCTCGGCCTTGCCGGCATCGCCGCACAGAAGTCGGTGACTCCCCAAGACCCACAGGTCGCCCGGCTGGGTGATCGCCTCGTCCGGCGGCTCGGGCACGGCGTCGGGGTCCGTGAGGCCCTCGTTGCCGGGCGGCGCGAGCAGTTCCCCCAGGTCGGCCTCCGAGAACCCGAGGAGCGAGAGGTCGAAGTTCAGGCCCTGGAGGTCCTTCAGTTCCAGCGGCAAGAGATCGTAATCCCACTCGGCGATGGTCGCGGTCTGGTTGTCGGCCAGCCGATAGGCCTTCGCCTGGGCCGGCGTGAGGTCGGTTGCCACATGGACCGGCACCTGCTTGAGGCCCAGTTTCAGGGCGGCCTTGTACCGGGTGTGGCCGACGATGATGACGCCATCGCCGTCGACCACGATGGGCTGGCGGAACCCGAACTCCCGCAGGCTCTTGGCGACCGCCTCCACGGCCTGCTCGTTCACGCGGGGGTTCTGCTCGTAGGGCCGGATGTCCTCGATCTTCCTGAGTTCGACCTGCATGTCTGCCTCCTGTTCTTGCCTGGGACCGCCCCTCGCGGCCCACGTTGGCCCGTGTCGCGTCCGGGTGCGGCCGGTCGCAGCCTTGGCCTACCGGGGTGCCCTTCGCGCCCCTGGGCCGCCTGTCGCGTTCACGCGGAAAACAAACTAAAAGACCCTTGCCGACTGTTCCCGCCGCCCTCAGGAAGACGCGTCGCGTTCCAAGTACCTATCCACATGCGGCGTTCACCTTGTGCCCGCTGACCGCCCACGTTCGCCCGTGTCGCGTTCCCTTGCCTCACCTTGGCCCTTCCTACGCTTCCGCCGTCCGCGCGGCCCGTGGGCCAACGTGGGCGTTCGGGGCGTCGATCTGCCGCCAGGCGACCTCTTCCGCCTCGGCCTCGCTCAAGGCCCCGTCGACCGCGCAGATGGCGACGCGCTCGTCCCAGAGTTCCCGCTCGTCCTCGGTGAGCGCGGCCAGGCGAACCGCCCGCACGACCTCGGGCTTGAGTTCCCGCAGCCTGGCCGCGTGCCCGGGCGTCACCCGGTCCAGCGGCTTCAGGTGCAGGTTGCCGCTCTCCACCCTCACGCTGGCGCCGAGGTCGGCGAGTTCGTCGAGCAGGAGGTCGGCGGCGACCTGGTTGGTGGTCGGGGTCATAGGATGAGTTCCTCCCCCTCCGGACCGGCTGCGGGGTTATCGGGGTTAGGCGGGTTATTTTCAGGCCGTTCATGATCTCGCGCGCGTGCGCACGCGCCCGCATGTGCGGGAGCAATGCAAAATAACCCCGCTAACCCCGCATTTTGCTCTAAGTCCTTGTCGGCGCTGGACTTATCTTGCGGGGTTACGTGCGGGTTATGCGGGGTTAGCGGGGTTACGGACCCCTCGGAAGGGCCATTTCGGGCCTCAAGTTGCCACGTGCGCACCTTCATGTGCGTGTTGGTGCCCGCGCTGCGCACCTTGCGCCCGTCGAAGATTCGCCCCGCCAGACGGGCCAGGTTTCGCCCCAGTGACCGCTTGAGCGACCCCTCGCCCTTGTCACGGTTGACGAGGAGGGCGTCCGGCAGCGCCTCGTCGGGGATCGTGTTGCGGGCGAGGATGCGCGTGCAGAGGTCATCGGACGTGACCGCCCGCGTGCCGAACGCCCCCCACCAGGCCGCGAAGAAGGCCCGCCACTGCTCCGTGTCCTCATCCTGGATGGTCCGGGTCTGGTCGAGGTTGTCGAGGAAGCCCTCGACGCCGGCGTAGGCGAGGACGCTCCCGACAGTGTCAGCCCATTCCTGGAACGAGCCGAAGGGACGGACCTCGGCCTTCAGGCTGCCGGCGGCGTACCAGCAGCGGATGACCGTGAACGCCGCCGCGAGGAGGCTGCCGCGCGACTCGCGGGCGTACCGCTCCAGGTCCTCGTGGTGGAAGCCGGTCCGTTCCCACGGCCGCTCCATGTTGGCGTCCATTCGGACGGTGTAGCAGCGGCGGGGGATGTCGCCGGAGACGCGGAGGTTGTTCCCCGTGGCGACCCAGACAGAGCGGGCCGGCAGGCGGACGTGCTCGTTCTTGCCGAGCAGCCGGTCGGACCACTCGTAGGTCGTGAGCATGGCCGCCAGGCTTGCCGAGTCGATGATGCTGTTGTCCGGGATGTTGTCGAGGAGGACGAACGGTGGGGCCGCAAGGAGCAGGGCCGTGATCTTCTTTCGCCACTCGTCCTCGTTCTGGCGCGAGGGGATGGATTCGCCCGAGACCGTGCCGACGCCGACGATGCCGAGCGCCGAGACGAGCAGGCTCTTGCCGGTGCCCTGCACGGGGGCGTCGACAATCGCCATCGGGATGTGGCCGTCGATGACGGGCCGCATCAAGACCGAGAAGAGGATGGCCAGGGCGCCCGCACGGCTCGCGGCGTCTGCGAATGGGAACTCGGCCACGAGGTCGAGGAGCAGGTCGACCGCCGCCTTGAGGTCTTCCGGCGATGGATTTTCCGGGATGGGCGGGACCACCAGGCCCGAGTCGGAGAAGTAGTAGAGCCGCGACTCGCCGTCGTAGCCGGGCGTGGTGCAGAGCGTCCCGTCGCGGCGGAGGATGGGCGAGCGGGCGATGCCCACGAGGGGCGGGAAGTCCCACATCCCCTGGGCGAGGATGTTCTCGGCCAGGTAGAGGGGCGGGTTGACGCCGACGTACGCGCCGTCGGCACTCACCGAGAAGAACTGGGCCACGTCCGCCAGGCGGCATCGCATCCGGACCTTGTCGAAGACCTCAATGGCGGGCAGACCGTCAAGGTTCGGGACGACGCGGCAGAGCGACCCGGACCTGACGAAGACGACTGGCGGGGCGTTGGCCCGGCGCACGGCCTGGAGACCCTGGGCCGTCAGGTCCGCCAGTTGAATGTCGCCGACGATGATGGTCGGGAGGCCGGAAGCGGTGGTCGGCACCGGCGCTTCGGGCGGTGCCAGTCCGGCCCTTTTCTTCTTCCGCCGTCGCGGCCGATACTGGCCGGTTACCTTCTGGAGCGCCTTGGCGATGGTCAGCTCGCCGTAGGTCTGCTCGCCGTGGTACTCGTCCCACTTGGGGCGGAAGAGACGGGACTGGCGGAAGAGGCGGTCGATCTGCGCCGGGTCCTTCGTGTAGAAGGCGAGGGTGAAGACGACGGAGGAGTCCGCCTCGCTGGGCGAGTTGAAGTAGCCGTTCCACTGGCCGTTCCAGAGGGTCTGGAACTTCTCGCCGCTCTTTCGGCTGCGGAAGGCCTTCTTGAGGATGGCCTCGTCGCCGAGGCGCGGCACACGGTCCGTGGGCGGTGCGGCGGGCTTGGGCGCCTCCTCGTCGCCGAAGACCTCGGCGTAGACCTCCTGGAGTTCGGTCTGGCGCTCCTCGACCTCGGCGCTCGTGCCGCCCAAGCGGCGGCCCGTCACGGTGAAGAACCGGCCGGCGTCATAGACCTCGACCTCGCCATCCTCGTAGGCCTTGCGGCACCGCGAGCCGGGCTTCGAGGCCCGCAGGAACACCTTCACGCCGCGGCCGGACGGCGAGACTTCGGTGTAGGAGTTCAGGCGCCGGATGATTTCCTCGGCCCACGGCTTCGGCGCGCCCGTCTCCGGGTCGAGGCAGGAATCGAGGTCCACGCCCGAGAAGCCGCCGCCGCGTGTGAAAACGAAGCCGACGCCGGCGAGGGAATCGGAGCGGTACGCTGCCAGGGCCTCGTCGAACGTCGCCCACGTGGCCGGGTCGGTCGAGTCGGCCAGGCCGCCGCCCTTCGCGTTCACGGGGCACTTCGTCTGCTTGCCGTCGCGCTCGACGTACTTCCAGCCGACCCACTGCGCGAGGTCCCGCAGGCACTGGGGCACGTGTTCAACGACGACGTCGCGAGGGTTCATGCCGGGGGCTGACCTTTCCGTTCAGACCAGAGGCCGAGGAGCGTCCGGCGCTGGATCACGCGGTTCTTCTTGGCGGCATGGGCGAGGCCCCACCGGTCGCCGACGAGGATGCAGGTCTTCGAGGCCCGCGTGACGGCCGTGTAGAGCCAGTTGCGGTCGGCGAAGAAGTGGGACTTGTGGCAGACGACGACGGCGCACGGGAACTCGCTGCCTTGGCAGTTGTGATTCACCACCCCGTTCCCGACGAAACTGTGACTGCCCGGAACCTCCATGTCGTAGACTCGGGCTTGAGCGTCCGAGGCGTCGACCACGGGGTCAAAAAAGAGGCCGAGGCGAGCGAGGCGCTCCACTTCTCTCCCTGCCGGCCCCGTCTTCGTGACGTTCTCGATCTGCTGGACCAGGTACGCCACATGGATATGATTCAGCTTGGCGGCACCGCCGATGATGCGGCGTATCAGCCGACCCAGCACCTTGGCCTCCGGGAAGTTGCGGCCTCCGCGACGTCGCAGTTCTTGCCGAAGCCGTCGGACCAGCGGCTGTCCGAAGGGGACGGCGCCCCAGTTGCTCTTGAAGCGCGTATCCGGGGATAGATGACAGGCCAGCCCAAGGGCAAAGGCTTTGGTCTCGGTGGAGAAGCCGATGCGCGACCGGAACAGGTTGAGCGCATCGGCACCTGAGATATCGACGCGCCAGGCCGTGGACCAGTTCCGCTCGGGCATCGCCTCGCGCATCTTATACCGTCTGCCCAGAACGCCATGGTGGAGCAACAGAAGGTGGACCTCTCGCGCAAGCGCCTCGCTGGCGGTTGCGAAAGCGATGACAGAACCAACACCGCCATCGGTATCGAAGAGCCCCTGAACGAAAGCCGCTTGCACCGAGGGGCGACTATGCCGAATGACCCGGGGGACGTGCTTGTCGGCCGCCCGCTCATAGCCAAGTCCGCACTGCAGAAGGAGCTTGCGGACCGCCTTGCTGTGAAAGTACACGCTGAAACGGTCCGTCTCTTTGACACGCCGCAGGGTCGTCCGCACGCCCAGCTTCTTCTGGACCAGGGCGATATAGCGCAGCAGAAGGTCGGGCAGGCCCTTGGTAACCTCCACACGTGCGTCCTTGCGGTCGCAATACCAGCCATCGCCGACCAGGACACCAAGGAGCCACGCCAGCTGCTCGTCGACCACAGCCGTTTTGTCCCCGGCGGCGACTTGGATGTATCCGTAGTCTTCCTGGTGCTCCGCCGTTCCCCGGCGAAGAACCAGCACGTCGCCTTCCCGTACCTCGGGCATCCGCTTCCAGTGGAAGCCGCATGCATCCGCCGTGAGCACGGGGTGCTCATGTGTACCGGCGATCTCGTACCCGGCGCGCGTGCGCAACCGGATAACCGGTCGAAGCCCCCCGTTGTAGACCGACCCGGTCGACTCGGTCCCCTGGAGACTGGCGACACCAACGGATCTGGGCATGGAGGCTTTCTCGGGAACGTCGGCGGCGACCTCTTCCATTCGAAGGAGACCACGTGCTGTAGGCACCAGTGTGTCGGCCGTGACGCACTTATGGCCCGTCAGGGCATAGGCGAGCTGGAGGTTGGCGAGGCGCTCGCCGTCGATCTTCCGGACGCCTTCGCCGTTGAAGTCGACGACGCACGCGCCGCCCCCGGCGTCCATGACGTGACCGATGGTGCCGTTCATGACGCCGAGGTCGTAATCGTTGGCCGTCTGGATGACCTTGTCGCCGACGGCGAAGCGGCCCTCGACCTCCCCGAGGAGGAGCCGCTGCATCATCTCGTTCAGGGCCTTCGTGCCGAGCGGGCCTTTGTGGGTGGGCGTCACGATCTGGACGTCGCGGACGGGGTCGTACCCCAGGCGCTTGGGGATGCGGTCCAGCACGAGGTCCCTCAGGTACGCCTGGATGTGGCCGGCCTCTCGGAAGGCGTCGATCACGACCCAACCGTGGTCGTCGGGTGCCGTGGGCGCCACGGTGCCCTTAAGGACGGCGGCGCTATTGGCCTTGAGGACGCCGGCCTGGCGAACCACCTGCGTGAGCACGGTCGTCGGGGCCAGATTGTGCCGGATGATGTCCCGAAGGACGTTCCCCGGTCCGACGGGCGGGAGCTGGTTGTGGTCGCCGACGAGGACGACGCGCGTGCGGTCGAACGCAATCCGGCCGAAAACTTCGGCCAGGAGCGGCACGTCCACCATGCTGACTTCGTCCACGATGATGACGTCGGCACTGACGCACGCCACCCCGAACTCGTGGCCGTTGTACTCAAGGAGCCGATGCACGGTCTTCGCCTCGAGGTCCAGGCCGCGGGCACGCATGACCTCCTCGACGCGCTTCGCCGCCTTGCCCGTGGGGGCGCACAGGGCGACCTCGCAGCCGGCGGCGCGGAAGACTTCGGCCAGACGGGCGATGACGTAGGTCTTCCCGGTGCCGGCCCCGCCGGAGACCACCGAGATGCCGCGGGCGAGCGACGTGCGGTAGGCGTTGGCCTGGCCTTCGTTAAGGTCGCTGGCGTCTGCGGCCGTCCAGGGCCCAGGCCATGTCCGCCGGGCGTACCTCCTGAGCGCATCGTGGATGAGCCGCTCGGCATCGAGCATCGCAGGGGTAGTGACCGCATTCCCGTCACACGCGACCTCGCCCCGCGCAAGGAGCCGGTCGGCGGCCTGGCGGACCCGGTCCAGACCATCGAGCCGGTCGAGGACCAGCACCTCGTGGGCCTTCTGGACGAGGTCCGGCCCGGCCGTCCACGTGTGGCCGTCGCCGATCTCCTCGGCGAGTGAGTAGACGAGGGCGGCCTCGATCCGGCCCGGATGGTCCTTCGCCACGCCCATTCGCCGGGCGATCTTGTCGACACGCTTGAAGCCGTAGCCGTCCAAGTGCTTGATGATCCGGTAGGGGTCGCTCCGAAGGACGCCCACGACCGCCTGGCCGAACGCCTCCAAGAGGACGTCCATCTGGTGCGGCGTCAGGCCGAAGGAGGCGAGGTAGGCGCGGACCCGGTTCTCGTCGGCGTGGGCGATCCACGCGTCGCGGAGCGCCTGGACCGTCGCCATCGGGATGCGGAGTCGCTCGTGGAGCTGGTCCGGCCGCTCACGGAGCAGGCGGTCGAGCGCTTCGCCAGAGCCGGCGTGGGCGACGATTCGCTCGGCCGTCTTCGGGCCGACGCCCTTGAACGCCGGGTGCGTCGCGAGGTAGTGGGCCAGGCCCTCGGGCGTCTCGGGCAGGTCGTAGGAGAGGCCTTCGGCGTCGAACTGGAGGCCGTATTTCGCGTCGTTTTTCCACGCCCCGACGAGCGCGACGACGTCCCCCTCGACGGCCGAGAAGCGGCCGCGGAACCGGACGAGCTCGCCGCCCTCGGTCCTCAGGACGCCGGCCGCGAACGTCGGGCTCGTGAAGTAGAGCCGGTGGACGACGCCGCGCAGCGTCTCGCGCGTGTCAGTCAGGTTCAAGGTCGAGGTATTCACGCAGGTCGGCCTCTTCCTCCTCGCGGCGCCGGCGCTCCTCCTCCAGGGCCGCGAGGGACTCCGCGGTCCGTGGCAGGTGCCCGCGCGGGTGGGTGTTGTAGCCGCAGAACGGGCACGTGTAGGACCGTCCCCGCCAGAACCGAAAGTCCCGTCCGCATGCCTCACAGGTCCTCACGTTGGGCCCTCATCCGACGTCGGTGCTTCAGTTCCAGGTGCTCCTGGTTCGGCCGGCCGATGCAGCAGTCGCCGTACCGGCGGCCGCTGCCGCACGGGCACGGGTGGTTGTGGATTCGCCGCTCATGATCCGCGAGGCGTCGGGCCCGCTCCTCGGGCGGGTCGACCGCGGGCGCGGAGTCGAACACCTTCTGTTCGCGCCGCAGGATGTTGCGGAGTCCGACAAGGGCTTCACCCATGGACGTCTCGCCGGAACTGGCCGCCGGGGCCGGGGCGGACAAGCGGCGCTTCCGCCGGCCGGCTGAGCGTCCGGGCCACCCGCCGAAGGACGAGGTACCCCAGGAGGTCGAGTTCCGTGTCGTCGCCGGCGTACTCGTGGCCGCGGGCGATGCGCGAGAGTTTGTCGTCGATGCGAACGTTCAGTTGCTCGACGGAGTCGGCGCGGCTGAAGATGCGGAGCGGCTCGAACGCCGACGCACCATATGCGGCGTTCTTGGCGATCAGCATGGCCTTGATCGCATCGCACTCGTCCGAAATCTGCTTGGCGTAATCCTTCACGCGACGTGCCTCCAGTTGCGGCGGCGGACGATCATGCCGATGGCCGGCTGCGATACCCCAAAACGCGCGGCCAGTTCGTATTGGTTTGCCGCCCCGGCGGCATAGAGGCGGCGAATCTCCCTGACTGCCTGCGCTGTCAGCTTGGCCGTTCCGCTGGCTTCGCCGCGGGGCACGCGCTCCGGATGGACGACGGAGCCGGCGCGCCCCTTCCTGGCCATATCGCTGCTGTTGTCCTGCTTGGTGCCCAGGAACAGGTGGTCGGGCCGGACGCACCTCGGGTTGTCGCAGCGGTGGCACACGCAAAGGCCTTCGGGGATAGGTCCGTTCGCCCACGTCCAGGACACGCGATGGGCCTTGTAGAGGACGGTGGCGATTCGCACGACGCCGTGGCCGAAACTCCCGGTCGCGCCGGTCCAGTTCCAGCAGTCGCCGGACTTGTCGACCTTGGCCCAGAACCGCGTTTCCGTGGG
Source organism: uncultured Anaerolineales bacterium (assembly GCA_964461715.1). Lineage (GTDB taxonomy): Bacteria > Planctomycetota > Phycisphaerae > FEN-1346 > FEN-1346 > CAYWVR01. The sequence goes on from CAYWVR010000032.1 coordinate 8,868, forward strand.
AATCGTTCGCCCATCGGACCGCAGAACCATCCGGGGGATCTCATTCCACACGGGCGCCGCGGGCTTCGTCACGCTGGCCGCATTCACGCCGTGTCCCTTTCATGCCGGAGGCGGACGAACATCCGAAGGAAGGCGTCGGCAAACGCGCGCGCCGCCGGCCGGCTGCCGCACCAGAAGACCGGGACGCCGAACCGAAGGCCGATGTGAACGGCGGCGCCGAGGAGCGATTCGGGTGCGACGCCCCGTAGGTCGTCGCCCGCCTGGCCCCGAAGGACGGCGTCCAGGTCGGCCTCCACCACCACGCACGCCGCGCCGAGCCGGGACAGGCGCTCCAGTTCCACCGCGAACCGGCCGAAGTCGTGGATGACCGTCGAGGCGAAGTCCTTCAGGCTCTTCCGCTCGACCGCCACGAGGGTCTCCAGGCCGTCGACCGAGTAGTCGCCCGCGTCGAGCCTGCGGCGGACCGTCGGGCAGTCGAATTCCCAGGGCTCCTGCTCGCGCGTGTCGATCACAATGCGGAAGTCCATGGCCACTCCTTGCGCCGGCGGGCGGGGGCCGGATTCGAACCGGCGGACTCGAGGGTATGAGCCTCGCGGGCACGCCTACGCCCAGCCCCGCCCCCGGCCGCCCTCACCACGGCTGCGGCACATCGGCGACGCCCTCGCCCGCGGGGACCTGGATGACGCGGTTGAAGTAGACGTTCGTGTACTCGCCGCTCGTGCGCTTCGTGATCTGGAGGGTCTTGTCGAGGACCGATTCCAGGTGGTTCGCGAGGTCGCTGAACTTCGGGAGCTCGAGGCCGAGGAGTTTGAGGTCGCCTTTCACGAACGGGAGCGACGCCCGCGTGATGACGGCGTTCTTGAAGAGGTGCCGCCCGGCCGCGGGGCCCGAGAGGACCACCAGGTCCCACTTGATCATCGGGTCGCCCTTCGAGCTCTCCGAGAGGCGCGCCGCCTGGATGCGGACCTGGTACTTGCCGTCGGCGAGTTCCTCGAAGTCCGGCGGCTCGGCCTGCTGGTACTCCTCGTCGAAGTCCGTGAGGTCCACGCCGCCTGCCGGCTCGGGGTCGAGCGGGACGCGGCCCTCTTCGAAGTCGTGGGGGGAAGCGGTCATTGCGTGTCCTTTCCGTCAGGGGTTCCGTGGAAGGCCTTCGCGAAGGCCTCGAAGTCCAGAGGCAGGAGGTCGGGCAACCGGCCCGTCCGGTCGCCCGCCTCGTAGGCGGGGTTCGGCTTGGTGCGGATGACGCGGTCGATGAGGAGCGAACCGTCCTTCGCGCGCCGCGTCACGGTGTCCGCGTAGAGGACCATGTCCACCAGGCCCAGGACGACCCCGCGGGCGCGGTCCGGCAGGCTCGGCTGGGTCTTCGTGTACTTCTCGGTCCGCGTCTCGACCTCGCGGTCCACGGCGTGGCTGATCAAGACCAGGCCGCACGGGAGGCTGGCGAGTTTGGTCAGCACCCGGTGCCACTCGTTCTTGACGAAGGCCCAGCCCTTGCCGTGCGGCAGGTCGCCTTCGTACTCGACGCCGTACTTGGCGCAGACGTGGTCCGAGCAGAACTTGAAGGCGTTGTCGAGCGTGTCGATGACGATGGTCTTGAACGGGTGGTCGCCGGCGGCGACGAGTTTGCAGGCCGCGAGGAAGTCCGGCCACGTGAACGTGGGCATCTTGTAGACCTCGAGTTCCCCGAGGCCTGGCTCGCATTCGAAGAAGAGCGCGCCGGGGAAGCGGCTGGCGAAGGTCGATTTTCCGACCTTCGGCGGGCCGTAGATGAGCACGGTCTTCGTCGCCAGGTCGGCGCTCGGCCTGGTCTTCTCGGTGGGCAGTTGCACGGTCATCGCAGGGCTCCTTCAGAACTCGGGGTCCAGGGGTTGAGCGGCCTCGGCGAGTTCCTCGTGTGGCGGGGCGACTTCGAAGAGGTTGTCCCGCACGACGGGGCTGAAGCCGCTCTGGCAATACGGCAGGTATTCGCAGGGCCGCTGGTAGGAGAAGCAGTTCGAGGTGTTCAAGAGCCACTTGCCGCGGCGGTTCGCGTCGAGGTACTGCTGGGTGATCTCCCAGACCTCGTCCTGGAGCATGGCCAGGCGGTCCTCGGAGAGGTAGATCCGCTCGCGGTGAAACGCCTCGGGACGGGCGTACCACTCGAGGAGCCGACCATGGAACTCCTCGTCCGATTCCGGCATCTGGCGCTGGGCCGTGGACCGGCCGCTTTTGTTCTTCGCGGCCAGCCCTGCGCGGCGGGCCTCGAACTCATCCTCGGTCTCGCCGCGGCGCTGCTGGAGCCTGGCCTTGAGGAGGATGTTGTAGATGACGCCGACGACCGGGTAGCCCTGCTCGCGGAGGTAGTAGGAGTAGAGGGCGATCTGCGTGTCGGTCCACAGGCGGTCGAGGTAGTCGCCCGTCAGGCTGGATGCGGTCTTGTGCTCAAGGAGGTAGACCTCGCCGCCCGCGCGGACGATGCCGTCGACCTTGCCGGCCATCCGGAACGTCTGGCTCTGGCGGCCGGTGTCGGGGTTGCGAATCTGGCCCTCGAAGGTCTTCTCGACCTCCAGGACCTCGAACTCCTCGCGGGCGTACCGCGTCGCGTACCCGGTCATCATCGCCCGCGCGAGGTGCCAGCGGGCCTTCTCCTGCTCGTCCGCCTGGCGGTTCGGGTACTTCCCGTCCAAAAGGTCCAGGACGGTCAGAAGCCGGTGGCTGTCGGCCGGGAGCCGATGCCACTGCTCCAGCGCCTCGTGGATCACCGACCCGAAGTCCAGGGCCTCGGGCACTTCCTGCCGCCGGAGGTGCTCGACGTACCGGAGGTGGTATTTCCGGGGGCAGTTGCGAAAGACGTTGAGCGCGGAGTAGGTGAGGACGGTCTTCATGGCCGGCACCCCCGGCAGGCGCCGGCGGCCCCGCCCTCGACGCGCCGCACGTTGAACGCGTCCGCGCCGAATTCCCGCAAGATGAGCGCGGTGAAGATGCCGCTCACGGCCTGGCCGACGGCGGTCGAGGCGTCGACGACCAGCGTGCGGATGCTGGGGTCGATGACGTACCCAGCGTCCATGCGGACCCGGGCCTCGCCGAAGAGGCCTTCGGCCGCGAGGATGGCCACGTGGAGCGTGCTCTCGGCCTCCAGGAGGTCGGCCTCGTCGCGGAACCTGTAGCGGTAGGCTTCAGAGATCATTGCGCTGCCTTTCATGCGGGCCATACTGAGTACCTACCGGAGACGCGCGCGGAGTGACGAGGCGGCGCGTCATTTCTTCCCGAGATACCGGCCCAGTCCCGCCCGCTCGAAGGCGGCGCGCAGCCGCCGGATGTCGGCGTAGAGGGTGGTTCGCGGGACGTCGCGTTCCTCAGCAATCTCGGCCCAGGACTTCGTTTGGCGGGCGAGTGCCAGGCGCCGCAGTTCGGGCGACAACCTGTCGAGAACGGCCCGAACATCCGCGGCCAAGTCGCGGGCGTCTTCCGAGAGGCAGCCCCGTTGCGCCTCCAGCGTGTCGGAGCGCTCGACGGCCTTGCCCTCGTCGTCACAGACGGCGTCGTTCAGGGAACACCCCTCGCGCCGGGGATCCCGCTTCGCCGCCGTCCGCCGCTCGAGGATCGCGGCGACGCCGTGCTCGACGACCATCGCCACGAACGTGTGGCGTTTGGCGCGGCTCGGGTCAAAGGACCGGAGCCGCTCGAGGACGTCGAGCGCAAGGTCCTGCTCCAGGTCCTCGAGGTCGCCCTTGCGCAGGCCTGCCTTGCCGATCAGCCGCTTTGCCTTCTCATGGATGAGCCATCTTTCGAACCGGTCGAGCCTTTCCCGCTCCATCTGCGTCTCCCCGCGGACGCGGAGAGACGCGCGCTATCGCCCCATCGGAGCGGTGTGACTTGCCTCGCTGGATGCATGCCGGACCTCCGTGCACCGCACGTAAGGCCCCCGGGAGGCCAGTCCGGCGAAGGTGTTCCCGCGGGGGCAGGCGTCCGTTACCTGGTCATGCCGGACCCGCCACCCGCGGCTGGCGAGATTTCGCAAGAAGGTCGGAAAAGGGTGCGACCGGCGCGCGGAACGGGCGACGTAACTGCCCCTGGGGAAAGAGCTTAGAAGGGTCTCACCGCAGAAGAATTCTTCGGAATTCCGGGAAGTCGGTCAGCGAAAACTCGCTGGCCGGAAGGCTACTCGCCAAGCGACACGTCAAAGCGGGCGCGCCAGCCGTTGCCTTCGCTGACGAATGGATCGCCTTCGATGCGGAAGAACCGGCGCAGGCCCTTGCCGAGGTCCTCGCGGCGCTTCTGGAGCTTCCGGTCGGCTTTGTGGCTGCCCCAGTCCAGGATGCCGCGCTCGTCGGCGAAGTCACGGAGGAGTTCCCACTGCTTCGTGGGGCGGGCGTTGCGCCGGTCGGCCATGCCCATCTGGGAGTAATGGTAGACGCCCGAGGCATCCCCGACCGCAACGGACGCCGTGTGGCCGTCCGTGAAGCGGATGCGCACCTGTTCCCAGGTGGCGTCCGCTGGCGTGGGGAAGATGACCATCCCGGACTCCTCGGCCGGTTTCGGGAGAACCGCTTCCCGGAAGTCCGCCAGGACCGACTCGACCGTAGGACCCTCGGCGAGAACCAGCCCGGCACGCTCATCGAGCATCAACACGTCCGAGAGGGGAACGAAACACGCCTTGCGGCGCTTCAGCCGGTCTTCACTCGCCGGCGCGCACAGGTCTCGCGTCGGCGCCAGGAGGACGAAGGGATCGGCGTCACGGGCCAGGAGACCGTCGACCGCCCGGCGGACCTCGCTCGGCTCCAGGCCGATGGTAAGGTAGACCGCGAACCGGAAGCCCGCGTACGGGGCATAGGTCCCCACCCGCCACGTTCCGGCAAGGCCCTCTACCTGGGTCTGGCCGTCACGGAGCCGAAATGCCTTCGCCACCGCCTCGGCCAAGGCCGACCGCCTCAACTCCCAGATCACGATATCGTCCCGCGCGAGGCGCTCCGGCGGACAACCGTCGGGGCAGACGCCCAGGATGTGGTCAGGACCGTGTATGACGACCTTATGCACGGTCCCGGCGTTCTTCGGGTCGGGACAGGGGTAGGACTCGGCCAGTCCAGGACCGGGGCGAAGGAAGGCGTCCTTCACCCACGGGTACTCCGGCCCGAGACGCCTTCGCCATTCAGCGGCGACGGCGCTTGGCCCGGGCACGGACTCGAGCGCCTGCCAGAACCGGTTCAGCGTCTTCACGTTCGGCCTGTCTTTCGGTGCGGGTGAACCCGCGCTTCATCAGCCAGTCCTCAAGGAGCACGCTGTCGGCGTCCCGCTGGTACTGGGCGATGTTCGACGGGCGGATGGTCAGCGTCCGCGGCGTCTTCGAATCGGCGAACTTGACCTTGAAGCGGGCCCGGATGATCTTCGCCCCGGGCATCTCCGCTTCACGCGCCTCGAGGGCCGCGAAGATGTCGTCGGCCTTGCGGATCTCGATTTCGTTCTGGCTGCCGCCCCAGAAGTACTGGACCTCCACCAGTCGGACCCACTCCATCCCGTCCACGTCCGTGCACACGAGCGAGGCCGGGCCGTCCGTCCGCAGAGGCTCCAGCGTGTACTTCGCCGTGCCCGGAAAGAAGTCCTCGCTGCCGAAGACGTGGCGGCCGAACGCCTTCCGGTAGAGGTCCTTCTCGCCCTTCGACCGGGCGTTCATGCGGATCTCGCCGGTCCTGGGGATGTAAACTAGGACGTCGTACTTCTCCGGTCGGTAGAAGACGCTTGAGGCTTTGCCCTCCTCCTCGAGGCTCCCTTCGCGCTTGAACGGGTCGCCGTGGCGGACGAGAAACCAGCAGCCGTCATCCTTCGGGTAGACGAATACCCGCGCGCCGCGCCCGCGCTTCTTGTCCTCGAACCACTCATCCAATTCCGCTTCGAGCGCCTGGACCGCCCGGTCCGGAGGCAGGAAGAACTCCGGCACGGGTTCGCGGTCCGTCTGGAAGGACTCGAACGACCGCGGCTTCGCGAGGAACTGCTCGGCGTGCTTCTGTTCCAGGACGTCCGGTTTCTGAAGCCAGACTCGCACCGCCACGTCGGCCGGCGTCAGGCGGTCGCCATCGTCCAACTGGATGCCGAGGATGCGGGCCTCGTCCAGCAGGCCGTCCATTCCCTCCGGCGTCGCCATCTCGTCGACCAGGAAGAGTGCGTTGGCCAGGGCCTGAGGCGTGTCTGAGCCGGGGGCCATGAAGACCTCGACCAGCCGCTCGTAGTCCAGGTCGCCGTCGCCTGCCCGCTTGGGCAGTTTCAGCCCGCGGCCGGCAAAGTAGTCGACGTGCGGCGTGAGGAGCGCAAGCAGGTCCCGCCGGGCGATTTGCTTCAGGGTTTCCGGGTTCGAGAAACGACGGAGATTGTACGTTGCCATGCCATGCGTCCTTTCGGTCCCCCTTATGCCTCCCTAACATCCCCCAAACTCGGCGCACAATACCACGTCGCGCCCATGTCGTCAATGCCGTTTCTTGTCCGGCCCACAGTTCACGCAACCTGATGTCGGCAAAGCACTTGGCAAGGCTCCCCGCCGTGCCCCTTGCTTGGGTCCGTCGCCCTGCGCGGGCTTCCGGTAGACACACAGTATGGGGGCAGAACCGGGTGGCAGGGAGGAGTCGGGAGCATGAACGAGCAGGAGCAGGCTACGGCGGCGTGCCGCCTCTTGGACGCCAAGCAACTTGCCGGCCTCCTCGGAATCCACGAGCGGACCGTCTGGCGGATGGCGGCTCAGGCCGAGGCGGGGCATGGCGACTTCCCCAGGCCGCTCCGGATCGGCCCCAAGACGGTCCGGTGGCGCCTGGCGGACGTGGAGGCATACCTCGCGGCCCTGGCGGAACATGCCGCCCGAAAATAATCGCATCAAGATACGCCGGAATCACCTTGCCCCGGTCGCGAGCCGGAGGTAGGGGATCACCGGTTGGCAGAAGACGGCGGAAAGGACGAGCGATGGCGAGCATCTACCGGCGGAAGAAGGGCGGGTGTTTCTACATCACCTACTTCGTGCGGCCCGGCCAGCGCAAGACCGTCAAGGCCTGCAAGGACCGGGCCGCCACCGAGGCCCTCGCGCGGAAACTCGAAGCCGAAGCCATGCTCCGGGCCGAAGGCGTGGTCGACGAGACGGCCGAGAAGTTGGCCAAGGCGCGCTCCGCATCCCTGGAAGAGCATGTCGCCACCTTCGAGACGGCCATGCGAGCCAAGGGCGGCACCGAAGGACACGTCCAGCGTACCCTGTCCTTCATTCGCAGCGTCGCCAAGGGCTGCGGGTTCGAGCGGCTCGGTGATGTCGACGCGGCCAAGGTCTCGGCCTACGTGCGAGACCTCAAGCGGCACGGCATGGGGGCGAGGTCCATCAACGCCCGCCTGACGGCGCTCAAGAGCCTGACCGCGTGGCTCTACAAGACCGAACGTCTGCGCACCGACCCGATGAAGCAGGTGGCGAAACTGAACGCCAGGACCGACCGCCGCCGCCAGCGCCGGGCCCTGGCCGACGAGGAGATCGCCCGGCTCCTTGATGCGACCGGTCGCGGGCCCGTCGTCTGCGGCATGGAAGGGGCGGACCGGGCCATGCTCTACCGCGCGGCGGTTGAGACCGGCCTTCGAGCAAACGAACTCCGGAGCCTGACGCCCGCGAGCCTCAACCTCGGGGACATCCGGGCCGCAAGCATCACCGTCGAGGCGGCTTACTCGAAGCACCGCCGCGACGACGTCGTGCCGCTCAGGCCGGACCTCGCCAAGGCCCTGGCGGCCTACACGGCCGGAAGATTTGGGAAGGAGCCGCTGTTCCAGGTGCCATCCAGGACAGCCGTAATGCTCCGGGCCGACCTTCGCCGCGCCCGGGCCTGGTGGATCAGGGAAACGCCGGACCCGGCCGAGCGGCGGGCAAGGCGGGGGTCGGACTTCCTCGCGACGACCGACGGCTCCGGCCGGATCGTAGACTTCCACGCCCTCCGGCACACCTTCATCACGCGGCTCGCAAGGTCAGGCGTCGCCCCGGCCGTGGCCAAGAGCCTAGCGCGCCACTCGACCATCGTGCTGACGATGGACCACTACACCCACACCTTCATCGACGATGAGCGCGCGGCCCTGGACCGGCTTCCGGAGATACCGGGGAGCGAACCGAAGCGCGAGGCGGCAAAGGCGACAGGAACCGACGACGTGGCGGTCCCCGGCGGCCAGGAACCGCCCGAAGCGCGCAGCGCCCTTTCAGCGCGCCGACGCCCCGGGAGGCCAACACCGGCCCCTACTCGCCCTGATCGCGGCTCGAAGCAGAGCGGTGGGCCAAGGGGCGCAAACGGCGCACGTGACGCGACTTACGACGACTTGTCGCTACCTGTCACTGGTGGGCCCGGGAGGATTCGAACCTCCGACCAAGGGATTATGAGTCCCCTGCTCTGACCGCTGAGCTACGGGCCCGTGTCTATCCTGTGAAGCTATCCGGCGGCGGGGCGGGGGTCAAGGTGCAGGGGGCGACAAAGAAGCTTGAGTCGGGGGGGCGGATGTGCGAGGTTGGGGGCATGAGAGGTGCGAACGGGCGGCGGAGGGTCGGGTGGCTTGGTGTGGCGGCGCTCGCGTTCGCGGCGCTGGCACCGGCGGCCGCGGCGGGGGAGGGGGCGGGCCTCGAGTTCGTGACGACGCCGCGGCCGGACCCGCCCGAGGAGGTGCGGCTCGAGCGCGTGGTCGGGACGGTCCATGTGCTCGGTCGAGGGCCGACGCTCGTGCTTCGGGGCGACGGCCAGACCGTGGCGTATCTCCTGCCGGCGGCGGAGGCGAAGCTGTCGGCGTGGCGACGGGGGCTCGTGGCGATGGGTCTGGCGGAGCGGGGGGCGCAGGTGCCGTCCGTCTGGCACGTCGCGACGGCCGCGGCCCTCTCGGCCCGGGCCCCGCTCGAGGTGGCCGGCCCCCTCCTCGCGGCGCTCGACCGGCCGCCGTTGCCGCATCCGCCCGGCGCCGAGCTCGACGTTCCGATTGCCGTAGCGCGGCACGACGACCTGCTCGGCGAGGAGGTGCTGTACGTCCTGGGCGGGCGGCGGCGCGACGGGGCGGACCTGGTGCCGAACCGGACCGTCTGGAAGCACCTGCTCGGTCTACCGAAGCACGAGGCGTGGGTCGAGCGGGCGCCGGTGCCCGAGGGCCTCGCCGTCGAGTCCGCCGTGCCGCTCGGCCCGGCGCACATTCTCGCGCAGGCGACGCGCCGCCCGGTCGGCGCGCCGGTCCTACTCCTCTATCACACCTTCACGGACCGCTGGATCGCGCTCGACTTGCCCGCCGACCGGTGGCGCGGCGCGACGCTTGCGGCGCGGGACGACGACTCGTTCTTCATCGTGCGGCGCGACGACCGGGGCCGCATCGCGGCCGTCGACCTTGCGCGCGTGGAGGTCGCGAAGACGCACTTCCGGTGGGCCGACTACGCGGTGATGGCGGCGTACCTGGGGTTCCTGCTGGCCATCGGGGCCTTCTACGCCCGGCGGGAGCGGAGCACGAAGGATTACTTCCTCGGCGGTCGGCGCGTGCCGTGGTGGGCGGCGGGCCTCTCGATCTACGCGACCGGCATCAGCGCGATCAGCTTCATGGCCATCCCCGCCAAGACCTACGCCACGAACTGGCTCTACATCAGCCAGGGCATCTTCCCGGTCGTCTCGACGGTGATCGTGGCGTACGCGTTTCTGCCGCTGTTGAGGCGGCTCGACATCACGACGATCATGGAGTACCAGGAGATGCGGTTCGGGAAGTCGGTGCGGCTGCTTTCGAGCGCGCTGACGGTGCTCGGGCAGATCGCCGGGCGGATGGCGGTGGTGATGCTCCTGCCGGCCATCGCGTTGGCGGCGGTGACGGGCCTCGACACCGTGTGGGCGATCCTCATCATGGGCGTCCTCGCGACGGCCTACACCGTCGCGGGCGGCATCCACGCGGTCATCTGGACGGACGTCCTGCAGGTGGGGATCGTTTTCGGCGGGGCGGGGCTGAGCCTGGTGCTGGTGGCCGCGGGGACGGAGGGCGGCTGGGGCGCCGTCCTGGAGACGGGCCTCGCGCACGGGAAGTTCACGGCGTTCGACTGGTCGTGGGATTTTGCGCGGGCGACCGTGTGGGTCTTCTGTATATGGTCGCTTTACGACATGATCTCGGCCCGCCTGGGCCAGGAGGCGGTTCAGCGGGCCTTCTCGACCGAGGGCGTGCGGGAGGCGCGGCGGTCGATGATCGCGTGCGCGGCGGTCAGCGTCCCGGGCACGCTCCTCTTCTACGGCGTGGGGGCGGCCCTGTTTGCCTATTACCACAGCCACCCGGCCGAGCTCGACCCGACCCTCGCCACGGACGGCATCTTCCCCCTGTTCATTGCCCAGAAGCTCCCGGCGGGCCTCGCGGGCCTCGTGGTGGCGGGCCTGTTTGCGGCGGCGATGAGCACGCTCGACAGCGGCATGAACACCGTCGCGACGATCGCCGTCACGGACTGGTACGGCGTCTCGGGGCATCCGGCCGACGAGCGGACGAAGCTTCGGATGGCACGGATCGTGACGCTCGCGGCGGGCATGCTCGCGACCGGCATGGCCCTTTACATGGCGGCCCTCGACGTGCGGAGCCTGTGGGACGTCTTCATCAAGGCGATGCAGCTTATCCTCGGGGGCCTCGGCGGAGTCATGTTCCTCGGGATGCTCACCCGCCGCGCCAACACCCCCGGCCTCTGGGCAGGCATCGCCACGGGTACGGCGGCGATGTGGGTCCTGCGGGCGTACGCCCCGATCAGTTTCTTCACCTACGGCACGATCGCCATGGTCGTCTGCATCGTCGTCGGGTACGCGGTGAGCCTCGCGACCGGCGGCTGCACGAAGGACCTGGCGGGCCTGACAGTGTGGACGCCCCGGTCCGGGGAGACCGACTGATCACTTCTCCCACGCGAGCACGCCGCCCTCGACCTTCGCGCTGACCTCCGTGCCGTTGACGACCAGCGCCGGCCGCGCGTCGCCCACCCGAAGCTCCATCGCCCGCAGGTCGCCGCGCACGACGACCGCGTCCCCGGCGCAGCGCACAAAGGCGTGCCCGGCGAAAGTGAAACTTTCGCCGCCTCCCGCGAGCGTGAGGGGCTCCGTCGCCGCCTCGCCCCATCGGACCATGAGCCGGTCGTCGAGTCCCTCGCCCGCGACGCGCGCGGCCAGGGCGTCCTCGGTGCGGGCGATCTCCTCGAACGATTCGACCGGCGGCGCGTCGCCCTCGAACGGGACGTGAAGCGCCGCGAAGACGGCCGAGGGCCCCCACCGCGACGCGACGATCGTCACGCCGTGGACGGGCGGCACGGGGGTTTCCTCGTCGCGCTTCGAGTAGGGGTCGGGCGTGTCGGCGACGTGGGCCTTCGCGTCCCCCTGGCCGAGCATGTGGACTCGGACGCCGATCTTGCGGGACCACCACGCGTCGCCCAGGCGCGTGTTCTTCGGCTCACGCTCGGGGCGCCTCTGGCGGACGGTCACCTGCCACGGCGCGCCGTCGGCGTCGCGCGTGCGGACGTTCGTGAGCTCCTTGACGAGCGTCGCGAGGTCGTCCGACGGCGCCCATGCGGACGGGTTGGGAATCTCGGGCTCGCCGTAGGTGTGGACGAGCCAGACGTAGGAGTGGCGCGCCTCGTCCCGCGCGCTGAAGACGTCAAAGAGGTACTCGCGCGTGAGCATCAGGGCCCGCGTCTCGTCGACGCCCGGGTAGCGCTTCTGGGTGCGCGCCGCGACGAACTTGACCTCGGGCGAGAAGGCGGAGCGCGTGGCGCCATCGTCCGTGAAGGCGGGCTCGAGGCTCCCGGTGCGGCCCCAGTCATCCTTCTCGATATGCCCGTCGACCATCACGCCGCAGTGGCTGCGGATGGAGCGGCTGAACCCGAAGGCGTAGCCCGGGTCGGCCTTCGGGTTCTGGTAGATGGGCCGGTGGAAGGCGTAGAAACCGCATAGGGCGAGCGGGTCGTTGACGTGGTGGGCGTAGGCGGTCGTCAGGCGCAGGGCGAGGGCCGGGGCGGGGCTCAACCAGTGCCGGGGACCCTCCTCGGCCCGGAGTATCACGAACCCGCGGTCCGAATAGACCGCAGACCGGGCGGGCGGGGGGTCGGCCTCGGCCGGGTCGATGCGGTCGAGGTCGAAGTAGAGCGTCGGCGTGTAGAGGTCCGCCTTCGGCGGCCGCATCCGGGCGAGGAAGAAGTCGAATCCGGCGTCGGGCCAGAGGGCGTGGCCCCACTCGAACCAGAGCCGCGTCTGCATCTTCGGGGTGAAGTTCGAGTACCCGTCCCACTGGGCGTGCGTGCCTCGGTACACCCCGCCCCACGCCCCCGGGGCGTTCCACAGGCGGTTCCCGCCCGAGCCGTTCGGGAAGTAGCCCTCGACGGTGGCGTCGGCGAAGGGCAGCCACGGCCGCACGTCGCCCGCGCTCATCCGCTCGAAACGCCACCGCTCGGCGCCCGTGTCGACGCCCGGGAACGTGAAGTGCATGACGGACTCGATGTGCCCGCGAATCGTGGCCCCGCCCTTGCCGCGATAGCCGAATCCAAGCTCCTCCAGGCCCAGGTTCCGCACGGCGGTGCCGTAGAGAAGGAGGGCCCCCGGCGTCGAACCCATCTTGCTGAACTCCTCGAAGTAGAAGCCGTGGTCGCCGAGGTACTCGTCCAGGTACCACCGGATGCTGCCGTGGGTGTCCCACGTCTCGCGGATGAGGGCCTCGTCGCGCAGGGCCGCGGCCATGAGGTTCGCGCTCAGCTTCCAGGGGAAGATGATGTTGGGGAGCCAGTTGGTGCGGGTGTAGCGTCCGCCCTCGCCGTCGTAGCGGGAATAGTTCTTTTCATCGTTATAGACGCTCGTGTCGGCCGTGCCGCCCGGCTGGATGGCGTAGCGGATGTATTCGCGGAAGATGGCCTCCAGGTCGGCGCGCTCCTTCTCGGAGAGCTCGTCGTAGAGGAGGTCATACGCCAGGACCCGCCACTGCATGGCCGCCCCGAAGGGGTGCTTGCGGCCGAGGAGTCCGACGAGCCGCTTCTTCGCCGCCGCCCCTGCCCCCTCGTCGCCCATGACGGCCCAGCGGAAGAGGTCGCGGAGCTCTCTGTTGACGCTGCGCCCGTCGCCGGTTTCCATCTGCTCGTAGGCCTCGCGGGCCCAGGGGTCGGTCTCGATCCGCCGGCGCACGGCGGCCAGGTCCTTCTTCGTCCATAGGAGGAACGGGTGCTCGACCTCTGCGGGACTCGCGGCGAGCGCGGGGGCGGCGAAAAGGAGGGCGAGGGAAAGGAGCAGAACGCGTCGGACGCTTCGATTCATGGATCATCTCCCGTAAAAGCGGTTCACTTCGTCTCGTCCAGGGCAGCGAGGATCAGCCTCGCGGACCGGGCCTCAAACCTGCCGGGCCGCTCCTCCAGGAGCTGCGCCAGGCGCGGCCGGGCCGCATCGACGTGGCCCCGCGCGGCCCCTGCCGCCCACAGCATCGCCGTGACCCCCAGGACAAGGGCGCGGACTCTCGGACGCCTCATGCGGCGCCTTCCGCCGCTTTCGGGCGCGAATGCCCCATCCTTGGAACCCTCGACGCGGCCGGACCGGTTCGTGCGAACCGCCGCGAGCACGCGGTCCTCTCCTTCTTTCGTCTCGGCGACGGGTGGACGCGGCCCGGCCTCCAGACCGTCAACGGGCGGTTCCAGCGGCGGCTCTCGGTCGAGGGCATCGACCCGGCGGGTCTCGCGTGGGACGGGCGGACGCTCCGGGGCACGGTCACCGCCCAGATCGGCCGCGTCAACCCCCACCGCGACTACGGCGAGGGCGAGAACATGCACTCGATGCTCAAGGCCCAGCGCCGGGCGGTCATGAACTGGAGCCTGGGCGGGCGGAAGCGCCTTTTCCCCAGCCCGCACACGTTCACGCTCGAGGCTCGCCTCGGCGAGAACCGCCGCGTGCTGGAGCTGCGGTTCGAGGAGTTCGCCGGCGACCGTCGGCCGGGGCGCATGCCCACCCCCGACGACACGACGCGCATGCGGCCCGGGGAGGCGGACGAGAAACTCTTCGCCCGGCCGCGCGAGCCCTCTTCCTGACGCTCATGCACGCGGGTGGCGCGTGGGTCGAGGGCGAGGGCCACACCCCCTCCTGGAACCGCGCGATCCACGCCGTTGACGCCGAGGGCCTGGCGCTCGAAGGGGGCCGCCTGGCGGGCTTTACGCCGCGCCCGGGGACGCCGCTCACGGTGGGCGAGCACACGGCCCCTTTCGTGCCGCTCCCGACGCGGGCGCGGATGATGAAGGGCATGACGATGGTATTCCGTTCGAGCGGCACGTTCTACACGCCGTCCTACGCGATCGACGTGGGCGCGGGCGTCGGTGACCAGGATGGCCGCATGATGGTCTATTTCACGCCGATTCAGTCGCCGGCGTCGGCGCATCGGGAATGGCTCGACCGTATCCGCTTGCGGCGGGACATGCTGGAGCGGGTGGTGGCGGCGCTACCGGAGTCGTATCCGGCGCGGCGGGCGCGGGCGTGTCTGGAGGCGCTCGAGGCGAGCGAGGATGCGTCGGCCCGGGCGGACTGAACGCGCGCTACTGCTTCGGCAGCGTCGCGAGTAATTCCCTGGCCTCGGCGGCGAAGCTCGTGTCGCCGTAGGTCTCCAGAATCTTCTCCAGGTACGGCCGTGCCTTCTCCGGCAGGTCCGCCTTGATGAAGTTGCGGGCCATGGCGAGCCAGCTCGTGCAGTCGGCCGCGGCGGCGGCCTCGCGGAGACGGCGGGCGGTCTCCGGGTTGGCCCGCATGGCGGCGGCTTCCTCGGCGGCCTTGGCGCCGGCGGGCGTCGCGGGATAGCGGGCGGCGACCTGGTCGAGGACCTTGATGCGGGCGAGGGGGTCGTCGGTGGGGGCTTGGGCGAGGAGGGCATCGGCGGCGGCCTGGCGGCGCGTCGTTTCGATGGCGGCCCGGGCCTCCGGGTCGGCAAGGAGCGCTTCGAGCCGCGCCTTCGCCTTGGCGCTCGCCTCCGTGCCGGCAGTGGCCTTCATGAGGCGCGAGAGGGCTGCGGCGGCGTCGTAGAATGCCTTGGCCTCGATCTTCTTTTCGGCCTCCGCGATCGCCTGCTCGACCCGTTCCGTGAGGGCGGCCCGGGTCTCGGCGAAGCGTTTGCGGACGGCGGGATCGTCGTCGGGACGCTCGACCTTCGCCAGAACGCCGGCGGCCTTGGCGAGGTCGTCCTCGGCCAGGGCCGCATCGGCCCGGTCGAGCATCGCCAGGGCGACGGCCTTCTCCTTGGCGGTCATCATGGTGGGCGGCGTCTTCTCGATCTGGGCCTCGAGGGCCTCGTCCAGGTTCGCCATCGGGTGTCCGCGCCAGACGACCTTCCCCGACGGATCGACGATGAACGCGTGCGGAATGCCGCGCACCCCGTAGGCCCCGCCCGACTGCGAATCACCGCCCACGGGATAGGCCATGCCGATCTCGCGGGCGAACGGCTTGACGCGGTCGGCCGGCTCGCGCGTCAGGCCCACGATGACGACGCCCTGCTTGCCGTACGTCTGGTGGAGCTTGTTGAGGTGGGGGATGGAGGTGCGGCAGGGGGGACACCACGTGGCCCAGAACTCGACGATGACGATCCGGCCCCGCAGGGCCTCGAGGCGGAGGGGCGGCGAGTTCACCCAGTACCCCGCCTGAATCTCCGGCGCCGGGTCGCCGACCTTCGGGCCGGGCGGCTCGGACGGCGGCTCGGACGGCGGGTCGGCGGCGAGCAGCAGGCCCGCGAGCCCGAGGAGCGCGGCCGAGACATGCGTCATCCGTGCGAGCATTGTTCGTCCCCCTGTATCCACGGTCAGAGATAGTAAACCAGGAGCAGCACCAGAAACGCAAGGAGTAAAACCAAGCCCATGCCCAACATCCACTGCTCCCGCTTCTCGTGCCCCTCCAGGCCGGGGAGCGGTTTGGAATCGCGGCGCGGCACGACGCGGCGCGGGGACCGCTCGCGCCGGCGCGCGGGCGGTTCGGCGCGGAGCGAGGGGGCCGCGAACGGGGAGGGGGGGCGGTGCCGGCCGGACGGGGGCGCGGCTTGGAGCTGCGGCGACGGAACCAGATCCGCCGCCCCACGCCTGCGGAGCGCGTCCACCACCGATAGCGCCGCCCGTGCCATGTCCCCGGCCGTGAACGAGACGTCGACCTGTTTCGGGATCAGGTTCCCGAGGGTCTGGTGAAACTCGCGACGATCGTGGCGGACCTGCTCCTCGAACTGAAGGAGGGCTGCGGCCCGTCGCGCCCGAAGGTCCGGATCCAGCGTGTCCTCGTGATCCTCTTGGAAGACTTGGGCCAGCTCCAGCTCGCCGCGGTCGAACCACGTGGCCTCGCAGTCGTCGCAGACGTCCAGCCGGAGGCCCGCCTTGCCGAACGCGATGAGCCGCTTGCCCATCCGCAAGGAGCAGAGCGGGCAACGGATGGGCTCAGGGCGGTCGGCGAGGTTGGCCTCGGCGACGGCCTCGCGCCGGCGCTCGTCGGTCCACTCGATGACGCGCCGGTCCTGGATGGACGCCAACCGCGGGGCCGGCACCAGCGTCCCGCCGCAGTCCGGGCACGTGTGGACGGGCAGACCCTCATAGTCGATGCGGCAGAGGGGGATCTTGCAGGTCGGGCACTTCATGGCCATGGCTGGTAGTCCATGACATTTGGCCCTGTGGGCACAGGCGGTTCAGTTTGATGCGGGCGTCGTCGGTCGTGAAGTGCCCATCGACTCCGCATTGCCGCCGGTTGCGGTCGCGTTGCCAAGCGGCCACCTTGCGGTGAAGCGTTCGGCGTCGGTCGTGAGCAAGATGTTGGCGTGCTTGATCTTGTAGGTCAACGCCTTGCCCTTCTTGACCGGAGCTCGCAGATCGCCCCGTTCCTCCTTCGTCAGCCGCGCGAGGCGCTTCTTGCTCATGATCCCCCTCCCTCCGGTCTGCGTTGCCCCGGTGGAGGTGCCGACCGAAAACGCCTGCTTCCAGAAACCGAACGTCATGAAGCCCTAGGCCCGGCGCGCGCGGCGCTGCTCGTTGCCCAGACGGGCGCCGCCGGCGCGGGCCAGCTTCAGGAGTCGCGCGAGCTGGGCCTGGCTGAACGTCGCCTCCTCGCCGGAGGCCTGGACCTCGATGAGGCGGCCGGCGGGGGTCATGGCGACGTTCATGTCGACCTCGGCGGCCGAGTCCTCGACGTACTCCAGGTCGAGCCGGGCCTCGCCCTCGACGATCCCGCAACTGACGGCCACGACCGGGTCGCCCACGGGGTCGGGGCTGTCGCCGGGGAGACGTCGGTCGGCTCGGGCCCGGTCGACGGCCCGGGCCAGGGCCACCCACCCGCCGGTGATGGAGGCGGTGCGGGTGCCTCCGTCGGCCTCCAGGACGTCGCAATCGACGATGATCGTGTTCGCGCCCAGGGCCGCAAGGTCCGTCGTGGCCCGCAGGGCCCGTCCGATGAGGCGGCGGATCTCGGCGGAACGGCTGCTTTCGCCGCCGGGCCCGGGGCGGCGGATCCGCCGGCCCCCCGAGGCGGGGAGCATGCCGTACTCGGCCGTCACCCAGCCCGTGCCTCGGCCCTCCAGCCAGCGGGGCGGCCGGGAGTCGAGCGTGGCCGTGCAGACTACCCGCGTCCGCCCCAGCTCCACCAGAACCGATCCGTCGGCAGACGAGATGAAGTCGACCGTTAACCGCACGGGGCGCAAGGCATCGGGTTTTCGTCCGTCGGGCCTCGACACGTCGCGTCTCCTCGGCTCCCTCGCCTCAGGGATGGTACGTTGCCGGCGCTCGGGGGTCAATTGGCGGCGGGCGGGTTCTTGAGGACGTCGCCGAGGATGGCCAGGCCCTCGTCGATCTGCTCGCGAGTGATCGTCAGGGGCGGCATGATCCGCAGGACCGTCTCGTGGGTGCAGTTGACGTGCAGGCCCCGCTCCAGGCACGCCGCTACGATGCCGGCCCCGTTCTCCGTGAGCTCCGCCCCGACCATGAGCCCCGCGCCCCGTACTTCGCTGATGAGGGGCACCTCCTGCTTCATTTCGAGGAGCTTCTGCTTGAGATAAGCGCCCATCTGGCGGCAGTTGTCGAGGAGGTTCTCGTCGCGGATGGTCTCGAAGACGGCGCATCCGGCGGCGGCGGCGAGGGGGTTCCCGCCGAAGGTCGAGGCGTGGGTGCCGGGCTTAAGGTGCTCGGCGACCTCGTCGCGGGCGCAAAGGGCCCCGATGGCGACCCCGCCGCCCAGTTGCTTGGCCATGGTCATGATGTCGGGTCGGACGTCGGCGGTCTGCCAGCCCCACCACGTGCCGCAGCGGCCCACGCCGGTCTGGACCTCGTCGAAGATGAGCATCATGCCGCGCTGGTCGCAGAGGTCGCGGAGGCTGCGGAGGAACTCGGCCCGGGCGACATGAACGCCGCCCTCGCCCTGAATGGGCTCGACGATGACGGCGCAGGTCTCGTCGTCGGCGAGGGTCTCGACGGCCTCGAAATCGTTCAGGGGGGCGTACATGAAGCCCGGCACGAGCGGCGCAAACCCTTGCTGGTACTTGGGTTGGCCGGTGGCGGTGATGGCGGCGAAGGTGCGGCCGTGGAAGGAGTCCTCGAAGGAGATGACCTTGTACTTCTCCTTCGCCGTGGCCAGCCGGGCCAGCTTCAAGGCTCCCTCGTTGGCCTCGGCCCCGGAGTTGCAGAAGAAGGTCTTGCCGCCGAAGCCGGTCTCGGCGATGTGCTTGGCGAGGCGGCCTTGGGGCTCGGTGTACCACGTGTTGGGCATGTAGAGGAGCGTACGGGCCTGCGCGCAGAGGGCCTCGACCAGGCGCGGGTGGCAATGGCCGAGGGCCGTGACGGCCCAGCCGCTGAAGAGGTCCAGGTACCGCTTCCCGTCCGCGTCCCAGAGGTAGGGGCCCTCGCCGCGCACCGCGACGAGGGGGAGGCGGGTGTAGTTGGCGGTGACGTACTGCTTGAAGAGGTCCATCGTTTCTTGCGTGGTCATGGGGGCACCCCTTTTCTAATGCCAAGTCACGGCCTCGGCACATCTTGCGCAAAGGTCCTCAGGTTCTCCCCGACCCACGGTGGGCCTGAAGTTCCAGCATCGCTCGCAACGGGCATAGGTCTGGGGAAGCAGGACCGCCCAGGCGAACCGCTCGACCTCGGCCTCGGGGCCCGCGACGCGCTCGCCGTCCATGGCCTCGGCCTCCTCGGGTGTCGCGAGGACCAGCTCCGAGACCAGCAGCAGCCCCGCCAGATGCTCGGCCCCCACCTCCCGCAGGGCCTCCAGCTCGGATGCCTCGGCCGGGGCCAGGGCCACGCGCGCCTCCGTGTGCTTCGCGAACTTGCCCGTCTGGCGGAACCGCTCGAGGAGGGCGTAGGCGTCGCGCCGGACCTCCGCCAGGTATGTCCAACGGGCCAGCAACTCCTCGTCGAGGAGCTTGACGTCCACCTCCGGCCATCGGGCCAGGTGTACGCTCTCCGGCCGCGCTCCCTCGGCCGCCGGGGGCAGGAACCCCCACGCCTCCTCTGCCGTGTGCACCAGCACCGGAGCCAGCAGCCGCACCAGCACGTCCGCCACCCGGGCCATGGCCGTCTGGGCGCTTCGGCGGCGGGGGCCGTCGGCCGGGTCGCAATAGAGCACGTCCTTCTGCACGTCCAGGTAGAAGGCCGAGAGGTCCGTCACGCAGAAGGCGTGGACGAGCTGGTAGACGCGGTGGAACTGGAACGCGTCCATGGCGGCCGTGACGTCCTCGATAATCTGCTGCGCCCGCGCCAGGAGCCACCGGTCGATCTCCTGCATGGCCTCGCCGGCGACGGCGTCGGCCTTCGGGTCGAAGTCCGCCAGGTTGCCGAGGAGGAACCGGAGGGTGTTTCGGATCTTGCGATAGGCGTCCTGGAGCTTGGCGATGAGGTGGTCGGAGGCCCGCATGTCGACGCTGTAATCGACGCTGGAGGCCCACAGACGCACCACGTCCGCCCCGAGCCGGTTGACTTCGTCCAGGACGCTGACGACGTTGCCGAGGCTCTTGGACATTTTTCGCCCCTCCTCGTCCATCACCCAGCCGTGGGTGATGCACGTGCGGTAGGGGGGCTGGCCCCGGGCCACCACGCCTAGGATCAAGCTCGACTGGAACCACCCGCGGTGCTGGTCGGAGCCCTCGAAATAGAGCTCGACCGGCATGCCCAGACCCTCGGCCTCGCAGACGCTGGCCCAACTGGCCCCCGAGTCGAGCCAGACATCGAAGACGTCCGTCTCCTTGCGCCACCGGCGTCCGCCGCACGAGGGGCAGGAGGGCACCTCGTCGAAGATTTCCTCGACGGAGGTCTCGTACCAGGCGCTGGAGCCCTTCTTCCCGAACAGGGCCCCGGCGGCCCGCATCATGTCGCCCGTCAGGACCGCCTCGCCACATTCCTCGCAGTAAAGGGCTGGGATGGGCACGTCCCAGACCTTCTGGCGGCTGATGCACCAGTCGGGGCGGGTTTCGATCATCGCCCGGATGCGGGCCTCGCTCGAGGCCGGGACCCATTGGACCCCGCCCACGGCCTCCAAGGCCCGCTGGCGGAGGCTCTTCCCCTCGTCGCCCTTGTCGAGCGAGACGAACCACTGCTCCGTCGCCCGGAAGATGACCGGCTCGCGGCAGCGCCAGCAGTGCGGGTAGCGGTGGGTGGAGGCGCCCTCGTGCACGAGGTGGCCGGAATCGATCAACCGGCCCATCACGAGCGGATTGGCCTCCCAGACGGTGCGGCCCTGGAGCCAGTCCGGGACCGTTTCGTCCATGCGTCCCTCGCCATCGACGGGGCTGTAGACCGCCAGCCCCGCTCGCACGCCCATCAGGTTGTCCTCGCGGCCGTGGCCGGGGGCGGAGTGGACGAGGCCCGTGCCCTCCTCCAGCGTCACCATGGTGGCATCGGCGATGAGGCGACGATGGTCGTCGTCGCCCTCGGGGGGGCCCATGAAGGGGTGCGCGTATTTGAGGCCCTCCATCTCGGCCCCCGTCAGGACGGCCAGCGTTTGGGCGTCCGTAAGGCCTGCCGCGGCGGTTACGGTCTCGACCAACTCCTCGGCGACGAAGGCGAGGCGTTCCTTGCCTTTCTTGTCCGTATAGCGGATGGCCGCGTACCGGAACGACGGGTGGACCGCAACGGCGAGGTTTGCCGGGAGGGTCCAGGGGGTCGTCGTCCAGATCATCAGGTGCACGTGTCGCCCCGCGAGCGGTTCGGGCAGCCGGGCGGCCGACTCGTCCGCCAGGCCGAAGAGGACGTAGATGCTGGGGCCCTCGTCGTCGGCGTACTCCAACTCGGCTTCCGCGAGGGCCGTGCGGCAGCTTGCGCACCAGTGGATGGCCCGCCGCCGGCGATAGATAAGCCCCTCGTCGGCGAGGTTCGCGAGGACCTGCATCTCCCGCTCCTCGTAGGCCGGGGCCATTGTCACGTACGGGTCCTCGAAACGGCCCAGGACGCCCAGGAGCTTGAACTGCTCGGCCTGGCGCTCGACGTAGGTGCGGGCGTAGGCCTCGCATCGGGCCCGGATTTCGGTCGGCCCGAGGGCGTCGGCCTTCTCCGGCCCCAGCTCCGAGCGGACCTTGTGCTCGATGGGCTGGCCGTGACAGTCCCACCCGGGGATGAACGGGGCGTCATAGCCCTGCATCGTCTTGAACTTGACGACGAGGTCCTTGAGAATCTTGTTGGTGCCGGTGCCGATGTGGATGTCGCCGTTGGCGTAGGGCGGTCCGTCGTGGAGGACGTAGCGGCCCTTGGGATGGTCGGCGGCCCGGATGCGGCCGTAGAGGTTCTCCTCGGCCCATCGGCGGCGGAGGTCCGGCTCGCGCTGGACCAGGTTCGCTTTCATCGGGAATTCGGTCTGCGGGAGCTTCAGCGTGTTCTTGTAGGCGCTTTTCGCCATCGGATGGCCCTTTTCGTGTAAAGCAAAACGCCCTGGCTCCGCGTCGCTCCGGAGGGCCAGGGCCGCTGGATCGTAAGAAAACGTGGGAACGTCAGTCGGCGGCACCCGGCAACGGGGAAATGCCCCTGCGTCGGGGCCGGGACGGACGCGGGGCGCGGGCGAACGTGCCGGCCCCGTGCGTCGATCCGAGTCCCATGCGCCGCGTCTCCTCATGCCGCCGACAGGCCGCTATCCTATCGCCTTTTCTGACCGGCTGTCAACGCATTTCCCGCGGCGGCGGGGCGCTTTCAGGCGCCTGGCGCTCGCGCGCCTCGCGGCGTATGACCACGCGATACGGCGTGGCCATGCCCCCCATGTCAAGGCGCGCGCTTCGGGTGGCATGCCCACGCCGCCTTTGCGTGGGCAGGGTCGCGCGCGTCGGGCCGGGGCGCGCGTTCCATCAGAACATCATGACGAGACCTCCTCCGCCGCGGCCACCCGCCGCGCCTGGCGGCGGCGATCGATCTCCTTCAAGTGCCGCTTGCGGAGGCGGATCGACGCGGGCGTCAGCTCCACCAGTTCGTCGTCCTCCAGGTACTCCAGGGCCGCCTCCAGCTCCAGGCGACGCGGGGCCTTCAGCACCACCGTCGCCTCCTTCGTCGACGCCCGCATGTTCGTCAGCTTCTTCTGGCGCGTCACGTTCACGCCGATGTCCTCGTCCTTGCCGGTCTCGCCGACGATTTGGCCCTCGTAGACCTCCTCGCCCGGCTCGACGAACATCACCCCCCGGTTCGCGAGCTGCTCGAGGGCGTGGGCCGTGACGCGGCCCGTTTCGAGGGCCACCATGACGCCCGTCGTCCGTCCGGCGATCGGCCCGCGGACGCGGTCGTAATGCGAGAAGACATGGTGCATGATCGCCTCGCCGGCCGTCGCCGCCAGGAGCCGCGTCCGAAGTCCGATGAGGCCCCGCGCGGGGACGACGAACTCCGCGTGCACCAGGTCCCCGCGCGTCGCCATCTTTACGAGCTCGCCCCGTCGGTCCCCGAGCTGCTGCATGACGGGCCCGAGCGCGTCGCGCGGCACGTCGACGACGAGACACTCCATCGGCTCGGTCCGGTGGCCGCCCGATTCGCGGTAGATGACGCGGGGCTTACCGACCGCCAGCTCGTACCCCTCCCGCCGCATGTTCTCGAGGAGGATTCCGAGGTGCAGCAGGCCTCGCCCCGAGACCTCGAACTCGTCGCGCGTGGCCCCCGGCGCGACGCGCAGGGCGACGTTCGACCGCAGCTCCTTCTCGAGCCGCTCGCGAAGGTGGCGGCTCGTGACGAACCGGCCCTCCCGCCCGGCGAACGGGCCGTCGTTGATGCGAAACGTCATGTGCAGCGTCGGCTCATCGAGGTGCACGGGCGGCAGGGGACGCGGGTCGGCCGGGTCGGTGAGCGTGTCACCGATCTCGACGGCCTCCAGGCCGACGACCGCTCCGAGGTCCCCCGCCTCGATTGTCTCGACCGCTTGCCGCGCGAGGCCCTCGTAGCGAAGCAGCCGCCCGACCTGGCGGACGTTCCGGTCGCCGTGGCGGTCGATTGCCATGACCTCGGCCCCGGCGCGCAGCGTCCCGGCGAAGACGCGGCCGATGCCGATACGGCCGACGTAATCGTCCCAGTCGAGCGTCGTCACGAGCATCTGAAGCGGCGCGCCGGAGTCGACCTCGGGCTGCGGCACGTGGGCGACGATCGCGTCGAAGAGCGGTCGGATCGTCCCGCGGTGCGACGCCGGGTCGGCCGGCGGATCGAGCTCCGCCCAGCCCTCGCGGCCCGACGAGTAGACGACCGGGAAATCGAGCGCATGGTCGTCGGCCCCGAGGTCCACCAGGAGGTCGAAGACCTCGGTGACAACCTCGTCGGTCCGCCGCTGGGGGCGGTCCATCTTGTTGACGACGACGATGGGGGCGAGCTTCGCCTCGAGGGCCTTGCTGAGGACGTACCGCGTCTGCGGCATGACGCCCTCGACGGCGTCGACCAGGAGAAGGCACCCGTCGGCCATCCGCAGGACCCGCTCGACCTCGCCGCCGAAGTCGGCGTGGCCGGGGGTGTCGATGACGTTGATGCGACAGGCCCGGCCCTCGGGGTCTACGTACCGGATCGCGCAGAGCTTCGAGAGGATCGTGATGCCGCGCTCCCGCTCGAGGGGGTTGGAGTCCAAGATGCACGCGCCCTTGAGCTCGCCGTCGCGGAACTGGCCGCACTGACGGAGCAGGGCGTCGACGAGGGTGGTTTTGCCGTGGTCGACGTGGGCGATGATGGCGACGTTTCGGATTTCGTGGCGGCTCATGGGACCTCTTCGGGAAGCGCTGGCGCCGGGGGCGCGGGAGACGGACGAAAGGGGACGGGCGAGGCCAGGGGGGTCAGTCGTACGGCTTCAGACGGTGGGCCGGGAAGGTGCGGCAGGTCCGGTTGGGCAGATTCCGATTCATCGACGATGCATTGTGGCGTCGGGGAGTCCGAGAATCAACCCCGAAGGCGCCGCCGGCCCAGAAGGGGGACCCCTCCGGCAGCCACGAGGGCCAGTGTGGCGGGCTCGGGGGTCAACGTCGCGGGGCCGAGAGGCATCCCGGCGATGATCAGCTCGTTGACGACGACCTCGCTTGCCCCGGAGAAGACCACCTGACCGTTCGGGCCGATCTCCAGGGCGTCGAGGTGCTGGTTGTGGCCGAAGTGGACGACGGCCGTCTCGACGTAGAGCGAGAGGTCTGCCCCGGTCGCCCCGGCGTCGGAATCGAGGTTCACAATCCCGCCGCCGACCCAAAGCCACGAATCCACCCCGTGGTCCTGGGGGCCGCGGATCGTGAGCGTCCCGTCGCCGCTCTTGGTCAGCGACGCGAAGTCGACCAGGGCGAAGGCCCCGTCCAGGAAGAGATGATCGGCGGCATCGGGGCAATCGATCCAGGGCGCCGCGACGCCTTCCACATCGGTGCTCACGGTGCTCGTGCCGCGCCCGATCATGCCCCCGACCAGCTGAACCGGGCTCCCGGTGAGGGTGGCGTCGGCCAGCTCGATCTCGCCGGCCTGGCTCCACGGGCCGGGCGACGCGACGTCCAACGTGCCACCCGCGCACAGGATGCGGCCGCCGTCGTCGACCTGAAGATCGCCCGTCACCGTGCCCGTGGCGCACTCGAGGTTGCCCCCCTGGTAGATTCGGGTGGTCGAGGCGACGACTTCGACGCTTGTGGCCGAGAGCGTGCTCATGACGTAGGCCTGACCGGGGCACGCGACCTCGGCCGCGGCGGCCCAGATGCCCCCGCTCGTGAGCCAGAAGTCGGTGCCGGAGGCCGTGACCGTGCCGCTGTAATTGACGACCGGCGCGTGGATCTCGATCTGTCCTGTGTTGTCGCCCTCGGCGTCGGCGACGAGGCGGAGGGCGAGCCCGTCGTCGTAGGGCGTGGCCGACGAGATCGGCGCGGCGATAGCGACGTTTCCGCAGGCCCGCAGCTCGAGGCCCGAGGGGCCCGAGCCGTCGTAGTCGAGGGGGGTAGCCAGGGTCAGGTCGCCGGCCTCGCGGTTGTAGCCGCCCGCGCCGGTCGAGACGCTCGTCGCGCCGTCGGCGAGGGCCGCGGCGAGGCGCTGGGTGCCGAGCGCGGCGTCGTCGCCGTAGGAGACGAAGGGGGCGTCCCAGGTCATGTTCCAGTTCCCGTCGCCGGCGACGAGGGTGACGTTATTGTAGCCGAACGTGCCGGGGTCGGGGAGGTTCACGACGGCCTGGGGGTTGCCGGGGGCGTCCGCGTAGAGGACGGCCTCGCCGAGGTCGAGGGCGTCGCCGTCGCCGTTGGAGTCGCGGACGAGACAGACGCCCTGGACGGAATCGTCGGCCACGAGGAAGGGCCCGCCGGGGTAGGGCGCCAGGCCCCGGGGGCCGCCGATCCCGCCGTAAACGGCGTCCGCGTAGGAAAGGACCTCGACGAGGTCCATGGCGTCGCCGTCGCCGGTGAGGTCGCGGACGCGGTAGATGGTGTCGCCGCTCGAGGCGAAGGCTCCGTCCGAGCCGTCGCCGAGGAGCCCGAGGCAGGAGGTGACGACCTGGCGGTCGGGCGTGCCGGGGGCGGGGGTGTAGAGGACGTTCTCGCCAGTGTCCAAGGCGTCGCTGTCCCCGTTCAGGTCGACCAGCCGGTGCATCTGCTGGCTGCCCGTGAGGAGGGTGCCGTTGCGCTGAAGCAGCAGGGGCGACGCGCAGTCCAGACCGTCGGCATAGGGGATGCTCTCGCCCGTATCGAGGGCATCGCCGTCGCCGTTCAGGTCCGCCAGCCTCAGGACCACGCCCCCCGAGTGCGTCGCGTAGACCACGCCGCCCGGTCCGCTGGCGAGGCCGCCGGGATACGGTCCCGGTCCCAGGTCGGCCCAGACGATCGACTCGCCGACATCGAGGGCGTCGCCGTCACCGTTGATGTCGTACAGGCGGCGGATCACATTGTTGGCGGAACCGGCGACATAGATGAAGCGGCCATCGGTTACGGCGTCGGCGGCGTAGCCCAGGCCGTCCGCCCAGAGGAGCCGTTCGCCGGCGTCGAGGGCGTCGCCGTCGCTGTTCAAATCGCGCAGGACGTGGAGCGTGCCGGCGTAGAGGTCCGAGACGTAGAACGGCCCCGCCGGCGCGCCGGTGCCGCACGCATGCCCGGCGGCCAGCGCGAGGGTGAGGCTCGCCAGGATGACGTATCGGATCCTCATGCCGCCCTCCGGTCTTTCTTTCCGGGCCGAAGCGCCAGCCCGGCAGCCCCGGCGGCCACGAGCGCGAGCGTCGCCGGCTCCGGCAGCCCCATCGGCGGATCCTCGATGTAGTAGAGGGCGTCGGTCGAGTCGAAGTAGGCGATGCCCGGCCACCCGGTGCCGTACTCGTTGAACGCGATCGAGGGGCGTTGGCCGACATCGCCAACGTAATCGACCGTCTGGGTCTGCCAGCTGTCCCCGTCGAACCACGCGAGGCGAAGCATGCCGCCCTCGTCGTCGAGCGGGCTGCCCCCTGACTCGTCCTCGTAGTACGCGATGGCCGGGTGGCCGTCGGCCGGGTCGAAGGCGAGCGAGACGTCGCCGAACTGGTTCGCGTAGGGGCTTCCGGAATAGACGGTGTTCCACGCGGCACCGTTGTACTCGGTGTAGATGAGCGTCTTGAGGTCGTTGTCGGTGCAGGCGATGGCGGGATAACCCGTGACGGGGTTGATGGCGAGAGAGGGCCGCCTTGCGGCCGTGAGTACCGTCTGGGTGGCCCAGCCGACCTCCGGGTTCCCGACGCTCAGGCAAATCTCGTCCGGCGCAGCCCCCTCGTGGGCGATTATCGGGACGTTCGCCGGGTCGAAGGCGAGGGTGGCGTACCGGCCGGGCTCGCTCCAGGAGACGGTCTCGGGGGTCTCGTCGGCCCAGTCGCCGTCGTTGTCGGTGTCCATGCAGTAGGTCAGTCGGCTGGCCGGTCCGGCCGTCTCCTCGTAGGCGATGGCGGCCCGCCCGTAGAGGTCGAAGGCGATCGACGTGTAGCTGTATTTCGTGGCCCCGGTGTCAAGGACCCCGCGCGACCAGGCGGCCCCGTCGAAGCGGGTGCAGGTGACGCCCTTCTCCAGACCGCCGACGTTCGTGTAGGCGCTGACGGCGGGTCGCTCGTAGCGGTCGAAGGCCAGCGAGGGATGGCGGGCATAGAGGTACGAGTCGACGATGGTCGTCGTCTGCCATCCCAGGACCGGCAGCCGCCGGGCGAACTTCACCGTCTCGCCGTCCCCGTCGATGTAGGCTACGCCCGGCTTTCCATGGTGGTCGTAGGCGAGGATGCGGTCAGCCCCGTGGTGCTCGTTGGGCTCCGCGTCGTCGGTGATCTCCTCCCGTGGTTTCCAGGAAGGCGGCGTGGGTCCGAGGGCCCCCACCGGGCCCGCCGCCAGGGCCAGAACCGAAACGGCGGTGAGAACGAGAGAGAAGTTGCGTCGGGACAACATGGCTGTGACCTCCCCGGCCGCGCAGCCCGAGCTTTCCACGGGACGGGCCCGGCGCGGCCGCATC
>CAYWVR010000033.1:0-35769 GCA_964461715.1 uncultured Anaerolineales bacterium
AAACGGTTTATCCCTAAGCGACACACTTTTTGCGACTTTTCGGGGGGTAGTGGGGGGGTACCGGGGACCTTTTCGCGCCCTTTTGCCCCCCTTTTTTGCCCGAACTTTGCGTCTCTTCACCCCTTCCCGCGGCCGAAATGTTAGCTTTTGCGTCACCGCATTTCTGCTTTTGCGACAACCGGCCTCGTTCGGTTCGCGCGCGCATGTACGAAGCTCCAAGTGTCTGCGTTCGCGCGGCCGGGGCCGACTCCGGACGCCTAGGGCGAAAGCCGTGACGCGTTTTCCGACATTCGCCTCGCCGGGCCCGGCGGCGCGGCGCGTATGCAGATGCGTGGCATACCACGAGGGCATCCGCGTCCCTTCGCGCGGCCCGTGTCGGCGCGGCGGGTCTTAGGGCCGCCGCGATCACCGAAGTACTGGCATATACAGGGTGCCGCATGCGAAGATGCCAGAGGCGCGGTTCGACGCGGGCCGTTTCCCGGACGGCGGGGGCTTGCCGCCGCCTCGGCTTCGTCTGCAGGCCGAGGAAGAGATGGCCGTGATCGGAGGACCAGGCTCACCGGCGGCCATGGCGTGCAGCGGAATTGCCGTCCGGCGGAGCGTCTTGGTAGGTCTCAATGCAGTCATGCCTCAATACCAATCAGTACGAGGGGGACCGCCGGCACGCCTCGGCCTTGACGAACAACGTTGTAAAATTCCCCTTCATAGTAGGCCACTCCGGAACTCATCTGGCTTTGAAGGGATTTCATCGGAAGAATTTCGATTCCTACGTCAATCCGATCGCCAACATAGAAGGCGAGATGTTTAACAAACAGATCGTATGCAACGAAGGCATACTTTCCGAACTGGACCTCAACGGCCACGCGATCCTTAACGAAATCAGTCTGGTTGTAGCTGAAGATGGGTGTCTCGCCGGCGGCTTCTATCTCCCGCTTTTGTTCTTCCGCTGACATTGCAAGCGTCTTGCGGATGAGCTTTTCGCTCTTGGTGACCCAGTAGCTCACTCGGCTTTCGCCCCAGGATTGTTTCCGCAGGAGGCGATTAAACGCAGCATTCATGTCAATAGGGCTGAATAGAAGTTTGCCCTTCATGGTCTTTTCTTTGGAGACTTTGGTTCGGCACTTGTGGGCATCCACGGCAGCTATGACGGCTTCCATCTCTTCCCAAAGCCGTGGCTTGTGAACGAGAAGAAACTCGCGACCATTGAGATGGGAATAGGTCTGGGCAATCTTCATGGGCGTCTCTTTTCGTGCGTCGGGCCCTTTTCGGGCAATGTCATCTGGGCGGAATCCTCCTTATCCCAAGGCGCCGCTGTAAGGCTGTTCCCGTTTTCGACAGG
Organism: uncultured Anaerolineales bacterium; assembly: GCA_964461715.1. Taxonomy (GTDB): domain Bacteria; phylum Planctomycetota; class Phycisphaerae; order FEN-1346; family FEN-1346; genus CAYWVR01. Next base: position 1,340 of record CAYWVR010000033.1, read on the forward strand.
GTCATAGACGGGCCTGTCCATAGGGCGAGTTCGCAACGTGCCTTCGATTTCCTGCCGAATGCGATCTCGTGCAAGATCGACGTATTTCGGGACGGTCTCTGCACCGGCGCCTCGGCGCCGATGACGAATGGCAGCGATGACGGACGTGCCCGTCCCAAGGAATGGATCAAATACCCAATCGTTTTCGTTTGTAAGAGAGAGTACCAGTCGTTCAATCAGTTCAACGGGAAACTGGCACGGATGCTCGGTTTTCTCGACATGGTTGCTTTTGACATTCGGAATCACCCACAAGTCGCCAGGATTCTTGCCGAGCGGGTTACAGGAATACTGGCCAGCTTTCGGCCCCTTGAAATACTTCTTCCCGGGGTATTTCTGGGGTACGCGAACGGGATCGAGATTGAAGATATAAGCATCCGACTTTGTGAACCAAATGATCGTTTCGTACCGGCCGGAGAAACGGCGACTACAGTGCAGCCCGTGTTCGAAGTGCCAGATGATCCGGTTGCGCATTCGTAGCCCAAGACGCGAGAAGATGGGATAGAGGACGGCGTCCAAAGGGATAATCGCTCCTTTGTCGACGTAGTTGCCAACCTGCCAGCAAATGCTCCCTTTCGGGGACAAGGCGCGCACGCACTCGGTGATGATCTGCCTTTGCTGTTCGAGATACACATCGAGATGGAGCTTCTTCTCATACTCTTTGCCGATATTGTAGGGCGGCGAAGTCACGACCAGTTGGAGCGATTCATCGGGGATGCACCTGAGCAGATCAAGACAGTCGCCGGGCCATACGACAACAGATTCCGATGGCGTGAACGTATCGGCGATCGTGGGATTCTGATTAAACAGGGTCTGAGTTTTCGTCTTCATTCGCACTCTCTCCATCCCTCGTCCTTGCGAGATCGGATGTCATGGCGATCCGCGGCGCGGCGAAGCCCGCTCCGGGGGCATCGCCTCGTTCGACAGCCTTTCATCCCTTCGTCGTCTGCCTGTTGGCGGTCGCTACTTCCTGCCGGAGCGCGTTGACGGCCTCAACAACGCTGGCTCCAAAGAGAAAGACAGCGCTGATCAGAATGAGGATGAACGCCTCCATGGAAACCCTCTTTTGGGTGCTGTGGTGGTTCAGGATACCGCCATGGGCGGGCGTTTCCAAGCCTGTTTCGAAGGATGAATGGGAAGCGCCCCGGACATCATGCACGCCTGGTGGAGCTTTGGGGGATGGGGCCGCGAGGGATGCGGCGGTGGCGCGGCGACGGCGGCGGCAAGGCGCCGAAGTCCAAGAAACGGCGACCCCGGGGTCGCTCGGTGGACCGAGCGATGCCCCGGCATGCGGCACAGCGCTCTGCCCCGACGGTTTCTCGCCGGGGGGGGAGGCGAGAAACGGCATCGCGGCCGGGCGGCGGGGGCTTTTCGCGGCCGGGCGGCGCGCGTAGAATGCCGGGAGGTGGACCCATGAACGCGAGACGAGTCGGGCTGCTCCTGGCGGCGGGGGCGATGGTGGCCGCGGCCGGGTGCGGGGAGCGGATGGAGGCGACCATGAGCGAGACGCTGCGCGAGGGGGACGGACCCGAGGCGGATGGGACGCTCGAGACCGCGACGTTCGCGGCGGGGTGTTTCTGGGGCGTGGAGGCGGCGTTTCGGAAGGTCGAGGGCGTCGTCGAGACGGAGGTCGGCTACACGGGCGGGCACACCGAGCTTCCGACGTATCGCGACGTCTGCTCACAGTCGACCGGCCACGCCGAGGCGGTCCGCATCCGCTTCGATCCGGAGAAGGTCACGTATAAGGACCTGCTCGACCGTTTCTGGGCCATCCACAACCCCACGACCCTGAACCGCCAGGGCCCCGACGTCGGCGACCAGTACCGTTCGGCCGTCTTCTTCCACACGCCCGAGCAGGCGGAGGCCGCCCGGGCCTCCAAGGCCGCGCTCGAAGGGTCCGGCCGCTTCGACCGTCCGGTTGTCACCGAGATCACGCCGGCCGGCGTGTGGCACCGCGGCGAGGAGTACCACCAGCGGTACCACGAGAAGCACGGGCGGGCGGGGTGTGCATCGACGATTCGAGATTGACGCATGGCCTGCTTCGGGTCTCCGGGCGGGGACGAATTCTCTCGCTCTCGTGCCGACGGCGGATTCGTCAGAGGGAACCTAGCCGCGGGCCCCGCAGCATTTCTTGTACTTCTTGCCGCTGCCGCAGGGGCAGGGGTCGTTGCGGCCGACCTTGGGCTGGTGGCGGACGATGGTTTTGACGACGGACTCGCCCTCTTCGGCCATCTGGGCCTGTTGGTTCGATTCGAGGGCGGCCCGGCGCCGGGCCTCGTAGGCGGAGGCGGCCATGGCGTGTTCGGTCGACTGGCCCGCCCAGATGCGGGCGAGGGCGTCCTGGCGGACCCATCGGGCCTTGAAGAAGAGGTCCGTGAACTTGTCGCGGGCGGAATCGAGCATGCGTTCGAAGGACTCGAGTCCCTCGCGTTTGAACTCGATGAGTGGGTCCTGCTGGGCGTAGCCGCGGAGGCCCACGCTCCCCTTCAGGTGGTCCATCGTCAGGAGATGGTCCTTCCAGGACGTGTCGTGGACCTGGAGGAGGAGGTAGCGTTCGAGTTCGGTCATGCGTCCGCGTCGGTCGGCGCGGACGCGGGCGAAGAGCGTGTCGCGGACGCGGTCGCGGGGCTCGTCGGTGGGCTGGGCGTCGCCGTCGCCGCCGGGGGATCGGCCCGCGTGGGCGCGCGCGAGGTCGCGCGGGGCGATCTCGACGCCCAGCCGCTCCTTCGCCCACTGCACGAGCGGCCGCCAGGACTCCGGCTGCTCCGGGTGAGCGTGGGGCCCGTGGTCCCGGAGGCCCTCCTCGACGGCGGCTTCGAGGCGTCCGGAGGACTCGAACGCGCGGGCGATCTCGAGCAGCTTGTCCCGCACGATCTCCGGCCGCTTCGAGCGGACGTCATGGGGGTGGACCTCCGTGAGGTAGAAGCGGGAGGCCCACGTGGCGAGGGCCTCGAAGTCCTGGTCCCCGTGACCGATCTGGGGTGTCAGGTGCTCCTCGATGGCGTACTCGATGGGGTAGGCCCGCTCCTTGGCGGCATAGAGGGCGTCGAGTTTCTCCAGGAGCCGGGCTCGGGCCTCGTCGGGGCTCGTGTCTTGGAGGTCCTCGGGGGCGAGGTCCATGTCGAATTTCTTGGCGGCCCAGTCGGCGAGGGCGGCCTCGCGGAAGCCGCGGCGGAGGAACTCGGCGACGGGCGTGATGTCGGCGGCCTGGACGCGTGTTTGGGCGGCCTGGAAGAGGCGTTCGCTGATCTCATCGGCGCGGAGTGGTTTGAGGTCGCCCTCGCGGACGTCGACGCCCAGCCGCGTCCGGGCCCACTGGGCGAGGCTCCGGTGGTCCGGTTCCGGGGCGGGGACGCCCTCTTCGAGGTCCTCCAGGGGCTCGGGCACGAACTCGTCGATGGACTCGGCGATGGCGTCGCGGGCGGCCTGGAGGGCCTGGCCCTGGAGGAACTCGACGATGGCCTCGGCGTCGCGTCCGGCGAGCTGGGGGGGGTCGACCTGGACGCCGAGGGTCCGCCGGGCCCACTCGGCCACCGTTTCGAGGCTGTAGGACTCGTCGAGGGTCGAGTCGACGGCGGCATCGACGCTCTCGATGAGGAGTTCGCGGACGAAGCTCCGGAGGTCGTCGGCTTCGAGGATGTTCTGGCGGCGGCCGTAGAAGATTTTCCGCTGGCGGTCCATGACCTCGTCGTACTTCAGGAGGTGCTTGCGGATGTCGAAGTTGTGCTCCTCGACCTTCTTCTGGGCGTTGGCGATGCCCCGCGAGAGCCACCGGTGTTCGAGGGCCATGCCCTCCTCCATGCCGAGCTTTTCGAGGGCTCCGGAGACCCAGTCGCGGGCGAAGATGCGCATGAGGTCGTCTTCGAGGGAGAGGAAGAATCGGCTGGAGCCGGGGTCGCCCTGGCGTCCGGCGCGGCCGCGGAGCTGGTTGTCGATGCGGCGAGCCTCGTGGCGTTCGGTGCCGACGACGTGCAGGCCGCAAGGCGGGTCCTGGATGCACTCGGAGCGCCCGCGCCGGGGGAAGTCCGGGTCGACCTTCGGCTTGAAGCAGTGGGCGCAGTGGGTTTTCGGGTCGTACTCGGGGCACCCGACGCAGCACTTGTGTCCGAAGTCGGAGGGGATGCTCTGCTTCTGGAGGTCCCACGGCCCGAAACAGTTCGGCCAGACCACCCCCGGGCCCAGCTTGATGTCCGTGCCGCGCCCCGCCATGTTCGTGGCGATGGTGACGTTGCCCTTGGGCTCTCCGTCGCGTCCCTGGTGGCGTTGGCCGGCCTTGGCGACGATCTCGGCCTCCTTTTGGTGGAACTTGGCGTTGAGGACCTCGTGGGGGATGCTCGTGCGTCGCTCGAGCTTGGTCGAGACCAGCTCGCTCATTTCGATGCTGGTGGTGCCCACGAGGACGGGCCGCCCGCGCTCCGAGTGGTCGCGGATTTCCTCGACGAGGGCGTCGAGCTTTTCGGTGACGGTGCGGTAGACGACGTCGCCGTGCTCCTTGCGTGAGAGGGGCCGGTTGGTGGGAATGGCCACGACCTCCAGCTCGTAGATTTTGTCGAGCTCGGAGGCCTCGGTCATGGCCGTGCCGGTCATGCCGGCGAGCTTGTCGTACATGCGGAAGAAGTTCTGGAGGGTGATGGTGGCGAGGGTCTGGGTCTCCTCCTTGACGCGGACGCCTTCCTTGGCCTCGACGGCCTGGTGGAGCCCGTCGGACCACTGTCGTCCGGGCATGAGGCGGCCGGTGAACTCGTCGACGATGACCACGTCGCCGTCCTGCGTCACGACGTAGTTCTTGTCGCGCTGATAGAGGTGGTGGGCCCGGAGGGACTGGTCCAGGAGGTGGGGCCAGTCCATGTTCCCGGCGACGTAGAAGGAGCCGACGCCCGCATGCTCCTCGGCCCGGCGGACGCCCTCCTCGGAGAGGGGACACTGGTGCTCCTTCTCCTTGATCTCGAAGTCGCGTCCGGGCTTGAGCCGGCGGGCGATCTGGTCGGCCTTCAGGTACTTGTCGGTCGACTCGAAGGCCGGGCCGCTGATGATCAGGGGCGTCCGGGCCTCGTCAATGAGGACGGAGTCGCACTCGTCGACGATGGCGAAGGCCAAGTCGCCCTGGACCTGTTCGGCCCGGGTGGTCTTCATGTTATCGCGGAGGTAATCGAAGCCGAACTCGTTGTTCGTGCCGTAGGTCACGTCGCAGGCGTACTGGCGTTGTCGCTCGCGGGGGTCCATGTCGGCCTGGATGGCCCCGACTTCGAGCCCCAGGCGGCGGAAGATGGGCCGGTTCCACTCGGCGTCGCGGCGGACGAGGTAATCGTTGACGCTGATGACGTGGACCGGACGGCCGGAAAGGGCGTTCAGGTATGTGGCCAGGGTGGCGACGAGGGTCTTGCCCTCGCCGGTCATCATCTCGGCCACCTTGCCCTCGTGCAGGACCAGCCCCGCGACGAGCTGGACGTCGTACGGCCGCATCCCGTACAGGCCGTGCGTGTCGAGGGGCCGGCGGGTGGCGGGGTCGATGAGGCTGGCCTTGCCGCGCATCGCCTGGCGGATCCGCTCCTGGATCTCGGGATAGTAGTCCGCCGGGGCCTCGGTATAGCCGAGGAGCTCGATGGCCGCGGCGGCGTCCTCGTCGACCCCGTAGCCGATCCAGATGGTCCGCTTGGCCGCCTCGCGCACGAGGGCGAAGGCCTCGCGCAGGACCGGCTCCAGCAGGGCGTTGACGCCCTCGCGGAAGGCCCGGCGGGCGACGGGGTCCTCGATGGGTCCGCGCTTGCCCATGCGTTCGATGAGGTCCTCGACGCCGGGGACCACGCGGGCCTGGAGCTCGACGGTCCGGGCGGCGAGAGCTTCGTCGGAGAGCCGCTGAATCTCGGGCTCGAGGGCGGTGATCTCCTCGGCCACGGCCCGGTACCGGCGCACGAGCCGCTCGTTGCGCGACCCGAAGACGGCTCGCGCGACTTTCGAGAAAACCTCGCCGACGACTTCAAGGGCCATGGCGCCTCATCGGGAAAGTTGGATGGCCAAGCCGCACGCGGCTTCGCCTACTTCACGCGTCCGACATATTCGCCGCTTCGCGTATCGACGGTGATCATCTCGCCGGACTCGATGAAGGGCGGCACGGAGACGCGGATGCCCGTCTCGAGCGTGGCGGGTTTGTACTGGTTGGTGGCGGTGGCTCCCTTGATGACGGGCGGGGTGTCCTTGACCTCCAGGTCCACCGTGTTCGGCAGGTCGACGGTCAGGGGCTTGCCCTCGTGGTAGCAGACCTGGCACTCGAAGCCGCTCTTCAAGTACCCGATGCCCTCGCCGATGAGGTCCTCGGCGATGGGGACCTGCTCGTAGGATTCGGGGTCCATGAACCAGTGAAGGCCCTCGGCGGAGTAGGAATACTGCATGGCCTTGCGGTCGAGGAAGGCGGTCTCGACCTTGTCGACGGACCGGAACCGGTGGTCGAGGACCTGGCCGGTGGAGACCCGCTTGAGCTTGGCCTGGATGAAGGCCCCGCCCTTGCCGGGCTTGGTGTGCATGCGATCGACGACAATGTGGACTTCTCCGTTGTAAAGGATCGCCGTCCCGTTCTTGAGTTCGGTTGCGCTGATGGCCATCCACGTCTCCTTGAGGGGCGTTCGACTCGGGTTTCCAGACCCCAGGATTATAGGAACCCCGCCGCGCCTGTCAATTGCGGCCCCTTGACGGGGCGGGGGCCGGCGCCTATCGTATGGAAGATCAGCCATGGGCCGGGCGGGGGGCCCTCGGGACGGAGCGAGGGGCGGCCGTGTACGACCGGGACTACTTCGCGGGCCGGACCAGCTTCTTCTACGGCCTGACCGGCTACCGCGATTTCCGGAGCTATTTCGACCGGCTGGCGGCGTGGTTCCGGCCGCATGTGGGCGACGGGCCGCTGCTGGACGTCGGATGCGCCTACGGCTTCTTGCTGGCTCGGTTCGACGACGGGCGCGAGCTGCACGGCTGCGACGTCTCGCCGTGGGCCCTGGCCCAGGCGCGACGGACGCTGCCGGCGGCTCGTCTCTCGGAGGCGGACGCCGGCCGGGGCCTCCCCTACGGTTCGGCCCACTTCGACGCGGTCGTGTGCACGGACGTGATCGAGCACATTCCTCCGTCGGCCCAGCCCCACGCCCTCGCGGAGATGGCCCGAGTGCTCCTCCCGGGCGGCCACTTCTTCATGACCACGCCGAACCAGAGCTGGATCCGACGCATGATCTACGGCCACGCCGACCGACGCGAGGGCCACGTCGGCATGGACCATGTGGACGCATGGTGCGGGCGGCTGGGGGGGGCGGGGCTCGAGGTGGTCGACGACTGGACGTACGTGCACGGTTGTCTTCCCGGCCGGTCGCGATACTCGCGGCTTCTACCGGAATGTGCGGTCGTGGCCCGGAAGGCGTAAGGGGGGGTGGGAGCCATGCGGACGATCTTTGCGGTCATCCTGTTGGGAACCGCCACGACGGCGGGCGCTGCCGAGCCGCCACGGCCGACCGTCGAGGCCCTGCGGGCCGCCGGTCGCGACGTCGAAGCCGCCCGATGGGAGGCCCGCCTTGCCGCCTGAGCCCCGCCGGGGCCGGGGGGCTCGTGACGGTCGCTTCACGCCCGCTTCGCGCCCGGTCCGCGCGTTTCCCCCGGCCTGCCCCGGCTCATCCTGCCGCCCGATGATGCCGATAAGATCACGGAGCCCGTACGACCGTCCCACGAAGGAGCCGTCCCGTGACCGATGCCCCCACGGCCGCCGACCCCGAGGCTCGCGACCTCGTCCGCAGCTACCGGAAGCTCAACACCGTCGAGGCCATCAAGCTGAGCTTCCTCAATCACCTGAAGTACACCCTGGCCACGGACGAGTACGTCGCCACCGACCGCGACCGGTACTTCGCCCTGGCGATGGCCGTCCGCGACCGGCTCATCGAGCGATGGATCGCCACGGCCCAGGCTTACCACAGCCGCAACGTCAAGCGGGTCTACTACCTCTCGCTCGAGTACCTGATCGGGCGGGCCATGGGCAACAACGTTATCTGCCTCGGCATCGACGATGCCGTTCAGCAGGCCATGCGGGACCTGGGCCTGAACTGGCGCCGCCTACGCGACATGGAGCGGGACGCGGCCCTCGGCAACGGGGGCCTGGGGCGGCTGGCGGCCTGCTTCCTCGACGCCATGGCCACCCTCGAGCTGCCCGGCTACGGCTACGGCATCCGCTACGATTACGGCCTCTTTCGCCAGGCCATCCGCGACGGGTACCAGGTCGAGGCCCCCGACAACTGGCTGCGGCACGGGTATCCGTGGGAGATCGAGCGTCCGGAGTATCAGTTCTCGGTCGGCTTCGGCGGGGCGGTGTGGGAGGAGCGGGGGCCCGGGGGGCGGCCGCGGTTCCGGTGGCGCCCGGCCCAGACGGTCGTCGGCGTGCCCTTCGATTTTCCCATCGCCGGTTACGGCAACAATACGGTCAACAACCTGCGGCTCTGGACGGCCAAGGCCTCCGAGGAGTTCGACCTGGAGTGCTTCAACTCCGGCGACTACATCCAGGCCCACCAGCAGAAGATTCTCTCGGAGAACATCACGAAGGTGCTCTACCCGAACGACCTGGTGGTCGAGGGCCGCGAGTTGCGGTTCCAGCAGGAGTACTTCTTCATTTCGTGCTCGCTCCAGGATATTGTCCGCCGCTTCCGCCTGCACAACGAGGACCCGCGGACGTTCCCGGACAAGGTGGCCATTCAGCTCAACGACACGCACCCGTCGCTGGCCATTCCGGAGCTGATGCGCATCTTTCTGGACGAGTTCGGCATGGCATGGGAGCCCGCCTGGGAGGCGTCGGCGGCCACCTTCGGCTACACGAACCACACGCTCATGCCCGAGGCGATGGAGCGGTGGCCCGTGGCGTTCTTCGAGCGGTACCTTCCCCGCCACCTGGCGATCATCTACGAGGTGAACCGGCGGTTCCTCAGGCAGGTCATGAACAAGTTCCCCGGCGACCACGGGCGTCTCGCCCGCATGAGCCTCGTCGCGGAGGGGCCCGAGCGGCAGGTCCGCATGGCCAACCTCTCGGTCGTCGGGAGCCACTCCGTCAACGGCGTCTCCGAGATTCACTCCCGCCTCGTGCGGGAGCGGCTCCTGGGCGACTTCTACCAGCTCTGGCCCGAGAAGTTCAACTCGAAGACCAACGGCATCACCCCGCGGCGGTGGCTCCTGAAGGCCAACCCCGGCTTGGCGGAGCTGATCACCTCGCGCATCGGCGACGCCTGGATCACGGACCTGGCGGAGCTGCGTCGTCTGGAATCGGCGGCCGCCGACGAGGGGTTCCTCGCGGACCTGGCGCGCGTCAAGCGCGAGAACAAGGTCCGCCTGGCCCGCCACATCCATGAGACCCAGGGCATCGCCGTCGACCCCGACTCGCTCTTCGACGTGCAAGCCAAGCGGCTCCACGAGTACAAGCGCCAGCTCCTGGCCGTCATGCACGCCTGCCTGCGCTACAACCGGCTGAAGGAGGACCCCTCGGCCGACGTCGTCCCGCGGACGTTCCTCTTCGCCGCCAAGGCCGCCCCCGGCTATGCCACCGCCAAGCTCATCATCAAGCTCATCAACGACTTCGCGGCCATCGTCAACGCCGATCCGGACGTCAATGACCGCATGAAGATCGTCTTCCTTCCGGATTACCGCGTCTCGCTGGCCGAGCGGCTGATTCCGGCGGCGGACCTGTCGGAGCAGATCTCGACGGCCGGGACGGAGGCCTCCGGCACGGGGAACATGAAGTTCGCCTTGAACGGGGCCCTCACCATCGGCACGCTCGACGGGGCGAACATCGAGATTCGCGAGGAGGTCGGCGAGGAGAACTTCTTCCTCTTCGGCCAAACCATCGACGGCATCCGCCGCCTCCAGCGGCCCGGGGCCTACAACTCCTACTTCTACTACCACAAGTACCCCGAGATTCGCCGCATCATCGACGCCCTCGCGGGCGACTTCTTCAACCTCGAGCAGCCCGGCCTCTACCGGTCGTTGGCCCAATCGCTGCTTCAGGGCAACGACCCGTTCTTCCACCTCGTGGATTTCCCCGACTACGTCGAGGCCCAGGACCGCGTCGACGAGACCTTCCGTGACCCCCTCGGGTGGCAGCGGATGTGCCTGGCGAACATCGCGGGGAGCGGCAAGTTCAGCGCCGACCGGACCATCAACGAGTACGCCGAGGAGATCTGGGGCGTCCATCCGTGCCCCGTCACCCTTCCCGAGGTGGGCCAGCACCGGACGTGGTTCCTGGACGACCGCGACGCCGGCCGCGTCCCCTGCGACGTCGGCAAGGAGTCCGAGTCCCGCTGACCCCGTCCCCCTACAGCCCGTGCACGACGAGCACCGCCTCGGCCGTCGCCACCAGGTTCATGGCCGCGTGCATGACGATCGCCACCCACAGCGAGCCTGTCCGGTGCCGCGCGTAGCCCAGAACGAGGCCGCTCGCGAAGATCACGCCGTGCCCGTACGCCCCATACTGAACGTGAATGACCGTCCAGAGGGCGGAGGTGGCGAGGATCGCCCCCCAGACGCCCAGTGCCCCCCGCTGGAAGCCGAGGAAGAGAAATCCGCGGAAGAACGACTCCTCCAGCAGCGGCGCCCCCACCACCAGGGCCACGACGACCAGCGGCAGGGCCCACACCCGCTCGACCATCCCCTGCATGAAGGGCGGCACGATGGGGCGGTCGGTCGCCCAGCTCAGGCCGTCGGTCGCAAGGATCACCAGCACCAGCACGCCCAGCCACGCGGCCATGACCCGCCCCCCGGGCCATCTGAGGGCCAGATACTGCCGGACCGTGATCCCTTGGCGAAGCCACGCGAACAGGGCGATGAGTCCCAACGTGGGCGGCAGGACGGCCAGCGTCGCGAGCGACAAAACGGCGCCGTGCCCCTCCAGGGCCCGGGCGTACGCCTCGGGGTCGGCCGGGAACTCCAGGGCCAGGTCCACCGCGACCCACGCCGCCACCACGCCTACCTGGACGACCACGTAAACAACGGCGATGATGGCCCCGAAGCCGAGGGTGGCCCAAATCCCCCAGGGCCGCGGCGGCGCGCCGCGGTCGGTCGGTCCGATGCGATTCCGTTCGCCGATCACAATGCACCTCCTTGCGGCCGCCACCTCGGCGGGCCGGGAGGGCGATTATAGGCCCTGTGAGGGAGTCTGCTGGCGGCAAAAGCCGCAGTTTTTCTGCATTGACAAGTTCGGCTTACCGAACTATAGTTGTGGTGCCGAACTAACAGGGCACCCCCAAAGTCTTGCCTCGCCCGTGGGATGTGCATGGCGGAAACCGGTCAGATCGGCCTTAGCGACAGCCTCCAGGACTATCTGGAGGCCGTCTATCTGCTCGTCCAGCGGCACGGCGTGGCCCGCATGAAGGACATCGCAGCCCTCGTCGACGTTTCCCGAAGCTCGGCCACCGGGGCCGTCCAGGCCCTCGCCGAGCGCGGCCTGGTCAACCACGACCCCTACCAGTACGTGACCCTCACCGAGGCCGGGGCCGAGGCGGGGCAGCAGCTCCTTAGGCGGCACCGCATCCTGAAGGCCTTCCTGATGAAGGTCCTGGGCCTCGGGGAGGCCAAGGCCGAGGCCGTCGGCTGCAAGATGGAGCACGCCATCAAGGGCGAGGTGCTGGAGCGGTTCCTGCGGTTCCTCGAGTTCACCCAGCGCCGCGAGGGCCCCGACGGGTCGCTGGCCGAGGCGTTCCAGGCCTATCTTGCGGACCACGATGCCGCGCCCGCCGGGCCCCCCGCCGTGGCCGAGACGAAGGAGGGACGCCCGTGACCGTCCCGAACCGGTCCGACACGACGGGAACCGTGCCCCTCTCGACGATGGCCTCCGGGGCCAAGGGCTGCCTCGTGGCCATCGATGCCGGGGCGGGCCTGCGAAGCCGCCTTCTTTCCATGGGACTCCGGCCCGGGGCCACGGTCAGCGTCGTTCGGGCCGGCCGGCCGGGACCCGTCGTCGTCGCTGTCCACGGCACGCGGATCATGCTGGGGCGTGGCATGGCCCACAAGGTGCACGTCCTCCCGTCGGCCGACGGGTAAGCCTCGAGGTGGCCGATGGCCCTCGCGCACCGCGAAGAGAACGCGACCGGCACGGCGGTTCGTGCGGGACCGGCCCTTCGGTGTCTCCGTGTCGCCCTCGCCGGGAACCCCAACTCCGGCAAGACCACCCTCTTCAACGCCCTGACCGGGGCCCGCCAGAAGGTGGGCAACTATCCCGGCGTCACCGTCGAGAAGAAGGAGGGCGTGGCCCTGGCGGGCTCCTGGCGGCTCGACATCGTCGATCTGCCCGGCACGTATGGCCTGGCGGCCTGGAGCGAGGACGAGCGCGTCGCCCGCACCTTCGTCATCGACGAACGGCCCGACGTCGTCATCGATGTCGTCGACGCCTCCAACCTCGAACGCAACCTTTACTTGGCCGTCCAGCTCATGGAGCTGGGCATCCCGATGGTCCTTGCGCTCAACATGAGCGACGTGGCCGAGTCTCACGGGTTCAGCTTCGACCTCGAGCGGCTCTCGGAGCTCCTGGGGGGCATCCCGCTCGTGCGCACGGTCGGACACCGCGGCCGCGGGACGCGGGACCTGGTGCAGGCCGCCGTCGCGGTCGGCTCCGGCGCCCATCCCATCCGCCCGGTCCGCATCGATTACGGACGCGAGGTCGAGGAGGAGCTGGCGAAGCTGGAGCGGCTCCTGGAGCCCTCGGCCGAGCGCCTGGCCCCCCGGACGCCGCGGTGGATCGCCCTGAAGCTCCTCGAAGGCGACCCCAAGGTCCGCGAGCGCGTGGACGAGGTGTGCGGGAATGCGGATGAGATGCAGGAGGCGGCCGAGGCGTCGGTGCGGCACCTGGCGAGCATCTTCGGCGACAGCCCCGAGGTCGTCATCGCCGACCGCCGCTACGGCTTCATCAGCGGGGCCTGCCAGGAGGCGGTCCGCTCGACGATCGAGTCGCGGCACGACTGGTCGGACCGCGTGGACTCGGTCCTGACGCACCCCGTGTTGGGCCTGCCCATCTTCCTGGGCCTGATGTACCTGGTGTTCTTCCTCACGTTCGAGCTGGGCCAGTGGCCCATGGACGGGCTGGAATGGATCGTCCACCGGCTCCAGGTGGCGGTGTCGGGGCTCTGGCGGCCGGGGGCGGAGAGCCTGCTGAAGTCGCTTCTCGTCGACGGCATTATCGGCGGGGTGGGGGGGGTCTTCGTCTTCCTGCCGAACATCCTCATCCTCTTTCTGGGCATCGCGGCCCTCGAAGACACCGGCTACATGGCCCGGGCGGCGTTCATCGTCGACCGATGGATGCACAAGATCGGCCTGCACGGCAAGAGCTTCATCCCGATGCTCATCGGCTTCGGGTGCACGGTACCGGCGCTGATGGCCACCCGGATTCTCGAAAGTCGCCGCGACCGGCTGACGACGATGCTCGTGCTGCCGCTGATGAGCTGCGGGGCCCGGCTGCCGATCTACATCCTCTTTACGGGGGCGTTCTTCGCGGCCCGGTGGCGGGCCCCGGTGATGTGGGGCCTGTATCTGGCGGGCATCGTCCTGGCGGTCCTTCTGGCGAAGCTGCTCCGCTCGACGCTCTTTCGCGGCGAGACGGCGCCGTTCGTGATGGAGCTGCCGCCGTATCGGTTGCCGACGGCCAAGGGCTTGGCGCTGCACATGTGGGACCGCGGCCGCCTCTACCTCCGGAAGGCCGGGACGCTGATCCTGGCGGTGAGCATCGTGCTGTGGGCCCTTTCGAGTTTCCCGCGTCCCGAGCCGCTCGCCGCCGGCCAGCACCCGCCCGCCGAGGCCGCGCGCGCCCGGGCCCTCGAACACTCCGTCGCCGGCCGCATCGGCAAGGCCGCCGAGACGGTGACCCGGCCGCTGGGGTTCGACTGGCGCGTCAACACGGCCCTGCTGGGGGCGCTGGCGGCGAAGGAGGTCTTCGTGGCCCAGATGGGCATCGTCCACTCCTTGGGCGAGGAGGCCGACGTCGCCCGGCTCCAGGAGGAGCTGAGGGGCCGCTACACGCCGATCCAGGCCCTTTCGATCATGGTCTTCTGTCTGCTGGGGTTCCCGTGCATGGCCACCAGCGCGGTGATGTGGAGCGAGAGCGGGTCGTGGAAATGGATGGTCCTCCAGTGGGCGGGCCTGACGGCCCTGGCCTACGTGGCGGCGCTGCTGGTATACCAGGGCGGGGCGGCTCTTGGATTGGGAGTGGCGTGACCATGCCCCGGCTCGAATGGACCCTCGTGGTCGCCCTCGTCGCCCTCGCGGCCGCCTTTGTCGCCTGGCGCCTCTGGCGGGCCGCCATGGGGCGCGACCGGGCCTGCCCGGGCTGCCCCGGGGCCTGCGGATCGTCCGAGGGCGCCCCTCGCGAAGGAAAACAGCGGCGCCGGCCGTAATACTTTCCTGATAAGCGTGGCCTTCGACGGCAACCCATACGCCCACGACGAGACGAGCGCAAGGGGCTAATCCGCCGCCGGCGCTGTCCGGTGCCGGCGGCTGGCCAGAAACGAGAGCTGCTCCAGGGCCATCGCCAGGTCCACGTCGTTGACGACGACGTCCTCGGGCACGTCGAGCTTGACGGGGGCGAAGTTCAGAATCCCCATCACACCCGCGTCAACCAGGCGGTCCGCCACGGCCCGGGCCTCCTCGGCCGGCACCGTCACGATGGCCATGGGGATGGCCAGGCGCCGGACGGTCTCCACGAGCTCCGTCCCGTCTTGCACGACGAGATCGCCGACGCGGCGGCCGACCTTGGACGGGTCGGCGTCGAAGACCGCCTCGATGCGGAAGGCCTTCTTCTGGAAGCCCTTGTACTCCACGAGCGCGCGGCCGAGGTTCCCGAATCCCACCAGCGCCAACCGCCACATGTGGTCCGTGCCGAGGATCTTGCGGAGACGGGCGATCAACGGCCGGACGGGGTACCCGACGCCGGGTCGGCCGAAGGTGCCGAAGTAGGCGAGGTCCTTGCGGACCTGGGCGTCGCCCAGCCCGAGGTCCTTGGCCAGGGCCCGGCTGGAGATCGTCTCGACGGCCTCGGCCGCCAGGTGCTCCAGCCGCCGCAGATACAGCGGCAGGCGGCCGGCGACGGCCTTGGGGACGGGGTTGTTCATGGCCGGGCCTCGCGCGCGACGACCCCCGGAGACGCTCCGAGTATCGCGCGCAACTTTACCACCCGCCGGGGCCTCCCGACAAGGTAAAACGCTTGACAGGGGCGGGGCGGCCGGATTAACGTTAGACGATGCCGCCGCAGGGGGTTACGGTCGGCATCCGAGGCGGGCGGGCGCCCGCGCCGGCACAAAGGAGGTCTGAATGAGACGACGAGCGCTGGCCTTGGGAATCCTCGTGCTGGCTGCCGCGCCGGCCCTGCGAGCCCAGCCCATCGGAAGCCTGGATAACCTCCACACGCAGACCACGATCTCGGAGTCCGACCGCGAGCAGGTCCGGGCCTGGCTGCGGCCCCTGATCGCCGATCTCGTGGCCGTCGGCGACCCGGAGCTTCGCCGCATGACCCGGGCCCGCCGCGCCATCGTCGCCGAGGGCCGCCCCGATCCCAACCTGAGCCCGGCGTTCCTCCAGGCCTACGGCGAGGAGGCCGTCGCGAGCCTCCGAGCCGCCCTCCGCCAGGCCATCAGCCAGGAGGCCCGCGTCAACATCCTGATGACCCTCATCGAGCTCCGTCGGCCCGCGGCCGTACCCGTGTTCCTGAAGGTCCTCCAGGACGATCCCTACCCCGCCACGCGGTATGTGGCGGCCAAGGGATTGAGCACCCTGGCCCCCGTCATCGTCGAGCGGGTCATGCCGCGCGTCGAGACGGCCATTGCCCAGGGCCTCGAGAATCCGCTCCGCAAGGAGACGGACGGGCTGCTGCTCTATCACCTGTTTGAGACGCTGGGCCGGTTCGACGCGGAGCAGGCCCACGACGTGCTGGCCGTGGGGGTGGGCCGGGCGGCGATGCGGCTGGACGCCTCGAAGCCGACGGGGGCGTGGGCCCTCGGGGCCGCCGTCCGGGCCCTGGAGGAGGCGTATACGACCGAGGTCCGCCCGGATGCCAAGCGGCGTCTGCTCATGGCCTACGCCATGCTCTGTGCCTGGATCATGCCCCCCACCGCCGACTCGGGCCTCATGACGGCCCTGAACGCCTCGCTCGAGCAGATCACCACGGACCGCGTCGGCTTTGCCGCCGGCCTCGACCAGGACACGCAGAAGCTGGCCCTGATGGAATGGATCGAGAAGCTGGTGCGGGACGAGCGGATCCCGGCCCGCCCCATGCTGCCGCCCGCCATCCAGCAAGCGGCTGAGAAGGCCCTGAAAAAGGCGGGCTGATCCGCCGCGTCCGCCCGGGGGGCCGCCCAGCGAACGGGACGCGATGCGCAGGCTCCTCCTACCCCTGGCCCTGGCCGTCCTGCTCGCCGCGGGGATGGTGGGGGTGGCCTCCCGAACGCGCGGCCCTCCGGCCGACCTCGTTTGGACCGCCGTCGCCGAGGTCCGCACCCTCGATCCCGCCCGCATGACCGCCGTCCAGGACGGTCGCGCGGGTGCGGCCCTGTACGAGGGGCTGACGGTCCTCGACCCCCGCACCCTCGCCCCGCGTCCCGGCGTCGCCGAGCGGTGGGACGTGTCCGACGACGGCCTCACGTACACGTTTCACCTGCGGCCCGAGGCCCGCTGGTCGGACGGGCGGCCCGTGACGGCCGGGGACTTCGCCTACGCGTGGCGGCGGGTTCTGGAGCCGGAGACGGCGGCCGAGTACGTGTACATGCTGTGGCCCATTCGCGGGGCGAAGGCGTGGTACGAGGCCCGGGCCGCCGGTCGCACGCCCCCCGCCGAGGACCTTGGAATCCGGACCGACGGGGCGAGGCGGCTGGTCGTCGAGCTCGAGTCCCCGACGGCGTATTTTCTCTCCCTGGCCGCGTTCTCGACCTGTCTGCCCGTCCGACGCGACGCCGTCGAGGACGAGAAGGGCCGGGAGCGGCCCCGGTGGACCTTCCCGCCGAATCTCATCTCGAACGGGGCGTATCGGCTCGTCCGCTGGGCCTTCCGCAGCCACATGCGCTGGGAGCGGAACCCGCACTACTGGAATGCCGACGCGGTGGCCCTGGACGCCATCGAGACCCGCGTCTACGAGGAGCCCACGGCGGGCCTGATGGCGTACGAGACGGGGGCCCTCGACCTGTTGACGAGCGTCCCGCCCCTGGTCGTCCAGCCGCTCCGGGAGGCCCGCGACGCGGGTCGGCGGAAAGACGTGCTCGTCATGGCGAATCTCGCGACGTACTTCTATCGCTTTAATTGCACCCGCCCGCCCTTCGACGACGTCCGCGTGCGGCGGGCGCTGGCCCTGGCGATCGACCGCCGGGCGATCATCGAGCGGGCGGCCCGCGGGGGCCAGATGCCCGCCACCACCTTCGTCCCGCCCGGGTTCGAGGATTATCCCGCTCCGCCGGGCCTTGACGAAGACGCGGAGGCCGCGCGGGCGCTGCTGGCGGGGGCGGGTGCCGCGGGAGACGCGCCTCGGACGGACCTCGTGATCCTCGTCAACAAGGGGGGCGGCCACGTGCCGGTCGCCGAGATGATCCAGGCCCAGTGGCGGGACCGTCTCGGCATCTCGGCCCGCATCGAGCAGGTCGAGTGGAAGGTCTTCCTGGACAAGGTCCACCGCCTCGACTACCAGATCGCCCGGGCCGGGTGGTTCGGCGACTACGTCGATCCCAACACCTTCCTCGACATGTTCGTCGCGGGCGGCGGGAACAACGATACGGGGTGGTCCAGCGCCGCCTACGACGAGGCCATCCGGCGGGCGGCGGCCGAGAGGGACCCCGAGACGCGTCTCCGGACGCTCGCGGAGGCCGAGGCCGTGCTCCTGGCCGAGGTCCCCATCGTGCCCATCTACCACTACACCTCGGCGCTGCTGGTGCGGCCGGGGCTGCGGGGCATCTACCCGAACCTGCTCAACCGGATCGACTTCAGCCTCGTCCGCTGGGAGCGGAAACCGGCCGCGCCGTCGCCATAGAACGTTCGTGCGGGGGAAGACGGCGGAGAAGGAGGTCACCGTGACCCTCTTACACACGTACCAGGACGGGACCAGCTACTCCCGCCGCGACCCCGACGGCCCCATGCGGGACGCGGCGTGGCGGCGGCGGGTCGGGCCGTATAAGTCCTACACCGAGGCCGGGGCCGAGACGGTGAGCCTCGCGCGGCCGGAGCGGCTCCCGGAGGCCGACCTCTGGGCCGTCCTGCGGCAAAGGCGAAGCCGTCGCGAGCACGACCCGGAGGCCACGCTTTCGCAGGAGGAGCTCTTTCTGCTCCTCTGGGCGGCCCAGGGGGTGACCCGGGGCGGGGCCTGGCCGCTTCGGGCGGCCCCGTCGGCCGGAGCGCTCTACCCGGTGGAGACGTACGTGGCCGTGGCCCGGGTCGAGGCCCTTGCCGGCGGCCTGTACCATTGGGAGCTGCCGGAGGAGCGACTGGCCGTCGTGGACGATGCCGCCGACGTCGCCGCCCGCGCCTGCCGCGCTTGCCTCGACCAGGGGATGGTCGCCCAAGGGGCCGCCACGTTCGTCTGGACGGCCGTCTGGGGCCGCGGGGCGTGGAAATACGGCGACCGGGCCCTCCGCTACGCGTACCTGGACGCGGGGCACCTGGCCCAGAACCTGCACCTGGCGGCCGAGGCCCTGGGGCTGGGAACGTGCATGATCGGGGCGTTTCTGGACGATGAGATGAACGCCCTGGTGGGCGTCGACGGGCACGAGGAATCGGTCATCTACGCCGCCGCCCTCGGACGGCCGGTCGGATAGGAGGAAGGATGGCCCGATTCGCCACGCCGCGGGTCGTCGTCAGCCGGTGCTTGGGTTTCGCGAGGTGCCGCTGGAACGGCCTCACGATCTCGGATCACTTCGTGGACCGGCTTCGGGGCCACGTGACGTTCTGCCCGGTGTGCCCGGAGGTTCGGATCGGCCTGGGCGTCCCGCGGGACCCGATCCGCGTGATTCGCGGCGAGGACGGCCCGCGCCTCTACCAGCCCGCGACGGAGCGGGACGTGTCGGCGGAGATGGCGGCGTTCACGAGCGAGTTCCTGGAGGCCGCGGGGCCGGTCGACGGGTTCCTCCTCAAGAGCCGCTCGCCCTCGTGCGGCCTGAAGGACGTGAAGGTGTACGGAAGCGCGCTTCTCGGGGCCCAGACCGTGGGCCGGGCGGCCGGGCGGTTCGCGGGGCCGGTCCTGGAGCGCCTCGGCCACCTGGCCATCGAGGACGAGGGCCGCCTCAACAACTTCATCCTCCGCGAGCACTGGTTGACGAAGCTCTACGCCCTGGCGGCGTTTCGGGAGCTTCGGAGCGGGTGCGAGGCGGCGGGGGACTGGGGCCTCGGGCCGCTGGTCGAGTTCCACGCCCGCTCCAAGTGGCTGCTCATGGCCCACAGCGAGGTCGTGGCCCGCGAGATGGGCCGCCTCGTCGCCAATCACGACGGGGGCCCGGGGCGGGAGGTCTACGAGGCGTACGGCGAGGCCCTGGCCCGGGCCCTCTCGCGTCCGGCAAAGTTCCAGGCGAACGTCAATGTCCTGATGCACATGCTGGGGCACGTCTCGGACGGCCTCTCGGGGGCGGAGAAGACCCTCTTCCTGGATACGCTCGAGAAATACCGGGCGGGGCAGGTGCCGCTGAGCGTCCCCGTGGCCCTGGTGCGGAGCTGGGCCCTGCGTTTCGGGCGCGAGAAGCTGCTCACGCAGACCTTCCTGGAACCCTATCCGGAAGCGCTCGTCGAAATAACGGATTCCGGGAAGGGACGCGGGGCGTGAGCGAGGCGAAGGAGACCCGAGAAGGGCGGTTCGAGCCGCCGCCGGGCTTTCGGGGCGCGGCCCGGGAGGCGCCTCGGCGGCCCCCGCCCGGCGAGCCCCGCCTCTCGACCCTCTCGAAGCCGCCCCGCGAGGTGCCCCTTTCGGTCCGCGTCGGAAACCTGGCCGGCGGTGGCCTGGCCCTGTTCGGCTGGCTCTTCGGCGGGTTCGGCATGATCTTCGTCTGGGTCTTCGCCACCCAGGGCGACTACACCGCATGGTGGGACTTTCGCGGCGAGGTCGCGACCGTCCAGGGGGTTGTCGATGCCGTCGAGGAGACGAGCTTCTCCCAGAACGATACCCCCGTCCACGCCAATCGGTTCACGTTCGCAACCCCCGACGGGACGCTTTGCGAGGGCACGAGCTACTCGACCGGCCGCCGCGTGGAGCCCGGCCAGGCCGTGACGGTCGAACATCCCCCCGGCCGGCCCTCGGCGGCCCGGATCGAGGGTCTGCGGCGGGCCAAGTTCTCGCCGTGGGTGGCCTTGGTCTTCATCTTTCCGGCCGTGGGGGCGGGCCTGGCGGGGGCGGGACTCGCGTTCGGGCACCGGGCGAACCGGCTCCTGAAATACGGGCGGCTGGCCATGGGCACGCTCGAGAGCTGCGAGCCGACGAACACCCGCGTCAACAAGCAGACCGTCTACAAGCTCCGGTTCCGCTTCGAGGCGGGCGACGGCAAGACCTACGAGGTCACCGCCCGGACCCATCGCACGGGCCGCCTGATGGACGAGGAGACCGAGCCGTTGCTTTACGATCCCATGCGGCCGGAGAAGACTGTGCTCGTGGACCAGTTGGCGGCGGGGGTGTGGGCGGACCGGCAGGGCCGGCTTCACGCGAAACGCCCCCTGCGGGGCCTTCTGGCGGGGGTCCTGCCGATGGCGGTGATTTTCGGACATGGGACGGCGCTGCTCGTCCACTGCTTCGGATAGGGGTTTCGGACCGCGTCTTTCCCAGAAAACTGTTGACGCGACGGTCGCAAAAAGGCATGCATGGAGTAGGGGAAGGAGCTGTTTCCTCGTCTCGTCGGTTACGCACGTCGGGAACCGGAAAGGAAACTGTCCATGAGCGAGTCGCCCCAGTCGCCCGAGACCCAAGGTCCGCCTCTCCCGGAGCCCGAACCGGGGCCTGTGCCGCCCGCGGGTGGCACGCCGCCCAAGTCGAAGGTGGTGGCCGGCCTGCTCGGGATTTTCCTGGGCGGTCTGGGCATCCACCGGTTCTACCTCGGGTACACGACGATCGGCATCCTCCAGATCGTGGCCAACATCGCCTGCGGGGCGGGGGCCGTCTGGGGCCTGATCGAGGGCATCCTGATCCTCTGCGGTTCCACCATCACGACCGACGCCGAGGGCCATCCGCTTGTTGACTGACGGGGCGTCCGGCCCCGGCCAAAGACGCGCATTTTGACAAGGACCGCACGCGAGAACCGCAGGGAAGGAGCGTTACATGCCGCAAGGCGAAGAGTTTTTCCTCGGACTCAACAAGAACGGCGGAATCCTGTTCATCATCCTGCTCGTCTTCTGCTTCCCGCTTTGCTGGATTCCGTTCGTCGTGGACAGCATGAAGGCCGAGAAGCTGCCCCCGGCAGGGCCCGGCGAAGGCGCCTGACCGTCGTCTGAGGTGAGCACGTGCGCGCAGGCTGGACCCGCGGGCTCGGCGTCGCCCTCCTGGCCGGATGGGTGGGCTGGAACCTCTACTGGCTCGCCCGGGGCCAGATTCCGCCGGCGGTCTTCAAGGTCCTGACGGGCCTTCCCGCCCCGACGACCGGCGGGACGCGGGCGATGTGCGCTTTGGCTCGCGGAGAGGTGGGCGAGTCGCTGGCCTGGAACCCCCTGGCTGTGCCCTTGGCCGCCCTCTTCGCGCTCAGCGTGGGATGGCTGGCCGCAAGGCTCGTGTGCCAACGGCGACTGGGGCTGCCGAAGGCGTTCCTTTGGGCTTGGATCGGGCTTCTGGCCGTGGCGTGGGTCGTGAAGCTGACCGGCGACCCCGCGTGGTGGTGACGGCGCCTACTCCGGCAGGCCCGAGGCCAGCCGACGCAGGTGATGGATGTAGGCCACGCGCTCGGGGGTCAGGTCCCGGGCCACTTCGGCCGTGTCGCGGTAGATCTCGAGCATGAAGACCCCGCCGTACTCGACCGCCGCCAGCGTCCGGGCGACGTCCTCGAAGGGAATGACCCCCATGCCCGGCAGGTGATGCGTGTCCTCGGTCCGGTCGTTGTCGTGCAGGTGGACGCCCCACAGGCGGGGCCCCATCTGGCGGATCATCTCGGTCTCGCGGCGGGCCATGGCGGCATGGCCGACGTCGTAAGCCAAGCCCAGATGCGGACTTGCGACGTCGTCCACGATCCGCCGCAGAACGGCCGCATCCGACCCGAACATCGGCGGGGGCATGTTCTCCAGGAGAAACCGGACGCCCGCCTCCTCGGCCGCCTTCGCCAGGCGCTCGGCGCTGGCCGCCAGGGCCGCGGGCCGCCACGGGTCGTCGGCCGTGTCGCCCGGCCCGACCGGGTGGACGATGACGTCGCGGGCCCCGAGATCGCGGGCGTAGGCGGCCTCGGAGGCGGCCAGGGCCTGGGCGTCGGCCCGGACGGTCGCGTCGGCGGCCGAGAGGTCGAACAGGGGCCCGTCCGGGAACATCTCCAGCTGGATGTAAGCGTGGAGGCTGTCGATCGCCAGGTCCGCCTCCTCGGCGATCTCGCGAATATGGCCGGCCGTGATGCCCTGGAGAACATTCCGGTAGACCTGGATGCAGCGGATTTCGGCCCGACCGGCCAGGGCGATCTCCTCCTCGACGTCCCACTTCTCGAAGTCGAAGGCGATGATCGCCCCAAGTTCGAGTTCACTCATTGTCCGGTGGCACCCAATCGTTGGCGGATGTGGTCGGCCCGGGCGGCGTCGCGGGCTGATTCGGGAAGCTCGGCCCCCGCGAGGCGCTGAATGTGGCCCGGCCGCGTCAGAAGGAACAGCTCGTTGACCGTGGCGATGTCGACGTCCTCGATCCGTCCCAGGTGAATCCCCAGCCGCATTGCCGACAGGAGCATCAGCGTCTCGTCGCTCGAGACCTTGCGGGCGTGCGTCAGGAGGCCTCGGGCCCGGTAGATTTTGTCGTCGAGGGCCGTGCGGCCGTCGGCGAGGAGGGTCTCGCGGGCCTGGCGCTCGTAGTCGAGAATCTGGGGCACTACGCCCCCGAGGTTCCCCAGGATTTCCTCCTCGCTGCGTCCCAGGGTGGCCTGGTTGGAGATTTGGTAGACGTCGCCGGTGGCCTGGGTCCCTTCACCGTAGAGCCCCCGCACGGCCAGCCGGAGGCGGGCCACGGCCCGGAAGACCTTCTCGATCTGATTGGTCAGGGCGAGGGCGGGAAGGTGGAGCATGACGCTGGCCCGCATGCCCGTGCCGACGTTCGTCGGGCAGGCGGTCAGATACCCCAATTGCGGCGAGAACGCATAGCTGGTGTGGCTTTCGAGGCGATTGTCGAGGTCGTCGACGGCCGCCCAGGCGTCCTGGAGCTGGAGACCCGAGCGGATGACCTGGAGCCGGAGATGGTCCTCCTCGCAGGCCATGACGGCGGTGCACTGGTCCGCGTCGACGGCCACGCCGCGCGGACCGTCGGCGGCGGCCAGCTCGCGGCTGATCAGGTGCCGCTCCACGAGGCACCGCCGGTCGATGGGCCCGAGGGCCTCGACGTCGAACCAGGTCAGGCCCTCGGCGGCCCGGAAGATGACCTCCCGCAGTTGCTGCTTCAGCTCCTCCTGCTCGGACTCCGACAGTCGTGTGCCGAAGGGGCGACCCACGACGTTGCGGGCCAAGCGGACCCGGGTCGAGAGGACGATGTCGCCGTCCGGACCGCCGGGGCGGAGCCACTGGCCGGGGGATTGGGTCAGCTCGTCAAGCGTCACCCGGGGCTTCCTTCTCGTGGATGAGATCGCGCAGGCGAGCCGCCTCCTCGTATTGCTCGGCGCCGACGGCCTTCTGGAGCTGCCTCCGGAGGCCCATCAGCTCCCGCTGGGCCTTCAGACCCGCCCCGACGCGGCGAGGCATCTTGCCGGTGTGTTCGGCGGCCCCGTGGACCTTGCGGCAGACGTCGTCGAGGGGCTCGGCGAAGACCTCGTAATCGTGCGGGCAGCCCAGGCGACCGCCCTGGCGGAACTCCGCGTACGTCAGGCCGCAGTCCGGGCACGCCAGCTTCGCTTCGCCCCGGGCCGTCTCGTGGGCCTGGAGCATGCCCGTCAGCACTTCCTGGAGGTTGACGGGCCCCTGGATGGCGATGCCGTCCTCGCGGGCGCACTCCTCGCACAGGTGCCGCTCGATCTTCTCGTTCTTGACGATCTCGGTGACGTGGATGGTGGCGGGCTGCTTCTTGCACTTCTGGCAGAGCATATGGACGGTCTCCCGGGTCGGCACCCCATCTTAGGGGCCCCCGGAGGCCAAGTCAACCAGCCGTCGGCGACCGGTTCGAGCGTGCCGCCAGCCGCTCCCGGGGGGTCATCCGCGCTTCTTCTCCCACTTCGCCAGGTATGCCACTTGGCCCAGCGTCCGGCCCTCACGAATCTCGGCCCGCATGCGGTTCTCGGCCTCCAGTACGTCCTGGGCGCGGTTCGCGAGCTCCACGACCCTGGCCTTCGGAAGGACCACGAGACCGTCGGCGTCGCCCACGAGCCAGTCGCCCGGGAAGACCTCGACCCCCGCCAGCCGGATCGGCCCGCCGATCTCGCCATACCCCTTGGGGTACCCCGCGTGGCTGCATACCACCCGTGCGTGGGCGGGGAAGCCGAGGCGGCGGATCTCGTCGGTGTCGCGGATGCCCCCGTCGATCACGACGCCGCCGGCCTTCTGCTGGAGGGCACTTTCGGTGGCCAACTCGCCCCAGACGGCGGGCCCCCCGCCCCCCGCCTCGATGGCCACGACGGCGCCCGGCTCGACGTGATCGATCGCCTCGACGCTTTTGGCGTAGTCGCCCGGCGCGGTGCGGACCGTCAGGGCCGGGCCGATAAGTTTAGCGCCCGGCGTGACTTGCGCGAGCGCGGTGATGGCGGGACGATGGTGGGCGGCATCGGAGAGGTTCGCCGTCGAGACCCGCGCGAGGACCTCCCGCACGTCCTCGGCGCCCGCGCGGCGGAAGAGTTCCGTGGGCACGGCCTCGCCGGAATCGAGGGCCCGGCGGACATCGGCGGCGGCCCGGGCGGGGTCGACGGCCTTGGTAATCGCGCCCCCCACGATCACGATGGATGCCCCCGCGGCGGCCGCTTTCGGGGCAGTCTCGCTGTGAATCCCGCCCGCCGCGGCCAGGGGCACGTCCGTCAGAGGGGCCAGCTTCGAGAGTAGCTCGAACGGCCCGCCGCCCGTCATCTGGACGTCGATGGGGCAGTGGACCGAGACGAACGCCGCGCCCCACGCGGACGCCTTCTCGACCACTTTCTCCGGCTCGGCGGCCCCGAGAAGGTCGATTCCGACCCCCAGGCCGTAGTTGCGGCCCACCTCGACGCACTCGCGGATCGTCGATTCGCTGGCCGTCGCGAGGACGACGGCGTAGTCGGCCCCGGCCTTGGCGGCCGCTTCCATCTCCACGCGGCCGGCGTCGGCGGTCTTGGTGTCGGCGACGACCTTCTTCGTCGGGAACCGCTCCCGGAGGGCCCGGACGGCGTCCAGACCCTCGCTCTTGATGAGAGGCGTCCCGGCCTCGATCCAGTCGACGCCGCCGGGCACGGCGAGGTCGGCAATGGCGAGGGCCCGCTCGAGGTCCAGCAGGTCGAGGGCGAGCTGGAGGGTGGCGGGCACGGGCGGGCGCTCCTTGGCGGTAAGTCCCTATTGTTCAGGACGATACGTCGCGCCGCACGTCCTGGATTCCCAGGCCGTGACGGCCGCCACGTCCACCCCCTCGGGCAGCTTCTCGGCGACGCGCCGGGCCACCTCGCGGGCGAGGTTCTCGCACGAGGGGTTCACGCGGTCGAAGGGGGCGACGTCGTTCAAGTACGCGTGGTCGAAGGGCTCGAGAACCTCGGCGAGGGCCCGCTTGGCCTCGGCAAAGTCGAGGAGCATGCCCGCCGGCCCGAGGGTCCGCCCCGCGAGGACGAGGATGATCCGCCAGTTGTGGCCATGAAGACGCTCGCACTTGCCTTTATACGCGCGGAGGCAGTGGGCCGCGCTGAAGGTGCCCTCGACGGTCAGCTCGTATGCCATGCGGGTCCGTCCTCTCAGGCGCCGGGAGGCGTATTGTAAGGGCCGGGATTTCGGCGAGCAAGGGCCTTTCCGAGCCCGAGAAGCGCTTGACCAGCCCCCCTTTATGGCGTATCAATAGAAAAGGGGACACGTCCATCGCAGGGGAGCCATGCCCGAACCGGACGCCGAGAACAAGAAGGTGACCCTCCTGATGGGCCTCGGGTTCGACGGTCGCGACGGCCACGTGCGCATCACGCGCGGCGGCAATTTCCGCCTCTTCGGCGGGAGCGAGGAGACCCACGAGGTCATGCAGGAGAAGGCCATCCGCTTCAACGAGAAGCTCGCCGACCGGGGCAAGCGGATCGACCAGATCACGAAGGACGAGTTCCGCGACATCGCCCACGAGATCGGTCTGTCGGACAAGCAGATCGCCGACTGATTTTCATAATCCTGTGCCGACTATCGGCGCGGGATTTTCTTTCTCGTCTCGCCGATTATCGTGGCATTGTTGATCGTTTCGCATTCGTTCTTATCTCTGTGAATCCGGGCAAGCCGGGTACGCTTGCGGCCCCGTTTGGCGCAAAACGAGAAACCGTTTATCTCTCCGCGACACACTTTTCGCGACTTTCGGGGGGGTACCCGGGGGGTAAGCGGGGGGTACCGGGGGGGTCTTGCACGTTTTTCGGCGCTTCTTGCACGAAGTCGCGCGCTAGTCCGGCCGGTCGCGGGGCTTCCGCCCGTGACTCGTGACGCAAACCTTTTGGACGGATGACGCCCAGGCTATGGGGGCGAGTCGGCCCTGCGCGTCGGGCCGGCCGCCGAGGCGCGGACCCGTTGCAGGTAGGGATTGAGACGTGCGCACTCCTGTGTGCCGTGCCCGTCCTTCGTGATCCGAACCGCCCCCGCCCTTTCCGCCGCGTGCGGTGGGGGCCTACAATGGGTCGATGGCGAGGACGCGACGAGACCGGGCGGAAGGGCCTGTCGAAGCGCGCGAGGCGCGGACGCGGTGGGTGCTGCGCTCGGGCCTGGCGGCCCTCGCCCTGCTGGCGGCGGCGGGGTTCTACCGCGCGCGCGGCCGGCCCGCTTGCCTCGTCTGCCCCCCGGAGGACCCCATGGCCCCGCCCGGCTCCGAAAGAACGACTCATCTTGAAGGCTCGACCAGCCCGTACCTGCTCCAGCATGCCCATAACCCCGTGGACTGGTACCCGTGGGGCGAGGAGGCGTGGGCCCGCGCCCGGCGCGAGGACAAGCCGATCTTTCTTTCCATCGGCTACGCCGCCTGCCACTGGTGCCACGTTATGGCCCACGAGAGCTTCGAGGATGCGGAGATTGCCGCCTATCTCAATGAGCACTTCGTCTCCATCAAGGTCGACCGGGAGCAGCGGCCCGACCTTGACGCCGTCTACATGCGGGCCGTCCAGGCCCTGACGGGGCGGGGCGGGTGGCCGCTGAGCGTTTTCCTGACGCCGGACCTCGAACCGTTCTACGGGGGCACGTACTGGCCGCCTCGGGATCGCGGCGGGATGCCGGGCTTTCGGCGGGTGCTGGAGGCGGTCCGCGCGAGCTGGACCGAGCGTCGGGAGCGGGTCGAGCAGGCCGCCGACGAGATCGCCGCCCACCTTCGCCGCCCGGCGCGGGGCGAGGGCGAGACGGCCGACGCCCTCGATCTCGATCCGCTCGCGGCGGGCGCGGCCCGATGGCGGGACGCGTTCGACGCGACGTGGGGCGGGTTCGGGGCGGCCCCGAAGTTCCCGCCCGCCGAGCCGATCCGGGCCCTCCTGCGCCACTTCGACCGCTCCGGCGACACGGATTCCCTCCACGTTGCCACCGCCACCCTCGACCGCATGGCCTACGGGGGCCTGTTCGACCAGCTCGGCGGCGGGTTCCACCGCTACAGCGTCGACCGGGCGTGGATCGTGCCGCACTTCGAGAAGATGCTCTACGATAATGCGCTCCTGGCGCGCGCCTATCTCGAAGCGTATCAAGTGACCGGCCGGCCCCTCTACGCCCGCGTCGCCCGCGAGACCCTCGATTACCTGCTGCGCGAGATGGCCGACCCGGCGGGCGGCTTCTCCTCCGCCCAGGACGCCGACACCGGGGACGTCGAGGGCCTCACCTACACCTGGACGCCCGCCGAGGTCCGCGACGTGCTCGGCGAGGAGGACGCGCGGCTCGCCCTCGCGTACTTCGACGTCACCGAGGACGGCGACCTGGAGGGGCGGAGCGTCCTTCACATCCCGAAGCCGCCCGAGGTCTTCGCGAAGGCCGAGGGTCTGGACGTCGGCGCGCTGGAGGCCCGGCTCCTGAAGATTCGCGAGAGGCTCTTCGCGGCCCGCCGCGCGCGGCCGCAGCCGGCGACGGACGACAAGGTCCTCGCGGATTGGAACGCGCTGGCGATTTCGGCGCTGGCCCGTGGAGCGGGGGTCCTGGAGGAGGACCGGTATCGGGAGGCGGCGGTGCGGGCGGCGGATTTCATTCTCGCCACGCTCCGGACGCGGGAGGGGGGCCTGCTGCACGTCTGGCGGGACGGGACGGCCGAGACGCCCGCGTTCCTCGACGATTACGCGTATTTTATGTCGGCGCTTCTCGATCTCTACGAGGCGACGTTCGATCCGCGGTGGGTGACGGCCGCCCGCGAGACGGCCGACGCGATGCTCCAGCGTTTCCGCGACCCGGCCGGCGGCGGGTTCTACACGACCGAGGCCGACCGGGCCGATCTCATCGCCCGGTTGAAGGACGTGCACGACGGGGCGACGCCCGCGGGATCGAGCGTGGCGGCCGGGGCCTTGGCGCACCTGGCGCACCGGACGGGCGAGGACCGATACCGGGAGGAGGCGGAGGCGGCGCTTCGGGCCCTCGGGCCGACGGCGCGGGACGTGCCGACGGCGATGGCGTCTTGCCTGGTGGCGCTGGACTTCTTCGTGGGGCCGGTCAAGGAGGTGGCGGTTGTGGGTCCGGCGGAGGCGGCGGCGACGCGGGCGATGCTCCAGAAGGTCCGCCGGACGTTCTCGCCGCGCACGGTCCTCGCGTGGGCCGACCCGTCGACGGCGGCCGGGGCGGGGGACATCGTGCCGCTCCTTGCGGACCGTCCCCTGGTCGACGGCGCCCCGGCGGCGTACGTCTGCCAGGACCGGACGTGCCTCGCGCCCGTTACGAATGCCGAGGCCCTCGGGGCGGCGCTGGGGCGGTGAGGCCTCACGGGGGCGCCATCGGTCATCCGTTCGAGCTTCGGCACCCGGCCTTGAACCTGCCGCCGGCCGCGCCTATCATGCACGAAGGACCGGCCCCGCAGCCCGGGTCGCGGGGGGCACGAAAGGGAGACAGCATGAGCGGCGCCTTCAAGGCGGTTCCCGTCGCCGAACACGTCCATTGGGTCGGGGCGATCGACTGGAACATCCGCGAGTTTCACGGCTACGCGACGCATCGCGGGACGACCTACAACGCCTTCCTCGTCACAGCCGACCGCGTGACCCTCATCGACACGGTCAAGGCCCCGTTCCGCGACGAGATGATGTCGCGGATCGCGTCGGTCGTCGACCCGGGGGCGATCGACCTGATCGTCTCGAACCATTCGGAGATGGATCATTCCGGATGTCTTCCCCAGACGATCGAGGCCGTGCGGCCCGCGAAGGTCGTCGCCAGCGCGCACGGCGTCAAGAACCTCGATGCCCACTTCCGCCTGGGCGAGCGGGTCGAGGCGATCGAGGACGGCGGGTCGGTGGACCTCGGGACCATGAACCTGACGTTTCTCGAGACGAAGATGCTTCACTGGCCGGACTCGATGGTCTCGTACCTCCCGCAAGAGCAGGTCCTTTTTTCGCAGGACGCCTTCGGCCAGCACCTCGCCACCCGCCGCCTCTGGGCCGACGAGAACCCCGCCGCCGTCCTCCACGAGGAGGCCGAGAAGTATTATGCGAATATCCTGATGCCCTATGCTCCGCTGGTCGCGAAGACCGTGGCGAAGCTCGGCGAGATGGACCTTCCGATGGCGGTTCTCGCCCCGGACCACGGACCGCTCTACCGGCGCGACTTCGACTGGATCGTCGGCCGCTATGCCGCTTGGAGTGATTCGCCGCCCTCGAGGAAGGCCGTCGTCGTCTACGACACGATGTGGCAGAGCGACACGTTGATGGCCCGGGCGGTGGCGGAGGGCCTGGCGGACGCCGGGGCCGGGCCGGTCCAGGTCCTCTCGATGCACAGCGCCCACCGAAGCGACGTGGCCACGGAGGTGCTGGAGGCCGGGGCCCTGGTCGTCGGGAGCCCGACGCTGAACCAGAACCTCTACCCGACGATGTCGGACGTGCTCTCGTATCTGCATGGTCTGAAGCGGCGGGGCCTCGTGGGGGCGTGCTTCGGCTCCTACGGCTGGTCCTCGGGGGCCGTGCGCCAGCTCGAAGAGTGGCTCGAGAAGATGAAAATCGACCGCGTCGCGGACTCGGTCAGCGTCAACTTCGTGCCCGACGACGCGGCCCTCGCGGCGTGCCGCGACCTCGGCCGGACGGTGGCCGAGGCGATGGCGGCGAAGGCGACAGGGCAGGTTCGAGACGCGTCCGGTCCCGGCCCGGCCGGCCCACTTTCCTCGTGACGAATCTTCGCGACGCAGGGCCACGCGGTCCCGCGTGGCCCTGCCACCTGCGATGCGGCTCACCCGGCCTTGAACGCCCCGGCGGCGGCGGGTAGGATGCGGGCCCATGACGAGCCCCTCGACCTTGTCGCCGGACCCCGCAGGCCGCCGGGCCTGGTGGATCGTATTGGCCCTGCTGGGCCTCGTTTACGCCCTCGGCGTCAACGACGCCTGGGCTATCTCCGCCGACGGGAGCCTGTACCTGGCCCTGGGGCGGAGTCTGGCCGAGGGGCGGGGCATGGCGTACGGGGGGCGGCAGTGGTGGACGATCCCGCCGATGCTTCCGGCCCTGGTGGCCGCGTGTCGCCTCCTCGTCGGACGCCATTTCTGGCTCCTGAACGCGGCACTGAGCGCGGCGGGGCTGGCGTCGGCGGCGTGGGTGTCGCGGGTGGCGGCGCGGCGGGACGGGGAACGGATGGCGGCGGCGGTCCTCGCGGTCGCGGGTTTCTCGGCGTACCTCTACGCCACCAGCGCCCGCATTCACACCGACGCCCTCTTTGCCGCGCTCGTGGCCGGAGCGATCTGGGCCCTGGCGCGGCCCGGGCGGATGTCGCCGGGGTGGGCGGCGGTCGGGGCGGCGCTCGTGACGGCGGCGATCTTCACGCGGCTGGTGGGCGTGGTTCTGGCGGGCGGGGTCTTCGTGGGGTTGATCCTGAAGTGGCGGCAGGCGGGGCGGCAGCGGGGGGCGTGGATCATGGTGGCCGCGGGGGGTGCGGCGGTCGTGGCGGCGACCGTGGTCTGGCTCGTCTGGGTCCGGCCGCGGGCCGACGCCGGGGTGGGAGATTACCTGACCGTGATTCCGGACTGGCTGGCCCGGCTGGCCGAGACGACGTACTGGGCCGGCCTTCTGCGGGCCGCCGGCCGGGCGCCGGGGGCCGTGTTCGGGGCGATCACCGGCCAGAACGCCCCCCTCTGGGCGGCGGCGGCGCCGGCGGCACTGGTCGTGTGGGGGCTCGTGGCGATGGCCCGCCGGGGAGCGTGGGTCGTGGTGTGCGCCGCCGGGCTGTACGTCGCGTTCCTGGTGGTCTACACCGAGGGGGCCGTGGCCCGGCGCTACATCCTGCCCGTCATGCCGATTCTGGTCTGGGCCCTGCTTGTGGGGGCACGGGAGGCGGCCGCGCGACTTCGCCGGCGGCGGCCGGAGCGGGCCCGGCGGGCGGCCCTCTGGACGACGGCGGCGGTGTGCCTGGGGATCAGCCTTCCGAAGCTCGCTCGCGAGGTCGTCTGGCTCCGCCACCCGGATTTCTATCGGGTCTACGAGAAGGGCGAGTGGGCCGCGGTGGTCGCCGCGGGGGCGTGGCTGCGCGACCACGCCGACCCGGCCCGCGACACGCTCGCGAGCCACGAGGCCACCGTCCTGCACGTCCTCACGCACCTGGAGCTGTGTGCCCCGGACCTGCCGCAGGGCACGTCCGGGCCCTGGGAACGGTACCAGATGACGCCGTCGGTGTACGCGTCGACGGTGGAGGCGTCGGGCGGCCGCTTCGCCGTGCTTCCGAGGGGGGGGTCGTGGGACGAAGTGGCGGCCCATCTGGAGGCGTCGGGGGCGTTCCGGCCCGCCGCAAGTCTGGGCGAGATCGTGATTTACGTGCGAACGGACGGCAGGGCGTCGCCCGTACCCTAGTCGCGCAGCGCGACGTCGCGCGCCTCGATGCCGAATCGCCGGAAGAGGCGGACGAAGTCGGCGAACCGGAGCCGCCCGCTCGCGAGGACCCAGCGTCGCTTGCGCAGCATCATGGGCAGCCCCGCCGCCGCCTCCTTCCAGGCCTGGAGCAGGATGCGGGCCATCTCGCCCTTGGACCGCTCGCCCGCCATGGCCCCCGCCCGGCCGCGCCCCGTCACGGCCCCGAGCACCTGCCACGTGATGCGATACGCCGACCATGCCGCGCCGTAGAGGATGAGCCACGTCGGGAAGTTCTTGACGGCCACCCAGATGCGGTTCCGCTCGACCAGGCGCACGAGGAACGGCGAGACGCTTCCGCTGGAGGCGGCATGGTGGTGGTGGACGAAGGCGTCGGGCACGTAAAGGCTCCGCCATCCCCTCCTCTGGGCCCGCCAGCCCATGTCGGTCTCGTCGGCGTAGGCGAAGAAGTCCTCGTCGTAGATCTCGCCGCTCGGCAGCCGCAGGTCCTCGAGCATCGCCCGGCGATAGAGGCAAAGGCAGTCGGAGGCGTAGAAGACCTCGGCGGGCTCGCGGTGCGCTTCGGGCGGTTCGGCCCGTCCGCGCCCGAGAGCCAGGCCGTCCGGGCAGACGACGATGCCGGTGGCGTCGACGCGTCCGGTCTCGGCGAGGACGATGCAGGGCGTCGCGCTGCCGGCGTGCGGGTCGGCCTCCAGGGCCGCCACAAGTTTCGTCACGGCGTCCGGGGCGAGGCGCGTGTCGTTGTTGCACAGGAGGACGTAGGGCGTCCGCGCGAGGTCGATGCCCACGTTGTTCCCGCCGCCGAAGCCGAGGTTCCGGTCGTTGACGTGGAGGCGGACGCCGGGGAACCGGCGTCGGATGAGGTCCGGCGAGCCGTCGGGCGAGGCGTTGTCGACGACCAGGATCTCCAGGGCCGGGTGATCCTGGGCCTGGAGGCTGGCGAGGCAGTCGCCGACGACGTCGCGTCCCTTCCAGTTCAGCACCAGGGCCGTGACGGCGGGCGGGGCAGGGCGGCCGGACGCGCTCACGAGTCGTCCTCGTCCGGGGTCGGGTCGGCCCGGGCCTCGCCCTCGCCTCGGAGCCGCTCGACCTCCTGCCGCAGGATGGCCAGCTCCTGGCACAGGCGTTTCTCGCGGTCGCTCTGGCGCGAGATGACGACCGAGTAATGGAGCACGATGGCAGCCAGGAAGCAGAACGCCACGAACGTCAGCAGAATGGCGTGATCGAGCCCCAGCCACGCCGCCACGTGGAACAGCACGTTCGGAAAGGCCGCGACGGCGAGGAACAGCAGCGACGTGACGATCCAGAGGACGGCGTACTCCTCGCGGAGGTGGCGGCGGCGGATGAGGGCGAGGGTCAGGCTCAGCAGGGCGAGGCCGACGGCCAGGAGCAGGAGCCGTTGCGTGAGGCTGATCACGAGTCGGTGCCCTCCCACCGGACGCGCGGCTTCAGGGCGCTCATGAAGACCGCCAGCAGCACCCGTGTCATGTAATGGACACCGAGGGCCAGGCCGATGGAGCTGGTGCCGTGGCGCCGCCGCCGCATCGTCACCGGCCGCTCACACAGCCGGAAGCCCTGGCGATGCACGAGGACGAGCGACTCCGGCTCCGGGTAGTCCTGCGGATACTCGTGGGCAAAGAGGCCGATGGCCCGCCGCCCGGCGGCGCGGCAGCCGGAGGTGGGGTCGGTGATGCGGCGGCGCAGGACGAGGCTGGCCGCCGCCGCCAGCATCTTGATGCCCACCCACCGCATGCCCCGGGCCGTCATGCCGCGCGGCTTCAGGAACCGCGACCCGACGACCAGGTCGGCCTCTCCGGGGGCGATGGGGGCGGCCAGCGCCCGCAGCCACCGGGCTCGGTGCTGACCGTCGCCGTCGAACTGGAACGCCACGTCGTAGCCGTGGCGGTAGGCATAGCGGTAGCCCGTCTGGACGGCCCCGCCGATGCCGAGGTTCACCGGCAGCACGAGGACGCGGGCGCCGGCGCGGCGGGCGATGTCGGCGGTGTCGTCGGCGGAGCCGTCGTCGACGACCAGCACGTCGCTCCAGGGGGCGTGCCGCCGCAGGTCCCGGATGACTCGGGCGATGGCCCCGGCCTCGTTGTAGGCCGGGACGATGGTCAGGGCCCGCCACCCGTGGGGCAGGGGCGGCGTCGCGGTCTCGCG
>CAYWVR010000034.1:0-12353 GCA_964461715.1 uncultured Anaerolineales bacterium
GCGGATGCCTCACGAGCGACGACGGCTTGGGACGTGTCAAGGTGCCGTTTCCAGCAACTCCAAGCCCACATCTTCGGCATGCGACCGGTCCGTGTCGGGCGGTCAGCGTGCGGGTGCAGGCCAGTCTCCTTCAGGTGGGACGTGGACCTCCCTTTGAGCCGATTGCCCGGCGGATCGGGCCCCAGCCAATGGGGGCCGACCACGAGACGAGCGCGGTCCGGCATGATCGCGCACGCCCAGACGTCCAGCTCCAGGTATCGCACGCATGCGGCCCACGCCCGGCCGATCTCACGGGCCTGAAGGCCGGTGAAGCAAACGGGGGTACTTGAGCGCTCGCTTGGCGGCACGCCGCGCTGCGGCGTCGTGGGGCACGTGGGCGACCGTCTCAAGTCCACGCGCGTGGCCCGGCCGTAGCGAAGAAGAGCCTCCGAGCCGACGTAGCGGAACCCCGAGCCCCGCAGATCGTTGGGCAGCCAGAAGCCCTACGCGCTCAGGACGATGTGCGTGGCCAGGGCCGTGGCACACCCCCCCAACGGCAAACACGCGCTCGCCTTCGCCTCGGGGATAAGGGTCAACCCAGGCCCTACAGGTGTCCGATTTCCGGCAGCCCGCCCGTCAGGGGCAGGGCGTACTCGACGAAGGCGTCCGTGATGTTGTTCTCGTCGGGCGTGATGAACTCGGCAGGGACGCTACGGCACTTGCCGGCCACGGCCTCCAGCTCGACGACCTCCGTGTACGTCCGATAGCCAGAGCCCTCCTCGCGCTTGAGGGTCACGGACCCGTCCACGTCGCCGACGCAGGCGTACCGGACGGCGTCCGTGCCCACCTGACGGGCCTCGGCCTGGTCGACGGGGCTCGCAAACCCCGCAAAACTCCGCTGCAGGTACCCGAACGTGTCGCCGCGGATGCGGAGCTTCTTCTTGCCGGCGATGGCCGCCTTGATGCGGGCCGTCAGGTAATCGGCCAGGGCCCCCGTGCCGGAGAGTTGGAAATGGCCGAAGGCGTCGCTCTGGAGGTCGGCCTCGGATTCCTCCGCCAGCCGCTCGGCCCAGATACGGCCGTTTTCGTCCCGCAGGCCCTCGCTGACGGCCACCACGCATCGTCCACGGGCCTTGAACACCTGCTCCACGTCCCCCAGGAACTTCTGCATCGGCACGTTTACCTCGGGCAGATACACCAGGTGCGGTCCGTCGTCGGGGTTCGTGCGACCCAGGACGCTGGCGGCGGTGAGCCATCCGGCGTTGCGGCCCATGATGATGTCGACCTTGATGCCGGGGATCGAGCGGTTGTCGAGGTCGTCGCCCATCACCGCCGACGCCACGAACCGGGCCGCCGACCCATACCCGGGCGTGTGATCATTCTCCATAAGGTCGTTATCGATGGTCTTGGGGATGTGGAACGTGCGGAACTCGTACTGGGCCTCCTCGGCCAGTGTATTGACGATGTGGGCCGTCTTCGAGGAATCGTCGCCGCCGATGTAGAAGAAGTACCGCACGTTGTGCTTCTGGAAGACCTTGAAGATCTTCTCGCACTCGTCGCGGCCGGGCTTCAGGCGCACCGACCCGAGGGCTGCCGAGGGCGTCGCGGCGATCTTCTCGAGCGTGGCATCGGGGACGTTGAACAGGTCCACGAAATCCTCGTCCATGATTCCCTGGACGCCGTGTCGGGCCCCCAGGAACCCCTCGATCTCGTCGTGCTTGCGGGCCTCCAGGACGGCCCCGACGAGGCTCTGGTTGATGACGACGGTCGGGCCCCCGGACTGCCCGATGCAGGCGTTGCCTTTGAGCTTGACGGCCACGGTCGGTCTCCTTGTCTCGGTCGCGTCTCGGCCCCCTTGGCGGGCCGCGTATCCTTTCCGAAAGGGGCGGTCTTGTCAAGACCCTACGCGGCTGGGGCGGGGCGGACGCGGGATCCCGGACCCATGCACGGCCAGGAAGGGTTGCATTGGCCTCCCGGCGGGGTATAATGGGCGTCTTGCTTCCAGGGACAGGCGCGCACGGAGCGCCCGTGGCGGGCGCCCAGTGGAGGAATGACACGGTGGCGGATCCCCTCAAGAAGATCGACCAGGCCTGTCTCCAGGGACGGGCCGAGGAGGCCGAGAAGCTCCTCGAGAAGGTGCCCGAGGACCAGACGGGCACGGCCGAGTACGAGTATCGCCGCGGGTATGTCCGCGAGACGCAGGGCCGCTACGAGGAGGCCATCGACGCCTACGAGCGGGCCCTCCAGCTCGACGCGACGCACCGGGCCACGCTTTTTCGCCTGGCGTTCCTTTACGACATGCGGGGCGAGGAGCAGCTCGCCATCGACTATTACAAGCAGTGCGTCCAGCAGCCGCCCATCCACGAGGGGGCCCTCATCAACCTCGGCGTCCTCTACGACGACATGGGCGCCTACGACGATGCCATCGAGTGCTTCGAGCGGATTCTGGCCGTCAACCCGAACCACGCCCGGGCCCGGCTCTTCCTCCGCGATGCCAAGGCCTCCCTCGACATGTACTACGACGAGGAGAGCGAACGCCGCCGCGACAAGCGGAACCAGGTCCTCGAGATCCCCGTCACGGACTTCGAGCTGAGCGTCCGCAGCCGTAACTGCCTCAAGAAGATGAACATCCGGACCCTCGGCGACCTGATCCGCCACACCGAGCAGGAGCTGCTCGCGTACAAGAACTTCGGCGAAACGAGTCTCCAGGAGATCAAGGACATGCTCGCCTCGAAGGGCCTGTACCTGGGCATGGCCGTCGAGGGCAACGAGCCGATGGACCTGCCCACGCGGCCCAAGCCTGAGCCGCGCATCGGATCGCCCATCCCGTCGCCCAAGGCCACAGGCGCCGCCGTGGCGCTCGCGGACGTCGAGCTCAGCGCCCGAAGCCGCAAGGCCCTCGAGCGTCTCGGCGGCGAGACGCTCGGCGACATCGCCAAGATGACGGAGGAAAAGCTCCTGGGGAGCAAGAACTTCGGCGAGACGAGCCTGAACGAGGTCAAGCAGGTCCTGAGGCGTCACGGGCTCAGCCTGGCGGGGTGAGACCATCGGCCCGACGACCGAACCGGCCCTCCTGGTCCACGCGTGCTGCGCCGTCTGCCTTGCGGGGATTCTGGATCCCCTGCGGCAGCGAGGCCCTTTCGCCGCCTTCTTCTGCAACCCCAACATCATGCCCCTGCTGGAGTTCCGCCGCCGCTTGAAGAGCATCCAGGTCCTGGCCGACCGGGAGGGGCTGGACCTGAAGGTCGACGACCGCTACGACGCCCGGGCGTGGCTCCGGTCGGTGCCGTGGGAGCGGCCCGAGCGCTGCCTGGCGTGCTACCGGCGGCGGCTCGGGGAGACGGCCCGCGTGGCGGCCGAGGCGGGGATCGGGGCGATCACAACGACGCTTCTCGCCTCCACCCACCAGGACCACGAGGCCGTCCGCCGCATCGGCGAGGAGGCCGCCGAGGCACGGGGCCTGACGTTCCACCACGAGGACTGGCGGCCCCTTTCGGAGGCGGCCCAGCGGGAGGCCAAACACCTCCATCTCTACCGGCAGCAGTACTGCGGGTGCCTCTTTAGCGAGGAGGAACGGTTTGCGTCGACGACGCGGCACCTCTGGCGCGACGGGAAGGGGGTCCAGAGGTGAGGGAGCGACGCGTTTCGCCGCCTCGCTTGCGGGGCGCTTTCTGCGTGATGAACGGGGGGCGGCCTGCCGATGTGCAAGCCGAGGAAAGCGGGCCGCAAGCGGCCCGGCGAAACGAGGCGCGCCCCCCCCATAGGCACTCGTACGCGACGGGGCGGGAGACCCGCCGCGCGAAATGCCTTGGGCGCCTGGCCATGCCGCCCGTGCGGATTCTGCTGGCGGCCTGTGTCCTGGCGGCGGCGGTGGCGGGGTGCTCGTGCGAGGGACCCGAGGCCCGCATCACGGCGGACGCCGAGGGCATCCCCCTCGTCCGCGTCAAACTGGGGGAGGATACGGGGGTCGTATACGTGACTATCGAGGGCCCCTACCGGGTGCGGGACGCCGGGCGGGAGGTCGCCTCGGGCCGCGGTCTCGCGGACCGTCGCGTCGCGGCGGCAGGCGGACAGCTCGTGCTCGGGGACGCCCCGGTCGGGGCGGGGCCTCTGGATATCCACCCCGCGCCGGAGGGCCGGTTCCGCATCCGCCAGACGGTCGACGGGCGGGAGCGGACGCGGGTCTACCGCGGGTTCCTGCGGCTCCTTCCGACCCGCGACGGGCGGCTCCGGGCCGTCAACGTCCTCAACGTCGAGGTCTACTTGGCAGGCCTGCTGCGGTGCGAGCTCTTCCCGTCGTGGCACGTCGAGACGTACAAGGCCCAGGCTGTGGCCGCTCGAACCTACGCCCTGGCCGCGGTCAAGCGGGCGGGCGGCCGCGACTTCGACGTCTACGATTCCATCATGAGCCAGGCCTACGGCGGGTGCGAGATGGAGACCGAGACGGCGTGGGCGGCCGTGGTCGCGACGCGCGGCGTGGTGGGGACGTACGAGGACGCGGGAAGCCGGACGCGGCTACTTTCGATGTACTATCACTCGACGTGCGGCGGGGCGACCGTTGCCGCCGGCGACTATTTCGGCGGAAGCACGCCGCCCCCCCTCGCGGGCGTCCCATGCACCTTCTGCCAGGCGTCGCGGCTCTACAGGTGGGACGACGTGGAACTCTTGAAGGCGGAGATGACCGAGGCCCTTCGGGCGACCGGCGAGGAGGCGTTCCGCGATTTCGGGCCGATCGTGGGCCTGGAGGTGGCCGAGACGACCTCGCGGGGTGGAGCGAAGACGATCCGCGTCTGGGATCGCCGCAAGGCCGTCCGGATGAGCGCCCGGGCGTGGCGTCTGGCGGTCGGCCCGGCGAAGGTCCCGAGCACGTGGTTCCAGATCCAGGACGCGGGCGAGCGGGTCGTCCTCCAGGGCCGCGGGTTCGGGCACGGCGTGGGCATGTGCCAGTACGGAGCGGAGTACTTGGCCCGCCACGGCCGCACCGGCGAGCAGATTCTGCGGCACTATTACCCGGGGATCGTCCTGGCGCGGGCGTATTGAGCGGGAGGGGCATGAGCACATCACCGGACGGTTTCGATTGGCAGGTCCTGGCGGCCCCATCCGGCCGCGACGGCCCGCGGGCCGGGCGGCTGACCACGCCGCACGGGGCGGTCGAGACCCCCGCGTTCATCCCCGTGGGCACGAAGGCCACGGTCAAGGGCGTGACGCCGGCGGGGCTGCGGGCCCTGGGGGTCCAGATCGTCCTGGCGAACACGTATCACCTCGCGCTTCGCCCCGGCGCCGACGTGGTCCGCGACCTGGGCGGCCTGCACGCGGTCATGGGCTGGGACGGGCCCGTGCTCACCGACTCGGGGGGGTTCCAGGTCTTCAGCCTCGCGGACCTGCGGGAAGTGAGCGACTCCGGGATTCGCTTCCGCAACCACATCGACGGGGCGGAGATGACCCTGACACCGGAGTCGGCGACCGAGATTCAGAACGCCCTCGGGGCCGACGTGGTCATGGCCCTCGACGTGTGCCCGCCGTATCCGTGCCCGCGCGAGGAGGTCGAGGAGGCCGTGCGGCGGACGCTCGCCTGGGCCCCGCGGTGCCGGGCCGCCCACGGGCGGGCGGACCAGGCCCTCTGGGCCATCGTCCAGGGCGGGGTGGAGCGCGACCTGCGGGAGCGATGCGCCGATGCCCTGGTCGAGATGGACTTTCCCGGCTACGCCATCGGCGGCGTGAGCGTCGGCGAGGGGCACGCGCACCTCGTGGAGGCCCTCGACTGGACGGCCCCGCGCCTCCCGGTTGAGAAGCCCCGGTACCTGATGGGCGTGGGCGAGCCGCGGGACGTGGTGGCGGCGGTGGAGCGGGGCATGGACCTCTTCGACTGCGTCCTTCCGACCCGAAACGGCCGCAACGCGAGCGCGTTTACGATGGACGGGCCGCTGCGCCTGCGGAACGAGCGGTTCAAGCGGGACACGGCCCCGATCGAGGCCGACTGCGACTGTCCGGCGTGTCGGGCGTTCAGCCGGGGGGCCTTGCGGCATTTCTTCCTGGCGAGCGAGATGTTGGGCCCTATCCTATTGACGTTACACAACTTGCGCTTCTACACGGGCCTCTTCGGCCGCCTTCGCCGGGCCTTGGCCGAGGGCCGCTTCGCCGCCGAGGCCCGGGGCTTACTTGACAGATACCACCAAGGTAACTAAAACGTGACTCTTTGCCGCGCTCGGAGGGGTTGGACTGCGCCCGCCGGGCCCAAGACGGAAAGGACGAAACCGTGAACTTGTACCTTTGGCTGGCCGGAGCGACGCCCGCACCCGATGGCACGACGGGCCAGGGCGGCGGCATGATCGAGATGATGCTCCTGATGGGAGCCGTCTTCGTCGTCTTCTACCTCCTCATCATCCGGCCCCAGCGCAAGAAGGAACGCGAGCGGCAACAGAAACGCGAGCACATGCTCGCCGCCCTCCAGAAGAACGACAAGGTCATGACGATCGGCGGCCTCCACGGCGTCGTGGCCAGCGTCTCCGACGACGCCGTCGTCATCAAGATCGACGAGAAGAACGACGTCCGCGTCAAGGTGACCCGCGACGCCGTCAGCCGCGTCGTGGGCGGCGAGAACGAGGACGAGGAACCGAAGAAGCTCGGCGAGGAGTGACCGGCGGCGAGCCGTCGCCCCGAGCCCCTTCCAGGAAACGAGGCAGCCATGAGTCGTTGGGTCTACTGGGTCAGCCTGACCGCCATCGTCATCGTCATCGGCGTGCCGATGGCCAAGATCGCCGTCGACCCCTTGGGCGGCGTGCGGGACCTGTTTAAGCTGGGCATCGACCTCCAGGGCGGCACGAGCTTGGTCTACCAGCTCAAGGCCCCGGAGGGCGGCGAGGCCCCGAGCGCCTCCCAGGCCAAGCGCGTCATCAGCGGCCGCATCGACCCCCAGGGCACGCGCGGGTACGTTGTGCGACCGGTGGGCGAGGACCGCCTGGAGATCGTCCTGCCGGGCCGGCGGACGCGCCTCACGTTCGAGGAGACGCGGATTGTCTCGGCCGAGGAAATCCAGGCCCGGGCGAAGGCGGCGACCTACACGGCCGGGGAGCTCGCCCATTTCCAGGGCAAGGCCGCCTTGGCCGTGCGCATGAAGCCGGCGCTCCTGATCGACGACATCGCGAAACGCATCCGCCAGGGCCTCCGGGCCCAGGCCATGGAGGACGCCCGGTTCCACGTTGTGGGCATCGAGGGGGCCGACGACCGATACGAGCGGATCGAGGTCTGGACCACCGCCGCTCCCGAGAACGCCTCGGCCCTCCAGCGCTGGAAGGACATGCTCGAAGACACGCTCTCGACCCAGCGGGACGTCGAGCGCGTCAAGCGGCTGGTGCGGCAGGCGGGGTTCCTGCAGTTCCGCATCATCGCCCATCGCGAGGAGGACGCCAAGAAGGCCAACTTCGACCGGCTCCTGGCCCTCAAGAAGGCGGGACAGCCCTCGGACAACCCCCGCTTCCGCTGGTATCCGATGGCCGATTCCTGGTGGAAGCGCTACGCCGAGACGGGCCTGCCCGCCGGATGGATCTACGTCATCGACGCCGAGGCTCGCAAGATCGAGGTCCTCGTCAACGTCGGCGACGGCCAGGACATCACCGGCGACGACCTCGCCACCGTCTATCCGGACTCGCGCGCCGGCGAGCCGATTGTCGGCTTCACCATGCAGGCCGACGCCCAGGACCGCCTCGCGCGCCTCACGAGCGCCGAGAACCGCGGCCGCAGCCTCGGCATCCTTCTCGACGGCACGGTCCAGTCGGCCCCGATCCTTCGGGCGACGCTCTCTTCGGGCGGCATCATCGAGGGCTACGACAAGGTCTGGGAGCGGGACGAGGTCATCACGATCCTCAACTCCGGCAAGCTCGCCGCCAGCCTCGGGGAGCCCATCTTCGAGCGGACCGTCGGCCCGGAGCTGGGCGAGGACAACATCCAAAAGGGCGTCAAGGCCATCGTCATCGGCCTGATCCTCGTCGCCGCCTTCATGGCCGCCTACTACCTCTTCGCCGGCATCGTGGCGGACCTGGCGCTGGGCCTGAACCTGGTGCTCATCGTCTGCGTCATGTGGTGGATCGCGGGTGGCGGGACGGGGCAGGGCGGCGTGGCGTGGACGCTGCCGGGCATCGCGGGCCTGATCCTGACGATCGGCATGAGCGTCGACGCCAACGTCCTCATCTTTGAACGCATCCGCGAGGAGAAGGGGCGCGGGGGCAGCCTCGCCCTGGCCATCAAGAAGGCCTACGGCCGCGCGTTCCGCACCATCCTCGACGCCAACA
Source organism: uncultured Anaerolineales bacterium (assembly GCA_964461715.1). Lineage (GTDB taxonomy): Bacteria > Planctomycetota > Phycisphaerae > FEN-1346 > FEN-1346 > CAYWVR01. The sequence goes on from CAYWVR010000034.1 coordinate 8,268, forward strand.
TCACCACCCTCATCCCCGCCTTCGTTCTCCTCCTGCCCCAGCTCTCGACCGAGGAGGTCAAGGGCTTCGCCGTCGTCATCGTCGTGGGTATCGGTATCAGCATGTTCACCGCCCTGGTGATCACGCGGATGATCTTCGAGACGGGCCTGAAGCTCGGCCTCATCCGCGACCTCAAGATGCTTCAGCTCGTCGAGGCCCCGAAGGTCAACTGGATGAAGTTCGCGCGGGCGGCCGTGATCGTGAGCGGCATCGTCGTCCTGGCCGGCGCGAGCCTCTTCTACGGCCGCGGCCGCTCGAAGTACGACATCGAGTTTACGGGCGGGACGCAAGTGGCCCTGTCGCTGGAGACGCCCGAGGGGCAGGAGGCCCTGGACATCGAGACGGTCCGCGAGCGGGTCGTCGAGGTGCTCGGCCCGGCGGCCATCGTCCAGCGGCTCGACATCGACAAGAGCGTGGGCGGCGAGCAGCTCGACAGCTTCCTCATCAGCGTCTCGAGCGCCGGGGAGGCGGCCGCTGCCGACGAGCAGAAGGTCAAGTCTTCGCTACGGAAGGCCTTTGACGACCTCTGGCCCGAGGCCGAGGGCGTGAGCCTGACGATCGAGGCGAGCGAGATCACCGAGGAGGTCATCCGCGCCCGGCTTCGAGGCGCCGCCGGGACCGTTGCCGCCGAGGGCGAGGGCGAGGGCGAGACGGGGACCTACGCGTTTTACCTGCCGCCCGAGGATCGCCAGTTCCTGGGCGGCCTGCGCGTCGAGGCGACGGCCTCGGCCCCCATCAGCGAGAACGAGGTCCGCCAGTCGGTCGACGCGTTCCTGCGGAGCGAGCACGCGGACTTGGCCCAGACGCCGCTCCGCGTGGAGGGGACCGCCCGCGCCCCGCAGGAGGGCCGCTTCACGGCCTTCGAAATCTGGATCGCCGACGATTACGAGGGCCGCCACGCCGGCATCGACAACCCCGAGTTCTGGACCGGCGTGCTGGAGGGGGCCGTCGGCGAGCGCGAGTTCGCCCTGACGACCAGCTTCGAGCCGACCATGGCCGGGGAGACGTGGCACAAGGCCGTGCTGGCCATCGTCTTCTCGCTGATCGCCATCGTCCTCTACATGTGGTTCCGCTTCGCCAAGGTCGGCTACGGCATTGCCGCCGTCGTCGCTCTCGTACACGACGTCTTCATCGTGATGGGGGTCGTGGCCCTGACGGGCCTCATTGCCGCCGCCTGGCCCGGCAACCCCTTGCTCATCACCGACATGCGCATCAACCTGCCGATGGTCGGGGCGTTCTTGACGCTCATCGGCTACAGCCTCAACGACACCATCGTCGTCTTCGACCGCATCCGCGAGAATCGCGGCAAGTTCGGCGAGCTCTCCGTCGAGGTCACCAACACGAGCATCAACCAGACCCTGACGCGGACCATCTGGACGAGCTTCACGACGCTGATGGTCGTCACGGTCCTGTACTTCATGGGCGGGACGGCCTCGACGCTCCATGGCTTCGCGTTCGTGCTGACGCTCGGCGTCCTCGTCGGAACGTACAGCTCGATCGCCATCGCGTCGCCGCTCTTGGTCATCCGAACGTACCTGCTGCGGGTCTACGCGACGGCGTACCCGATCCTGGGCGTCCTGCTCGTCGTCTACTACATGGCCCGGGAGGAGTTCCTGACCACGCCGCTCGGGTGGGTGGCCGCCGTGGGATGGCTCGTGTGGCTGGGCCTTGCGGCCTGGGCGACGTGGGACTACACGCACGAGCGTCCGTGGCCCGTGAAGGAGAAGGCCCACGTGCTGGCGCTGGTGGTGGCGGGGATCGGGCTGGTGGCTCCGCTGGCCTTCGTGGGCCTGTGCATAGCGATGCTCGTGGCCGCCAACAACGAGCTGCTCTTTGCCGCCGCCGGTCCGGCCGCCATCGCCTCGCTCTTCGCCCTCCCGGCCGCCTGGGTTCTCTATCGGACGGTGTTCGGGTCGCTGTTTCGGAAAAGCTGAACCTCGCCGGGTCCGGGGCCCGATAGAATAGGCTGTGGAAGGATGTGAGCCGCGGCCCCGGCCGCCGGAGGTGTTCATGCGCCTTGTGACCAAGGCGATCCTGGTGCTGTGTCTGGTCTTCGTGTGCGTCTTCGCGTTCTTCCTGGCGCCGCGGAGCGACGGGACCGGCGTCGTGCCCGACCCGCCCAAGCCCTCGGCCAAGCCCCCCGCGCCGCCGGCGCGGGACCTCGACGACCCCCTAGCCGAGCACGAGCGGAAGTGGCGCGAACGGCTCGACAAGATCTTCGGGCCCGGCGGCGCCGCGCCCGACCGGGGCCCCGCCCCGCCGGCCGACCCCCACGACCTCGAATCCAGCGCCCGCGACGAGGGCGTCATCGCCGTCATGCGCCGGGAGGAACCCGTCCTCGGGGCCGACCCGCCGGGGCCGGTCCTCAGGCCAGACGGCGTGCGCGGCGAGGTCGTGACGGGACCCATGCGCCGCAAGAAGGAAGACCCCGGCCGCGTGCACACCGTCGTCCGCGGCGACACCCTCTATGACATCGCCCGCCGCTATTACGGCGACGCGAAGTACGTCCAATTCATCCAGGCCGCCAACCCCAACCTCAACGCCGACCTCCTGAAAGTCGGCGAACGCATCGTCCTGCCCAAGCCGAACGACCCGAGCGCAGACGAGCCCGAACCGAAGCCCGCCCCGCAGGTCTACGTCGTCGGTCGCGGCGACACGTTGATCGGCATCGCCCGCCGCCTTTACGGCGACGCGGCCATGTATCTGAAAATCTACGAATCGAACCGCGACCTCCTCTCCTCCCCCGGCGCGACCCTCTACACCGGCCAGCGCCTCCGTCTGCCCGAGCCGGGCGGCGATTAGGCTGGGCCCCCGCGCCCGGCCGGCCGTATAATGGCCCATCATGGCCGAGACGGGGACAATCCGCGTCGGCACTTCCGGCTGGTCCTTCGACGACTGGAACGGCCGGTTCTACCCCGATGAGAAGCCGCGCGGGTTCGACGATCTGGCCTACTTCGCACGCTACTTCGAATGCGTCGAGGTCAACTCGTCGTTCTACCGGCCGCCCAATCCGCGGTTCGCCGAGTCGTGGCTCCGGCGGACGCCGCCCAGCTTCGAGTTCACCTTCAAGCTTCACCAGCGCTTCACGCACCAGCGGGACACGGCCTGGACGCGCCAGGAGGCGGACGCGTATCGCCGGGGCATCGCGCCCGCCAAAGAGGCCGGGCGCCTCGGGGCCCTACTCGTCCAGTTCCCCTGGTCCTTCCGCGCCGAGGGCGGCGCCTTCGAGTGGCTCGACCGAATCCGCGACGCGTTCGGGGACTTGCCGCTCGTCGTCGAGGTGCGGCACGTGTCGTGGACGCGGTTGGAGCCGCTCGCGTTCCTGAAGGAGCGGGGCTTCGGCTTCGCCAACATCGACCAGCCCGCGAGTCGCGGCGGCGTACCGCCCATGACCCGCGCGGCGGGACCCGTGGGGTACGTGCGGCTGCACGGGCGGAACCGGGAGGCGTGGTTCGACCCGAAGGCGGGCCGCGACGCGAAGTACGATTATCTCTACGGCGACGGGGAGCTCGAAGCGTGGGTCGCCCGGGTCCGGGAGGTCGCCCGGGCAAGCGAGAAGACTTACGTCTTCACGAACAACCATTACCGCGGCCAGGCCCCCGCCAACGCTCTCCAAATCCTCTCGAAGCTCGAGGGCCGCCCCGTGCCCGTCCCGCCGGCGCTGGAGCAGATGTACCCGTTTCTTGAGGAGATCGCGACCGGCGACTTGCCCCCGGGCGAGCAAGGGGCGCTGTTCTAGGTCAGCCGTGTTTCGCCGGACTGCTTGCAGCCCGCTTTCTGCGCGAGGGGCGCCCGATCCAAGACGAACGTTAATCTCCGGAGGAAACGCCGCGCTTGCGCGGCGGCGAAACGGGGCCCGAGGGCGTTGGAAGTCTTGCCCTGAAAACGCCCGCTAACCCGGATGTTGCATTCGTTGCATCGCGGCTTCTCCACCGAGTCTTCTTGACGGCCCGTTGGGGCGCGCGGGACACAGCCGCGGGGCGGAGGAGGCAGAAGGCCCCCTTTCCGTCGCGGCCATGGGTGACGAGGTTCCGAAAGGCGGCGTCG
>CAYWVR010000034.1:12453-28943 GCA_964461715.1 uncultured Anaerolineales bacterium
GTCGTGCTGACGCGGGAGGCGGCGGTTCAAGGCCTGCGGATGGATGGCCAAGCCGCGAGCGGCTCATAGGCCGCCGTCTTGTCCCAAGGCCTCAAAACCGCCCACGATATCCAGCAGCTCCTCGGTGATCTCGCTCTGACGGCGGAGGCGAAAGCGAGCGTCCAGCTCGCCGAGGCGCCCGTCGATGTTCCGCTCGGCGGCCTGCATGGACGCGAGGCGGCTGGCGTTCTCGCTCGCGAGCGACTGGGCCGCCGCCCGGTAGAGCGACACGAAGAGCAGCTCCCGCACCAGGAGCGAGAAGAGGCGCCGCCACGGGAGGCCCCGGATCGGCCAGCCCCGCGACGGCCAGTCCTTCCGCGCCAGGCCCCGGAGCCACTCGACGTCCACCGGGTAGAGCGGCTCGGTCACGGGCTCGTACTGCGGCCCGCCGCGCGACTCGTTGTAGACGAGATGGATCGCGTCGACGTCCTCCTCGGCCCGCCACCGCTGGACGCGCACGAGGGCGTCCTGGACGAGGGCGAGGATGTGGCCCGCCGAGGACGGCGGGGCGAGCGTGTCGTCGGTCTCGATCTCCGCCTCATCGAGGACGGGGACGATGCGGGTGCCGACGACGAGGATGCGGCGGTCGTCGGACTTCAGGTTCCAGCCCTTGACCATCTCGGCGGCCTTCGCGGCAAGCTGCTGGTTGAACCGCCCGCAGAAGCCCTGGTCGGAGCCGAAGACGATGGCCCCGGCCCGCTCGGGGGGCTCGGCCGAGGGGGCGGCGAGGCGATCAGGGTTCGCGAGCAGCAGCGCGTGCAGCCCCTGCTCGACGGTCCGGCGGTAGTCCTGGAGGGCCGCGACAGCCTGCTCGTAGCGACGGATGCTCGCCGCCGCGATGCCCTTCATGGTGCGGACGACGGACTCGAGCTCCTCGGCGGTGTCGATGCGGCGTCGGATTTGCTCAAGCGTTTCCATCGTCGCTTCCGAGCTTTTCGACCTCGCGGTGCGCCAAGCCCCGCAGGGCCTCGCGGTCGGCGTCCTCGAGCTTGGCGCCCCGGATGATCCGCTCGCAGAACTCCGGCAGCTCCTCCGTCACGGCCGCGCGGATGGCCCGGGACGCCTCGGTCACGCGCGCGGCGGGAATGGCGTCGAAGACACCCTCGGTGGCGGCAAAGAGGACGGCGATCTGCTCGGCAACGGGAATGGGGGCCGCCTCGGGCTGCTTGAGGACCTCGCGCACGCGCCGGCCGCGCTCCAGTTGGGCCTCCTTCTCCTCCTCGAGGCGCGTGCCGTAGCGCGAGAACCGCTCCAGCTCCTCGAACTGGGAGTACGCCAGGCGCAGGTGCCCGGCCACGGCCCGGTAGGCGGGGAGCTGGGCCTTGCCGCCCACGCGCGAGACGCTCCGTCCCACCCCCACCGCCGGGAGCACGCCCTTCTGGAAAAGGTCCGGCGAGAGGTAGATTTGGCCGTCGGTGATGGAGATGAGGTTCGTCGGGATATAGGCCGACATATTCTGGGCCTGGGTCTCGACGATCGGGAGGGCCGTGACGCTTCCCCCGCCCTCCTCGTCCCTGAGGTGCGTGGCCCGCTCGAGGAGACGCGAGTGCAGGTAGAAGACATCCCCCGGGTACGCCTCGCGCCCCGGGGGGCGCCTCAGGAGCAGGCTCAGCTCCCGGTACGCCCGAGCGTGGTGCGTCAGATCGTCGAAGACGACCAGGACGTCCCGCCCCTGGCCCATCCAATGCTCGGCCATGGTCATAGCGGCATAGGGGGCCATGAACTGGAGCCCCGGCGGGTCCTCGCCGGTGGTCACGACGACGGTCGTGTAGGCGAGGGCGTCGGCCTCGCGGAGCCGAGCGATGACACGGGCGACGGCGCTGGCGCGCTGGCCGATGGCACAGTAGACGCACAGGACGTCGTTGTCGGCCTGGTTCAGGATCGTGTCGACGGCGATGGCGGTCTTGCCGGTCTGGCGGTCGCCGACGATCAGCTCGCGCTGGCCGCGCCCGATGGGGATGAGGGCGTCGACAACCTTGAGGCCCGTCTGGAGCGGCTCGGCCACGGGAGCCCGGTCCATGATGGCGGGGGCGGGCCGCTCGACCGGCCGCCGCGCCTCGGCCGACGGCTCGCCGCGATCGTCCAGGGACCGCCCTGCCGCGTCGACGACCCGGCCCACCAGGGCGTCGCCGATGGGGACGTCCATGACGCGACCCGTGCGCGTGACCTCGTCGCCCGCGTCAATGTCCTCCAGACGATCGAGCAGGATGACGCCGACCTCGCCACGGTCGAGGTTGAAGGCCATGCCCAGTCGCCCGCCGGGGAAGCGCACGAGTTCCTCGCTCTTGACGTGCGGCAGGCCTCGTACCCGGGCGACGCCGGGCGAGACGCTCGCCACCACGCCGACCTCGCGGACGCGCGGACCGGGCTCGAGCGTCTCGAAGGCTCGTTCGAAGGCCGCGTCGGTCTGGCCGACGAGACGGTCGAGGGCGGAGGGGGAATCGCTCACGGCTTCTCCTCCTCATCCTCGCCCCCCTCGCCCTCTCGCGGCTCCTCCCCCTTTTCCTCGTCCTCGCCTTCGGGCGACTCGGCCGCCTCGGCATCCGGCCCCGGCTGCGTCTCCTCCTTGGCCTCCTCCTCGGCGAGGCGGGCGGAGGCGGCCTCGTCGAGGGCCGCGGAGAGAGCCTCGCGAAGCTCCTCGACATAACCCTCGACGGTCCATGCGATCTTGCGGCCTGCGGCTCGAAGCTCGATGCCGCAGACGAGCCGCTCGTCCGTCTCGAACCCCACCTCCAGGGTGTCGCCGAGCGTCTCGCGCACCGCCTTGGCAACGCGTTCCCGGTCCTCCGCCGGCAGGTCGGAGGCGGTGACGGCCGTGACGCGACCGTCGCCGGCGTCGCGGGCGGCGTCGGCCAGCTCGCGGCGCTCTTCGTCGGGGACCTCGGCGAGGCGGTCGGCGAGGACGGCGGCCAGGCGACGCTCCAAGTCCGCCCCCGCGAGGTCGTCGAGGGCCCGGCGGGTGGCGCGGCAGACGTGGTCGGCGCTTCGGCGGCGGAGCCGGTCGAGGAAGGCCTCGCGCTCGCGCTCCAGGTCCTCCTTCCATCGGGCGGCCTGGCGATCGACCTCTTCGCGGGCCTCCCGGAGCATCTCGCGGCGGCGGCGGTCGGCCTCCTCGCGGGTCTCCTCCAGGAGCTGCTCGCGCCGCTCGTCGAGGGAGCGGTTCTTCTTCTCGAGCTCGTCGGCGCGGGCGGCGGCCTCGCGTTCCTTCTCCTCGGCGGCCTCGAAGTGGGACTGGATTTTCTTGCGGCGCCGATCCATGGCCTTCAGGATCGGCTTATAGAGAAAGATGCGAAGGACGGCCACGAGGAGGAGGAAGTTGACGATCTGGGCGGCGAAGGTCCAGACGTCGAACAGATCAGACCCGGCGCCGCCGGGAGCCGCCTCGGCCAGGATGGGAACCAGCGCGTCGAGGTCCACGGGTCACTCCCCCCCGCCGGCGGCCGACACGAAGTTCCAGAACGGGTTCGTGAAGATGAGCATGATCGAGACGACGAAGCAGTAGATGGCCGTCGACTCGACCATGGCCAGGCCCACGAAGAGGGTCCGGGTGATGGTGCCCGCCTCGTCGGGCTGGCGGGCGATGGCGGCGAGGGCCTCGGCCAGGGCCCGGGCCTCGCCCAGGGCCGGCCCGATGGAGCCGATGGCGATGGTCGCCCCGGCCGTGATGATCGAAACCATGCCCACAAGCGCCGTGTCTTCCATGGATCAACCCCTTTCTTGCGAGTCCTCGGCGGCCTCGGCCCGTTCCTTCGCGTGTTCTTGCTGCACGACGTGGGCCCTCAGGCCCGACGAGATGTAGACCATCGCGAGCACCGCGAAGATGTAGGCCTGGATGGCCCCGATCAGAATCCCCAGGAACTGCATGACCACCGGCAGGATGATGCCCACGAGCGAGACGAGGATTCCAACGATCCGCGACCCGCTCATGATGTTGCCAAACAGACGCACCGCCAGCGCCAAGGTGCGCGACAGCTCCCCGATGATGTTGAAGGGGAGCATGAACGGCGACGGGCGGACGTAGTTCTTCAGATATCCCGCGAGTCCCGAGTTCGCCACCCCGAAGATGGGCACGGCGAAGAAGACGCAGACCGCCAGGGCCGCCGTCGTCGAGAGCGATCCGGTGGGCGGCAGGAAGCCGGGCACGACGTCGAGCCAGTTCGCCGCCAGGATGAAGAGGAAGAGCGTGCCGACGAAGGGCAGGAACGGGGCGGGGTCCTGGCGGCTGAGGCTCTCGATCTCGCTCTGCATCGTCTCGACGACCGTCTCGAGAAGGTTCTGCCACCGGCCTATGATCTTGCCGTCCGAGAGGCGGCGCGTGACGAGCCACGAGCCGACCCCGAGAAGGCAGATGACGATCCAGGTGTAGAAAAGGGTCGCGTTGAGCCACGGGAGCGACTCGAAGAAGGCGACCGTATCCGGGCTGATGCCGCCGGGCTGCATGGTTCGCTCAGGGCTCCTCGGAGGTCGATTCGGGCGGCGCTTTCTCGGGCGCAGTCTCCGCGGGCGCGGGCGTCGGGCCCCACACCCGCACCAGCACGTGCCGCATGACGATCAGGCCCACCAGGCTCGCCACCAGTCGGGCCCAGTGGGTGTGGCCGATGAACCAGATGGCCGCCACCGTGACGGCCGTTCGGACGAGGAAGCTCGCCATGGCCAGCGCCGCCGGGCGCCGTGCGCGGTTAAGCCGGCGTACCGTCCAGTACAGGCCGCCGAAGTAGAAGGCGCCGGCGGCGGCGCCGCCGAGGAAGGACAGGGCCAGTTGCCACCAGGAGATATCCATGGGTCCTCGTCAGTCCTCGCGCTGGCTCTCGCGCCTGACCCAGAACCACGCGTTCAGGCACCCGAGCGTCACGCCCACCACCAGGCCCATGAGCGTCCACGAGAACGGGCCGCCCAGGACCTTGTCGAGATAGTATCCGGCCAGAATGCCGAGGGTCGTCGGCACCGCCACGCTCCAGCCCACCAGGCCGAACATGCCCGCCCAGAACCAGGGGCTGAGGCGTCGCTCGCGGCGGGCCCGGAGCTTCCGCTCCTCCTTCGTGCCCACGTCGCGGGCGAACACTTCCCAGTCCTCATCGCCGGGTTGACGGTCACGCGCCATGCTCGAACTCGATAAACCGATGGACAAAGGTGGCCTCGATCTTCGCCAAGGCCGTCCGGGCCGACCGCTCCCGCTCGTCGAGCGTCTCGAACCGCTCGCGGATCGTCTCGCGCAGGTCGCCCAGCTCGTCGGCGCGGACGCCCTTGCGCGTCGAGAGGAGGACCTCCGGCCCGACCTTCGCGAGGACGCCCTCCCCGACGGCGGCAAAGCCCTCGCGGCCGCCCGTGCGATCGAAGGTCACGATGCCGGGGGCCACGGCCGTCACGAGATCGGCGTGACGCTCCAGGAGGGCCAGGGCCCCGTCGGGGGCCTCCAGGGCGACCTTCGTGACCTCCTCGTCGACAAGGACGCCGGTGGGCAGGAGCACGCGAAGCCTCACGTCACCTCGCCCTCCTTCCCGGCCTCGACCTCCTCGTCGGCCTTGGCAGCCTCTTGCGGCGCTTCACTCTCGGGGGCCTCGTCGACGTCGTCGGACGCCGCTTCTTCCGTCTTCTCCTCGGGTTTCTCTTCTTCCTCGGGCGGGGGAGCCTTCTTGCCCTTCTTCTTCGCCTCGCCGAGGGGGCCGATCATGTAGAACGCGCTCTCCGCCAGGTCGGCCAGCTCGTCGGTCAGGATTTGCTCGCACCCCTCGATGGCCTCCTCCCGCCCAACCATGCGGCCGTCCATCCCGGTGAACTGCTCGGTGACGAAGAAGGGCTGGGTGAGGAATCGCTCGAGGCGGCGGGCCCGGTGGACCGTCCGCTGGTCGTCCTTCGAGAGTTCCTCCAGGCCGAGCATGGCGATGATGTCCTTGAGCTCCTCGTATTCCTGGAGGGTGCGGCGGATCTCGCGGGCCACCTGGTAGTGTCGCTCGCCGACGACGCCGGGCGTCAGCATCTTCGAGTCGCTCCGCAGCGGGTCGATGGCGGGGTACAGGCCCTGGGCGGCCCGGTCGCGTGAGAGGACGACCGACGCCGAGAGGTGGCCGAACGTATGGACCACCGCCGGGTCGGTGAAATCGTCGGCGGGGACGTAGACGGCCTGGATGCTCGTGATCGCGCCGGAGGGGGTGTTCGAGATCCGCTCCTCGAGCGCCGAAAGCTCGGACCCGAGGGTCGGCTGGTAGCCCATGCGACTGGGAAGCTGGCCCATCAGGCCCGAGACCTCCGACCCCGACTGGACGAAGCGGAAAATGTTGTCAATCAGCAACAGGACGTCCTGCCGCGCGTCGTCGCGGAAGTACTCGGCCATCGTCAGGGCCGAGTGCCCGACGCGGAATCGGGCGCCCGGCGGCTCGTTCATCTGGCCGAAGACCATGACGGTGGAGTCGAGGACGCCGGCCTCGGAGATCTCGCGATAGAGGTCCTCGGCCTCGCGGCTCCGCTCGCCGATGCCGCAGAAGAGGCTCACGCCCTCGTGCCTCCCGACCATGTTGTGGATCATCTCCATGATGAGGACGGTCTTGCCGACACCCGCCCCCCCAAACAGTCCCGCCTTCCCGCCACGCTCCAGCGGCGAGAGGACGTCGATGGCCTTGATGCCCGTCTCGAAGACCTCACGCGTGGCGCTCTGGCGCGCCAGAGGCACGGGCGGGCGGTGGATACTCCGGCGGTCGGCGCCCTCGACCGGGTCGCCGCGGTCGATGGTCTCGCCGAAGACGTTGAACATGCGTCCGAGGAGTTCGCGGCCCACGGGGACGCGGATGGGGCCCCCCGTCCGGCGGACCGCGTCGCCGCGCGCCAGGCCCTGCGTGGCCTCCAGGGCAATGGCCCGGACGGTCCGGTCGTCGACGTGCGTGAGGACCTCCATGCGGACGCCGGCCTCGCCGTCGCCTTCGGCGGCGAGGAGATGGTAGACCTCCGGCAGCGGCGGGTCGAAGCGGACGTCCACGACGCTCCCGCGGACCCGGACGACGGTGCCGCGCCGGGTGTCGCTCTCGCTCGGGCGTGATCGGATCATGGCCGCCCCATTAGAACACGCACGCGGGCCCGGGGCAAAGGTTTGGCGCATATTTCCCGTGCCCCGTGCAAGGAAGGGCCCGCACCCGCCCCCGACCTTGCTTCACGCCGCGAAAAGCATTGCCATACGGGGCGGCGGGTGCTACACTCTTGCGTTTCGCTGAACCGGGAGCGGGCGGGAAAGAAAGTGCACACGCGATCATGAGCCTAGAGAATTTCTTCAGTCCGAAATCCGTCGCCATCGTCGGGGCCTCCAAGACCGAGGGCAAAGTCGGCCACGAGATCCTCGCCAACCTCCTCGCCGCCGGCTACGAGGGCGACCTCTATCCCATCAACCCCGGCGAGACCGAGATTCTCGGTCTCCGCTGCCACCCGAACCTGGAGGCCCTCGAGCATGCGCCCGACCTGGTCCTGGTCATCGTCCCCGCGAAGATCGTGCCGCAGATCATGCGCGACTGCGCGAAGGTCAAGGCCCGGGCGGTAGTCATCATCACGGCGGGCTTCAAGGAGGTCGGCGAGGAGGGACGGCGGCTGGAGAAGGAGATCGTCGACGTCGCCCGCCGGGCCGGCATCCGTATCATTGGCCCGAACTGCCTGGGCGTCATCGTCCCCGGCTCGAAGCTCAACGCCAGCTTCGGCGGCGACCTGCCGGAGGCGGGCGGCATCGGGTACGTCTCCCAGTCCGGAGCCCTGCTGGCAGCCATTCTGGACATGGCCAACGCCAACGGCTTCGGGTTCTCAAAGCTCGTCTCCATCGGCAACAAGGCCGACGTCGACGAGTTGGACGTCCTGGAGGCCCTCTCCGACGACCCCGCCACCCACGTCATCGCCGGGTACCTCGAGAGCATCGGCGACGGCAACACGTTCGTGCGGGAGGCGGAGCAGACCTCGCACAAGAAGCCGATCCTGCTCCTGAAGGCCGGCGGGACGGAGGCGGGAGCCCGGGCGGCCTCCAGCCACACCGGCAGCCTCGCGGGCAGCGAAACGGCCTACGAGGCGATGTTCGACCGGGCGGGCGTCATCCGCTGCACTTCCATCAAGACCCAGTTCGACTACGCCCAGGCCTTCGCCGGCCAGCCGCTGCCGCAGGGCCCGAAGGTGGCGGTCATCACCAACGCCGGCGGCGCCGGCATCATGGCCGCTGACGCCGTCGAGCGGCAGCGCCTGGAGTTCGCCCGGCCCACCGACGAAACGGTGGCGCATCTGAAGGAGACGCTCCCCCCCGCGGCCAACTTTCTGAACCCCTTCGACGTCCTCGGCGACGCGCTCGCGGACCGATACGAGTTCGCCCTCGACGTCGTCCTCCGGGACCCGAACGTCGACACGGCCCTGGTGCTCCTGACGCCCCAGGCCATGACCGAATCCACCGCCACGGCCGAGGCGGTCATCCGGGTCGCGAAGGAGCGGACCGAGAAGCCTATCCTGACGTGCTTCCTCGGGGCGACAAAGGTCGAGGAGGCCGTCGCGAAGCTCCGCGCGGCGCGCGTGCCCACGTATGACTCGCCCGAAAGCGCCGTGGCGACGATCCGCGTCATGACCGACTACGTCCGGTGGCGGAATCGGCCGAAGCGGGTGGTGCGCCTCTTTCCCGTCAACCGACGGAAGGTCGAGAACATCGTCGAGCGGCACCTTCGGCAGGGCCGGCGCGAGATCGGCGAGACGGAGGCCAAGGAGGTCCTCGAGGCGTACGGCTTCGCCACCCCTCAGGGGGCCGTCGCCGTCACCGCCGAGCAGGCCGGCAACATCGCCGACCAGGTGGGGTACCCGGTGGTTTTGAAGATCTGGTCGCCCGACATCCTTCACAAGTCGGACGTGGGCGGCGTGAAGGTGGGCCTGGCAAGCCGCCAAGAGGTCATGGACCACTTCGACCTCATGATGTATCGCATCCCCAAGAAGATGCCCGAGGCCGACATCCTCGGCGTCCTCGTGCAGGAGATGGTGACGGGCGGCAAGGAGGTGATCCTGGGCATGAACCGCGACCCGCAGTTCGGCCCGCTGATGATGTTCGGGATGGGGGGGATCATGGTCGAGGTCCTGAAAGACGTGGCCTTTTACCTGGCGCCGCTGACGGCGGACGAGGCCCGCCAGATGCTGACCTCCACCCGCACCTACCAGCTCCTCAAGGGGGTGCGCGGCCAGGAGGGGGTGGACATCGACGCCGTCGCCGAGGGGCTCCAGCGGCTGAGCCAGCTCGTCACCGAGTTCCCGCAGATTCAGGAGCTCGACATCAATCCGTACGTGGTCGGCCCGGTGGGGACCCCCCCCATCGCCGTCGACGCCCGCATGAGCGTGGAAGAGGCGAGATAGCGAGGCCCCGATGCCGGAGTTCGACTGGAAAGCGAAGTACAAGGACAAGCTCGGCACCCCCGCCGAGGCGATGAAGCTCGTGAAGAGCGGCAATCGCATCTTCATCGGCACGGGCTGCGGCCAGCCGCAGCATCTCGTCAACGCTCTCGTCGAACATTCGAGCCACATCTACGACGCCCACATCGTCCATCTGCTGACGATGGGCACGGCCCCCTATGCCAGCGAGGCGTTCCGCGACAAGTTCAAGATGAACTCGTTCTTCGTCGCCGACAACGTCCGCGACGCCCTCGCCAAGGGCGTCGGCGACTACACGCCCATCTTCCTCTCGGAGATCCCCGCCGAGTTCGAGACCGGCCGCATCCCCATCGACGTCGCCCTCGTCAGCGTCAGCCCGCCGGACTCGGCGGGCCTGGCGAGCCTGGGCGTGAGCGTGGACATCGTCAAGAGCGCCGTGGCGAACGCGAAGTTCGTCGTCGCCCAGGTCAACGCGCGGATGCCCCGCACCCACGGAGACAGCTATCTCCACGTCAAGGGCATCGACCTGCTGGTGCCGCACGACGAGCCGGTCATCGAGGTGCCCGTGCCCGAGCCGGACGAGGTCCTGCGGCGGATCGGTCGCAACATCGCCCGGCTCGTCGAGGACGGCTCGACGATCGAGTGCGGCATCGGGCGCATCCCGCAGGCCCTGGCGGAGTTCCTCCGCGACAAGCAGGACCTGGGCGTCCACACGGAGATGTTCTCCGACTGGATCATCGACCTGATCGAGTGCGGGGCCATCACCTGCGCCAAGAAGACCGTCAACCGCGGCAAGGTCGTGGCCAGCTTCTGCATGGGCTCCGAGCGGCTTTACGACTACATCGACAACAATCCCTTCTTCGAGTTCTATCCCACCGAGTACGTCAACGATCCGACCCTTATCGCCCAGCACGACAAGATGGTCGGCATCAACGTGGGCCTGGAGATCGACCTGACGGGCCAGGTCTGCTCCGACTCGCTCGGCTACCAGTTCTACAGCGGCATCGGCGGCCAGATCGACTTCATCCGCGGCTCGGCCAAGAGCCGGGGCGGCAAGCCCATCATCGCCATGCCCGCCACGGCCAAGGACGAGACCGTCTCGCGGATCGTGCCGCACCTCACGGAGGGGGCGGGCGTCGTGACGACGCGCGGCGACGTGCACTACGTCGTGACGGAGTACGGAGTGGCCTACCTCCACGGCAAGAGCATCCGCGAGCGGGTCCTCTCGCTGATCGGCATCGCCCACCCGAAGTTCCGTAAGGAGCTCATCCAGGCAGCCAAGGCTCAGACATATCTCTACGAGGACCAGATCGAGATCGCCTGGGACCGCGTCCGCTATCCCGAGGAGCTGGAGCGCTACGAGGCCCTCCGCGACGGCACGGAGATCTTCTTCCGGCCCGTCAAGCCCGCCGACGAGCCGGCCCTCGCCGACATGCTCTACTCCCTCTCGCAGGAATCCGTCCGCACGCGTTACTTCACCCACACCATGACCTTCCCCCACAAAGACGTCCAGCAGATCGCCAACATCGACTACAGCCAGGACCTGGCCATCGTCGGCGTCGTGCCGGACGTGCGCGAGGAGCAGATCGTCGCCATCGCCCAGTATTTCCTCGACCCGAAGACCCGGGCCGCCGAGGTCGCCTTCATCGTCCAGGACGAGTGGCAGGACAAGGGCCTGGGCACGTTTCTTCTCGACTACATCACGCAGGTCGCGAAGCAGCGGGGCGTGGAGCGGTTCTACGCGAAGGTCCTGCCGACGAACCGGGCCATGCTCGCCATCTTCCACAACACCGGCTACAAGGTGAACACCGAGTTCGACGGCGAGGTCTACAACATCACCTACGATCTTGTGCGGAAGGAGTAGCCGCCGTGACCGTCTCCGAGCGTACGGCCGTCTTCGTCCACTCGGCGGACCTCGACGGCAACGCCTATCCCGACGACTGTCCCTTCAAGACCGACCGGGCCGGCAAGGCCCGCGAGATCGCCGCCTCCATGGGCCTGCTCTCCGGCACAGGGGTCCGCGAGGCGCCGCCCGTCGCCGCCTCCCGCGAAGAGATCGAACGATTCCACACGCCCCGCTACCTTGATGCCCTCCAACGGGCCGCCGAGGGGCACCTCGACCCGGAGGCGTTCCTCATGGGCTTGGGGACGCCCGATTGCCCGGTCTTCAAAGAGATGTACTCCTACGCCGCCCTCGCAACCGGCGCGACCCTGACCGCCGCCCGCTTGATTCTCGAAGGCGAGGCCAACGTCGCCTTCAACCCCTCGGGCGGGTACCACCACGCCGGACCCGAGCACGCCGCCGGCTTCTGCTACGTCAACGACGTGGCCCTGGCGTGCGGGCGCCTGGCCGAGGCAAAGCGGCGCGTCGCCTTCCTCGACATCGACGTCCATCACGCCGACGGCGTCCAGAACGCCTTCTACGACCGCGACGACGTCCTCGTCGTCTCCATGCACGAGTCCCCCAAGACCCTCTTCCCCGGCACGGGCTTCGAGCACGAGATCGGCACGGGTCGCGGCACGGGCTACACGGTCAACGTGCCCCTTCCCGCGGGGACGTACGATGAGGCGTGGCTGCGGGCCTTCCGCACGATCGCCGTACCGGTCCTCGAAGCGTACGGACCCGACGTCATCGTGATGGAGATCGGCGGCGATGTCCTCTCCGGCGACCCCCTGGCCGACCTGCGGCTGACGAACAACGTCCTGGCCACGGCCGCGCGCCGGGTGCTGGAGTTCGGCGCGGGACTCGTGGCGACGGGCGGCGGGGGCTACAACGTCGAGAACACGGCCCGGGCGTGGGCCCTGGTGTGGAGCGTCCTCGCCGGCGCCGACGGCCACGACGACGCCATGTCGCACGTGGGCCTGGGCGGCGTGATGATGGAGAGCACCGACTGGCTCGGCGGCCTGCGGGACCGTACCCTCATCATCCCCGACGAGGACCGCGCCCGGGTCGACGCCCTCCTCGACGCCACCCTCGACGCCGTCCGAAAGCTCGTCTTTCCGCTGCACGGGCTGTGACCCCTGCGGCCACCAGGCAAACGTCGGGTACCACGGGCGGCTTCTCCGTCCGTGCCCCCCACGGCAGGTCACAGCCTCGTCCTGAGTCCCTCGACCGGCGCCACCGCCACGTCCACGCGCCCACGGACCGTCGTCGTGTAGACGAGCAGCGCGCCGTCGGGCGAGAAGTGCGGATGGGGGTCGAGGTGATAACGCCGCCACTGGCGGGGGGGCATCGCCGGGAGGGCCATCGCGGAGACGACCGCCACGTCCCGCCCCGTCTCGCGGTCAAAGAAGAAGACGCGGCAGGGACGGGCGCCGGTCCGGTGGTACGGGTTCTGGTCGCCCGCGAAGAACCGCCCGTCCGCCGTCCGCGTCAAGTCCGTCACGAGACGAAAGAGGTGTCGCCCGCCGAGGACCTCCAGCGGCATCCGAACCACTTCCTCGACCGAGCCGTCGAGGCCCATTCGCCACACCCCGTCGTCGACGGGCACGTACGCCGCCTCCCCGCCCGGATCGAGGAGCGGATTGGCCGCCCCCGCGCTCGCCTCCACGACGACGATGCGAGGCTCGGAGGGGTCGAGACACACCGCCGCCCGCCGCCCGCCGCCCGCCACGCCGCGCCGGCGGATGGATCGCCCGAAACCACAACCATCGCCCGTCGTCCGAGACGCTCGGCGTCACGAAGTAGAGCCCCTTCTGCACGGGTGCGACGCGTTCCGTAAGGAGCCAGCTCTCGACGCTCGTCTCCGGGTCCCGCCACATTTCAAAATAGGGATGCTTCGCCAGATGGTACCTCATCGCGTGTCCGTCTCCTCGGCAAAGCCCAGCTCCTTGGCAGCCTCGGCGAGCACCTCGTCAACGGCCAAGGCCTCCTCGGCTCCCACCGCCGGCGGCGCGCCCGTCTCGACGCTCCGGACGAACGCCCGCAGTTCCTCGCGGTGCCCCTCGTGATAGTTCGCCCGGGCGACCGGTCCCGCCTCGCCGTCGAGCCACAGGCTCCACCCCTCGCGGGAGGCGATCTCGGCCACCCGGCCGTTTCGACCGACCACCTTGTAGTACCACTTCGGCATCATCGACCCCATCGCCGCCCCGCCGCAGGTCAGCACCGAGAGCGACCCGTCCTCGAACCCGAGCGCGAGCGTAAATTGCTCGGCCGCGTGGGCCTGGCCCGGCCAACCGCTGCCGGTCGCTTGCACCGTCTTGACGCCGCCTTCGTGCATCGCCAGGACCGTCGCGACGGCATGGCAAGTATTGTTAAAAAGATAAGCAAGGCCGCCCGGTTCCTGGTTCATGACGAGGGCCGCCGAAAACGCCGCCGACGCCGCGGCCTTCGCCGCCTCCACGTACGGCGCCGGGAAGCGGAAGCAGTACCCCACCTGGAGGAAGCCGCCCGTCCGCGCGAGCGCCGCCCGCACCGCCTCTCGCTGGGCCCGGTTCGTCGAGAGCGGCTTCTCCGAAAAGACCGCCTTCCCCGCCTCCAGCGCGGTCACGGCGAGCGGCACGTGCGACTCGGGGGGCGTCACGATCAGCGCTGCGTCCACCGCCGCGTCCGCGAGGACCGCCTCGACGTCGCCCGTCCAGCAACGGATGTCGTACTCGGCGGCATAGGTCTCGGCCCGCAAGGGGTCGACGTCCGCCAGGACCGTGATCTCGAGACCCTCGACGCTCCGCTCGCGGGCCACGTGCTCCAGGTGCCGCCGGGCGAAACGGCCGCATCCGATGAGGGCGGCACGTACGGTCATCGTCTCTCCTTTCGCCGGTTCGCGTACGTCTCACCATTCGGGTTCGAGCTTGACGGCGATCGTCACCGGCCCGGGGCCGCCTCGCGTGTCGACGCGCACGCGCGTCATGCCCTCGTTCGGCGCTTCGGGTGGGTCCCGTTCGGCGGATTCGGCCGTCACACGGGCCCCGGTCGGCTCAAGGACGCGAAGGTGCAGCCGCCGCCCGTCCTCCTCCAGGGCCGCCCCGCCGTCGCTCGGCGTCACCCGGGCCTTCGTGATCATCCCCCACGTCAGGTCGGCCGGCCTCGTCAGGTCGAACGCGTCCTCCACGAGCACCGCCCGCCGCCCGTCGACCATCGCCAGAGTCCGTCGCACCTCGCGCGCGCCCTCGTACGCGCTCGAGAGATCGAAGACGACCGACGCGCCGTCGGGGTCCTCCTCATAGTCGACCACCCGGCCCCACCCGTCGAGCTGCTGGTTCGCCCCGCCGAGAACGGTTACGTTGTGCCCGGGGCTCGAGTGTCGGAACATCCGCCACCGCGCGGCCTCATCGGTGTGACGGTCCCAGTAGCCGGGGAGGCCGTAATCGTCGCGGCCGAGGTCGTGGGCCCACCGAACGCCGAGGGCCTCCAGGACGAACGACCCCAGGTCGAGCTGCCCGTGGTTGATGCGATTGGCGCCCCCCTTCGCGGCGAGGAAGAGGGCGTCCGGGTCGTCCCACGCGCTTCGCCACGCGACGACGGGCGTGTCGCCACCGAAGAGGACGTCGCGCGGCCAGGGGCCCGCCTCGGCGAGCGGGGCGTAGAAGACGAGGTGCTCGGCCGCCGCCGGCTCGCCGCCCGCGAGGACCGCGTGCTCGGCCTCCGCCAGGAGCGGGTCCGCGTATCGTCGGGCCAGCCAGAAAAGCGGCCAGAGCGCCCCCCGCCGCGCACCCAACGGACAGTCCGCGAAGTTGTAGAGGCGACCCGTCGGCCCGGTCGTCAGCACCGGGAACCGCCCCGTCCGCGCCAGGCCCGGCGACGCCCCGAGCCCGAAGTCCGTGCCCAGGGCCGATTCGAGGGCGGCCAGAGCGTAGATCGCATATCGCGTGCCGTAGCTCCAGTACCCCGGCCCCTCGCCCCAGGCCCCGTCGGGGGCGTAGTTGGCGAGGGCCACGGGCATCGCCTCGACCGCCTGCCGCACGATCCGGGCGGCGAGCCTCGGCCGCGCCTCCGCCACCGCCAGCGCCGCCACCACGAGGCCGCCGTTGCAGACGAGGTTCCAGTTGAACGCCCGGAGGATGTTGTTCATCCACCGCGGGCCGGCGTCCGTCTCGAAGGCCCGGTCGGCCGGGGCGAGGGCCTTTCTGACGAGCCCGTTCCGCAACGTCTCACGGTCGTCTTCGTCGAGATATCCATAGAGCCAGTCATATGCGAGGCCCACCGCGTGGGCCATCTCGGCCATCTCCAGGCCGTGCGCCGGCCACCAGTCATCAAACGCACACGCCCGCCGCGCCGCGTCCGCCGCCGCCGCCGCGTAGCGCGTCTCGCCCGTCAAGCGGTACAGCAGGCCCAGGGTCCACACGCGCCGCAGGCACTCGCGGGCGCCGCGGGCCCCCTTCTCGGGCGGCACCCCGTCGCCCAGCGGTGAGGCGGCGAGCATCCGGTCCGCCTTGGCACGCACCTCGCGAGCCGAGCGCGCCAGGGCCGCGTCCCGCCCGACCTCCAGGGCCGCGCGCAGCGACGCCAGGCTCGCCTCGTCCATCATCAGCCGCGGATGCCCGGGCGCCAGGTCCGCGAGCACCGTCCGATCGTCCAACGACAGCATCGTCCCTCCCTTCGTGCAAAACCTCCTTGTTACCCGGCCTACCGCGAAATGCCACAGAAAAGCCGTGCAAGGCCGAACGGGCGGGGTGAGAAAAACCGCTCCGGGAGCCGTTTTCGCTAACATGGCGTAAGGCTATGCGTCACCATCGGCCTTGGCGCTAGCGTAAAGGCGGATCGAGAAAATGGCTCCGGGAGCCGTTTTTGCTAAAAGGGTGTTAGGATTTGCGTCATGGAGGGGGGCCATGAAGCGGATCAGCATCGGGAGTTTGGGCCTACGTCCTCGGGCCGTACGAGGTAGAGGCGAACCTGGCGCGGCTGAGGTTCGACGGGGCCGAGCGGGGCGGCTTTCCGCCGCACCCGAATCCGGAGGACCTGGAGGACCTGCACCGCCGCGCGTACTTCGACCACCGCGACGCGTCCGAAGTGCGTGGCCGGCGGTCGGTCCACGCGATTGACCTCGATCATCCGCATATGGACAAGTGATGGGTTTTCAGCCTCGCGATCGGGTACAGGGCCACGTTCGTGCATGCGGCGGCGGGCTTCCTGGCGTCGCTCGATAGGGGCG
>CAYWVR010000034.1:29043-35541 GCA_964461715.1 uncultured Anaerolineales bacterium
AGGGGCGGGGAAGGACGTCGTGTCGGAAGTGGGACATCGGGGAGACGGCGCGGCGGTGGTCCGTAGCCGTTCCTTGCCCCTTCCGACGTCCCCCTTCCACCTCTGCCTACCCTTTCACGTACCCGCGCTCGACGACTTTCTCTGCGACCTGGACGACGTTCAGGGCCGCCCCCTTGCGGAGATTGTCGGCGACGATCCACATGGCCAGGCCGTTCTCGGACGAGGTGTCCTCGCGGATGCGGCCGACGAGCGTCTCGTTCTTATACTGGAGGATATCGTGCTGGGTCGGGTAAGAGCGCGTGCCGTCGCCGGTGGGCTCGTCGATGACCACGAGCCCGGGGGCGGCGGCCAGGACCTCACGGGCCTCGTCGGGCGAGAGCTTCTTCTCGGTCTCCAGCCACACGGCCTCGGCGTGGCCGTTGAAGACGGGCACGCGGACGGCGGTGGTGGAGATGCGGATCGTCGGGTCGCCGAGGATCTTGTGCGTCTCGGCCTCCATCTTCCATTCCTCGCGGGTATAGAGGTTGTCGAGGAAGCGGTCGATCTGTGGCAGGCAGTTGAAGGCGATGGGCCGCGCGAAGACCGACGGGTCGTAGTCGATGCCCTCGATCGATTCGAGCGCCTGCGGCGTCTGCTTCCGGAGCTCCGCGGGGCCCTTCAGGCCGGTTCCGCTCGTGGCCTGGTAGGTGGAGGCGATGATGCGGCGGACATTCGCCTCGCGATGGATCGGCGCGACGGCCATGACCATCTGGATGGTCGAGCAGTTCGGGCTGGCGATGAAGGGCGTCTCGGCGGTGATGGCGTCGGCATTGACTTCGGGGACGACCAGCGGCACGTCGGGGTCGTATCGGAAGTCACGTCCGTTATCGACGCACCAAGCCCCCGCGGCGACGGCGGTCTCGCGCCACTGGACGGAGGCACCCTTGGCGCCCTCGGCCCCGGCGAAGAGGACGACGTCGGCCCCCTCGAAGACTTCGGCGGTCGTCTCCTCGACGATCAGTTTCTCGCCGGCGAGGGTCTCGGGGCGTTCGCGCGTGGCGGCGACGCGGGGCGGCCAGTGGCAGGGGAAGTCGCGGTCCTTGAGGCACTGGACGAGCTGCTCGCCGACCAGTCCGACACCGACGATCGTCACGTTGAGGGCCATCCGTGTCTGCTCCTTTCGTGCCGCCCTACGGGGGCGGGGTCGCGTGTGAAAAAAAAGCCTCGCGACGGTGCGTCGCAAGGCCGGTCGTGTCGCTTCGAGGGGGTCGCGGCCTTACGAGGGTCCGGTGGGCGTCGGCGTCGTCGTGCCGACCGTCCGGCCGCACGTCGTCGCCCGCTGCATCTTCCCGGCCCTTCCGGCAGCGCTCATGTCACGGAGCTCCCGCTCATAGGCCCTGATACCATACGGACGGGGCGGGGGGTTGTCAAGGGTTTAGCCATGTGCCCCGGGCCGCCAGGCCGCGCGCGGCTTTGACGCGGCGCGCGGGCGCCGGTAGACTCATCGGCTGCGGGAGGTCGGACCCATGAACGTCCCCGCTCGCCGCTACGACCCGGACGCCGACTTCCACGCCGTCGGCCGGTGACGGAGGTCCGGCCCGCGCCGTCGCTCAGCCTTGACAACCGCGGCGGCGCGGGCCTATCATCCTGCTTCGGCGAACGCCCCGCCACCGGAGACTGCGCGCATGACGATCCCCGTCTTTCGCCCCAGCTACGGGGAAGCCGAGTTCGAGGCCGTCCGGGCCGTCATGGCCTCCGGGTGGGTCGGCCTCGGGCCGAAGACGGCCGAGTTCGAGGCGGCGTTCGGGGACTACCTGGGCGTGAAACACGCCGTGGGCGTCAACAGCGGCACGGCGGCCCTGCATCTGGCGATGGTCGCCGCGGGGGTCGAGGGCCGCGAGGTCATTACCACACCCCTGACGTTCGTCTCGACGAACCACGCCATCCTCTATGCCGGGGGCGAGCCGGTCTTCGCCGACGTCGAGGCCGCGACGGCCAACATCGACCCGGACTCCGTCCGTCGCCTCGTCACCGACCGGACGCGGGCGATTGTCTGTGTCCACTACGGCGGCCGTCCCTGCCGCATGGACGCGCTGGAGGCCATCGCCCGGGAGCACGATCTGGCGCTGATCGAGGACGCGGCCCACGGGGCCGGCGGGGCGTATGCAGGGCGGAAGCTCGGCTCGATCGGCGACTACGGGTGCTTCAGCTTTCACGCCGTCAAGAACCTCGCGACCGGCGAGGGCGGCATGGTGGTGACCGACGACGACGAGGCCGCCGACCGTTTCCGCCGCCTCCGGTGGCTCGGCATCTCCAAGGACACCTGGAGCCGCGAGAGCCAGACCCATTACTCCTGGTACTACACCGTCACGGAGCTCGGCTTCAAGTGCCACATGAACGACATCCCCGCGGCGATCGGGCTGGTGCAACTGGCGCGGCTGGACGAGTTGAACGGCCTCCGGGCGGCATGGGCGGCGCGGTACGACGAGGCCCTCGAACCGTTCGGCTGGATCGAGCGGCCCGTGGCGGCGCCGGAGACGGAGCCCGCCTGGCATAACTACGCCGTCCAGACGGACCACCGCGACGACCTGAACACGTTCCTGGCGGACCGGGACATCTCGACCGGCGTCCATTATATCCCGAACAACGACTACGACCTCTACGCCGGGTGCCGCGGGGAGACGCCCGTCTGCGCCCGTATCTGGAAACGCCTCCTCACGTTGCCGCTCTATCCGGACCTGACGGAGGAGGACTTTGGGCGAGTGGTCGAGGGGATTCGGGATTTCGGTCGGTCCCAAGGCCTCTGAGGGCGCGTGGAAGAAGCCGCCTGCATCCTGTGCGGGGCGTCGGGCGAACCGCTCCTCGCGAAGCCCGACAAGTTCCCGCCCCACGAGCGGTTCCGCATTGTCCGGTGCGCGGCGTGCGGCCTGGGTTGGGTCAGCCCGCGGCCCGGTCCCGACGAGGTCGACCGCTATTACCCCGATACCTACAGTTGGAAGCCCGAGACGGAAGACGAGGAGGAAGGCCTCGTCCATCGCTTGGAGCGCCGGTACCGGTTCCACAACCTCCGGTTCGAGACGCGCCGGCTCCTCCGGGCGACCGACCTGGGGCCCGGCGACGCCGTCCTCGACGTGGGGTGCGGAAGTGGGGATCGGCTCCTGGTGATGCGCGGAACGGGGCTTGCGCCCGCGGGGGTCGAGCTGACGGCGGCGGCGGACTATGCCCGCGATCAATTGGGCCTGGAGGTGGTGCGGGGGACGCTCGAATCGGCGAAGCTGGAGGCCGGGCGGTTCCGGGCGGTGACGCTCTACAATGTGCTGGAGCACGTGCACGACCCGCGGTCGGTGCTGGCGGAGGCACGGCGGGTGCTGGCGCCGGGGGGGTGGCTGGCCATCCAGGCGCCCAACGCCGCCAGCCTCCAGGCGCGGCTGTTCGGGCGGCGGTGGGCGGCCCTAGACGTGCCGCGGGACCTCTATTACTGGACGCCGCACCTGTTGGCCCGGCTGCTGGAGGAGGAGGGGTTCGAGTCGCCGCGCACGGATTCGCGGACGAGCTTCCTCCACCCGCCGACGGCGGTCATCAGCCTGGCCCCCGGCCTCGATCCGCAGCGGTTCTGGCAGGCGGAGGCGGGGGGCAGCCGGCTGGGGGCGCTCGCGCGGCGCCTCGGGTGGGGACTGTTGACGCTGGCCGTCGCGCCGGCGGTGTGGCTCGAGTCGACGCTCGGGACCGGGGCGATCCCCACCACCTATGCACGACGGGCCATGTGACCCTCGTCGGCCGCAAAGCCGAAGGCGAGCGCTTGTGCCTTTAGAGCTGGTCAAACTCGATGCCTCCGACCCGGCCGTCGCCACGCTGGTGGCCGAGCGCGACACGTACGTCTTCCAGGAACCGGCCTGGCTCGAGGCCCTGGCGACCCTCGGGCATAAGGTCGGGTACTGGGCCCTCACGGACGGCGGGCGGCCGGTGCTCGTCCAGCCCACGGTCGTGCTTCGGCTGGCGTTCTTCCGGCTACTCTATTTTGGCCTGCCGTACGGCGCGGCCGTCGGGGAGCTGGACCGCTACGAGGCGTTCCTCCGCCTGGCGGCGACGGCGGCCCGGGCGGAGGGCCTGCACCGCATCCGCGTGAGCCGCAACCACTACGATCCGGACGTGCCCCTGCCGCCCGGCCGGGAGCAAGTCCACGTGCAACAGGTCCTGCACTTCGACGGCCGGGGCGAGGAGGAAGTCTTCGCCGATTTCAAGGGCCGCGTGCGCCGGGACGTGCGCCTCGCGGCGCGGCGGGGGGTCACGGTGGGGACGGCGGAGACGCCGGCGCTTCGCGACGCCCTCTTCGCCATGTATCGCCGCACCATGGCCCGCAACGAGACGTTCACCGTCTGGACCCGGGCGATGATCGAGCGGATCTGGGAGACGATCGTGCGGCCGGGGCGCGGCGAGATGCTCGTCGCTCTGCACGAGGACGAGCCCCTCTCCGGCCTGGCCGCGCTTTACAGCGGAGACCGGTGCTTCTACTTCCTCGGGGCGTCAAGCGGGACAAAGCGGAACCTCTGCCCGAACGACGCGGTCGTGTGGGAGGTGATGCGGCGGGCGCTGGCCCGGGGATGCGCGGACTTCGACTTCATGATGTCCGCCCACGACGACCGGTCCCTGATCGACTTCAAGGCCAAGTGGGGCCCGGCGACCTACCCCTTCGTCTTCCGCGAGATCGACCTGAAGCCCCTCCCCTGCCGCGCCTGGGACGCGGCGTATGCCCTGGCTCAGACGAAGTGGGCGGGACGGCTGATCCGATGCCTGAAACGGGGGGAGGACTGAGCCCATGACCTCGATCCGCGGCGCCTCGATCGGTCCGTCCGGCCCCGCGGCCGAGGGGCCGATCCCGCGCGCGTGGGTCGTCGGCCTGATCGCCGCCGCGACGCTCGTGGTGTTCCTCAGCGGGGCGACGAGCGAGATCGTGCGCGGCGACGAGGGGTACCACATCCAGTTTGCGCGGGCGTGGTACGAGGGCGGACCGCTGGGCCGGCCCACCCACAACCCCCACTACCCGAGCGCCGAGCCCCCCGGTTACGGCTTCGTCTCCGAGCCGCTCTGGCCCTTCCTGCTGAGCCTCCTGTGGCACGTGACGGGGCCGCTGGGCGTCGTCGCCCAAGCCTACCAGGCCGCGTGGTACGCCTTGCTTCTCGCCGGGGTGTACGGCATCGGGCGCGAGGTCCTCGGGCCGCGCGGGGCGCTCGGGGCCCTGGTGCTGGCGATCAGCGTGCCGACGTTCGGGGCGTTCGGCATGCTGCTCTACATCGACGTGCCGGCCGCCGCCACCATCATGCTGGGGGCCTGGCTCGTCCTGCGGAAGCACCCCGTGGCGGCGGGCGTGGCGCTGGGCCTGGCGTACTTGACGAAGCGGCACACGTTGCTGCTGGCGCCGGGGATGGTGCTCTGGATTCTGATGGACGAAGGGACGTGGCGACAGCGGATCGGACGGGCGGCGATGATGCTCGGGTTCGCCTTGCTCGTCATCCTGCCGGACCTGGCGTGGCGACGGGCCCACGTCTCGGCGGAGCTCGACCCGGCAAGCGCCACGCACGTCCTGAGCCGCCTGAAGGTCTTCTTCTCGCCGCAGCGGATGCCCTCGAACCTCAACAACGCGCTCGACTGGCTCAAGTACCTCGGCACCCTCGTGCCCGCCGGGCTCGTCCTGTACGTTGCGCGGCAGCGGTGGCGGCGGGGGCACGTGCGAATCTTGGCGGCGGTCGGGCTGTTCGCGGTCGCGCTGGTAGCCCTGTTCAGCTTCGACACCGACATCCGCTACGCGATGCCCGCCATCGGGCTGGTCGTGGTCCTGGGGACGGCGGGATTGGGGGGATGGTGGTCGAGGCGGGGCCTTGTGACGATGGCGGGAGTCGTCGCCTTCGCCCACCTGGGGGCCACCGCCTGGACCGTGCATGAGGCGCGGCATCTGACGCCGGGCCAACGGGCGGTGTTCCGGTACCTGCGGGAGGAGACCCCGCCCGACACCCTCGTCCTCTACCCCGGCGAGGTCGTGCTGACGCACGCCGACCGTCCCGTCGTCTGGGGACAACTCGTGGACCCGGACACCGGCGCCCGAAACGCCGCCGTCAGGCTGGACGAGTACTCCGCGGAGAAACTCGGGCGGGTCCTGCGGACGGGCGGCGTCGACTACGTCTGCATCGACGAGACGCGGGTGTTCGATCCGGACCCGCAGGGCCGGAGCCTCAGCGGCTACGCCCGGTCCGTCGTCGAGCGGCTACCGACGTTTCCGTTCCTGGAGCGTGTGCCGGGCGACTGGCCGGGCATCGAGTTGTACCGCGTGGTCCCGGCGGGGCCGCCGCCGGAACGTGAACCGGAGGCCCCCGACCCATGAGCGAGGCGGGCCAAGGCGCGCTGATGCGGCGGGTGGTCGGCAACACCGCCTACCTCCAGGGGGCGGTGCTCATCAGCGGTCTGGGCGTGGCCGGGGCCCAGTTCATGGCCGCCCGCATGCTCACCACACCCGACGGCGACACC
>CAYWVR010000035.1:0-14456 GCA_964461715.1 uncultured Anaerolineales bacterium
CCGCTTGGGGCGTCATCCCGGGCCGGAAACGGTCCGATATGCCGTCCGCCGAGCATGGAAAACGGTTGCCGATGCCCCGACCCGTGATATGCGTGCACAAGAGGTCGATCCACGTGCAAGAGCGACCGGCTGGATGGCGTGCCATTGGCCGAGTATTCGGCGGCGCGTCTGCTGCGGCCGGTGGCGATCCCCACCGAGCAGCAGGAGGCCGACCGCCAGGTGCTGCGGCTGCGGGACCAGGTGATGCGCAAGGTGCGTCGCGTCAAGCAGCAGATCAAGAGCCTCCTGCTGCAGCGCGGCATCCCAGGGCCAAGGGGCCGGCACCGCCGCCGCCCTCTGCGCGGCGAAGGGGAAGGGGACGCGGGAGCTCGAATATGCCGAGCTGCGGCGGGCGCTCGAAGCGGGGGGCGTGTACTTCGAGAGTTGAAGCCCTTCTGGTGGCACGGACAGCCCATCTGCCCATGCGCATGCCTGGCAGGCCGCCAAAATAGGCGCGGTGGGGAGGACGGTCGGCCGGGTGAGGGCTATCGCAAGGACCGAGGGGCCGCTAGAATCGGGGGCATGATCGGGCGGGTATGGACGGCGGCGAGGCAGTTGGTGCTCCCGGCCCACTGCGCGGCATGCGAGGGGCCGGCGCCGCCGGAGCGGCGAATTCCCCTCTGCGAGGCCTGTGGCGGGCATCTGGCAGCGATTCTGGCCGCCGAATATTGTCCCCGGTGCGGACGCGGGGCCGGGCCGTATGTCGCCGACGAGACCGGGTGCGACCAGTGCCGCGCGCGGCGGCCGGCGTACGACGGAGCGGTCCGGGCGGGGGCGTATCGGGGGCCGCTGGCGCGGCTGGTGCTCGCGTATAAGTACGGTCGGCAAAGGGAGTTAGGGCCCGTGCTGGGACGGCTTCTGGCCGAGCGGGCGACTCTGGCCGGGTGGGCCGAGGCGCTCGATTTCGTGGTCCCCGTGCCGCTGCATTGGCGGCGGCGGGTGGCCCGCGGGTTCAACCAGGCGGCAGGTCTTGCGCGGGAGATGGAGGGGCGCTTCCCGCGCGCCAAGGGGGTCGGCAAGCTTCTTCGAGTGCGTCCGACGGCCCATCAGACGCGTTTGCCGCCCAGCCGGCGTGCGGCGAACGTGCGGGGGGCGTTCGAGGTGCGGGGCGCGGCAGAGATCGAAGGGCGGCGGGTGCTGGTCGTGGACGACGTGATGACGAGCGGGTCGACGGTGTCGGAATGTGCTCGGACCCTCAAGCGCGGCGGCGCCGCGGCAGTGTACGTAGCCGTGGTGGCGGTGGCGGGCCGGGACGAGCCGGGGCCGTGGTGAAACGGCCGCGCGATTCAGTTGGTCCACCAGAAAGTAGTAACCTCGCGGGAACTTCTCGGCCAATGAGGCTACTCGGTCGGCCAGGTCTACGGACTTCTGATAGACCTGCACGTTCTCGAACATGAAGGCCACAGGCGCGCCT
The DNA here is from genome assembly GCA_964461715.1 of uncultured Anaerolineales bacterium. GTDB lineage: Bacteria > Planctomycetota > Phycisphaerae > FEN-1346 > FEN-1346 > CAYWVR01. The sequence goes on from CAYWVR010000035.1 coordinate 1,454, forward strand.
CCCGCCGAGCGAAAAACGGCCTGAACAGGTGATCAGGCGAACAGGGGACCGCAGGGGAGCCGAGCGCCGATATCGTTTGACCGTCTCGCCTCAGAACGCGGTCGTTGTTTCTCCTGCTCTCCTGCTCTCCTGCTCTACCAGTTTTCCCGCCACAGGCGGGAAAACTGGTCGGGGTGGCGGGATTTGAACCCGCGACTTCGTGCTCCCAAAGCACGCGCGCTAGCCAGACTGCGCCACACCCCGAAGGCGGCGCCCCTTTATAGCCCCCTGCCGGACCGTTGGCAAGACCGTCTTGTGCCGCGCCGTCGCGTCCCCGCTTGACCCGGCGCGGCGAAAGCGGTACCCTTCCCCGCCATGACCGACCGCGATGCCTCGCTCTCCCAGACGATCTCGACCGAGTTGCTCCCATTCATCACGAATCCGGCCCAGTACGTGGGCGGGGAGGTGAATTGCGTCCGTAAGGACTGGGGCGCGGCGAAGGTCCGCGTTTGCCTGGCGTTCCCGGACACCTACGGCATCGGGATGAGCCACCTCGGCTCGGCGATCGTCTACGACCTGCTGAACCGGCGCGACGACACGCTCTGCGAGCGGACCTTCGCCCCGTGGATCGACGCTCAGGACCGCATGGGGACCGCCGGCATCCCGCTCTTCGCGTGGGAAAGCCGCCGGCCCGTCCGCGCGTTCGACATCCTCGGCGTCTCGCTCCAGTACGAGATGCTCTATACGAATGTCGCGGCGATGCTCGACCTCGCGGGCGTACCGCTGCTCGCAGCCGAGCGGACCGAGGACGACCCGCTGGTCGTCGCGGGCGGCCCGGGGACGGGGAACCCCGAGCCGATAGCGCCGCTGCTGGACCTGGTTCTCGTCGGCGACGCCGAAGGGGCCCTGCCCCGCTTCATCGACCGTTTCCGCGACGTCCAGGCCGCCGGGGCCTCGCGCGGTGAGACGATCCTCGAGCTGGCCCGGGCCTTCGACTTCGTCTACGCGCCGAACCTCTACGAGGCCCGGTGGCACCCGGACGGGACGATGGCCGCCCTGGAGCCCACGGTCGACGGCCTGCCGGAGCGGATCACGGCGGCCCACGTGGCGGACCTCGAGTCGGCCCCCTTCCCGACGCGGCCCATCGTGCCGGAGGCCGAGACCGTCCACGACCGGATCACCATCGAGATCATGCGCGGCTGTCCGCGCCGGTGCCGCTTCTGCGAATCGGGACGGACGAAGGGGCCCGTTCGGCGGCGCACCCCGCAGACGATCCTCGAGCTGGCCCGGGCTTGCTACGCGGCCACGGGCCACGAGGAGATTTCGCTGACGAGCCTCAGCCCCTCCGACCACCCGGACCTGAAAGCCATCCTGACGACGCTCGACGCGGCGTTCGCCCCCTTGGGCGTCAGCCTCAGCCTCCCCAGCCTCCGCACAAACGATCAGCTCGAGCTCGTGCCGCGCCTCCTGGGCAGCGTCCGCAAGAGCGGCCTGACGATGGTGCCGGAAGCGGCGCGGCCGCGCCTGCGGAAGGTCATCGGGAAGGCGATCGAGGACGAGCACCTGTTCGCGGGGGCCCGCGAGGCCTGGAGCCGCGGCTGGAACCTCATCAAGCTCTACTTCATGGTCGGGCTTCCCGGCGAGACGGAGGACGACGTGCGCGGCATCGCGTCGCTGGCGAAGCGTGTCAGCTCGCTTCGGCGCGAGACGAAAGGCGGCCCGGGCCGCGTCAACATCGCCGTCTCGAACTTCGTCCCCAAGCCGCACACGCCCTTCCAATTCGTCCCCATGGCGACGGCCGAGACGCTGGAGCGGGCCCGGGAGCTGCTCCGCGGACTCCTGCGGGAGAAGCGGCTCCAGCTCCGCGTCCACAACCTGGAGCGGAGCCTGCTGGAGGGCGTCCTGGCGCGGGGCGACCGGCGGGTCGCGCCGGCGATCCTCGCCGCCTACCGGGCCGGAGCGCGGTTCGACGCGTGGGACGAGGCCTTCAACACGGCGGCGTGGCGGGAGGGGTTCCGCGAGGCAAAGGTCGACCCGGCTTTCTATGCCCACCGTCCCCGCGGCCGCGACGAGGTCCTTCCCTGGGACCACATCCACGTCGGCCAGGACCGGGCGGCCCTGTGGCAGGAGTACGAGCGGGCAATGGCGGAAGCCAACGCATAGGCCGCTATTCCACCAGCCTGATTCGGTTTTGCTTCTGATTCCGCCCGAAGCGGAAGAGGCCTTGGCTCGTCCACGTGTGCGTCTTGCCCGCCGCCACGGTCACGGTGTACTCGACGGTCTGGAAGTCGAAGAGCGTGGGCGAATCTTCGAGCGTGAACTCGACGTCGCCGCCGATGACGTGCCGGATTTCCATCCGGATCGGCTTCGCCCGGTAGTTGCGGATCTCTTCCTCCCACGTGCGCCGCTCGTTCCAGCCGACGACGGGCGGGATGCGCTGCCGCTCGTCGAAAACGAAGTCCGAGCGGGTCACGTCCAGGATCACCCGCTCGTAGACAATCGGATCGTCCGTGCCGACGTTCAGCTCGATCTTCTCCTTGATCGGGACGTACTTCGTCGACTGCGTCGTGTAGTACGCGAGGCCGTCGCGCTCGCCCTCCCGGAAGACGCGGATCATCCCGTCCGGGAGGGGCGAGGAGCCCATCTCGTGCTCCTCGTCGTTCGCGAGGAGGAAGAAACGCACGGGCCGCTCGCCGTACTGGTGCGGCCGGTAACGATAGAGCACGTCGAAGGGCACCGCGGCGGCCTGGAACGAGACCATCCGCTGCGACCAGCCGTTCGGGATCGTCTGGGTGCCTTCGACGGTAAAGATGAAATACTCCGACAGTCCCTCCTTGACGACCTCGGGGGCCTTCCTCCCGGCGGTCCCGCCGCCGCCAATGCGCCAATCGCCCTGGGCCTCGGCTTGGCGAAAACCGTTCTGCCGGGCCCTGCCCTCTTCTAACACTTTACGGTCGCCAAGGGCGAGGGTCGACCCGCTCGAGCGAAGGTCATCCCGAAGGGGCTCGACGAGGTTCACGACGCCGACGAGCAGCCGGACCCGAGCCTCGTCGTAGTCCTCGCCGGAGTTGTTGACGACCGTCACGTACCCGTCGAAGACGGCCTCCGTCTCGCCCGCGTCGGTGATCATGACGTAGTCGGCCGCCCACGAGATGCCGCTCGTGAAGTACGAGACCTCGACCTTCACCTGCCCTTCGACCTTTGACTCGACGTTCCAGATGAGGACCTCCGGCCGGTCCTGAGGGAACGTGGTGTCGAGTACCTCGATCGCCGCCTTCTCCTCGACCGGCCGGAAGAAAACGCTCGTCGGGTCGATCAGCGTCCCGGCCCACGAGAACTGGAGCCGGTTGAGGCCCTTCTTGAACGTCACCGACCGCGTCTCTCGCACGAGGGTCAAGTCCTCGGAGTTGTAGATCGTGAGCTGGACCGTCTCGCGCGGCGGGAGGGTGACGAGGTCGACGTTGCGGGCGACGGCGGGGGCGGCGAGGACGGGGATCAGGGCCAGGACCCAGACGTATCGCATGGCGGCCTCCAAACGGTTCACGGGTAACGCTGAACCTATGGACGCCGCGCGGAGGCCCGCGGTTCCCTTTTCCCGGCGGCGGTTCGGAAGCGGCGACGCTTGGCGAGGAACGGCCCGTAACGGGCCCGCCCCGCCGCACCATGCCGCCGGCAGGACGAGCCAGACCGCGCCCCGAAGCCGCACCCCGCGCCGGGAGCCTAATCGGGCACCTGCTCGTACTTCGGCTCATGGTGCTCTTCGAGCCGGTACACCGACAGCGTATCGGCCATGAACATGGGGACATAGAGCAGCCTGCGCCGGCGGTCGAGGCCGATGTCGGCCGGAGTCGTGAGCTCGACCAGCGTCGAGACCAGGCGGGTGCGCGGGTCGATCATCGCCACCTTGTTGCCGCGGAAGTCCGAGACGAGGATCGTCCCATCGCGGAGGAACTCGATCCCGTCGAGGGCCGTGAAGTGCTCGGCCAGGCCGAAGGCGATGGGGTCCGACTCGCCCGTCCGGTCCAGTTCGTAGACGTCGTGCAGGTCCCAGCTGACGGCGTGCAGCACACCGCTCGGGCTGAACGTGACGCCGTTGACGCCCTTCGGAGCGGGGACCTCGGCCACGACCGCCTCGTCGACGAGGTGATAAACTCGGGCGCGGCCGGAATCGGAGACGAAAAGGTCCTCGCCGTCGGTGGCGACGTCGTTGAGCATCTTGGCCCCCGGCACCTCGATGCGGACGCCGGGCGTCGGCTCGACGACCGAGTAGCGGACGAGATGATCGACGTCGGCCACGTAAAGGGAGTTGCCGATGACGGCCATGCCCTTGGGCGATCCGAGGGGCCGCTCCCGGGTGCTCTCGCGCCAGCGTTTGCGGTCGATCTCGCCGCCGATCTTCAGGCGCGAGAGGTATCCCGTCCCGTCGAGGGCCCAGTACCGGGTGTTGCCCTCGCCCTCGCGGGGGGCGACGATGTTGGAAACGTACGGCGTGCCGGTCGGATCGTCGATGGCCACGCACTCCGGCACGGCGAACCGCTCCAGCTTCGAGATCAACACGGCGCTGTACCTCGGCTCGGGCGTCTTCGGGCAGCAACAGCCGGCGGCCACCAGCAGAACCAGCGCGAGGACCAGACAGGCGGTACGGTTCATGGCGTCTCCTTTGGGCGAGGGGTCGAGTTCACGGCGTGGATGATAGCAACTGGCCCCGGCAAGGGCAAATGCTTGTCGGGCCCGCGCGAACCGGGACGGAAACGGGGACGGGCTCATTTGCCGCCCGTTCGGAAAGGACGCCTGTCCCCGTTCTCGGCCTGCCGGACCGCCACAGAAATCGCCGGCCGCACTTCCGCCGGCACCGCCAGCGGCCAGAGCGACCGCCAGTACGCCTGATCGGTGGCGTAGACATCGAGCGGGGCGGCGGGGTCGTGGTCCTCCGGCAGAATCCCGAACCGTTGCATCTCCCGCACGTAATGGACGTTCGGGCGAAAGCCCGGCATGTCGAACCGCTTGATCTCCTCCAGCCGCGCCCCCGCCCGGGCGATGGCCTTCGCGAGGAGCCGGTAGTCGGGATCGCCGGTGCTCTGGAACACGCCGCCCTTGCGGCAGGTTTCGTAGCCGCCCGCCTTCTTCGCGAGCGGGCCCATGAGGAGGAGCGACTTCTCCGGTCGCGTCAGGTTGAAGAGCGCATTCGGCGAGAACCGCGCCAGCGGATCGTCCTCGCACACCACCCGCTGGTGCCGCGCGCCGGGGGCGCGGCCCATAAAGGCGAGCAGCGGAACCTGACCCTTGGCTGGCTTCGCGTGTCGGGGCGGCAGGGCGTGGCACTCGCCACAGCGGCGCTCAAGCACCGGCGCCGTCGGCGGCTGGGGGCCCTCGCGCTTCGGATTCGCGAACATCGGGACGCCCACGCACCCGCTCTGCAGGGCCGCGTACGTCCCGGGATACGTCGCCCCGCTCTCGATCCAGCACCAGAGGGTCCGCCACTCGCGCGCCGAGAGCGTTACGTCGTGGTGCGACCCGTCGACCTTCGTCATCAGCGCGCTCGCCCCGGCCCCGACGGTCCGCGGCTCGGAGCCCCAGGCGTTGCGCCCGTCGGCCACCTGGTCGCGGGCGAAGAGCGTCCAGTAGCTGAGACTGAAGCGCGGGCCCCGATCGCCGGTCAGGACGACCTTGCCCGCGCGGCGGTCGGGGTTGTGGCAGGGGGTGCAGTGGCGGTCAAGGATGGGCTGGACGTCGCGGGGAAAGTCGAGGACGTCGGGCACGCCCTCGAACGGCTCGATCTTCGACGGCGGCCGCGCGAGGGCTGCCCGGGCCGCCCCCTGCCCCGCCGGATGCGCCATCTTCGTACGCGGCTCGTGGCACCCGACGCAGGAGACGGACTCGCCCGGCATGACGCTCGTGAAGCTGTGCATGCGTTTGACGGCCCGATCCCGTTCGTCGAGGGCCACGAAGAAGAGGGGACGGTTCGCGGGGGCCTCGAAATGGGCCGAGCCGTCCGCCTCGACCGGCACAACGCCCAAGACCCGCTCCAGATTGAACGTGCCGAGCCACGTCAGCGTGTCCGGGCCGCCGCTGAAATTGACGGGCTTGGGGAGCGTTTCGAGAACCAGGAGCCGCTTGATCTCGCCCGGCTTCACGTCGCCCAACTGCCGCCCGTACGCGACGTCCACCAGGACGAAGCGGCCCGTCTCCCCCAAGCGGCGGACACGGTCGGCGAGAACCGGCTCGCGCGGGCGCGGGCGGAGCGGCCGCACCTCGTGCACCCAGAGGTCCGGCTCGCGGTGGAGCACGGTAGTCCCGCCCTTGACCATGTCCACCCGCAGCAGCTCGTTCCGGCGGCACGCCAGGGCCCAGCGCGGCGAGAGGGGATACGGGTCCCGCACGTCGCCGGGCGTGTCCTCGACGCGGGTCGTCAGGCCGCGCGCGTCCGGGCCGCCGTTCGGATCGACCACGGTCAGGTTCCCGGCGTGCTCGCACCGGCCGTGGCCCGGCGAGAAGACCGCGAGGACGCGGTCCGTGCCGGGGACGGGCCGGGCGTCGATCATGACGATGCCGGGGTGCATGTTGCCGAAGTAGGTCATCACGCCCGTGCCGTCGGGCTTGAAGACCCAGAGGTGATGGAAGTCGACCTGGCTGCGGTCGACGTATTCCCAGCGGGTGTAGAGGACGCGGCCGTCAGGGAGAACGGCCGGCGTGTTGTCGTGCTCGATGTTCGTGGAGATGGCCCGCATGCCGGACCCGTCGCGGGCCATGCGAAAAAGGATGCCCACCTGCGTGAACCAGCAGCCCACCCACCGCTTGCCGCGCGTCGTCGTGAAGACGATGTCGCCGCAGGGCAGCCAGCAGGACTCGTAATCGTCCCACGGGCCGGACGTGAGCTGCACCAGGGCGGACCCGTCGGACCGGATCGTGTACAGATGATAGGTGTCCGTGCCGCCCTTGCGCCATGAGAAGAGGATGGTGCGTCCGTCATAGTCGACGGCCGGGTCGCGGACGTCGCCCTTGGGGTCGTCGACGAGGACGGTGACCTTGCCCGTCTCAAGGTCGAGCTTCGCCAGCCGCCCGCCGCGCCCCCCGTAAAGCTTCTTCGCGGGGTCGGGGCACCAGTAGCCGATGTTGGCGTACCAGTGTCCGTCGCGCCCCTGGGCCCGGACCGCGTAGACGACCTCGCGCACGGCCGCGGCCGGGTCGGCCTTCCAGGCGACGACCATGGGGGGCGGTTCGGCGGCGCGGGCGGCGAACGTCGGGGCGAGCAGGCAGACGAGAACCGCGAGACGTCGCCCCATAGCCAACCCTTGCCCCTTCTCTGCCTGCCCCCGCGAGACAGCGCGGGCAGGCCATCCGTCACAGCGACTTGAGGAACTCGACGAGGGCCTCGAGCTCCTCGGGTGAAAGCTTCGATGTGGTCCCGTGCCGGTCGTTCGGGTTATGCTTCGTGAAGACCTCTTCGAGGGTCATCGCGCTGCCGTCGTGGAGGTACGGACCGGTACGCCAGAGCTCGATGAGGGTCGGGGTGTCGAAGGCGTCCTTGCGGTCCAGCTCGCCGCGCGTCCCCACGTCGTACATCTTGAGGTCCGTATACAGCGGCGCCGGGTGACACGCCGCGCACCCCGCCTTCTCGAAGACCTTCTCCCCCTGCCGCCCCTTCGCCGAAAGCTTGCCTCCCTCCAGGTACGGGCTGTCGGCGGCGGGCATGGCCACAAGATAGGCCCGGACGGCCTCGAGGTCGGACCCCTCCGGCTCGCGGAAGAGAATGAACCGGAACCCCGCCTCGCTCGCAACCTCCATCGTGGCCCGCACGCCGAGGCTCATGACGGGCGGCGTCTTGTGGGACAGGAAGAGCGATTTCGTGTTCTTCGGGTTGCCGATGCCGTCGTTCAGGAGGTCCCAGTTGAGGCCGTCGGCGCGGCCCTCGGGATGGCATGTCGCGCAGGAGAGCCAATGCTGGAAACAGTAAGTCGCGTCGTGGAAGATCATCTCCCCCTGCCGCGCGAGATCCGGAGCCGGGGCCTCCCCCACGGCCACGCTCTTCTCGATCCGCCCGCCCTCGGCGCTTGCGAGGAGGACGTTGCCGCTGTAGTACCCCGCCGCGGCCACGCGCTTCCCGTCCGGGGAGACGGCCACCCCCCGCAGCCCGTTCTCGCGGGTCTGGGTCCGCTTGAACAGGCCCGCCCCGTACATGGCCGCCAGGTCGTAGGAGAGCTTCTCGCGGGCCTTCGGGTCGTCGCGAATCTCCAACCAGACACGCGCGAAGCCGCGGGCCCGCAGCTCCTCCTCGGGGATGTCCTCCGGCGTCTTGCCGGCGAGGAGCCGGTGTAGCTCGTCGAGCTTGACGCGCCCGAGCTGATGCGTCCCGGACAGGGTGATCCAGAGGGTCTTGCCGTCGGGCGAGCAGGCGGCGCCCCACGGATCGGCAGCCCCTTCGCTGAGCTGGTCCAGGAGGACCGTCGCGTAGGCCTCCCGCTTCGTCAGATCGATGATCGTCATCCCGTTCGTGTTGACCCAGCCGCGCTCGAGCTGCGTCGTGGGGAGCGTCGTGCGGCCCAGACAATGGACCACGTATCCCCACTTCCCGTCCGGCGAGACGGCCACGCCGCGCGCCAGCGCCCCGTTCGGGGGCAGCCGCACCTCGCCCGCCACCTTCAGCGTTTCGAGGTCCACCAGCACCACCGCGGCGCTCGTCGTCGGCACCGAGGCAGGCTCGGCCGCGAAGAGGTGGGTCACGAGGGCCAGGGTCTCGTCCGGGGTGACGGCGACGCCGCGCGGAGAATGCGAGACGGCGAGGCGGGCCTTCTCCTTCCCGCTCGCCAGGTCCACCACGCTCAGCGTGTCGGTGCCGGTGTTGGCGGCGAGAAGGAGCTTCCGCTTCGGAGCGAGGGCCACCCCCTCGGGCCTCGGGCCGACTTCGAGACGCCGCACGACCTTCCGCGCGGCCGGATCGACCTCGGCCACGGCGCCGGCCCCGCGCTCGGCCACGTAGAGACGCGTCCCGTCCGGCGCCCAGACGAGGCCTGCGGGCTCGCCCTCCAGGGCCACCTCGCCCGTCGCCTGGCCCTTGGCCGCGTCCACGAAGACGACGGCGCCGGCGGTGGCGTCGCCGGCGGCCACGGTCTTCGAGTCCGGCGAGAACGCCACGTCGAACGGCGAGCGGTACGGCTTCGCCTCCGGCGCGGGGGCCGCAACGAGGGCCGTGACGGCCAGGACGAGGACCCCCGCGACCGGCCAGCTTGCAGCGTGCTTCATCGTGGACACCTCCCTGAAAGGCGCGAGCGGCGCGCCGGGACCGCAACCAACCGATGAAACCATGCGCGGCGCCGAATGTCACGCTGCATTCGAACGACAGCCCGGCGTCCAGGCCGCGCGCATTGCAAGCCCCTTTTCGGAACGCACCTCAACGCCGGGCTTGAACGGTCGGCAGGCGACAAGGTTCCTGCGGGATCAGGAATGCGAAGCTTGCGGGCGGGACCGGCGGCGCCAGTGGCGGTCCTCGGCGTCGGCCTCGAACTCGGCCCGAACGGCCCGCCAAGCGGCCCGGTGGGCGAGGACCGCGGGCGGCTCGTCGGTGGGACGGGCGGCCGGGTCGGCGTAGCGCTGCCAGGCTTCGTTGAACGTGTCGAAGTAGAGTTGCTGCCCGTCGACAGGAAGACGCCGTCTCACGCCCTCGGGCAACTCGTCGAGCGACGGATACGGACGCATACTCATCCAAGCCCTCTTTTCCTGCCCCGCCGGTTGCGGAGAGAAAGTCGGGGGGCGGTTCCGCCCGAGCGTCTTTCAGGCCGCACGGCTTCCCCCGCCGCGCTCGCCCCGGCGAAACCGCCCGGCCCCCCGGCCGTCAATCGAGCTCGGAGTTGTAGAACTCCTTGATGATGTCGACCCCGACGGCGGTCCCGATGCGCGTGGCGCCGGATCGCACCAGGTGCCGCATCTGCTTGTAGCTCGTCACGCCGCCCGCCGCCTTGATGCTCATGTGGGCGCCGGTCAGACGCCTGAGGAGCTGGATGTCGCGGGCGCGCGCGCCGCCTTTGCCGAACCCGGTGTCGGTCACGATGTAGTCGGCCCCCGCTTCACGGGCATACTCGCAGGCCCGGGCCTTCTCGGAATCGGTCAGGTAGCAGCATTCGAGAATCACCTTGAGGACGCTGCCGGTGGTGAGCTTCCGGATGGCCTCCATCTCCTGGCGGACGTCGCCGTATCGTCCGCTCTTCATGGCCACAAGGTTGAGGACGACGTCGATCTCGCCCGCGCCGGCCTCGATGCAGGTGCGGGTTTCGTCGCTCTTGGCAAGAAGCCCCGAGTAGCCAAGGGGAATGCCCACCACGCCGCCCACCTGCACGCCCGTGCCGCGCAGCAGCTTGACGGCCCGCTCGACGACATACGGGGCAACGCAGACGCCGGCGAATTCGTAGGTGGCGGCCTCCTCGCAGGCCCGCTCGACGTCGCTCAAGGTGTGGTCCGGGGTTAGGACCGACAGCTCGATGGCCGCGGCTACCGACTCGATGGTCGTGGTGCTCAGGACATCTTTCGTGGTGGTCATCTCGGCTCTCCCCTATTCGGCCGACTCCTGGGTTCGGAGCGCGTCATGTCGGCTCGCATGACCCGGTCGTCCTTCCCTCCTCAAACCATACTCCACGTCTTGGAGATGCACAATCAGCCCGCTGCCGAAACGTCGGCCATGCCGTCCCCCCTTTGGGCCTGGGGGAATCCCCCAGCCCCGAGGACCCTTATGCGACAAGGGTTTGCGTTCACGTCCCCGTCGCGGTACGCTCTCCGCCCGGACAGCAAGGGAGCGTTTTCCATGCGCGAATTCCTTTTTTGCACGCCGGGATGGACCGTTTGGACCGCAGCCGCGCTCCTCCTTACGGCCGCGACGGCGAGCGCCGCGGGCGAATCGATCCTGCGCGCGCGGCCGCCGGAGCCACGGGCGATCCTCCTGCAGGCCCCTGCCTTCGACGTCGCCGCCGACGGGCAAGCCGACGATACCGCAGCGCTCCAGGCGGCGGTGCTCGAAGCCGACCGGCGACGGCAGGTCCTCTTCATCCCCGAGGGAACGTACCGCCTCGCCGCGACGGTCCGTGTGCCGCGCGGCGTGAGAATCTTCGGCGTCGGCAAGACGAGGCCGGTGCTGCTGCTGGCGTCCGGAACGCCGAGCTTCGGGTCCGCCGAGCATCCGACGCCCATGCTCCACTTCGTCGAGGCCCTGAAGAAAGACGGCACGGTCGTCGAGGCGAAAAACACGACGTTCTTCTCGGCGCTGGCGAACGTGAACCTTCGGGTCGAGGCGGGCAACCCCGGCGCCGTCGGCGTCCGGGCATACTGGGCTCAGCATTGTTACGTGCGGGACGTCGACTTTCATCTCTCCGACGCGTGGGCCGGGATGCACCGCGTCGGCAACGAGATTCACCGGTGCCGCTTCTCAGGCGGCCGGTACGGCATCGTCAGCGAGGGCGGGACGAGCGCGGGGTGGCAGTTCACGATCCTCGACTCGGCGTTCGAGGGCCAGGCCCGGGCGTGCATCCGCAGCACGCGGCTGGGCCTTACGGTGCTCGGCACCACGTTCACCGACGCCCCGGTCGGGATCACCGTCCCGCCCGACGCCGACGAGGGCGAGAAGCTCTACGTCGAGGCGTCACACTTTGCGCGCATCGCGGGCCCGGTCGTCCGGACGGGCGAGCACGACGACCCGGCCAACTGGGTGCACCTTGAGGGCGTGGGCGTCGCGGACGTCGGGGCCCTCCTTGAGTTCCGCGACGGACACCCGGGCATCGCGGCACCCGAGGGCGCGGCCAAGGTCGATCTCATGCACGGCCTGGTCGTCGACGAAGAGGCCGGCGCGTTTCGCTCGATCTGCGAGCCAAACCCCGCGCCGCCGACCTGGAACGCGACCCGTCCTCTCCCCCCCGTCAAGACGTGGAAGAACGTCCGCGATTTCGGGGCCGTCGGCGACGGGGAGGCCGACGACACCGCGGCGCTGCGGCGGGCGGTCGCGGAGGCGAAGGTCGTGTATCTGCCGGCGGGGACGTATCGCCTGACCGACACGCTCGCCCTCGGCGCCGAGACGGTCCTCGTGGGCCTGCATCCGCGCGAGACACGCCTCCGGGTCGCCGCGGAGACGTCGGCCTTCGACGATGCGGCCGACCCGAAGCCGATGCTGCTCGCCCCGAAAGGCGGGCGGTGCGTCGTCACCGGGATCGGCTTTCGGACGAGGGCGCCCGGGGCGACCACCGTCCGGTGGGAGGCGGGCCCCCAGTCGCTTCTCGACGACGTCTGGATGGACTGGTCCAAGAGACAGGACCACCCCGGGGCCCCCTCGATCGAGGTCACGGGCGGCGGAACGTTCACGAACCTCTGGTCGGCCGACCCGCACGCGGCAAGCGGCCTGTGGGTCCACGACACCGACGTGCCGGGGCGCGTCTTCCAGATCAGCGTCGAGCACCACCGCGAGGTCGAGGTGCGCGTGGAGCGGGTGCGCGGCTGGCGGTTCTACGCCCTCCAGACCGAGGAGAACATGAATAGCCCGAAAGCCCTGGCCCTCGACGTGCGCGACTCGGCGGACCTGGTCTTCGCAAACTACTTCGCGTATCGTGTGATGGCGATGAAAGAGCCGGCGCCGTATGCCGCGCGAATCGAAGGCAGCCGGGGCGTCTCCTTCCGGGGCATCCACAACTTCTCGTGGGGCCCGCAGCCGTTCGCGGCCTCGGTGCACGACGCGACGCGCGGGCGCACGATCAAGCCGCGCGAGATCGGCCTTCTGAAGATACCCTAGTCTCACAAACGAAGCATGCCCCCCCCGGATCGCACGAGTGCCGGCGTTCGGGTGGCATGGCCACGCCGCCGTATGCGTGGCCATGCGTCAACACGCCTCGACACGAAGCATGCCCACGCGAAAAAGCGTGGGCATGCCACTCCCCTCGGCTCGCACGAGTGCCGGCGTTCGGGTGGCATGGCCACGCCGCCGTTTGCGTGGCCATGCGTCAACACGCCTCGACACGAAAGCATGCCCACGCGAAAAAGCGTGGGCATGCCACCC
>CAYWVR010000035.1:14556-33495 GCA_964461715.1 uncultured Anaerolineales bacterium
CAACACGCCTCGACACGAAAGCATGCCCACGCGAAAAAGCGTGGGCATGCCACCCCCCCCGGCTCGCACGAGTGCCGGCGTGATGCCGCGCGTGCCCCAGATGGCGGATTTTCTCGGCACAGCTCATCGCCGTCCTTCCGTGATGTTCATTCCTCAAGCCAGAGGATGGCCGTCACCCCCCGCGGATAGTACTTGCTGCCGCGCGCTTCGCCCGCCACCATCTGGTCGCTCCATGCCCAGTACGACTCCTCGGGATGGAGGAGCCAGGCGACGTGGGCGGCGTCGGCGGCGCGGCCCTTCTCGTCCCACGCAAGGCCCAGGATTTTTCGGGCCACGAATTGCGACAGGTAAATCTTCGAGAGCCACGAGTTCTGGCTCGTCGACGAGAGCTTCCACCCGCCATCCTCGAAGAGGCACACGCCCGGCACGAGGACCGCCTCCAGGTGGCGCTGGAGCGCCGCCCGAAGGGCCGCGAACCGCCCGTCCGGCTCCAGCGCCTCCGGGCACCCCGCCGCGAGCGGAAACACGAGCCCCTCGATGGCCGGGATGATGCGCGCCTCGCAGCCCTCCTCGAAGAGCGCCGGAATCGTGCCGTCCGCCTCGACCCGGGCGGTGATGGACGCGGCGGCGCGGTGGGCCTGCTCGGCCGCCCGGGTCGCGAGGTCGTCCTCGTTCGCCCGCTGGAAGACCCGCTCCAGGCACACGTACGCCGCCCACGTCTTCATGGCCATGTAGAGGTTCGCGCGGGCCTGGCCGAGGGAGGCGTCGAGGCTGTCGTAGGTGGTGATCTCGGCCCCGCCTCGGCACCGGGTCGAGTCGAGGCTCATGATCCCGTCGCGCTTCGCCGGGTCCGCGTGGTCGCGGTTTTCGAGGCTCACGAGGCACGCCTCGAAGGTCGGCAACATCCGCTCCAGCCACGCCTCGTCGCCCGCGCCCTCGGCGTACACCGCCCCGCACAGGACCCAGTTGACGAGTTGCTCGTGCGTCATGTGCGAGAAGCACCCGTCCAGCCCGAAGCACTCGTAGCTGCTGGTGCCGGGACGCGAGAAGGCGTTCGCGATGCCTTGGTCGTGCGTGAACGCGAGGCCGCCCGGGTGCTCCGTCGGCTCGCCGGGCAGCCGCGCGCGGTCCTCGTAGCTATACCGTTCGAGGAAGCGGTCCAGCTCGTTCCGCACCGTCCACGGGTTCATCCGCATCTCGTAGAAGAGCTGGTCGACCGTCAGGTCGAACGTGTTCATCATGCGGTACTCGCCCTCGTTGACAACCCAGTACGGCCGCCCGTCCTCGGTCTCCAGCAGCTGCGTGCTGCCGTAGTAGCTTCGGATCGCGTGGGCGAGCATGAACCGCTGGTCGGCCGAGAGGTCGGCCCCATCAACCCTCGCATCAGCCGCGCGACACGTCTCGACGGCCTCGTCGAAATGGGCCAGGGCATGGCGGGCCACGGCCTCGACGTCCGCGAAGTACCGCCGGTAGAGGTACCGGGCCGCGAGGCCGCTGGTGACGATCCCGTCGCGATGGAAGCAGACGGCAAAGCGGAACGCCCGTTTCGTCTTCGGCGGCACAGTGATGCGAACGCCCCCCGTCCCGCCGAGGCCGAAGTACCGGTTGTGCACGTTCTCGGGGTCGAGGATTTTCTCGAGCGAGAAGTGCAGGCACGCCTCCGCCCCCTCGGCATCCGAGGCGACGGCCGTCGCGCGGCCCTGGCCGACGGCGGCGATCCCCTCCTCGACGAGGCCGTCGAGACGGTGCATCGCCCGGTACGGGTCGCTGCCCTGGTACCCGAGGAACGCGCGGCGGGGCCGGTCGCAGCCGGTGTTGTCGATCTCCAGCTCCGCGAGGACCGCCGGCACAAGCGCCGCCGCCTGGGCCGCTTCGTCGGCCTCCTCCGGGTCGGGGACGGGTCGCACGGGCGAGTAGATCGTGAACCGCAAGTCCCCCGCCGTCCACGTGTCCGTGGCGACGTGGAAGTCGCGGGCCACGGCCTCGGCCGCATACGGGACGACGCGCACGCCCGTCTCCGCCTCGCCCTCGGCTTGGACATCGAAGCGCTTCGACTCGTCCTCGGCATCCTTGAAAAACGGGAGCACCTCGAAGCGGCGAGGGTCGTCCGCCGCCTCGACGCCGACATAGACGCTCTCGTTCGCCGGGCGGCCCAGCTCCAGACCCAGCCCGCCTTTCGCGCCGCGGTAGCCCAACGTGAAGCTCGCGAAGGCCCCGATTGGGGCGTGGTGTGCATTGAAGAAGATGTCCATGCCAGCCTCCATCCCCCGGGATGGACGCGCACCCTAGCGGGACCGGGGCCGGGGAGCAACGGTTTTCGCGGCGTGGCCTGTTGCGGCACGCCTAAGCCGCGCGTGTCTTGGGTGTTGACGCGATCGTCGGAGGGCCCTACCTTGGTCCCCGCCACGCACAAGGAGACCCCCGATGCCCGACTATCGCCGCGTCATTCCGTGCCTCGATACCCGCGACGGCCGCCTCGTCAAGGGAATCCACTTCGTCGACATCCAGGAGCTGGGCGACCCGGCCGACGCCGCCGCGGCCTACGACGAGGCCGGGGCCGACGAGCTCGTGGTCCTCGACATCACGGCCACTCTCGAGGGCCGAGAGACCATGCTCGACACGGTCCGCCGCGTCGTCGACCGCATCGCGATCCCGCTGGCCGTGGGCGGCGGGATTCGAAGTTGCGACGACTTCGAGGCGATCCTCGGTCTCGGGGCCACCAAGTGCTCCGTCAACACGGCCGCCGTCAAGCGTCCCGAGCTCGTCCAGGAGGCCGCCGATGCCTTCGGTCGCGAGAAGGTCGTCGTCGCCATCGACACCCGCACCAACGACGCCGTCGACTCGGGCTTCGAGGTGGTCGTTTCGGGCGGCACGAAGCCGACGGGCCTCGACGCGGTCGAGTGGGCGAAGAAGGTGGCGGACCTCGGGGCGGGCGAAATTCTCCCGACCTCCATGGACACCGACGGCGTCCAGACGGGCTACGACATCCCGATGACACGGGCCGTCGCCGACGCCTCGGGCCTGCCGGTGATCGCGAGCGGCGGGGCCGGGAAGCTGGAGCACCTCGTCGAGGTCGTCAAGGAGGGGCGCGCCGACGCGGTCCTCGTCGCCTCCATCGCCCACTACGGCGCCTTCACCATCCGCCAGATGAAGGAGTACATGGCGGAGCACGGAGTGAGGGTGCGGCTGGACTGACGGAGCATGCCCCGTCGAGCGTGCCCGTCCGTCCGTCGCGAGCTCCGTCCGGTGAATCTCACCGTCGACCTGCGTCGCGAGGGCCCCCCTCGCCGCACGCGCCGCGCAGCCACGCCAGGCCCGTCGGGCTGGGCGGGAGCGCGGCCGGGACGACCGCCGCAAAGCGGAACCCCGCGCCCGGTCTCATCTCCGCTCCTGCCTTCGCACGAAAAGCTCATAGGCGACCACCGCCCCGCCCGCGACGGCGGCGACCGTCCACGCGGCGCCGTGGGCGGGTTCGCCGAGGAGGAACTTGCCGACGGCCAGCGTCGCCCCGAGGAGCATGAGGCTCGAAGCAAGCCACACGACGAGCAGCCACCCGAAGCCCCGCGACGGCTCGACACCGGCCTCGGCCGCCACCGGCCCCCACCATCCGTACGGCCGCACCCGTCGGTAGAACGCGACGAGCCGCTCCATCGGGACGGGTCGCGTCAGGAAGGTCACCGTCCCCCACACCGCCGTCGACCCGGCCACCGTCACCAGGAGCACCAGCGGGTACGGCCAGTCGAGCCCGAGCGGCTCGTTCACGAGATACAGCGTCGAGGCGAGGACGCTCGAAGCGATCATCGCGCTGATCTCGCTCCAGGCGCTGATGCGCCACCAGAACCATCGCAGGATGTAGACCATCCCCACGCCGGAGCTGAACGCCAGGAGGAACTTGAAGAGCCCGGAGATGGAGTCGCTCACGAGCGCCAACCCCGCCGCCGTCGCCATGAAGACCGCCGAAGCGATCCGCGAGACGCCGACGTAGTGCCGCTCCGACGCGTGCGGCACGAGGAAGCGCCGGTAAAGGTCGTTGACGAAGTAGGCCGAGGAGAGGTTCAGGTGCGTGTCCACCGTCGACATGAACGCCGCCACGAACGACGCGACCACCAGCCCCAGCAGCCCGGGCGGCAGGAACCGCCGGATCATCGCCGGGTACGCCGCCTCCCCATCCGCCATCTCCGGAAAGACGACCAGCGACCCGAGGGCCACGAGGATCCACGGCCACGGCCTGAGGGCATAGTGGGCCACGTTGAACCAGAGGGTAGAAAGGAGCGCCTGCCGCTCGTCGCGCGCCGAGAGCATCCGCTGGACGATCACGCCGCCTCCGTCGGCATTCTTGTTTGCCCACCACTGGACCGTGACGAAGACGGCGAACGCGAAGAGGGGCCCGTGCCAGAAGGCCGGCGCCTCGCCCTCCCCGGCCGCCGCCGGGCGCGGGAAGAAATCGAGCAGCCGCTCGCCCAGCGTGCTCGCGTCGGTCACCCGGTCCGCGAAGCCCTCCAAGCCCCCGAGCTTCACGACGACGATCGCCGCCAGGGCGATCGATCCGGCCATCGCCATGACGAACTGGACGAGGTCCGTGACGACGACGCCCCAATACCCCGAGAGCATCGCGTAGACGGTGGCGACGCCCGCGCAGACGACGACGGCCACGACCGGCTCGGCGCCGAAGAGCACCCCCGCCAGCTTGACCATCGCCACGGTCACCCACGCCAGGGCCATCCCGTTGATGGGCCCGGCCAGGTACACCCCGCGAAAGGCCCGCAGCAGCGCCGCCGGGCGTCCGGCGTAGCGAAGCTCCGTGAGCTCGACGTCCGTCACCACGCCCGCCCGCCGCCACAGCCGCGCCAGAAGCAGCGCGCTGAACATCCCGCCCGCCAGGAACGACCACCAGAGCCAGTTGGCCGCGATCCCGCCGCTGCGCGTCCAGCCGGTGATGACGAGAGGCGTGTCGGAAGCGAAGCTCGTGGCCACCATGCTCGTGCCGGCGATCCACCAGGGGAGGTGGCGGCCGGAGATGAAGAACTCGTCGGTGCTCTTGCCCGCCCGCCGCGCGAACACCAGCCCCACCGCCCCCGAGAAGACAAGGTAGGCGCCGACGATGATCCAGTCGATGGCGTGCATGGGAACCTTAACGTTGGAGAAACCCCCGGGTGGCATGGCCGCGCTGTACCGCGTGGCGATGCGCCGGGGGAGCGCATTACGCGAGCGTGCCCACGCAACGACGGCGTGGGCATGCCACCCGTGTCACCTCGTCGGCTCGATGACCTTCCGCAGCATCCCCCCGTGGGCAACCAGGAGGGCGTCGGCCTCCGCGGCCGAGACGTATCGGAAGTGCATGACGATGGCCGTCTTCGCCTTGCCGCCCGCCTGCTCCAGCAGCGTCCGCGAGGCCTTCCGCGAGAGGCCCGTGACGCTCATGACGATCCGCTCGGCCCGGTCGCGAAGCTTCTCGCTCGTGGCCTTGAGGTCGACCATCAGGTTTCCGTAGACCTTGCCGACGAGGACCATGGCCCCGGTGGTGATCGTGTTCAGGACGAGCTTGGTGGCGGTGCCGGCCTTCATGCGGGTCGAGCCCGTGACGACTTCCGGCCCGACGACCGGGTTGAGGACGACGTCGGCGGCCAGATCGGCGGCCTCCGGGGCACAGGTGACGAAGATCGTGCGGGCGCCGAGCTCGCGGGCCCGTTCGAGCGCCCCGCGCACGTACGGCGTCACCCCGCATGCCGCGATGCCGCAGACGACGTCGCGGTCGCCGACGCGTTTGCGGCTGACGGCCTCGCGTCCCTCGTCGTGGTGGTCCTCGGCGCCCTCGGCGCTCTTGACCAGGGCCCCCGCCCCGCCCGCGATGAGGCCCTGGACCTGCGAGGGGGGCACCCCGAACGTGGGCGGACACTCGGACGCATCCAGGACGCCCAGCCGCCCGCTCGTCCCCGCCCCGGCATAGACCAGCCTCCCGCCCTCGCGGAACGCCTCGGCGACCAGCTCGACGGCCTTGGCGAGCGGCTCGCGCACGCGGCCGACGGCCTCGGCCACGTGGCGGTCCTCGGCGTTGATGACGTCGACAATCTCCAGCGGCGAGCGCAGATCGAGGTCGGCGCTTGCCGGGTTCGGCTGCTCGGTGGTCAGCTTGTCGCGTTCGACCATGGTCCGGGCACGATCTTTCCGAGGATCACCGGTCGCGCGGCCCCGGTGGCCCCGGGCACGTTCGCCGCCGCCCCGCGGACCGTCTCACGGGCGAGGAGGGCGAAGCTGACGGCTTCCTTGGCGTCGGCGTCGAGGCCCACCTCGTCGGTGACGCGGACCTCGGCCGGCGCAAGCGCTTCCTTCAACCGCTGAAGGAGCACCGGGTTTCGGGCCCCTCCGCCGCAAACGAGCACCTCGCCCGCCGCCGCGGGCAGATGCCGCCGGTATGCGTCCGCGACGCTCGCCGCCGTGAACGCGGTCGCGGTGGCGACGACGTCGGCGGGGGCGGCGCCGGCGGCCACCATCTCGTCATAGAGGGCATCCGCAAAGGCGCGGCCGAAGGTCTCGCGACCGGTCGTCTTGGGAGGCTTGCGCTTGAGGTACGGGTGCCGCAGGAGGCGCGCGACCCCTTCCTGGTCGACGAAGCCGCGCGCGGCCAGGCGGCCGTCCTTGTCACAGCCCCGGCGACCCTCCGTGGCCCGCTCGGCCGCGCGGTCGATGACCATGTTGCCGGGGCCCGTGTCGAAGGCAAGGACCGTCTCGATGCCGCCGCCCGCGGGGAGGACCGTGACGTTGGCGATGCCGCCGAGGTTCTGGACGGCCCGCGTCCGCGTGGGATGCGCGAAAAGGAGGTGGTCGGCATAGGGGACGAGCGGGGCCCCCTGGCCGCCCGCAGCGCAGTCGCGCGGCCGGAAGTCGGCGACGACCGTGAGGCCGGTCCGCTCGGCGATGACGGACGGCTCGCCGATTTGGAGCGTCGAGCGGACCGTGCGGCGGCCGAGGCGCCGGCCGTGCGGCAGGTGGCATACGGTCTGGCCGTGCGAGCCCACGAGGTCGATCGTATCGAGCGCGAGGCCCGTGTCGGCGACCCCCTTCACGAGCGCGTCGGCGAAGACCTCGCCGAGGGCCGCGTTCCAGTGGCAAAGGTCGTCCACCCGCCCGCGCTCGGGGTCCGAGAGGGCGAGCACCGCCTCGCGCACGCGGGGCGGATAGGGCACGGTCGCGAAGGCGAGAACTTGGACGGTGCGGCCTTCGAGGTCGCAGACGGCGACGTCGACGCCGTCGACGCTCGTGCCGGACATCAGCCCCGCCACACGGAGCCGCCGCTTCGCCGCCAGCTTCGCCAAGGGATGGTTCACAGGCCACGTTATAGTCGCGCGCGGCGGTCCGGGCAAGGGGTCGGCGCATGGCCGCGCCGCTTCACGTGTGGGCATGGTTCGCGCGACGGCGTGGGAAGGGCTTGTGCGTGCGACCTTGCCGCACGCTTGCGTGCGCCCGGCGGGGTCCGGTATCGTAGGGGCACGCCGGACGCCCCCCCGGCCCGAAAGGACGCGGTCCGTGGCGAAAGAGGACGAGTCGCAGGCGGGCGCGCCGGGGCGCACGCGTCGGTTCTTCATGAAGCAACTCGCCATGCAGCGCATGGTCTATGCGCTCGTCCCGGTCGCCCTCTCCGGTGTCTACTTCTTCGGGTGGCGGGTGCTGGCGGTGCTGGTGATCGCGAACGTCGCGGGCATCCTGACCGAGTTTATCACAAGCCGGAAGCGCGGCCGGCCGATCTCGCAGGCGGTTTTCGTCACGTGCTTCCTCTACGCCCTGGCCCTACCGCCCACGGTGCCGCTGTGGATTGCGGCGGTGGGGGCCGTGGTGGGGGTGCTTTTCGGCAAGGAGGTCTTCGGCGGGTTCGGCCACAACTTCGCCAACCCCGCCATCGTCGGCCGCGCCTTCGTCTACGTCTGCTTCCCCATCGAGTTGACCGGCTCGTTCGTGCCCGCGTTCCGGGGCTTTCCGGGGGGACTGGCCGAGTGGGGCTGGACGGCCCGGGCATCAGTGCCCGAGTGGCTCACGGGGGCGGCCGAATCGGTCACCGACGCGGTCACCAGCGCCAGCCCCATGTGGGCCCTCCGCGACTTCGGATACCAGGCGAGCTACGGGGATCTTTTTCTGGGGACGATGGGCGGCACGTTCGAGGGGGAATACGGGCGACAGGTGCTGGCGGCGGGGAGCATCGGCGAGGGATGCGCGCCCCTGTTGATCCTCGCGGGCGCGTACCTCCTGTGGACGCGGACGGCGAACTGGCGGCTGATGCTGACGCCGGTCGCCGGTGCGGCCGCCGGGTACGGACTGCTGTGGGCGGCGGGGGTCCGGGACCAGCAGCCCCTCGCGTTCAAGCTCCTGGCGGGGGCGTTCGTCTACGTCTCGGTCTTCATGGTCCCCGAGCCGGTCTCGGCCCCCAACCGCAAGGGGGCCATGCTCGCCTACGGCGCGGTCATCGGCTTCCTTATCCTCGTCATCTCGTGGAAGAGCCAGTTCATCGCGGCGGCGAGCTTCGCGATCCTGCTGGGGAACATCATGGCCCCCCTGTTTGATCTCGGGGCCAAGGCGTGGTCCGACCGCCGCAAACGGGCTGCGAAGGAGGCCGCCGGCGAGGGCGCCGCCGAGAAGCAGCTCGAGCCCGCGCCCGAAGAGGAGAAGGAGACCGTCCAGGTCGAGCGCGAGCCGGAGGCCGAGCCGGGTCACGAGAAGAAGCCGCAGGGACCCGGGGGCGAGACGCCGGAGGCCGAGTCGTGAACCTCGACCTCAAGCACCCGGCCTACGTCCTCGCCTTCGCGGCCGTGATCAGCGCCGTCTTCACGGCCGGCGTGGTGGCGCTCCAGGTGGCGACGGCCGAGCGCGTGGAGCGGAACGAGCTGATGCGCGACTACCGGGCCCTCGCCCGGGTCTTCGCCCCGGTGTGGGCGGACGTCGAGGCGGCGGGGATGACCGACGCGGAGGTCCTGGCCCTCGTCGACGCCCGCGTCGAGCCCACGCCGCGCGAGGCTTTCGAGGGCCAGGAGGCCGCCGCTCGCTTCCAAGCCTACGCGACGGACGCCAAGGAGGCGCTTGCCGCCGTGGCCGTCCGCGTCCGGGGCAACGGATTCTGGGCGCCCATCAAGGGGTTCGCAGCCCTGGCGCCGGACCTGGAGACGATGGTCGCCCTGACGTTCACGGAGCAGAAGGAGACGCCCGGCCTCGGCGGTCGCATCCAGGAAGAGGCGTTCGAGCGGCAGTTCCGGGCCTCGTGGCGCAAGGCGCAGGGCCGGGAGCCCCTGGACGTCTCGCCGCCGGAGGAGGGCGAGAGGATCATCTACGTCGGGCGCGGCGAGCCGGCGGGCCCGGCGGACCCTCGCCACGGGCGGAGCGTTGACGCCATCACGGGCGCGACCCAGACGTCGCTGGCTGTCGAGCGAATCCTGAACGAGCACCTGAGGGACCTGCCGCGCGACGCCGCGGGCCCCGCGAAGGAGTAGGAACGTGTCGCAAGCCGCACCCGGCATGGGCATGGGCGGACCGGTCTCGGGCCGGCGGGCGCTGATGGTCCAGCTCTGGGACGAGAACCCCATCTTCCGCCAGGTCCTCGGCATCTGCTCGGCCCTGGCCGTGACGAACCTGATGTTCAACACCCTGCTGATGTGTCTGGGTCTGGTGTGGGCGACGACGATGAGCGCGGTGACCGTCAGTCTCCTTCGCCGCTACACCCCCGCCCGCGTCCGCATGATGGTCCAGGTCCTCATCATCGCCGTCTACGTCATTATGGTCGATATCGCCATGCGCGCCTATTACCCGGACATCCACCGGGTCATCGGCCCGTACGTGGGCCTGATCATCACGAACTGCATCGTCATGGGCCGGCTGGAGGCGTTCAGCTCGAAGCAGAAGCCCTGGCCCGCCTTCTGCGATGGGCTCGGGGCCGGGCTCGGGTACTCTTTTCTCCTTCTGGGCGTGGCGTTGGTGCGCGAGGGGATGGGCTTCGGCACGTGGTTCCAGGGGTCGGCCCTGGAGGTGGCCCTGCCGCTTCGGGACCTCTGGTGGCACTCCTGGACGATCATGGTCATGCCGCCCGGAGCGTTCTTCGTCCTGGCGATCGCCGTCTGGATCGCCCGCTCGTACGCCCTGAAGCGCGAGGCCGAGGGCGCCCACGGCGGCCCCGGGTCCGAGGCCAAGAAGGAGGAGACACGGGCATGATGCTCGCCCAAGCCGACGCGACCGGCGGCCTGACCCTCGGGTACCTGATGCTCGTGCTCCTGTCGGCCACGTTCACCGACAACATCCTCCTGACCCGGTTCCTGGGGATGTGCCCGTTTCTGTCGGTCTCGAAGCAGCTCAAGGCGGCCGCCGGGCTGGGGCTGGCGGTGGTGTTCGTGACGACGTGCACGGGGGGCCTGAACGCGGCCCTGTATCATTACGCCCTCCTGCCGCTCAGCGAGGCGTATGGCGTGCCGCTGGGGCTCCAGTACATCGTCTTCATCGTCGTCATCGCGGCGTTCGTACAGTTGATGGAGATGGTCATCGAACGGGTGAGCCTGGGCCTCTACTACGCCCTGGGCATCTTCCTGCCCCTGATCACGGTCAACTGCGCGATCCTGGGGACGAGCCTGTTCCTCGTGAACCTCGAGCTGGGGGTGGCCGACGGCATCTTCTTCAGCTTCGGGTCGGGCGTGGGGTGGATGCTGGCCATCGTGGCGATGGCGGGCATCCGCTCGAAGCTCCAGACCAAACGGATTCCGGCGGGGCTCCAGGGCCCCGGCATCACACTCATCATCACGGGCATCATGGCCCTGGCCTTCCTCGGCTTCAGCGGCATGATCCAGCTCGCCCGGTAGGAAGGGCCTCCCGTGGCCGCCATCGTTGCCGCAACCTTGCTCGTCGTCGTCGTGTCCGTGGTCCTGGCGGGACTGCTGCTGCTGGCGGAGCGCAAGCTCGTCGACTACGGGGTCTGCGAGATCGACCTCAACGAAGGCGGCAAAGTGCTGGAGGTCGAGGGCGGCAACACCCTCCTTTCCACCCTCATGCAGAACGAGATTTTCATCCCCTCGGCGTGCGGCGGCAAAGGCACGTGCGCGTTCTGCAAGGTCAAGATTCTCGAGGGCGGCGGCCCCTTGAGTCCCACGGAGGAGCCGCTCCTTTCGAAGGAAGAGATCGCCCGCTCCATGCGCATCAGCTGCCAGTGCAAGGTCCGCCAGGACATGCGTATCGAGATCCCCGAGGAGTTCCTCACGGTCCGCGAGTTCAAGGGCCGGTGCACCGCCCGCGAAGACCTGACGCACGACATCAAGAGGGTCCGCATCGAGCTGGTCGAGCCGGCGGAGATCGAGTTCACGCCCGGCCAGTACATCCAGCTCATGGCCCCCGCCTACGGCGACAATCCGGAGCCGGTGTACCGAGCCTACAGCCTGGCCTCGCCGCCCAGTCGCACCGACGAGCTCGAGCTCCTCATCCGCCTCGTTCCCGAGGGCATCTGCACGACGTGGGTCTTCGAGCACCTCGCGGAGGGCGACGAGGTCACCTTCAACGGGCCGTACGGCGAGTTCCGCCTCTCCGAGACGGACCGGCCCATGATCTGGATCGCGGGCGGCTCGGGCATGGCCCCCTTTTGGTCCATCATTCGCCATATGGACGAGGAGGGCATCGCCCGCCCCACGACCTACTTCTTCGGGGCCCTTTCGCAGAAAGACCTTTTCCTCACCGACGAGCTCGAAGCCCTCGCCGAGAAGCATGACTGGTTCACCTTCGTCCCCGCCCTCTCCAAGCCCGAGGAGGATGCCGACTGGCAGGGCGAGACGGGCCTTATCACCGAGGTTGTCGACCGACGCGTCGAGGCCGGAAAGGAAAACGAGGGATACCTCTGCGGAAGCCCCGGCATGATCGACGCCTCGATCAAGGTCCTCAAGGACAAGGGCATCGCCGACGACCGCATCTTCTACGATAAGTTCACATAAAGGGGCCCAACGATGAAACCGACGCCGGACGAGGCCCGCGTCCTGGAGCGGATGCGCCCGGGGGTCCTCTCGCGGGAGGGGTTCCGCGGCGAGGACGCCAGGCCGCTCTCGGAGATCCGGGCCGCCGACGACGCGGCCGTCGAGCGCCTCGGGACGACGCACGAGGAGATCGCCGACGCCCTCGAGCGGGTCCTCGGGGCCGCCCGGGACGAGCTCGAGCGACCCGTCCGCGTCCACGACCGACTCGTCGCCGCCTATCGCGAGGCCAAGGGCGGCATCCCGTCGCCCTGGCCCGGCGAGGGCGTCTTCCCGAAGGGCGAGCTGACCCTGACGGACCCCGACACCGGCCGCACCTGGCGCACGACGCCCCTCTCAATCCACCTCATCCGCGCCCACGGCTTCTACCAGGGCCGCGGGGCGCGCTATCGCATCGACCCGCCGGAAATGGCCCGCCTGCTGGGACTGGCAAAGGGGTGAGAGGGACACGTGGCGCCATGGGCAGCTTACCTGCCCGCGCCGGCCCTTGAACCTCGGCGCCTGACGCGCCGCCTCACGTACCCCGCCAGCGCCACCAGCGCCCCGCCCATCCCGGCCAGCGTAACCGGCTCGGGGACAAGCGGCGGGGGATCGTCGGCCACGAAGAACTCGTAGTCCGACCCGAACTCGACGTAGGGGATCATGTTCCCCGGCGCCACCAGCGACCGAAGGTCCGGGATCACCGTGTCCAGCAGCAGCTCGAAGCGGACCGTGTCGACGATCATGGTGTACCGGGCGCTCGTGAGGGCGTCCTCGAGGTTCGCCTCTGAGAGGGCCCCCCAGTCCGGCCCGTTCAGACTCCGCGTGCCCTTGAAGGGCTTCGTGTGAGCCTGCATCGCGCTGACGAAGTTCGGCGGCAGGAAAGCCTGCGGGTCCCCGTACTGGAAATTGCCGTGCCCCCAGTACCAGGAGATGTCCATGCCTCCCGGAAGGAGCGGCCTCTTGCGGAACTGGCCGTACGCATCGTCGGCGATGTAGGCCGCGCCGCCGATCACGCGCGGGTCGCCCGGCCCGAGGCCCGGCCCGCCGAGGTCGAAGTAAAGGGACGTCAGGAGTTGATCCGCGGGATTGTCGAAGTGGCCCACCGCGGGGACGGCGTAGGAGGTGTTCGCGAGGGCAATGCTCAGCGTCTGCCCGGCGGGGGCGAGGCTGAAAACCGCCCGGGCCGCCAGGCCCGTCCCGTCGTCGAACACCAACCCCACCTCCCGCCCGTCGGGCGAGATGTAGGAGTTCGAGAAGACCGATCCGGCCCCGGCCGCCGCCGGCAGCGCCAGCACTACCACCATCAAGTGGACGATCCGTCGCATGGGCCGATGGTCCATTCCTGCTCCCCCCGCGCGGCGGGCGCACATCTTACCCCTCTGCGCCCGGCGCAGGCGCAGACCCTCTATTGCAGCATCCCAAGTCTACCGCGCCGGGGGCCGGAGTCAAATCGGTCCGAAAGTTTTTGCGCCGAAAACCCGCAAGATGGGCAGTTTGGGGGGGTTGCGGGACCGTCGCAACGGCGCGATCGTTCAGGGCTCGGCCGATTCTGCCACGGTTTTGCACACGCCGCCCGCGCACTGCTCGCCGTTCCAGCAGTACGTGCAGAGCTTCTCGCGCGGAAGGCCGATCGCCCCCACCAGGTCGTCCAGCCGCTGGTACCGCAGGCTCGTCAGGTTCAGCCGCATGCGAATCCGGTCAATCATGGCGGCATGCTTCCGGGAATCCGGGTCGGCGTAGGCGGCCAGATCCGCGCCGGCCGAGCCTTCCAGCTCCTTGATGGCCTTGCGTGCCGCCAGGTCCAGTTCGCTCCGGGAGCGCGAGAAGTTGAGATACCGGCACCCGAACACCAGCGGCGGGCACGCCGGCCGCATGTGCACCTCCCGGGCCCCGTCGTCGTAGAGACGCTGGATCGTATCCTTGAGCTGCGTCCCGCGGACGATCGAGTCCTCGCAGAAAAGGAGCCGCCGGCCCTCGATCAGCTCGCGCACGGGGATCAGCTTCATCCGGGCCACCAGGTCGCGGACGCGTTGGTCCTGCGGCATGAAGCTGCGGGGCCAGGTGGGGGTGTACTTGACGAACGGGCGGCGATAGGAGATGCCGGCGGCGTTGGCGTAGCCGATGGCGTGGCCCGTGCCCGAGTCCGGGATGCCCGCGACGACGTCGACGTCGATCGTCTCCCGCCGCGCGAGTGCCTCGCCGCACCGGTTCCGGACGGCCTCGACGTTGATGCCCTCGTAGCTGGAGGCCGGGTACCCGTAGTAGACCCACAGGAACGCACAGATTTGCATGTCCTCGCCCGGCGGAAGGAGCGGCTCCGTGCCCTCTTCGGTCAGCAGGACCGCCTCCCCCGGCCCGAGGTCCCGCTCGATCTCGTAGCCGAGGTTTGGTAGGGCGCACGATTCGAGCGTCGCGCATCGGGCCCCCTCCTTGCGCCCGAGGGTGACCGGCGTGCGGCCCAGGCGATCGCGGGCGGCGTAGATGCCGTCTTCGGTGAGCAGCAGCATCGAGCAGCTACCCTCCACCGATTCCTGGGCGTGCCGGATGCCCTCGACGAAGCTGCCCTTCTCGTCAATCAGCGCCGCCACGAGCTCCGTCGGATTGATCTCCCCGCCGCTCATCTCCGCGAAGTGCGTGCTCCGCCGCTTGAAGGCGCCGCGCGCGAGCGCCTCCAGGTTCTGCACCACCCCCACCGTGACGATGGAGTAGACGCCGAGGTGCGAGCCCACCAGCAGCGGCTGGTCCTCGTAGTCACTGATCACCCCGATACCCCACCGGCCCTGAAGCTTCGGAAGATCGTCCTCGAATTTCGAGCGGAATTGGGAGTTGGTGATGTCGTGGATGAAGCGGGTGAACCCGTCCTCGTGGATCACCGCCATGCCCCCGCGGCGCGTGCCGAGGTGGCTGTGATAGTCGGTCCCGTAGAACAGGTCCCCGACGCAGTCCTGCTCGGCCGCCACCCCGAAGAACCCACCCATGCCGTGTCCCTTCCGTCTGCGTGTGCCTGCGAGAGGCCCGGTGCGTGTGCCCGACCGCCGCATCATAGCCGCCCTCAACATCGTCTTCAAGGAGCATTGCCTCGGCCGGGGCCCCACGGCCCGCTCCGCCGACCCCGAAAACGCCGCAAACTCCTTGTGTTTTTCCGCTTGCGCACGATAAGGAAAGAAGGCCAAGACGGGGGGCCTGTCCTCATTCCGCCGGATGAGGACAATTCACGCTGGGGTTCACCATGTCCATGCGCGGCCGGCTGGCAACGGCCGTGGGGGCCACGACCATGGTCTGGGCCCTCGCGCTGCCGGTGCGCGCCGGCGTGCTCCAGGCCGACCGCGTTGACGTCGCCTCGGTCGTCCCCGGCCAGACCTCCTTCCAGTCCGTCTCGTTCGCCCGGCCCTTCGACCGCACGCCGCTGGTGTTCGTCCTTCCGACCGAGGACGGCGCCGACCCCGCCTCCCTTCGCATCCGCAACGTCACCGCCACGGGCTTCGAAATCGCTCCCGTCGAGCCCGCCGGCGAGGATGCCGCCCACCCCGGCATGACCGCCGTCGCCTACGTCGCCGTCGAGCCCGGTCGCACCGAGCTCGCCCCCGGCGTCGTCCTCGACGCAGGCGTCGTCCGCACCTCGACCGTCGTCCAAGCCCGCCCGCCCTTCGCCGACGAGGGCGGCTACGATACCGTCGAGATGCGGCACACGTTTGCCTCCGCCCCCGCCGTCATCGCCACGGTCCAGACCACCCGCAACGAGACCGCCGCCCTCCCCGGCGCCCCCTCCGTCCCCTGGATGACCGTCTCGGTCATCAACGTCCAGACCGACCGCTTCGACCTTGCCCTCGAACGGGCCGAGGCCGACGACGGCGGCACGGTCGACGCCGAGGAGCGCGTCGCGTACCTCGCCGTTCAGACGACGAGCGGCACGTTCGACGCCGCGGACGGGCAACCCGTCACGTGGGAAGCCCTCGTCTCCGCCACCTCCATCCGCGGCTTCCAGGAGGCCCACGTCGCGGTCCCCCTCAACGCCGCCTTCGCCGACGCGCCCATCGTCGTGGCCGGGACCCACTCGCGGGCCGGAAACAACGGCGGATGGGTCCGGCGAGGGACGGTCGCGGCGGACTCCGTCGAGCTCTTTGTCGACGAGGACCGGGTCCGCGATTCCGAACGCAGCCACACGACCGAGACGCCCGTCCTCGCCGCCTTCTCCCGCCCCTTCGATGCCGCCCTCCCGACCGCCAACCTCACCCTCACCTGGACCGGCGCCGCCGCGAGCCGCCACTGGTCCGAACGCACCCCCGTGAGCAACTGGGACCGATGGGACGGCGACGACCAGAACCTTGTCCCCGGCGACAGGCTCCTCTTTGACTCAACCGGCGCCGCCTCCCCCGTCGCCACGGTCGACGTCGCCTACACCGCCGCACTCGCGGGACTCCGTTTCGAGGACGCCTCCGCCTACACCCTCGACGCCGACTCGGCCTCCCTCCGCTTCGCCGACGGGGCCGCCATCGCCAACGCCTCCACCGCCGTCCAGACCCTCGCCGTCCCCATCGCCGCACGCGGAGACACCCTGACCATCGACGCGGGCGCCGGCGCGGGCGGCGGGTTCGCGTTCACCTCTGCGGCGACGATCGACCTGCGCGACACAGGCGGCGTCGCCCTCATCGTCACCGGCGCGAACCCCACCGCTCTCGCCGGCGCGATCTCCGGCACGGGCGGCAGCCTCGTCAAGACCGGCGCGGGGACGCTCACCCTCTCGGCCGCCAACTCGTACACCGGCGGCACGACACTCGCCGCGGGCACGCTGGCCCTCGAGCACAACGATGCCCTCGCCGCCGGACCCGTCACCGTGACCGGTCCCGCCCGCCTGACCCGGGGCCCCGGCTTCGATGCCCTTGCCGCCGACTTCGCCCTCGCCGCCGATCTGACCGTCGACGCCGACGCCGCGCTTGCGATGACCGGCCGCATCATCGGCGCGGGCCGCCTCGTCAAGGAGGGGGCCGGCACCGTGACCCTCACCGGCGACAACGCCTTCGCCGGCGCGACCGTCTCGGCGGGCGCCCTCGTCGCCGACACCGACAGCCTGACCGGCAACCTCGCCGCCGACGCCGCCGCCGTCTTCGACCAGGAGGCCGACGGCACGTTCGCCTCGCAAATCTCGGGCGGCGGGACCGTCGAGAAACGCGGCGCGGGGACGCTGACTCTCTCCGCCGCGAGCCCCTTCACCGGCACCCTGACCGTCGCCGAGGGCACGCTGGCCCTTCCGGGCTCGGTCGCGGGTCCGGTCGTCAACCGCGCCCGCTTCCTCGGCACCGGAAGCGTGGGAAGCCTCCGCAACGAAGCGGGCGGCACCGTCGCCCCGGGCGCGAGCATCGGCGTGATGACCGTCCTCGGCGACTACATCCAGGAAACCGCGAGCACCCTCGAAATCGAGATCGACGCCGCCCTCCCCCGCGGTCCCGGATCGAGTCACGACCGGCTCGATGTCGACGGCGCCGCCACACTGGCCGCCGGCAGCACCGTGCGTCTTCTCGTCACGAACCCGAACGAGCTGACCCTCGGCGAGGCCTTCACCGTCATCGATGCGGCGGGGGGCGTCGCCGACGCCGGGACCACGGTCCTCGCGACCGGCCTCGCGGGTTCCTTCTTCTTCGCCCGCGACCCCGCCTTTACCGACGGCGACGCGGCGTGGCGGGTCGTCACGCAACTCGGGAGTCTCGCCGACCAGGCCGACGACGACGAGGCCCGCGGCCTGGCCGAGTCGCTCGACCAGCTCGCCGCGGGCGGCGGAGGCGCGGCAGGCGAGGTGCTGACGGCCCTCGGTGGCCTCGACTCGTCCTCGCTCAACCGCGCCCTCGACGACCTCAGCCCCCGGCCGCTCGACCTCATGCCGCAGATCACGACCGACGCCGCCGCAGCGTATCACGGGCACCTCGCCTCGCACCTTTCGGCGGCGCGGCGGGGCGAGCCGGGCCTCGTCGCGTCCCGCGCCCCCCAAGGCCCCGACGCCGGGGCTCGCGGCGGATCGGGGGGGTTCGCCCAAGCGGTGGGCTTTCGCATCGACCAGCAAACCTTCGACCGCGCCGGCGGCTTCACGGCCGAGGCGTACGGCGGGCAAATGGGCATCGACGGGCCCGCCGGCGTCGATGGATCGCGGCTGGGCTTCGGCCTGGCGACGATCCACTCCGACGTGAGCCTCGCGCGCGGGCGCGGGAGCATGCGCGAGGACGTCCTCCGCGTCGGACCGTACGCGACCTGCCGCCCGGGAGGCGGGCCGTGGTACGTCGACGGGTCGCTTACCTACGGATTCCACCACGTCCGCAGCGACCGGCGGGTGCCGACGCTGGGCCTCGCGGCCGAGGCCACCTTCGACGCCCACGACCTGAGCGCGTACGCGGGCGCCGGGTGCGACCTGCCCGTCGGCCCCTTGACCGTGACACCGGAAGCGTCGCTTCAATATCTCTATCTATCGCGCGAACCGTTCCGCGAGGACGGGCCGGTGGGCCTGGCGATGGACCGGCAGGAGAGCCGCCTCCTGGAGGGCACGCTGGGCCTCGCCGTCCGCGGCCACATCCAGGGGAAACACGTCACGTGCGAGCCGTCGGTGCACGCCGGGTGGCGGCACCGGCTGATGAGGGACGTCGAGGACCTCGGCGCCCGCTTCGTCGCGGGGGGCGGCCCGTTCCGCGTCGACGCCGCCGGCCCCGACCGCGACGAGCTTCTCCTCGGCGCCGCTCTCAAGGTCCGCCTCTCCCACCGCGTCGCCGCCTACGTCCGGTACGACGCGACTACCTCCTCTCATCGAACCACCCATGCCGCGATCGTCGGCGTCCGCGTGGACTTCTAGCCCGCGCCCGCCGCGTCCGACTCGCCCTCGGCCCCTCGCCCCCTCGGGTGGCATGCCCACGCCTTATCGCGTGAGCATGCGTATCCCTCGGCCCTCGCCCCTCGCCCCCCTCGGGTGGCATGCTCACGCTTCATCGCGTGAGCATGC
>CAYWVR010000036.1:0-33299 GCA_964461715.1 uncultured Anaerolineales bacterium
GTTGCCGGTGCGCCGGGGTGGGGCATGCGGCCCTGCGAAGGGATGTCTCGCCGGGAGGCCGGTCGGCGGCGAGGCAAAGGATCGGAACAGGAGAAGACCTGGGTGCGGCGCAGGGCGCCGGCGTGCCTTGGGGGGTGGACCGAGGACATCTTCGGCAAGTCGCCGGAGGACGTTCGGAACGCGTGCGACTTCGATGGGATGGGTCGGTTCTTCCTCGAACGCTTGCGCGCCATCTTTTCGGGCGTTCCGGTCGCCGCTTGAGGGCTACTGCTCCGGAAGTGTCTTCGGGAAGGCCTGCTCGAGCGTGACGTTCAGCTCGACGCTGCCGCTGATGCGGATGAAGTAGCGGCCGGGCGGGATGCGGAGGTAGCGGGACCCGCTCTCGCCCTTGAAAGTCTCGACGGCCTTGCCGGCGGTGGCGTCGGGGCTCTTCTCGGAGACGGCGTAGACGCCCCCGGAGACGCGGAAGCCGGGCCGGCAAGGCGCCTGGTTCCAGGTCATCCGGCAGAGGGGCTGGGTAATCTCGAAGACCTCGCTCAGGACGGTCTTGTCGGACACCGCGACCCACCCGACAACCCACTGGGTCGTGTTCGGCCGAGCCACCACCGACACCGGCTGCCAGTCGAAGCGGTCCGGGCCCGTGGGTTCCTTCTCGCGGGGCGGGCGGAGACGCACGGACGTCTTGGTGGTCCCGGCGGCGTCCGCCGACCCCTCGACCCCCGCCTTCGCCGGGTCCTCGCGGTAACGTGCCGCGCCGGCGGCGACGAGCAGGTCGGCCAGGAAGCCCTCGCCGGTCCAGACCCGGACCGGTTGCGGGGCGCCCGGCTTGGCGGGGCCGGTGGGGAAGACCCAGACGGTCGCGTCGGGGGCGGCCTTCGCCAGGACCGCCGCCGCGGAGCCGGCGACCTCGGCGTCGAAGAGCGTGACGGGGACCGTCGCCCCGCCCGCCTGCGTGGCCTGGAACGCCTCGCCGGCCTCCTCCAGCCTGGCGGCGAACGCCGGGGCGCGGGGCGGCGTGGACCGGCCGCCGTCGAACGGGGCCTTCGCCTCGGGGGCGGCGACCATCGGGGCAGGGGGGGGCCGGCGGGCCAGGTGGGCCGCCAACAGAACCTCGCCCAGCCATCCCTTCTTCGTCCACACGCGCACCAGGCGGGTCCCCTCGGCGTCCTGCCCGCACGGGAAGACCCAGAACGGCTCGGCCTCGATCAGCTCGCGGGCCACGTGGCGGGCGGAGGCGGCCTTCGCCTCGCCGAGGGGGGCGCAGACGGCATCGCGGAGGCGGACGGGGACGTAGGTGAAATCCGTGCAGCCGAGCTCCAGCGCATCGCCCGAGATCTTGCGGGCATTGCTCGGGCGCTCGGTGCAGTAGGCGGGCGCGGCGGGCGGCGGGGCCTCGGCGGCCCGGGCGAGACCCGGAAGTGAGGCCAGGACGAGTCCCAACACGGCAAGGCGAGCGACAACGTGCATGGCGGTCCCCCTTCTTCAAGCCTGCCCGACGGGACGTGAAGGCGCCCACGACCTCATTCTACTCTTTATACGCACGGCGGCGACGACTTTTTTCGCAGCCGGGCCGCGCGCGCCGCCCCCCGGCCGTCGGCACGGGCCTGCGGCACGGCACCCTTTTAGAACCGCGAGACCCTCGGGCGTTCCGCTAATTCCTGTAATGAAAAAGGGTTGACGATGCCGAACGCCTAAGTGTACCGTAAGCGGCCGGTGGCGGTTCGCGCCGGCGCCGGAGGTGGACCGATGGCGAAGCGCGAGAACTCGGGGTCGACGGCCGAGGCCCGTGCGGCGGAGGCGGCCCGGGCATTCGTGCGGGGGCTGGCCGAGGAGGAGGTGATGCTCCTTCGCCTCCGTGACGAGCTCTACGAGGGACGCTGGGACGCCATGCTGGCCGACCTCAACGACCGCCTCCAGGGCAAGCCTTACGTCTTCAAGCTCGCCCATCGCATCCAGGACGACATCGAGCGGATCGAGCGGCTTGCCCGGTTCGAGCGGCAGCACGGCGTGGACCTGGCGTCGTATATCTAAGGGGGCCGGCGCGGTCCGGCCGCGCGGGGCACGGAAGCACGGAGCCAACGATGACCCAGACGACGATGCGGCAGGCGGGGCGCGTGGGGATGATGGGGGCGGTCCTGGCGGTCGCCCTCGGGGCCCTCGGGTGCGGCGGGGGGACGCGCGACGGGGCCCCCTCGCCCCTGCCCGTAGCCCCGGCCCTGCTGGACGCCTCCGGCATGGAGGTGGAGTGGCACACGCGGCTGCTGCGGGTCGAGGGCACGCGGATCGAGAAGGTCTGGCGCATCGGCGACTTCCTCGTCGCCCTCGGCTCCGACAACACGCTCTACGCGGTCGACGCCGCCACGGGCGTCCGCCGGTGGACCCGCCGCGCCGCCGAGCCGCACCAGAAGGTCTTCGCGCCGGCGGCGGCGGAGGGCGTCGTCTACGTCGCGACGACGACGCACCTGTTGGGCATCGACGCGCGAGGCCGCGAGGTCGTGAGGCACGCCCTCAACTTTCCGCCCTCGGCAGGCGTCGCCACGAACGGCGGCGAGGTCTTCGTCCCGGCGGTCACCGGCTACCTTGAGGCCATTCCCG
This sequence comes from uncultured Anaerolineales bacterium, assembly GCA_964461715.1. Lineage (GTDB taxonomy): Bacteria > Planctomycetota > Phycisphaerae > FEN-1346 > FEN-1346 > CAYWVR01. The sequence goes on from CAYWVR010000036.1 coordinate 2,596, forward strand.
TGGCCGAGGGGTTCTACCCGTGGCGGCGATGGACGCCCGACGCCCTCATCAGCCGCCCCGTCTGCACGGCGAACCTCGTCGTCTTCGCCAGCCAGAGCGGCGACATCTACTGTTCGCTCCAGCACCTGCGCCGGATCATCTGGAAGCACAAGGCTGCCGCCGCCGTCGTCGCGGACCTCGCGCGGACGGACGGGAACCTCGTCATCGTCCCGTGCCTCGATTACGCCGTCTACGCGTTCCAGGCCACCAGCGGCCGCCTCCAGTGGCAGTTCGAGGCCGAGGAACCCGTCGGCCGGCCCGCCGTCGCCCACGGCGAGCAGGTCTTCCTCTGGACGCCGAAGGCGGGCATGCGGGCCCTGGATGCCGAGAGCGGCACCCTCCTCTGGCAAAGGAAGGAGGCCCGGGACGTCGCGGGCGGCACGGAGGCGCGGATCTACCTCGTCACCGACGGCGACGACCTCCTGGCCGTCGACCGGGCGGACGGCGACGTCGCCGTCGCCCTGCCCATGCGCCGCGACGTCCTCGTCCCCCCGAACACCACCACCGACGGCATCGTCTACCTCGCGGCCCCGACCGGCGAGGTGATGGCCATCAAGGCGAAGGCGAACGGGGGCGAGTAGGGCCGCGGCTTGGCCCGCGGCTTTCTTGGGCCGTGCGTACTCGGGTACCCGAGCACGGAGGTATGCCCCTTGCGCCTTGCCCTCGCCGCCTCCGCCCTTCCCGACACGCCCCTGCCCGAGGTCCTCGCGTGGGCCGGCCAAGCGGGCTTCGACGCGGTCGAGCTGGCCGCGCCCCCGGTGCGCGGGGCCACGACGTGGCACACGGGGTCGCGCCTGGTGCCGGCGGCGATGGACGGCGTGGCCCGCGACGCCCTCGGGGCGGCGCTCGAGGAGGCCCATCTCGAGCTCGCGGCCCTCGACGCCGGCGTCGCCCTTGTGGACGCGGACGAGCCGCGGGCCGCCGCCGCCGCGAAGCACCTCCTCGCGGTGATCGAGACGGCCGTCGACCTCGGCGTCCCCGTCGTAACGGTCGCGCTGGGGCGGTTGCCGGGCGCGCCCGCGGGGGACGCGGCGGCGGCGTTTGCGCGGGCGGTGTCGCGGGCCCTCGCCATGGCCGAGGAGGGCGAGGTGGCCCTGGCCGTCGAGACCGACCCGCGCCTCGGCGCCGGCGACGCCGACGAGGACGAGCCCGCCTCCGTCTGCTTCGCCCCGGAGCTCTGGGAGAAACTCTTCACCCACGCCCGCAGCCCGGCCCTCGGTCTCGCCCTCGACCCGGGGCCCATGGCCTGGCTCGGCCTCGACCCCGTTGCCGCCGTCACCGACTACGCCGAGAAGGTCGTCCACGTCCGGGCCCGCGATTGCGAGGTCTTCGAGATGCGGCGGCGGGACTGCTCGATCCTGCGTCCCGGCGGCGGATGGTGGCGATACCGCCTGCCCGGCCTCGGCCGGACCGACTGGCGCCGACTCTTCGATCGCCTCTGGGAACTCGACTACCGCGGCGCCGTCGCCGTGGTCTGCGACGACCCCGTCTGGCGCGGCACGGACGAAAAGACGAGGGCGGGCCTGGCCCTGGCACGGCGACATCTGGCTCAGTTCATGGCGTGAACTTCGCGGGTTTTCATCTCTCCAGCCTCAGGTCCGCCCAGTTGACACTCCTCGCGGCGCCGTGCCGCCGGGTCTCGCTGCCGACCTCGAGCTCCAGCTCCGCGACACCCGTGACGTCGAGGTCAAGGGGGACGGGCTTGGAGTCCCCGGTGAGCGCCTCGGAGCGGAACCGCTCCTCCCCGTCGCCGCGCACAACGAAGAAGATGCGCGTGCTGGCCTTGGCCTTCTCGTCGAGCTCGTCGGGGTCTTCGGTCTCGAGGCCGAGGACGCCCTTGAGTTTCTTCCAGCCCCCGTGGAGGCGCCAGGTCGCGGTGCAGGGCTCGTCCCAAACGGTGACGCCGAGGCCGTCCTTGTACGTCTTGCCGCCGACCCGGAGGGGCTCGCCCTGCCAGTTCGCCCCGCGTCGCATGGTGACGAAGCTGCCGGCGGCACTCGATTCGAGGACGTCCGAGAGGGGCAGGCGCTTGACGGGCACGGCCGTCGAGAGGTAGGGCGGGGCGCGGCGGCGGGACGCTTCGTCGCGGGCCTTCGCGTCGCCCGGGAGGACGAACCGTTCGTCGACGCCCCAGTCCGTCCCGAACCGGCCGGAGGCCACGAGCACCCCGGTCGGGTCGCCCTCGGCGGGAAGCCGCCGGTCGTCGGCCAGGGCGAAGTCCAGGTCGTCGGGGATCCGGTCCGTGAAGAACATGCCCTCGGCGCTCGTGCCGCCGATCACCGCGACGTACCGGTCGGCGGCGTTCGGGTGGGGCCGGACGACCTGGAAGCCCGTGTCGGGGGCCTCGAAGCGTCGTCCGGCAAGGGTGACGGCCCCCGGCTCGACCGAAAGGCCCAGCGCGCCGGCCATCCGCCGCGCCACCCGGTTCTCCTTCGGCCCGCCCACGAGGACGAGGGAATAGGTGTTCATCTGCTCGTCGGTGATGACCGTGTCGAGAAAGGTTCGCGGCTCGACGTGCTGCCACGTCCGCCACCCGTTCTTCAGGACCTCGGCCCGTCGGCGGCAGAAGGCGTCCATACGGCGGTCGCCGCTGACGCTCCCGACGACCAGGGCCCAGGGCGTCCGGTAGACGTCCTCGAACGGGCCCGCCCGGTCCGGCGTCTTGGGCCGCACGCCCGGCGCGTAGCCGGGGGCCCGGAGCTCGAGGCCTCCCGCACCTGCCCGGAGGTCCCCCGCGTCGCGGCCGTTCCAGAGGACGCGCACCGGGGCGCCCTTCTCGACGAGGGCCGCCGGAGGGTCGACGCGGACGGCCAGAACGTTTTCCGTCGCCAGCCGGACGGTGCGCGGGTCGATCACCCGGGCCAGGACATGGATGAAGGCGAACGGGTTGTCGCGCTGGAGGACGCGGACCCAGTGGGCGGCGGCGTGCTTCAGGTCCGCCGCCCGGATGCGGACCTCCTTGGGGGCACGGTTCAGCCTATGCCGGAGGAACCATTCGACGAGCGTGTCCTCGCACCCGAGGCCGCCGTGGCCCTTGCCGGGATGCTCCCAGTAGCGGACGTCGTAGCCCCATCGCTGGAGCATGCGGACGGCGAAGCGGGAATGCTCGATCTCGACGAGGGCGTCGGCGTCGCCGTGATTGACGAAGACGGGCGTCGTGCGGAGCGCTTCGGCCCCGGCGAAGGTGCTCCGGGCCTCGCGGGCGAATCGGTCGCGCGGGGTGAGCCTGGCGTACTCCTCGGGGTCGGTGTACACGTGGTAATCCCACCCGCCGAAGATGGGCCCGATCGCCGCGAAGACGCCGGGATGCTGCCGGCCCAGCGCCCACGTGCCCGCCCCGCCCATCGAGTGGCCCATGAGGTACGTCCGCTCGGCGTCGATCTCCAACACCTGCCGCGCCTCCGCCATCGCCCGCAGCACGTCCAGCTCGCCGATGCCCGCGTATCCCGTGTTGCCGCGACCGTGCGGCTCGAGGATCACGACGGGCCACGCCTCCGACAGGTGATGATGCCGCTTGTCCACGCTCCACCACCCGACGTACGGCGGGTTCCGCGGGTTGTAGCCGTGGAGGACGACGACGAGCGGGCAAGCCCGGCCCGGTTCGTAGTCGGGCGGCAGGTAGGCCCGGGCGAACTGGGCCGAGCCGTCGACCGGATCGACCCACGCCAGCCGCACGAACCCGCCCGGCCGCACGGCCGAGGAGTCGACGATCTCCCGATGCTCCATCAGGGCCGCGTGGACCGGCCGCCAGCCCTGCGGTCCGGCCTTCGCGAGATCGGTGTCGCCGAGGCGGTCGTCGAGGATCTCCGCGACGACCCGCAGGCGCAGCTCGCGCGGGTCGGTGGCGTCGGCGGCGACGCGGGCGGCCGCCTCGCGGAGTGCGGCCCCCTGCCGCCTCCAGTCGCCCTTGTACGCCGGGGCGTAGGCGCGGACCGGGCGGCCGAGCGGGTCGGGCATCGTCACGCGGACCTCGAACGGCCCGTCCGGCCAGTCCTTCATCGCCAGCCGGACCGTCTCGCCGCGCGCCGCCTCCGTCTCGGCCAGCACCTTCCCGCCCGGGGCGATCGCCTCGACGCGGACCTTCGGCGCGGCGGCGTGGATGGCGGCGGAGGCGTCCGTGGTGACCTCCAGGACCGTCGGGTCTGCCGGGTCGGGCGCGGCCTCGGGCCGCAGATCGTCGAGATCGAGGGCCGCGGCCCGGGCCGGGCTGAGCACCCGCGCCACGAGGCCCCACCCGCCCTTGACGTTCTCGACCTTAATCAAGAGGGCGTTCGGCCCCTTCGCCAGGCGTATCGGAGTCAGGTCCTGGTCTTTCTCCACGCCGCGCCCGACGACGTGCTCGTGCGCCGGCGACCCGTTCAGCCACACCTTGACGCTGTCGTCGGAGCCGAGGGCCAGGTACGCCCGGCCCGCCTTGGGCGAAGTCAGGAGCGTGTAGGCGTAGGCGACGGCGTGGGCCTCCGGAGCGTCGTCGAAGGCGGCCTTGAAGTCGAGGACGTCGGCGGGGCTCTCGTAGCGGGTCCACGTGACCTTCGGGCCGACGGGCGGGGTGACGGGGTCGCCGGCCCTGGGACGGACGGCGTCCTCGCCGCCGAGGTAATCGACGTCGAACCCCGCTCCGACGGGGTGGCGGGTGGTCCGCTCGGCCGGGTCGCGCGGCGGGTTGGGCAGGGGCCCCAGGAGGAGCCAGTCGCGGATGAACCCGCCCGCCGTCGGCGACCAGAGCGGCCGCGTGTCCAGCGCCGGATCGGGAAGCCCGGCTTGCGGGTCGGGCCCCTCGGCCGCCGGGGCCAGGGCGGGAAGCGCGAGGGCGAGCACCGGGAGCGCGAGCATGAAGGGCCAACGGGCGAGGCGCATGGCGAGTCCTCCGGACGGGGTGCGAGGGCCTCGCTGTTATGCAGCGGGGATGGGGGTTTGTAAAGCGCTTTCGGGGGGCGTCAATCGTCCGGCGGCGGCTCGAGATGAGGCATGAACGCCCCGTTATACGTCCCCCTCTCGATCGGCCGGGCCTCGCCCGTGGGCGTCTCGGCCAGCCACCGGCCCGCCAGGTCCGCCGCCTCGGCCTCGAGGCAGAACGTGAAACCCATCGGGGCCCCGCCCGGCATCGTCACGTACCGCCCTTCGAGGCGCGCCTCCGGCGGATAGAGCCGCAGGCCCCCGTACCGGTACCCGTGCGGCCGGATGAAGACGGCGGCGAGGTCGCCGAGGCCCTTCGGGAGCTTGACGCGTCGCGGCCAGTCGCCCGGCTCGCCCTCGACGGGGTGCATCTTCCCGTCGCGCGAGGCGACGAGGATCGTGCCGGGGGCCTTGGCCTTCATCCGCGACTCCCGGCGTCCCCGGATCGCGCGGGCCAGGTCCATCTTCCTCGCGTCGGGGTCCCAGTCGAAGGCGATCCGCTCCCCGTCGCGTGCGTCACGGAAGCGGCAGACGATCCAGTCCTCGGTGAACCAGTGCTCGATGCCGCTCTGCGTGCCGTGGGCGTGGCGTCCGCCCTCGTAGATGAGGGCCGGCCCGCCGCCCTCGCCCGGGACGAGCACGGGGATGAAGTACGCGAACTTCCCGAACCGCCGCGCCTGCCACCCCTGGCGCCCGCGGGAATCCGTACCATGGCGGACGAGCATCGGGTACGTGTTCGCGGAGGCGTCGCTTCGGCGGAGGCCGTCGGGGTCGAGCAGGAGGCCGGCGGCCCCGCTTTCCATATAGTGATACTTCGCGACGTAGCGGGGCGCGTAGATCGTCCGGGCGAAGTCGGCCGGCCAGTGCTTCGTGAGCTCCTGGGCCACCCCGTTCGCGACCCGGAGGGGGGCCCGCTGGACCTGGACGTCTTCGGCCCCCTCGACCTCGAGGTCGACGCGCAGCAGGGCGTTCTCGCGGGCCGGCTGGGCGCAGACCGGCACCTCGACCGTCCGCTCGGCCCCCGGCGCCAGGGCCTCCAGGGCGATCTCGTCCGGCATCGGCACGAGTCCGCCCCGCCCGACGAGCCGCACGGTGCACGAGAGGGGCGCCTGGCCGGCGTTGCGGAGCGTGAGCGTCCGGGCCCCCAGGTCGCCGGTCGGGAGACAGAGCGGCGTCGCCGGGTGCCACCATGCCTGGATCGGCCCGCGCGCGGGCTCGGGCTTCGCCGCCGGGGCCTCGAGCGCGTCGAACGAGCCGGCCGTCGTCCGCGTGCCGCCCGAGAGGCGAAGGTACGCGTAGCCGGTGAACGTAAACCGGCCGCCCTCGCCTTCGAGCGTCACCGGCTCGCCCGCCTTCTCCCCGAGGGCGAGGCAGACGTAATCGGTCCACGCGTCGGCGGTGATCCGGAGGACGAACGCGTCGCCGTCGGGGGTCTCGGCGACCCGCTCGATGGCGCGGATGCGGCGGGCGGTCTCGAACGGCTCGTGGACCGCGACGAACGTCGTGGCGGGGGTCTTGCGGACGGCGGCAATCGTGACGGCGGCCGGCTCGTCCTCGCCGTAGGCGAACCGGTCCCGGCCGCGCCACTCGCCGGCCGACTCCAGCACCACCGGGGCCCACGCGTGGTACGCCGTCGTGCCCGGTGCGCCGAGGACCGTCGTCCGCACGCCGACGCGGCGCTCGAACCACGCCGGCCCGAGGCCGGAGAACTCCGGGTGGGCCCCGAGGCTCGTCTGCACGGCCTCGACCGCCCACGTCTCGTCCGTCTCGAGCGACCGTTCGCGCGCGAGGTCGAAGAGCGACCCGACGAGGTCCTGCGAGTCGGTCCACGCGGCCGGCCGGTCGGGGCACGCGTGGCCGAACGTCTGGATGATCCACTGGTAGTGCCGCGGGTACGGGCTCGCGAGCCGCGAGACGTCGAGCAGATACTCGCCCGTCAGGACGAGGGCCCGCGTCTGGTCGACCTCATCGTAGACGCCATACGCCCGGGCCGCGACGAACTTGGCGGCGGGCGAGAAGTCGTGCCTCGTCGGCACCTCGCCGATCGTCTTCGGTTCGGCGAAATCGACGCGGACGATGGAGTGGCTCCGCGAGGAGTTCGAGTAGCCCGGATCGACGCCGCTATAGTTCGACGAATGCTGGTGATTCACGAAGATCGGGCGGTTGAAGGCGTAGAAGCCCGTCAGCGCGAAGCAGTCCTGGATGTGGTGGGCGTAGGGCGTCGCGAGGCGAAGGCCCACCGCGGGGCCGGGGCCGGTCCAGTACGCCGGTCCCTCCTCGGCCCAGAGCACCACGAGCCCGCGCCCCGGATAGACGCCCGACGGCGCGGGCGGCGGGGCGGCGTCGGCGGGGCCGATCGGCTCGAGGCCGAAAAGGAGGCTGGGGACGTATTTCTCCTCGTCGAGTCCGCGAAGGCCCGCCAGCAGCCACCCGAAGCCCATCTCCGGCCACCGGGCGTGGGCCATCTCGAACCAGAAGTCCTGCGGCATCGAGCCGCGGAACCCGTCGGGCCGATGGGGCGTGTCGTCCACGAGGCGCCCCGGGACGAGCGCGTGCTGGAACCCGTATCCCGGCAACCCGCGCGAGCCCTTCGCGTCGCCCATCGTCAGACGCGGGACGTGGGGGCGGCCGGTGCCGAGGTCGACCGCGGGCATGCCGAGGCGAAGGAGCGTCTCCATGTGTCCCCGCATCGTCGCCCCGCGCGCGCCGCGATAGTCGAAGCCGATCTCGTCCAGGCCCTGGTGCTCGCACGCCGTGCACCAGAGCATCATGAGGTGGGGCGTCGCGAACATCTTGCCGAACTCTTCGTTGTAGAATCCCATGTCCGAGAGGTAGTCGTCGAAATACCACTTGAGGCCGCGGGGGCTCGCAAAGACCGCCCGCATGAGCGCCTCGTCGCCGGTGGCCGCGGCCATCAGGTGCCCCGTCAGGATCCACGGGTACGCGAGGTTCGGGAGCCACGAGTACCGGTTCCAGGCCCAGGGCTCCTGGAAGTCGATGACGCGTCGGGCGCGGTCGCGGAAGGTGCGCAGGACCTTGGCGCGCTCGGCGTCCGAGAGCCGGGAATGGAGGAGGTCGAAGCGGAAGGGGTTCAGGAACTCGCCGTGCCTCCCGCCGCGCCCGGAGAGGAGGGCCCGCGTCTCGGCCTCGGCGGCCTGTTTGTCGCCGGTGACGGCCCAGTGGATGAGGTTCGGGAAGCCCCCGGCGTCCTTCGAGCCGGGCGGGGGCAGGGCCTCGTAGGCGCGGCGGGCCCAGTCCTCGGTCTCGACGCGCCGCTTCAGGGTCGCCAGGTCCGCCCTCGTCCAGAGCATGAACGGCCGCTCGACGCCCCGCGCCGCCGAGGGCAGCGCGATGATCGCCGCCAGAACCCCGCTCATCGCCGCCACGTTCCGCATTGACATCGGCATCCTCCTGGTCGGACCTCCCACGCCTTTCAACCCCCGGCCCCTCTCGGCGCGCCTCTCTTTTCCGGCGGGCGTGGCCGCGCGGAGGCGCCCGCAGGAGGCGAGGCGACGGTGCGGACGAGGAGGTCGATCCACCGGCACTCCGGCAGGCGCGGCGGGTCCGGCGGCATCCCGGCCCCGGGCGCCCGCTCCATGCCGCGCGCCTTACTCGGCCGGCTCGCCCTCGGCCTCCGGGTCGTCGAACATCTCGTCGCGCGTGAAGCCGCTCGTGAAGCCGTCGTATCGGCGAAGGAGGGTAATCTCCCCGCGGTGCCACCCGGCGACATCCTCGTAGCCGGCGGCGTAGGAGACGGCGGCCTCGCCCATGTGATACCCGACGGCCCATCCGAACCACGTCTCGTCGGGCGGGACGGACTCGGTGCACTGGGCGAGGTTCTGGAAGAGGCGGGCGGTGTCGGTGTCGGTGGGCAACCGGGCCTCGTCGGTCAGCCGCCGGGCCCCCGTCACCGCCGCGTACACCTCCTCCCATCCCGCCAGCGGTCGCGTGTCGACGCGGCCGGGGCGGCCGGCGCCGTAGGCGAGGAACTCCTCCCGGAGGCGGACATCGAGGGCCTTTCGGAAGGCGGCCCAGTCCTCCGGGGGCAGGGAGAAGGCGTCCAGGTTCGCGACGCTCATTTTGCGCCACGGCGCCCTTTCGGCCAGGCACCGGTTCCGGAGCAATCGGAACATGTACCGGGCCCGGAGGGCCCCCTGGAGCGGCCGGGGCGACCCGCGGGCGGCCTCGATGATCGCCGCCGTCACTTCCTTCGTGAACCGCTGGTGCGCTGCCGCGTACGACCCCGCCGTCAGCCGCATCGCCAGCCCCAGGTCCTCCCGCTCCGGGAACTCGACGGCCGCGAGGCCGCGGAACGGGGTCACGTACTCCTCCATCCGCACGCGGACCGCCTTGCGGGCGGTGGCCGAGCCGCCGTAGAGGACCTCGGCCATGTGGATGATCTGGGCGTACATGCCGCCCGCGCGGCTGGGGGCGTAGCGGGCGACGGCCTTGACGGCCTCGTCGGCGTCGAGGAGGAGGTCGAGGTTGCGGGCCCGTTCGCCGGCGGTCCGGTGAGCGCGGTAGCAGGTTTCGGCATCGGTGGCGCGGCCGGCGGCTTCGACTTCCCGGAGGAAGGCGACCCGGAACTTGGCGTAGACGGGCTTCATGCGGGGCGTCATGCCGTCGGTCGAGGTCTTGGCGATCCGCGCCAGACTCGCCAGCGCGTCCCGCCGCGCCCGGCCGAAATCGTAGTGGCGGCCGGCGCCCTCGCGTCCGGAACCGAAGACGCCGGCGGGGAGCCGCCGGGCCTTCAGGTATCCGATGCATGCCTGCGGGCTCAGCGGGCTGGCCTCCAGGACGTGCCGCTCCCGGTCGCCGCCGACCATGCGGCGGATGGTGGAGTAGCCCCGCTGGCGTCGTCGTTTCTCCCGGATATGGCGGAGGGCGTAGGCGATGTGCCGCGGGCGGCGGGCGAGGTACTCGGGGTAGAAGGCCTTGCTCGTCAGCAGGCCGCCCAGATAATCGGCCAGCAGGTGCGTGTAGTGGAGCAGCTCGAGGGCGCGGCGTTGGGTGGTGGGGACCCGGGACCCCTTCTCGGCGAGGGTGGCGAACTCGAGCATGCCTTGGGCGATGTCGGCCCAGTGGCCGTCGTCCGTGGGGAGGATCGCCGCCACCTCGCGGATGCGGGCGAGCTTGGCCTCGCCGTCGGGGCCGAGGCCGACCTCCTCGGCCGGCGTCGCCTCCTCCTCGTCCTCGGTGTCGGCGTCCCCGGAGAGCTCGCGACAGGTGGCGTGGGCCTCCTGGAGGGCCAGGAGCCCGCCGACGAACAGGCCCACCGAGTCGACGATCTTGGCCCGGGCGCGGCGGTCGAGGGGCTCGGTGGTGGTGAACTGGACGTAGGCGCCCGCCATCTGGTCCACGCCGGCCCGGGCCTGGGCCACGGCCTCGGCGAAGGCCGCGCGGTTCGCGGCGTCGGCGGGCATGGCCTCGACCTTGACGGCCCACGCACCGATGCCGTCGAAGACCCGCCCCAGCAGCGGCTCGTTGTTGGCGCAGTACTGGGTGAACGCGTCGTAGAGGTACTTGGGCAGCCGGCGCCCGCTCGGCCACGCCCGCCTCAGGCACTCGGCGCCCATGCGGGCCGTGTGGTACCGGGCCTCCAGGGCCAGGGTCTCGGGCGAAGGTTCGAGGACGCGAGGCGCGAGGCGGTCGACCGTCTCCTCCAGGTGCACGAGGCACCGGTCCCGCCACATGGCCTTCGGATGGACGCGGAGCCCGGCGGCGTCAAAGGGCCCGAGCTCGTGCAGACACCGCTCGAGGTGCTCGGCCAGTTCCCGCCGCTTCTCGGGGTCCTGCTCCTTGAGGATCCGGATGCGGGTCCGTTCGATGTCCTCGGTGAGTCTCTCGCGATCGGCCCGGAGGGGCGCGGCAAGGCCCGTCAGGAGTCCCAGGGCGGCTGCGGCAACGGCCAGACGGCGAAAGGTCCGCTTCATGGCCACGCTCCCGGACATGGGCCCCGCCCGCGGCGCCTTGATTGGGGGGGCCGGCTGCGCTATAATCGCCGAACTTGAAACCCTCGGCCGGAGCGCGCGGACCGTGCAAATCACCGTCAACGGAGAATCTCGCAGCGTCGAGGCCGGCGTCACCGTCCTCGAGCTGGTGGAGGCGCTGGGAGTTAGCGCGCGCGGCATCGCGGTCGAGGTCAACCGCGAGATCGTCCCCCGGAGCCTGCACGAGAAGACGGAGCTGGCCGACGGGGACGTCGTTGAAGTCGTCACGCTGGTGGGCGGGGGATGAGGATTTTCGATTTGCGAGGGTCGATTCTCGATGGAAAGGCAAGGGCAGGGACGGCGCCGGCTCGCGTTCGTCCGTCGTTGTCGTTCCATCGTAAAGCGGAAATCGACCCTCGCCAATGACGGAGGCTTGCATGAGCGGCACACTGAAGGTCGGGGGATACGAATTCACGAGCAGGCTTTTCGTGGGAACGGGTAAGTACGAGACGTTCCCCCTCATGGCCGACGCCCTCGAGGCGGCCGGGTGCGAGGTGGTCACGGTTGCCGTGCGGCGGGTCAACCTGACGGATCGGTCCAAGGAGAGCCTGCTCGACTTCATCGACCGCGACCGGTACACGATCCTGCCCAACACCGCCGGGTGCTTCCATGCCGAGGACGCCGTGCGGACGGCGCGGCTGGCGCGGGAGGCCCTGGAGGTCGACTGGGTCAAGCTCGAGGTCCTTGCCGACACCGAGACGCTCCTTCCGGACCCCGTCGCGACGCTCGAGGCCCTGAAAACGCTCGTCCAGGAGGGCTTCCACGTCCTCGCCTACACCTCCGACGATCCGGTGGCCGCGCGCCACCTGGAGGAGGAGGGGGCGGCGAGCGTCATGCCGCTCGGGTCGATGATCGGCTCCGGGCTGGGCCTGCTGAATCCCCTGCACATCCAGCTCATCATCGAGCGGGCGAATGTGCCCATCATCGTCGACGCGGGCGTCGGCACCGCCAGCGACACGGCCGTGGCCATGGAGCTCGGGGCCGACGGCGTGCTCCTTAACACCGGCATCGCCAAGGCCCGCGACCCCGTCAAGATGGCCCGGGCCATGCGGACGGCCTGCGAAGCGGGCCGGCTGGCCCGGGAGGCCGGGCGCATCCCCAAGCGTCCGATGGCCACCCCCTCCAGCCCCGTCGAGGGCGCCCTCGGAGAGGGGCCCAAGCCATGAGCGTCGCCGACCACGCGGACCGCCATTTCCACGAGGGCTACAACTGCTGCCAGAGCACGCTCCTGGCCGTGGCCGAGGCGCACGATGTCGGGTGCGAGGGATGCATCCCGGCCGTCGCCTACGGGATGGGCGGTGGGATCGGCCACACGGGCCGCACCTGCGGGGCCGTGACCGGGGCGGTGATGGCCCTCGGCCTGGCCGTCGACCGGTTCACCGAGGGCGACCGCCGTGCAAAGAAGACGCGGGCCTACGAGCTGGGCGGGGCCTTCCTGGAGCGGTTCGCCGAGCGGTTCGGGACGAGCCGGTGCGAGCGGCTGATCGGGTTGAACCTCTCGGAGCCGGGGGCCATGGAGCGGTTCCTCGCCTCGGGGGCCTTCGACGAGACGTGCACCCCCTGCGTCCGCTGGGCCGCCCGGGAGGCGTCGCGGGTGATTCAAGCGCTAAGATAACGTGGCTATGCCCGACTTCGTCACCGACGCCCTCGGCCCCGACGGCCTTCTCGCCCGGCGCCCTGCCTCCTACGAGCATCGCCCCGAGCAGGTCGCGATGGCCGAGGCCGTGGCGAAGGCCTTCGCCTGCGGGCGGCACCTGGTGGTCGAGGCGGGCACCGGCGTCGGCAAGAGCTACGCCTATCTCGTCCCGGCCATCCACGAGGCCACGCGCGAACAGCGGCGCGTCGTCGTCTCCACCTACACCATCAGCCTCCAGGAGCAGATTCTGGAGAAGGACCTCCCGGCGCTGGCCGAGGCCCTGGAGCGGGATTTCAAGGCCGTCCTCGTCAAGGGCCGCCGCAACTACTTGTGCCTGAGGCGCCTGGAGCGCGCCGGCGCCCGGGCCGCCAAGCTCTTCGACGAGCGCGGCGAGCGGGCGGAGCTGAACCGGATCATCCGGTGGGCGCTCCAGACGGGCGACGGGAGCCTGTCGGACCTTTCGCCGCCCCCCTCGTGGCGCGTCTGGGACCGCGTCTCGGCCGAGTCCGGGCACTGTCGCGGCCGCCGCTGCGCCCACCAGAAACGGTGCTTCTTCCAACGAGCCCGCCGCCGCATCGACCAGGCCCAGATCCTGGTGACGAATCACGCCCTGTTCTTCTCGGACCTGGCGCTTCGGGCCCGGGGGGTGCAGGGGGTGCTCCCGGCGTTTGACGCCTTGGTCTTCGACGAGGCCCACAACCTGGAGTCCGTCGCGTGCGACCAGTTGGGGATCGGCGTGACGAGCGGGCAGGTCGAGTTCCTGCTGCGGGCGGTGTGGCGGTCGGAGCGGTCCCGCGGGACGCTGGCCTCGCTCGAGGCCCCCGCCTGCGACGAGGCCAAGGAGGCCGCCGACGCCGCCCGTCGCGCCGCCGACCGCTTCTTCGACGCCTGCCTCGACCTCCTTCGCCGCGACCCGACGGGCAACGGGCGGCTTCCGAAGCCGGGGATGCTGGACGACCCGCTCTCGCCCGCCCTCGAGACGCTGGCCCGGGCCCTCGGGAAGGTCGGCCGGGCCATCCCCCAGGACGACGAGACCGCCGAGGAACTAGCCGCCTATGCCGCGCGGGCCCAGAGCCTCGCGGAGGCGGTGGCGGCGTTCGTCGGCCAGACCTACGGCGTGGCCGAGGACGGGACGCCCGGGGCGGTCTACTGGCTGGAGGCCCGCGGCGCCTCGGGCGGCGACGGCGCCGGGAGCGCCCGGCGCGTCAGCCTCCGGGCCGCCCCCGTCCACGTGGGCCCGATGCTCGATTTCCTCCTCTGGCAGGAGGTTCCGACGGCGGTCCTGACCAGCGCGACCCTCGCCGTCGCCCCGAACGATGCGTTCGCGTACCTAAGGCAGCGGCTGGGACTCGAGGTCGCCGACACGCTCCGCGCGGGGAGCCCGTTCGATTACGCGCAAAAGGTGCGGCTCTATCTGGAAGCGGACATGCCGGAGCCGTCGCACCCGGAGTACTTCACGGCGATGGTCGAGGCCGTGCGCCGGTACCTGGACCTCTCGGAGGGGCGGGCGTTCGTGCTCTTCACAAGCCACCAGGTCCTGCGTCGCGCGGCCGAGGCGCTCGGGCCGTGGATCGAGGGCCGCGGGTGGACGCTCCTGGTCCAAGGCGAGGGCCTGCCGCGCGGCAAGATGCTGGAGGCGTTCCGGCGGGACACGCACTCGGTCCTTTTCGGGACGGACACGTTCTGGCAGGGGGTGGACGTGCGGGGCGAGGCGCTCTCGAACGTCATCATCACGCGGCTGCCGTTCGCCGTGCCCGACCGCCCGCTCGTCCAGGCCCGCATCGACGCCGTCCGGGCCGCAGGCGGGAACCCGTTCATGGATTACCAGTTGCCGGAGGCGGTCCTGAAGTTCAAGCAGGGGTTCGGGCGGTTGGTCCGCACGAAGGAGGACACGGGGATGGTCGTGGTGCTCGACTCCCGCATCCTCCGCAAGCGCTACGGCCAGGCGTTCCTTCGGGCCCTGCCGGCGTGTCACGTGATCGTGCCGGGACACGAGGAGGGATAGGCATCCCTAGACTTTGATCTCGGACTCCGGGGCCCCCGCCTCCGGATGCGCCGCCAGGATCGGCTGGATCACCTCCGCCAGATACTCGTCCACCTGCTCCGGGGCTCGGCCGACGAAGCGGGCGGGGTCGAGCTCGGCGTCGACGTCGACCTTCTCGAAGGCGGGGTCGCCTTTCAGGCGCTCCAACAGGTCGTTCTCGCCGCCCTCGGTCTTGACGCAACGGGCGGCGGCGTGGCTGTGGGTGCGGAGGGCCTCGTGCAGCGCCTGGCGGTCGCCCCCGGCCTGGACGGCGGCCATGAGGATATTCTCGGTCGCCATGAACGGCAGCTCCGCCGCCACGTGCCGCGCGATCATCTTCGGATATACCACCATCCCTCCGGCGATGTTCTGGTAGAGGCGGCCGATGGCGTCAACCCCGAGGAACCCCTCCGCGACGACGATCCGTTTGGCGGCCGAATCGTCGAGGGTCCGCTCGAGCCACTGCTCGGCCGCCGTCTGGGCCGCCGCCGGCGCCAGGGCCATGACCACCCGCGCCAGGCCCGTCATCCGCTCCGAGCGCATGGGGTTGCGCTTATAGGCCATCGCGCTCGACCCGACCTGCGTCCGCTCGAACGGCTCCTCGAGCTCCTTGCGGTTCGCCAGCAGCCGGAGGTCGTTCGCGAACTTGTGAGCACTCTGGGCGACGCCCGAGAGGACGGCCAGGACGTTCGCGTCCACCTTGCGGCTATAGGTCTGGCCCGCGACGGGGACGATGTCGGCAAAGCCCATCTTCGTCGCGACACGCCGCTCCAGCTCCCGGACCTTCCCGTGGTCGCCCTCGAAGAGCCGGAGGAACGAGGCCTGCGTCCCGGTCGTCCCCTTCACGCCGCGAAACGCCAGCGTCGCCCGCACGGCCTCGACGGCCCCGAGGTCCAGCACCAGGTCGTGCATCCAGAGACAGGCGCGCTTGCCGACGGTCGTGAGCTGGGCGGGCTGATAGTGCGTGAAACCGAGGGTCGCCCGGGTCCGGTGCTCCTTCGCGAACGCCGCCAACCGCGCCAGCACCGCCGCCAGCCGGGCCTCCACCAGGTCCAGGGCCTCGCCCATGATGACGAGGTCCGCGTTGTCGCCGACGAAGCAGCTCGTGGCCCCGAGGTGGATGATGCCGCGGGCCGTCGGGCACCGCTCGCCCCACGCCCGGACATGGGCCATGACGTCGTGCCGCAGCTCGCGCTCCAGCAAGGCCGCCCGCTCGAAATCAATGTCCTCGGCGTGGGCCTTGAGCTCCTCGACCCGCTCCCGCGTCACCTCGAGGCCCAGCTCGTGCTGCGCCTCGGCCAGGGCGATCCACAGCCGCCGCCACGTCCGAACCTTCATGGCCGGGCTGAACAAGCGGATCATCGCCTCGCCGGCGTACCGGGTGACGAGGGGCGAACGGTAGGTTTCGTACACGGCATCGGTCATGGCGAGCCTCCGGTCGTCCGACGGCTCGCCCAGCTTACCAAGGCCGCGCCCCGCGTACCAGACTTTCGCGGGGCGGCGTCCAGCCTTGGGCCCCATCCGCCCCCGGGCCCGTGGCGCGCACAGGTCCCGAGGGTAAGACATGGAGAGGAAGAACTCGAAGGGGTTACGCGACGATGTCCGTCGCCTCTTCCACCACGCGGACCGCCTCCCGCACGCCGTACGGCTTGCGGAGGCACGCGTCGAAGCCCTGGTGAAGCCACCCGCGGACCCGCACGTCCGTCAGCTCCGGATCCACCGCCACGACCCGCGTCGCCACCAGCTCCGGATCGGCCCGCAGCGCCTGCCTCAGGTCCGCCGGCGCGAGGCCCGGCATCCCCACGTCCAGCAGGATGACGTGCGGGCGGCTCTGGCGGGCCAGGAGCCCCGCCTCGAAGACGCCCGTCGCCACCTGGACGTCGTACTCGAAGCCCTTCTGGAGGGTGATGCGGAGGGCGTCGGCGAAATCGTAGTCGCCGTCGCAGATGAGGACCCGGGTGACGGCCCCGTCCAAACCCCTCAGGGGAATCCCATGGGCCCGCATGAACCGAACGAGCGAATCGCGCGGAATCCGCCGCTCGCGGCTCCCCGGGATCTTGAAACCGTGCAACTGCCCCGCGTCAAACCACTTGGAAACCGTTCGGGGAGCCACGCCGCACAGACGTGCCACCTCCCCCGTTGTCAGGACTTCCTTCACGTCTCTCCCCCGAGAGATGCGCGAGACTTGACAGCCAAAACCCCCTGCAAGCAAGCGCAGAACTATAACACACAAAGCGGGGCCGGTCAAATCAGACTGGGCAAAATGGGCAATTTCAGTGCCAATCGGCCCTCACAAGCCGCAGGAATTACCTATCTTGCCATAGGGGTGGCGCTGATCCGGCCCTCGGGGGCCTCCCGCGGTTCTCATCCGTCCGCCGGTTCCGGCGAAACCGCAAGCGGCCCTCGGTGCATCTTTCCGTCCTATGGTTCCCTCCGCCTCCTCGTGGGGCATTGAATATTGCGTGTTCGCTATTATTTCTGTGCGCCCCGTATCCCCAGCCTCCGGGCCACCTCCGCCGCCTCCATCCCCTCGACGCGCAGCACCTTCTCCGGGCGCGCGGGCCCCGAGACCAGCGTGACGTCGGCGGCCCGGAGGCCCAGGGCCTTGGCCACCAGGCGACAGGCGGCCTTGTTCGCCGCCCCGCGCTCGGGAGGCTTGCGAACGGTGACCTTGAGCCGCGCCCCCAGCCGCCCCGCAATCGCGTCCCGCGACGCGGCCGGCACGACCTTCACCGCCACCAGGGTCCCGCCGCCGGTTGGCTCAATGATGGCCATGGCATCCATTGCCCGTGCACGGCGCCTGCTTGTCGGCGGCGGCGCTTACACCGCGCGTGCCGAGCGGCTCGCCGCTCAGTAATCCAGCCGCGCCAGACCGTCCTCGTCCAGCCCGAAATGGTGCCCGAACTCGTGCAGCACGGTTTGCCGCACCCGGGCCCGGACGGCCTCCTCGAATTCCTCCCCGGGCGCGAGGTCGGCCCGCACCGCCGCCAGAATCGGGTCCCGGTAGATCGCGATCCGGTCCGGCATCACCAGGCCGTAGGCGTGGTTCCTCCGGACCTGCGGGACGCCCCGGTAGAGCCCGAGGAGTGTGCCGCGCCCCAACAGGCCCATCTCTCGCAGCAACGTCCTCGTGGGCCGCCGCTCGACGACGACGTCGACGTTATCGAGGCGCTCGGCGATCTCGGGCGGCAAGCCGGCCACCGCCTCGTCCACAAGCGCCTCGAACCGTTCCGAGTCCATCGCCGCATCGTAGTCGGCCGCCAACGTCAATTCAAGGCAGCGGCCAAGGCGTTCCGGGTTCAGGGTGACCGGGCGCCACGTTACGTGCGTCCTCGTCTCCCCCCTCCCTCCCCGCCGCCGCGCCCGCCCCAAGCCCGGTCGCAACGCCCCCTGTCCGTGCGGGAGCGGGACGAAGCACAAGGCGTGCTGCCTGCGGGCGGGGCGGGGAGGATCGCGAGGCGCGGAGGGCAAGTTTTTGGTTGCATGGGGGAGGGGGCGCGTCTAGAATACGCGGTTTCCCGGGCCGGGTATGCGGTCGCCCGGAGGAACGGATTCTGGAGGAGCCGACAGGTGGCGGTACGGATACGATTGAAGCGTTTGGGGCGGCGTAATCGGGCCTTCTGGCGCATCTGCGCCACGGACAAGCGATCCGCCCGAGACGGTCGCGTCATCGAAGAGCTGGGCTGGTACGATCCCCATCTTCCGAATCCGGAGATGGTCCGGATCGACCGGGACCGGGTCTCCCACTGGCTGAAAGCGGGGGCCACGCCCTCCGAGACCGTCGAGCGGCTCCTGCTGCACGTCGGGATCGACGCCAAGGGCGAGGAGACGCGGCCGCATCCGTGGAAGAAGAAGCGACCCGTCGGCCCTCCGCCTCCGGCCGCCCAGCGCGTCGAGGAGGCCAAAGCCGCCGAGGCCGCGGAAGCGTCCGTCGAGGCCCCGGTGAGCGAATCCGAGGCCCCTGAGGCCGCCGAGGCCGAAGCGCCCCCGGCGCCTCCCGCGCCCGAAAAGCCGGTCGAATCCGAGCCCCCGGCCGAGACCGCCGAGGTCCCCGCGGAGGAGCCCGAGAAGGCCGCCGAGGAGACCGCCGAGGTCCCCGCGGAGGAGCCCGAGGAGGCCGCCGAGGAGGCGTCGGCGGAGGCCCCGGAAACGCCCGAGGAGGGGGCCGGGGAGCCTGAAAAGCCGCAGGAGGGGGCGCCCGCGTAGACCCCGCCGGCGCGGGGGCGGCAAGGCGGAGGCGCCCATGGCGCTTCGGGTCGACGTCATCACGCTTTTTCCCGAGGCGTTTACGAGCGTTCTCGATGCCAGCATCCTCGGGCGTGCGCGGCGGGAAGGCCTCCTGGAGGTTCGTCTGACGGATCACCGCGACTTCGCGTCCGACGCGCGGGGCACGGTCGACGACAAGCCGTTCGGCGGCGGGCCGGGCATGGTGCTGATGTGCGAGCCGCTGGCTCGGGCCGTGGCGCACGTGCGGGGCCTGGATGCGCGGCCCGCGACGGTCGTGCTCCTGACGCCGCAGGGGCGGAGGTTGGACCAGGCGTTGGTGCGGCAGTTGGCCGCGAAGCCGCGTCTGGCCCTCGTTTGCGGGCATTACGAGGGGTTCGACGAGCGGGTTCGGGCGCTCGTGGACCTGGAGGTCTCGATCGGCGATTACGTTCTGACGGGCGGCGAGTTGCCCGCGATGGCGGTCATCGACGCTGTGGCGCGGCTCCAACCGGGCGTGCTGGGGGCCGAGGACGCGACGGCCGAGGAGAGCTTCGCGGGGGGCCTGCTGGAGTATCCGCAGTACACCCGCCCGCGGGTCTGGCGGGGCCTGGAGGTGCCGGAGGTGCTCCTGTCGGGCCATCACGCCGAGATCGCCCGTTGGCGGCGGGAGCAGGCGGAGGCCCGGACGCGCGAGCGGCGCGGCGACCTCCTCGACGACGAAATCGGGGCCTAGAGCCATGTTGGCGGCCATGGGGTGCTGGGAGACGGCGATCCTGGTGGCCCTGGTGGTGGGCCTTTTCGGCGGGTTCGTGCTGGCGGTGGTCCTTCGGATCACGCACCGGCGGACCCCGAAAGACAAGAATCGGGCGTCCTAGATGCCCCGGAGCGGGCCGGACGCCGCAATCGGACAGGTGCGACGATGCGCAAGGCAGCCATTGAGCGGGTCGAGAGCCGACATTACTCGAAGGAACAGCCGGACCTCCACATCGGCGATACCGTCGACGTGGGCATCCGCATCACCGAGGGCGACAAGGAACGGACCCAGGTGTTCTCAGGCACCCTGATCGCGCGTCAGGGCGGCGGGGCGACCGAGACGTTCGTGGTGCGGCGGATCGTGGCCGGAGAGGGCGTGGAACGCACCTTTCCGCTTCATTCGCCGTCCATCGCGTTCGTGCGGGTGGCCCGCTCCGGCCGCGTCCGACGGGCCAAGCTCTACTACCTCCGCGAGCGGATCGGCAAGGCCACGCGCCTGACCGAGCGCCGCCGCGAGGTCGGCACGGTGACCTACGCCGCCGCCGAAGAGGCCGAAACGGAGACCCCGGAGGCGGAAGCCGAGGCCCCCGAGACGCCCGAGACGGAGGCGCCGGAGGCATCCGAGGATGCGTCCAAGGGTACGTGAGCCCATCCTCCCACGTGACGATCACGCGCGTGCCCGCCCCTCGCGGCGGGCCCGTTCCTTCACGGGCCGGACGAAAAGGGGTGACGGGGCGCGCTCGGGCCCGATATGATGGCGGGGGCCGTGCGAACCCCGCCTCGGCGGAGGGCCGATGAAAGCGTTCTGGCAAGCCCTGCGCTATGTCTGGCCGTACCGAAGCCGCATCCTCATGGCGTGGATCGCGGGGTTTGCGGCATCGGCGCTGTGGGCGGGGTCGATCTCGGCGATCCTGCCGATGTTCAACCTCGTCTTCCACGCCCGTCCCGAGGGGATCCGCTTCCTGGAGCGGCCCGCCCCCACCGAGGCCGATCCCGGGCGCACGCGGCGGGTCCTGGAGGCCGATCCGAGCTGGACCATCGTCCAGGACGCCTCTGTCGAGGACTTCGCCGTCGAGGGCGACACGGTCCGCGTCCCACCCGACGTCACGGTCGTGCCGCCCGCCCAGGGCATGGCGGCGCTGGCGGCGGACGCGGAGCGGGAGGGCAAGTTCTACGCCCCGATCCTGGCGTGGCTGTCCGAGCACCTGCCGCAGGACCGGTACCGGAGCCTCGTATGGATCATGGTGGCGGTGGTCCTGGCGACGGTGGCCCGGGGGGGGCTCGACTACGCCTACGAGTACCTGGTGGGGCACGCGGCGGGGCGGGCGCTTCTGACGCTCAGGCTGCGGGTCTACGACCACGTCCTCCGCAGCCCTCTTGCCCTTTTCTCGAAGATCGGTCCCAGCGACATCATGAGCCGCTTCCAGCAGGACTGCTTTTACATTATGGAAGGCACGAAGACGGTCACGGGAAAGGTCGTCGTGATGCCCGTTCGTGCGGTGATGTGCCTGGTGCCGGCCCTGTTCGTGGGCGTCAGCATCGACCCGTGGCTGCCGGTGACGATCCTGGTGGCCGTGCCGCTGGTGGCGCTGCTGGTGCGGCAGTTCGCGCGGCGGATGCGTCAGGCCAGCCGCAAGGGCCTCCAGAGCCAGGCCACGCTCATGGGGACGCTCGAGCAGAGCCTCTTCGGCATCCGCATCGTGAAGGGCTACCGGCTCGAGGGGCACCTGAGGCGGCGATTCTTCACGGGCAGCCGGCGGCTCCTTCGGAACCTTGTCCGGGCCATCCGCATCCAGGCGATCACGGGCCCGGCCGTCGAGACGATCTTCACCGCCGCCGCCGCGGTGGCCGTCATCGTGGGCGGCAAGATCATCATCGAACGGGGTTTCGACCCGTCGAGCATCGGCGAGTTGACCGTCTTCTTCGGCCTCCTGGTGGGGGCCCTGGACCCGGTGCGGAAGCTCTCGAACGTCTCGAACCGCATGCAGCAGGCGGCGGCCGGGGCCGAGCGCGTCTTCGAGCTGATGGAATCGGAGCCCGAGCCCCGCTATGGGGCCCACGGGCGGGTGCTGGCGAGGCACCACGACTCGATCGAGTTCCGGGGCGTCTCCTTCGCCTACCGCGGCGGCCCGCGGGTGCTCGAGGGCATCGACCTGGAGGTCCGCCACGGCGAGGTCCTGGCCGTCGTCGGGCGCACCGGATGCGGCAAGACGACGCTGGTGAGCCTGGTCCCGCGGTTCTTCGACCCGACCGAGGGGTCCGTGCGCATCGACGGGACGGACGTCCGGTCCGTGACGCTCCGAAGCCTGCGGGACCAGGTCGCCGTCGTCACCCAGGAGAACGTCCTCTTCGGCGAATCGATCGAGGAGAATATCGCCCTCGGGGCCCTGAGCCTTCGCGGCTCCTGCGACCGGGAAGCCGTCGAGGCCGCCGCCCGCGCCGCCCACGCGGACGCATTCATCCGGGCCCTGCCCGAGGGCTACCGGACGCGCGTCGGCGAGCATGGCGCGACGCTCTCGGGGGGGGAGCGGCAGAGGCTGGCGCTGGCCCGGGCGATCCTCCGGGATCCGGCGATCCTCATCCTCGACGAGGCGACCAGCGCCCTCGACGAGGAGACGCAGACCCTCATCCAGGAGACGCTCCAGCGGTTCGTCCGGGGGCGGACGACCTTCCTCATCGCCCACCGCCTCTCGACCCTCTCCATCGCCGACCGCATCGCCGTCATGGACGCCGGAAGGTTGGTCGACGTGGGCACCCACGAAGAGCTGCTGGAGGCATGCGGCCTATATCGCCGCCTGCACGAGATTGGCCTGGAGGGAGTTTAACCGGGGCTTAGCGCAAGCGCTTGGGGAGACCGCACTTACGCCGCGTCCCCGTGCTGTGGATATCTTGTGGAGAACCGGGGGGCTTGGTCTTATCTCCTTTTGCAGCAATCACTTAGGGCGCATCGGGCGGGAGGGGCGTTGTGAAGAGTCCGAGGGCCCGGCAGCTCGGCGCACAAGCAACCGGCGCGCCAGTAGGGGAAAAACTCAGGGGGTTATGGGGGTTTTGTCGCGGGCGAATAACCGCAGTCCCCTGTGCGACACGCGGCCCCCGCAAGGCGAGGAATCGGCGTCTTGCGGAGTCGAGGTCGGGCATCTTTGCGTTGACGCCGCACCCCGTTTTGTGGTAGACAAGGAACGTCCGGCGGGCCCTGCCTCGGATGACCCTTTTCGGCCGCCTGCGCCGCCCTGTCTCGGGGCGCCGCCCGAGGCACGAGTGTCCGGCCCGCCCGGCGCCGCGAGCACTACGTGCATGCCAAAGGGGCCACCCTTATGACATCCATGGATTCAAACGTGTGGCGGGATGCGGTGGCCCGGGTCGAGCAGGGACCCGACCCCGTCGCCCTGCCACCGTGGCTCCTGTCGGCCGATCCGCAATCCCTCGACGCGGCGCGTTTTCGGGTCGTGCTGCCGGAGGACGCAGGTGGCGACGGCGTACCGGCGGCGGTGCGCTCGGCGCTGGAGCAGGCCCTGGAACAGACCCTCGGCCGTCACGTGCGGCTCGATTTCATCGAGCCCGCGTCCGGGCCGGCCGCCCCGGCCGCGCCCGGGCCCCGCGCCGAGACGGACACGCCGCCCGGCCGACCCCATCTGAACCCGCTCTACAACTTCGAGAACTTCGTCACCGGGCCGTGCAACCGGCTGGCCCACGCGGCGGCCCTGGCCGTCTCGGACCTGCCGGGACGGGCCTACAACCCGCTCTTCCTGCACGCGAGCGTGGGCCTCGGGAAGAGCCACCTGCTCCAGGCCGTCTGCCAGAAGATTTTCCTTCTGCGGCCCGAGGCCGCGGTCATGTACGTCTCCTGCGAGAATTTTGTCAACCGGTTCATCGCGGCCATCGAAGGGGGCGGCCTGGAGGGGTTCCGGAACCGGTTCCGGCACCTCGACATGCTGGTCATCGACGACATCCACTACCTCGCGGACAAGGACCGGACGCAGGAAGAGTTCTTCCACACCTTCAACACGCTCTACCAAACCCAGAAGCAGGTGATCCTCTCCAGCGACTCCCCGCCGCACGAGATCCCCAGCCTCGAGGAACGGCTCATCTCGCGGTTCAAGTGGGGCCTGGTCGTCCGCATCGATCGGCCCAGCTTCGAGACGCGCGTGGCGATCGTCCAGAAGAAGGCCCGGCTGCGCGGGTGGGAGCTTCCGGAGGACGTCATCCAGTACATCGCCACGGTCGTCGAGACGAACAACCGCGAGCTCGAGGGGGCGGTGGTCCGCGTCCTCGGCTACGCCTCCCTCTGCAACCGGGAGCCCGACCTGGAGATGGCCAAGGAGGCCCTGCGGGACCTGGTGGTGTCGCCGACCCGCACAATCACCATCCAGGGCGTGGCCGACGCCGTCCTCGATCGGTACAATGTCCGCCTCTCGGACCTCCAGTCGAAGCGGCGGAGCCAGTCGATCGCCTTGCCGCGCCAGGTGGCGATGTACCTGGCCCGGCGGCTGACGAACCGGAGCCTGGAGGAGATCGGGGCGTTCTTTGGCGGACGCGACCACACGACCGTCCTCCACGCCGAGCGCAAGATCGACCGGCTTGTCACAAAGGACGTCTCGTTCCGCGGCCTCGTCGACGCCATCGAACGGGACGTTTTGCGGGCTTAGTCGCGTGGAGAAGGGGTGGCGCACGGGTGGCGCATGGCGTCGGTTTCCTCGAGCGCCTTGGGCGCGGCCGAAGGCGCCACGGCGCCGACCACGGCGCGCCACGGAGAATTTCACGGTTTTCGCACACCGGGCAGGGGTTGAAACGAAGGCTAAGTCGCCGTCTAATAAGGGGTTATGAGATCAGGCCGGCAGGCGCCGAGTTTTCCACACCCCCTATGATGACGGTTAAGTCTTTCAATGAAGAGAAAGAATAGAACGGCGCCGCACAGCCAGGAGGCCTCAAGGATGAAAGCGATTTGCGACCGGGCCGCACTGACGCAATGGGTCCAGATGGCCGCCTCCGTCGCTTCGGCGCGGAGCCCGAAGCCCATCCTCGGCGGCATTCGCATCGAGGCGACAACCGACCGGATGACGCTTCTCGCCACGGACCTCGAGGTCGGGATTCATATCACGCTGGACAAGATGGAGGTCCAGGAACCGGGCTCGGCGGTGGTACCGGCCGACCGGCTCCACCAGATCC
The DNA here is from genome assembly GCA_964461715.1 of uncultured Anaerolineales bacterium. Classification (GTDB taxonomy): domain Bacteria; phylum Planctomycetota; class Phycisphaerae; order FEN-1346; family FEN-1346; genus CAYWVR01. Next base: position 27,305 of record CAYWVR010000036.1, read on the forward strand.
TGCGGGAACTGGGCTCCGACACCGTCACCTTGACCGGTGACGACGAAGAACTGCAGATCGTCGCGCCCGGGTCGCGGTTCAAGATCGTCGGCGACGATCCCGGCGACTTCCCCGAGGTTCCGCCCTTTAAGAACGAAGGGGCCTTCGAGGTCCTCGCCGACGATCTGAAGGGTCTGATCCAGCGGACCATCTTCGCCACCGCCCGGGAGCATACCCGCTATGCCCTGAACGGCGTCCTCTGGGAGGTCGAGAAGACGAACCTGACGATGGTCGCCACGGAGGGGCATCGCCTGAGCCTGGCGCGGGGCAAGTGCAAGGGCGGTCCGGAGAGCCGGCAGACCGCCATCGTGCCCACGAAGGCGATGCAGCTCGTCGAGCGGTGTCTGGGCGACATGCCCGACGCCCAGGCCGCGGTTCGCTGTGCCGTTACCGAACGCGAGGTCCACGTGGCCTCGCCGGTGATGGACGGCGGGTCCTGGAGCGTCTATTCACGGCTCGTCGACGGCCATTTTCCCAAGTACGAGGACCTCATCCCCAAGGATTACGACCGCAAGGTGGTCCTTTCGGCGGGCGACCTTCTCGGGGCCGTGCGGCAGGCGGCCCTGCTGACCAATGAGGAGTCGCGGGGCGTTCGGTTCCGCTTTGCCGGCGGCGAGTTGGTTCTTTCGAGCCGCACCCCGGAGATGGGCGAAGCCGAGGTCCGCATGACCGCCGATTACGACGGCGAGCCGCAGGAGATCGGGTTCAATCCCGTGTATCTGACCGACGCGCTGAAGGTGGTCGACGCCGAGGAAATCCAGTTCGCCTTCAAGGGTCCCAACAAGCCCGGCGTGATCACCGAAGGCCGCCTCTTCACGTACCTCATCATGCCTGTGAGCGTCGTCTGAGCGCGACCCCTTGCCTGGAGGGAAAGGACAGGGTGGGGGCGATGGCGAAGTCCGAGAAACGGGTCGACCCGGCCCGGCTGGCCCGCGTCCTCCGGAATGCCCGGCCGCCGGCCCCGAAACGCCCGGCGGCCTCGCCCGTGGGCGAGGCGGTGGGCTGGGTCCTCAAGCGGCTGGAGTTGGATCGGGCCACCCCCAGGCGGCGCGTGGCCGAGGCCTGGCAGCGGCTCCTCGGGTCTGATGCGAGGTATACGGAGCTGGTGGGCTTGAAGGCGAACGTGGCGACGTTCACGGTGGATTCGTCCGCGCTGTTGTCGGAGCTCAATAACTTCCGCAAGCAGGAGCTTCTGGAAGGGCTCCGGGCGGAGGTCAAAACGTACTTCGTGCGGGACATTCGGTTCCGCCTCCAGAAACGGCGGCCCGGCCCCGCGACGGACAGAAGGAAACGATAGACCCCATGGCGAAGCAAAAGAAACCGGCCGCGAAGAAGAAAGCCGCCAAATCGGACAAGGCCGCACGCACCCACACCGCGAAGCATGGCAAGAGGGCGGAGGCCCCGAAGGACGGGTATCGGGCCGATTCGATCAAGGTCATGAAGGGCCTGGAGGCCGTCCGCAAGCGGCCCGACATGTACATCGGCGACCGCCACCAGCGCGGCCTCCATCACCTCGTCAACGAGGTCGTCGACAACGCCATCGACGAGGCGATGGCGGGCTACTGCACCGAGATTCTCGTCACCGTCCACGCCGACGGCAGCATCAGCGTGGCCGACAACGGGCGCGGCTTCCCCGTGGATATCCATCCCGAGGAGAAGAAGCCCGGGGTGGAGGTCGCCCTGACGATGCTCCACGCGGGGGGGAAGTTCGACCACACGAACTACAAGGTCTCCGGCGGCCTGCACGGCGTGGGCGTCTCCTGCGTCAACGCCCTCTCGGAGTGGCTCGAGGTCGAGGTGCGCCGCGACGGCGACGTCTATCGCATGGCCTTCGCCCGCGGCCAGAAGACCCGGGAACTCAAGAAGTCCGGAAAGAGCAAGAAGACGGGCACCGTCGTCAGCTTCAAGCCCGACAAGCAGATCTTCGACGACCCGACCTTCAAGTTCGAGATTCTCGAGGGCCGCCTCCGCGAGTTGGCGTACCTGAACGAGGGCATCCATGTCCGCCTCGCCGACGAACGCGACGGACGCGAGGCCGACTTCCGCTACAAGGAGGGCATCCGGGCCTTCGTCAAGGAGATGAGCCAGGGCAAGACCATTCTCCACCGCGACGTCATCTACTACAAGCGGGCCGACGAGCCAAGCGGCGCCGAGATCGAAGTCGCCATCCAGTACAACGACGGCTACGCCGAGAACATCCTCTGCTTCGCCAACAACATCAACACCATCGAGGGCGGCACGCACCTGTCGGGCTTCAAGTCCGCCGTCACCCGGACCCTCAACTACTACGCCCGGAAGCAGAACCTCCTGAAGGGCGACCGCGCGCCCGGCGGCGACGACCTGCGGGAGGGCATGACCGCCGTCGTCAGCGTCCGCGTCGCCGATCCCCAGTTCGAGGGCCAGACCAAGACCAAGCTCTCCAACAGCGAGATCGGCACCTTCGTCGAGACCGCCACCAACGACATGTTCAGCCAGTACCTCGAGGAGAACCCCTCGACCGCCAAGAAGGTCATCAACAAGGCCGTCCAGGCCATGACCGCCCGCGACGCCGCCCGCAAGGCCCGCGACCTGGTGCGGAGGAAGGGGGCCCTGGCCTCCGGGAACCTGCCGGGCAAGCTGGCCGACTGCTCGGAGCGGGACCCGGCCCTGGCGGAGCTCTTCCTCGTCGAGGGCGACTCCGCCGGCGGCTCCGCCAAGCAGGGACGCGACCGCCGCACCCAGGCCATCCTTCCCTTGCGGGGCAAGATCCTGAACGTCGAGAAGGCCCGCATCGATAAGATGCTCGCCCACGAGGAGATCGCCACCATCATCTCCGCCCTCGGCGCGGGCATCGGCACCGACGACTTCGATATCGAGCGGACCCGCTATCACAAGGTCATCATCATGACCGACGCCGACGTCGACGGGTCCCACATCCGGACGCTGCTCCTGACGTTCTTCTATCGCCATATGAGGCAGCTCGTCGACCAGGGGTACCTCTACGTGGCACAGCCGCCCCTCTACCGCATCCGCCGCAAGGGACGCGAGCAGTACGTCCGGAGCGACCGCGAGATGCGGATGACGCTCCTGAAGCTCGGCGTCGACGGGACGGAGCTCCGCCTCAACCCCGCGCCCAAGAGCCGCAAGAAACCGCAGGAGGTCTCCGGCACGAAGCTCCAGGACCTGGCCGAGGTCCTCGCGGACGCCGAGGAGCTCGTGCGTACGGTGGAGCGGCTCGGGGTGACGTGGGAGGAGTTCCTCGACATGCGCTCCGCCAAGGGCGAATTCCCCGCCTGGATGGTCCGCATCCGCGACGACGTCCACCTGGCCCACACCGAGGCCGAGGCCAAGCGGGCCGCTAAGAAGGCCACGAAGGACGAGGACGTGGCCCGCCTGGACCTGCCGGAGCCGGAGGAACTCTTCGGCGTCAAGGAGCTGAACAAGCTGACCCGCAAGCTCGCGACGCGAGGCCTGGACATCGCCGACTGGTACCTGGAGGCCACCGAGACGGCCGGCGCGGAGAAGACGTGGACGAAGTTCACGGTCCTCTCCAACGGCGACGAGCTAGACGTCTCCGGCGCCTCGGGTATCTTGCCGGCCATCCGCAAGCTCGGCCAGAAGGGCATGGACATCCAGCGCTTCAAGGGCCTCGGCGAGATGAACGAGGAACAGCTCTGGGAGACGACGATGGACCCCGCCCGCCGGACCCTCAAGCAGGTCCAGATCGAGGACGCCGCCGAGGCCGAGCGAATCTTCTCCGTCCTGATGGGCAGCGCCGTCGAACCCCGCCGCGAGTTCATCGAGCGGCACGCGCTGGAGGTCCGGAATCTGGACGTGTAGTTGCGCCTTGAAGGACGAGCGCCGGCGCCGCGCGGGCCGCTTGATCGGGCCTTCTCCGGTTGACCCGTCTCGCCGCCGCCGGTAGGATGGCGGCGAACGCGAGGCGACGCCGACGATGGAATATGTCTTCTACGGGGCTGTCCTGCTCCTGTTGGGCCTGACGGTAGCGCTGCTGCTGGCCCTCTGGAAGCGCGGCCGGGGGGGCGGGGCCGACGCGGGGGTCGAGGCCGAGCTCCGGGCCCGCACGAGCGCCCTCGAGGCCGACGCCGACGAGCTTCGCCGCCGCCTCGAGGCCGAGCACACCGCCCGCGTCGAGGCTCAGACGCGTCTGGAGTCCGAGCGGGAGAGCCTCGCGGAGAAGACGCGGTTCCTCGAGGAGGCCGAGGCCAAGCTCAAGGACGCCTTCAAGGCCCTCTCCGCCGACGCCCTCAGGGCCACACGGGAGGAGTTTCTGGGCCAGGCGACCGAGCGGCTCGCGCCGCTGCGCGAGCTGATGCAGGAGTACCAGAAGCGGCTCGGAGAGATCGAGAAGGCCCGCGAGGGGGCCTATGGGGGCCTGAAGTCGCATCTCGAGACCCTGGCCCGGGCCCACCAGGCCCTGCAGAAGGAGGCTCACCAGCTTTCGACGGCCCTGCGGTCGCCGACCGTGCGCGGACGGTGGGGCGAGATGACCCTCCGGCGGGTCGTCGAGGCCGCCGGCATGAGCCCCCACTGCGACTTCGAGGAGCAGGTCACCGCCGAGGCCCGCGAGTCGCGCCAGCGCCCCGATATGGTCATCCGTCTGCCGGGGGCGCGGGCGATCGTCGTCGACTCCAAGGTTCCCCTCGCCGCCTACATGGACGCCACCGAGGCCCCCGACGATGGGGCGCGGCGGGCGGCGCTCGCGCGCCACGCCCAGGACGTCCGCAAGCACGTGCGGGCCCTCGGGCAGAAGGCCTACTGGGACCAGTTCCCGACCGCCCCGGACTTCGTCGTCCTCTTCCTGCCGGGCGAATCGTTCTTCAGTGCCGCCCTCGAGCACGACCGCACCCTCATGGAGGACGCCATGAAGAGCCGCGTCTTCCTCGCGACGCCCACGACGCTGATGGCCCTTCTGAACGTCGTGGCCCACGGGTGGCGGCAGGAGGAGATGGCTGCCAATGCCGAGGCCATCGGCGAAACCGGCCGAGAACTCTTCGAGCGGGTCTCGAAGCTCATGGACCACTTCGGCCGGATCGGCGACGGCCTGACGCGGGCGGCCAAGGCGTACGATGCGACGATCGGCTCGTATGAGGCGCGGGTGCGCCCGTCGGCCCAGCGCCTCGCGCAGCAGGCCGCGGCGCTCGAGAAGGAGCTGCCGGAGCCGACTCCGGCCGCGGCCCCGTCGCGGTCGCTCCCGGCCCCGGCGGACGACGACGCCGCCGACGCCTCCTGACCGGGCCCCCAGGAACCCACGAATCCAGGAACCCGTAGCCATGCAATCCGACTTCCTCGCCCAGGACCCGTGGCGCGTCTTTCGCATCATGGCGGAGTTCGTCGACGGGTTCGAGATGATGGCCCGCGTCCCACCCGGCGTCAGCGTGTTCGGCTCGGCCCGCGCCGGGCCGGATCACGAGTACTATCCGAAGGCCGTGGCCATGGGCCGCCTCATCGTCGAGAACGGCTTCTCGGTCATCACCGGCGGCGGGCCCGGCATCATGGAGGCCGCCAACAAGGGTGCCAAGGAGGCGGGCGGCGAAAGCGTCGGCCTCAACATCACGCTTCCCTTCGAGCAGGTCGCCAACCCCTACCTCACGAAGGTCATCAACTTCCGCTACTTCTTCGTCCGCAAGGTCATGTTCTCGAAGTACGCCGTCGGCCTCGTCTTCTTCCCCGGAGGCTTCGGCACGCTCGACGAGTTCTACGATACCGTCACCCTCATCCAGACCGAGAAGATCTACCGCCTGCCGGTGGTCCTGTTTGGCCGCGAGTTCTGGAACGGGCAGCTCGCGTGGATGCGCTCGATCATGCTCGAGCGCTGGAGCCACATCTCACCCGAGGATCTCGACCTCTTTCACCTCTCGGACGACCCCGCCGACGCCGTCGCCCACATCGCCCGCAACCTCGCCGTCCGTGACCGCGAGCCGCTCCCCGAGGCCGAGAAGTGGAACACGCCCGA
>CAYWVR010000037.1:0-25303 GCA_964461715.1 uncultured Anaerolineales bacterium
GAGGCCGAGGTCGAGGTCGAGGAGACCGAGGAGACCGAGGAGGTCGAGGAGGCCCAGGAGGTCGAGGCCAAGGCGGGTCCGCGACGCCATCTCCCGCGGGTCAAGCCCCCGGGGGGTCCGAAAGTGGCGCCGCGCCCGACGCGTCCGCGTGCCCATCCGCAGGCCGCCGGCGCCCCCGAGGCCCCCCCCGAGCCACATCCCCAGGCCGTGGGCATGGGACCCGCCGCCTTCCCGAAGGGCAAGACCAAGCTGCCCCCGCGGCCGACGGTGCCCCCGCCGCATCCCGAGGCCGAGGCGGCGGAAGTCGCCGAGCCGGAGGCCCCGCCGCGCAAGCATCGCGGCAAGGCCCCCCGCGAGACCGAGGAGGAAGAGGCCAGCCGCCGCCGCGCCCAGGCCTTCCGCCGCCGCGAACGCTCCCGACAGCGCGAGGAGCAGGAGATGATCGACCAGGCCCTCGGGCGCGGCGGGGCCACGGGCGGCGTGGTCAACGAGCGCGTCCGCATCGGGCGCGGGGGGCGTCTGGCGCCGAAGCCGCGCGGCTCGCGAGCCGTGCGGCCCGAGCCGGTCGCCGGGCCCAAGAAAGCCACCGTCGAGCCGCCCATCACCGTCAAGAGGCTCTCGGCGGCCCTCGGCGTCAAGGCCTCCGGCATCATCAGCTACCTGATGGCCGAGAAGCAGATGATGGCCACCATCAACGACACGCTGCCCCTCGACATGGCCGAGGAGGTGGCTCTGCACTTCGACATCACGCTCACGGTCCGGGCCGAACGCGAGCTCGCCGACATCATCCAGGAAATCGAGGCCCGCGAGGACCCCGAGGACGCACTCGTCCCCCGGCCGCCCGTCGTCGCCTTCCTCGGCCACGTCGACCACGGCAAGACAAGCCTCATGGACCATATCCGCCAGGCCCGCGTCGCCGAGGGCGAGGCGGGAGGCATCACCCAGCACATCGGGGCCTACCGCGTGCCCGTCGACGACCGGTGGCTCACGTTCCTCGACACGCCCGGCCACGAGGCCTTCACGGCCATGCGGGCCCGCGGCGCCCAGGCTACCGACATCTGCGTCCTCGTCGTGGCCGCCGACGACGGCGTCATGCCCCAGACCGAGGAGGCCATCAACCATGCCAAGGCCGCCGGCGTGCCCATCGTCGTCGCGGTCAACAAGTGCGACCTGCCCACGGCCAATCCCCAGCGCGTCCGCGAGCAGATGACCCGGTTCGAGCTGGTCGCGGAGGAATGGGGCGGCCAGACCATCATGGTCGACGTCTCCGCCATCACGGGCGAGAATATCGACAAGCTCCTGGAGTCGCTGCTCTTGGAGGCGGAGCTCCTGGAGCTCAAGGCCAACCCCGACCGCGAGGCCGTCGGCATCGTCATCGAGGCGGAGCGGACGGAGGGCCTCGGGCCCGTCGCCACGCTCCTCGTCAAGGACGGCACCCTGACCGCGGGCGATTACGTCCTCGCGGGCACCGCCTACGGGCGGGTCCGGGCCCTGCGCGACGAAAAGGGCAAGCGCATGCGTCAGGCCGGCCCGAGCCAGGCGGTCCAGGTGGCCGGCCTCTCGGACGTGCCCCGGGCGGGCGAAAAGTTCTACGTCCTCGACGACCTCACGACCGCCAAGGAGATCGCCGAGGACCGCGAGCACCGCCGACGCGAGACCCAGCTGGCCGATCAGCGTCGCCCCCGGACCCTCGAAGCCGTCTTCGAGCAGATGACCACCGAGGAGGCCAAGGAGCTGCCCCTTATCATCAAAGCCGACGTCCAGGGCTCCGTCGAGGCCATCCGCGAGAACCTCCTGAAGATCGAGCACCCCGAGGTCCGCGTCCGCGTCGTCCATACGGGCGTGGGCGGCATCACCGAGAGCGATGTCCTCTTGGCCGACGCCTCCGACGCCATCATCATGGGCTTCAACGCCGTGCCCGACGCGGGTGCCCGGACGGAGGCGGAGGAGCGCGGCGTGGACATCCGGCAGTACAGCGTCATCTACCGGATCACCGAGGACGTGCGGGCGGCCCTGGAGGGCATGCTCGCCCCCACCGAGCAGCAGCGACGCCTCGGCGAGGCCGCCGTCCAGCAGGTCTTCAAGATCAGCCGCCTCGGCACCATCGCCGGCTGCCTCGTCAGCGACGGCACGATCCACCGCAACGCCCGCGTCCGCGTCGTCCGCGACGGACTCGTCGTCTACGAGGGCGCCATCGATTCGCTCAAGCGGTTCAAGGACGACGTCCGCGAGGTCCGGGCCGGGCAGGAATGCGGCATCAAGGTCGCGGGCTACAACGACCTGAAGGTCGACGACCGCCTCGAAGCCTTCGAGACGGTCGAGGTGGCCCGGACCCTCGACCTGGAGTGAGCCGGTCCCATGGTCGTCGGCGTCCTGCAGATGCGGCTGGCTATTCGCCACGCCCAGAGTCTGAAGGACAAACGGCGGGTGACCCGCAGCCTGCGGGACCGCATCCGAGGCGATTTCAACGTCTCGGTCGCCGAGACGGGGCTTCTGGACCGACGCCGGCAGGCGGAGATGGCCGTCGCCGTCGTCACGAACGACCGCCGCTTCGCCGACGAGATTCTCGCCAAGGTGGTGAGCGTCGTGCGGCGGACGCCCGGCGCCGAGCTCGTCCATTACGAAACCGAGCTCCTGTAAACCATGCGTGAGACTCAAACGATCGTGGAAGGTCCCATGAAACCCCGAGGCCGCAAGTCCCGGCGCAACCGCCGGGTGGCCAACCTGATCCGCCAGGTCGTCTCCGAGACCCTCGTGACGGAGATCGCCGACCCCCGGGTCGGCATCGTCACAGTCACGGAAGTGGACCTGGCCCCCGACTTCCGCTATGCCGACGTCGGCGTGTCCGTCCTGGGCGACGAGAGGCAGCAGAAGGCCTGCCTGCGGGCCATCCGCCACGCCCACGGCCACCTTCAGGAACAGGTCGCCAACGCCCTCGTCATGAAGTTCTGCCCCGTCCTCCGGTTCCACCTGGACGAGTCGGTCAAGAAGAGCGTCTCGATGGGCGCCCTGATCGCCCGGGCCCGCTCCGAGGACAAGGCGGCCCGCGCCGAACGGATCGCGCGCGGCGTAGAGGAGCCCGAGGAGGGCGCGCCGGACGCCGGCGACGAGGATTCGCACCCTGAGGATGCCCCGGAACCGCCCGCCTGAGGCGGCCTCCGGGGCCGGGACCCGTGCCATGGCCACCTTCACCCAGAAAGCCAACCGTCTCGAAAAGGTCCGCCGGCGGCTCAAACGCCATTACGGCGAGCCGGACCTGACCGAGCCGGGCGACCCCGTCCAGCACGCCGTCCGCGCCATCCTTGGCGAGGAGGCCACCGCCGAGCAGGTCGAGGCGGCCATCGACCGGTTCCGCGAGCATTTCGCGGGCTGGAACGACTTGCGCGTCAGCCGCCCCCGCGAGACCCGCGAGATCCTCGGCCGCGACTTCCCACGCGCCGGACACAAGGCCCGCGTCCTGCCGCGCCTTCTCGACCAGGTCTTCAAGCTCTATAACAGCATGAAGTGGGACTTCCTGCCCGAGATGGGCAAGACCGAGGCTCGGGCCTTCTTCGAGGGCCTCGAGGAGGTCCGGCCCTTCCTGGCCGCCACCCTCGCCCGCGACTACACCGAGGCCCACGCCTTCCCCGTCGACGCCGACATCGCCCGCGTCCTGGGGCGGCTGGAAATCCTGGATCCCGAGGAGGAGTCCGAGGCCGAGATGCAGGGCCTCCTGGAGCGGGCCGTCAAGGCCCCCCGGGCCCGCGAGCTACACGCCCTCGTCAAGACGCTGGGAGAGGACTTCTGCGTCCCCGGAGAGCCCCTCTGCGCCAAGTGCACGCTCCGCAACCTCTGCCCCACCGGCATCGAGAAGCTCGCCAAACCCAAGAAGAGGGCCGCGCCCAAGAAAAAGGCCAAACCCCAGTCGTCCCGCAAAGCCGCCGCGAAGAAGACCGCCAGGAAGAAGACCGCCAGGAAGAAGACCGCCAGGAAGAAGGCGGCCAAGAAGAAGACCGCGAAAAAGAAGACCCGCAAGGCCGCCAAGCGAAAGAAGGCCAAACGAACACGCCGCTGACGGCGCGCCGACCGACCCGCTCGGAGATGCCCCATGACGCCGACCGATGCCTCCTGCCACGTCCTCAAGCTCGGCTTGCCCAAGGGCAGCCTCCAGAACGCCACCCTCGACCTCCTCACCCGCGCCGGCTTCGACGTCGACGTCTCCGACCGGTCCTACTACCCCTCCATCGACGATCCGGAGCTCGAGCTGGTCATGTTCCGGGCCCAGGAGATGAGCCGCTACGTCGAGGACGGCGTCCTGGACGCGGGCCTGACCGGCCAGGACTGGATCGCCGAGAACGGCTCGGACGTCCACGTCGTCGCCGACCTCCTGTACGCCAAGGCTCGCATGAGCCGCGTCAAGTGGGTCCTCGCCGTGCCCGAGGAGAGCGACATCGCCAAGCCCGAGGACCTCCAGGGCGGCATCATCGCCACGGAGCTGGTGCGCGTAACGCAGGGCTACTTCGCGGAGCGCGGCGTGGACGTGAAGGTGGAGTTTTCCTGGGGGGCCACCGAGGTCAAGGCCCGCCTCGTCGATGCCATCGTCGACGTCACGGAGACGGGCTCCTCGCTCCGGGCCAATCGTCTGCGCGTCCTCGACACGATCATGACCAGCATCACCCAGCTCATCGCCCGCCGCCCCAGCTGGGAGGACCCCTGGAAACGGGCCAAGATCGAGAGCTTGGCCCTCCTGCTGCACGGGGCCATCGAGGCCAAGGAGAAGGTGGGCCTGAAAATGAACGTGCCCCGCGACCGTCTCGAAGAAGTCGTCGGGATGCTCCCGGCCGAGAAGAGCCCCACCGTCAGCCAGCTCGCCGACCCCGAGTGGGTGGCCATCGAGGTCATCCTTCCGGGCACCGAAGAACGGGCCCTCGTGCCTCGGTTGAAAAAGGCGGGGGCCAGCGGTATTATTGTGTACCCGCTCAATAAGATCATCCACTGAGCCCTGGCGAGGCCGGCTGCGGGACGCCGATATACCGCCGGGCAAGGGAGACGGACGACGGTGACGGTGTCGAAATACGTGCTCGCCTGGGCCCTGGCGGTGCTGACGACGGCCGGATGCGCGGCCGGGGGGGTTCCGGACGATCCGGCCCGCGGTCTGGCGGCGGCCGCCGGAACAGACCTCGGGCCCCGCGACTGCGCCGCCGACCCTCTGGAGGTCTCTCCCGGGACCGACGCGCTGGCCCGGGCCCTCGCTCATTACGCCCGCGGCCGCATCCTCATGGCCGAGCGCGAGCACGCCCTGGCCACCCGCGAGCTGGAGGCCGCCTCGCGCCTCGCCCCCGGCGTAGCCCGCATCTGGCGGCATCTGGGCGTGGCCCGTTTCGACGCCGGCGACAACGAGGGCGCGGCCGAGGCCCTCGACGCTGCCCTGGAGCTGGATCCGGAGGACGCGGCGGCCCTCTTCTTCCGCGGCCGGGCCGCCCGCACCAGCGCGGGGGACCGGGACGCGGGCACCTTCTTCGCGCGGCTCCTGGCGTCGGCCCCGGAGGAGTCGCCCTATCGCATCCTCGCCCATTACTACCTGGCCCGCACGCGTCAGGAGCAGGAGGACGTCGAGGGGGCCATCGAGAACCTCCAGGCCCTCATCGATCAGCTCCGCGAACCCCGCCCCGTCTTCCGCCGCTTCCCCGAGATCTACATGCTCTATCGCGGCCAAGGTCAGCTCCGCGAGATGCTGGCCCGGCTGTACCTGGCGCGCGGCGACACGGAGGAGGCGATCGGCCTGCTGGAGGAGATTCTCGGGCAGCGGCCCGACCAGACGGAACTGATGGACCTGTTGCTCCGGGCCCACGCTCAGCGGCGCGCGTTCGCCGAGGCCCGCAAGGTGGCCCGCCGCCTGATCGACCTGGACCCCGAGGCCGCCCTCGGCTACGAGCGGCTCGTCGAGACATACCGGGCCGAGGACCGCCTCGCCGACGCCGCACCCGAGCTGGAAGACCTCCGCCGCAAGTTTCCCGAGAGCCGCGTCATCGCGTTCCAGCTGGCGGTGGTGTACGAGGCGACGGGCCGCAAGGACAAGGCCGAGGCCCTCTACGCCAAGCTCTCGCGCGACCGCGCCGAGGGCCCCGCCCCCACCGACATCGCCGCCGCCCTGCGCCTGGCCGAACTCTACGGCAGCCAGGGCCGCCCCGTCCAGGCCCTCGAGGTGCTGGGCGCGGCCATGACGGGCCGCCGCACGGAATCAGCGGTCCTCGTGCGGGCGGCCAAGCTCATCGACAGCCTCGCGGAGCCGCAGAAGACGTACGAGGAGGCCCAGCGCCTCGTTGCCGACGACGTCAAAGTCCACGGGCCGTTCGTGCTGGTGGGCATGCTGGCCGAGCGCCTCCGCCGCTCGACCGACGCCATCGCCCTCTATGAGAAGGCCCTCGAGCGCGAGCCGAAGGCGGCCATCGCCTACTCCCGAAAGGCCGACCTGCTGATCCAGGCCGGCCTCTTGAAGGACGCCCTGGGGGTCTATCGCTCGGCCCTGGAGGCGGGCCTGAACATCCCGCTCTTCCGTCGTAAGATGGGCATGATCCTCGAACACGACGGCCACTACGAGGAGGCCCTGATCCACTACCGCCAGGCCCGCGACGGCGCGCCGGACGACAAGCCCACCCGCTACATGATCGTCGGGGTGCTCCTCAGGCTCGGGCGGGCCGAGGAGGCCGAGAAGGAGCTGAACGAGCTCCTCTCCCGCTTCCCCACCGAGGTCGATGCCTACAACCAACTCGCGGGCCTTTACCTGGCCGAGGACCGCGTCGAGGAGGCCGAAAAGGCCGTCACCCATGCCCAGGCCCTCGAACCCGACAGCACCGTCAGCCGCGGCCTCCTGGCCGAGGTCCGTTACCGCCAGCAGCGGTTCGAGGAGGCCGAAACCCTCGCCCGCGAGATTCTGAAGGCCCGGCCCGGCCGGCACGAGGTCCACCGTCTGCTGGTCCACGCCCTCGCCGCCCGGGAACGGTTCGAGGAGGCCATCCGAGAACTGCGGTCCATGCTGGCGGCCGAGCCGGAGAACATCGGCTGGCGCTACCTTCTCTCGGGTCTCTACCAGCAGGCCGGCGACACCGACTCCGCCGAGCGCGAGTTGCTGCTCATCCTTCGAACCCGCCCGGACCACGCCCCGTCCAACAACGATCTCGGATACCTGTGGGCGGAGCGCGGCGTCAACCTGCAACGGGCGGAGCGGATGATCCGGGCGGCCCTCGAAACCCAGCCCGACACCCCGGCCTACCTCGACAGCCTCGGATGGGTCCAATACAAGCGCGGGCAGTTCGAGGACGCCGTCCGGACCCTGGCCAAGGCGACCGAGCTGGCCCCGGACCTCGACGCCGTCCTCTGGGACCACCTGGGCGACGCCTACTGGCGTCTCAGCCGCACGGCCGAGGCCGCCGGCGCCTGGAAACGGGCCCTGGACCTCTTGGGCGAGGGGACCTCGGACGCCATGAGCGTCGACCCCGACCGCGTGCGGGACAAGGTCCGCCGCCTCGAGGAGGGCAAGACGCCCCGGGTCGCCCCGCTGGCCCCGGCCGAGACCCTCGAACAGGACCCCGACGTCTCCGGCCCGGCGTCGGACCAACCTTAGGAGCCGCGGATGGCAGGACATTCCCACTGGGCCGGCATCAAGCACAAGAAGGCCCGCGAGGACGCCAAAAGGGGCAAGATCTTCTCCAAGTGCGCCCGCGCCATCACGGTGGCGGCCCGGCAGGGGGGCGGCGACCCCGCCATGAACCTCACCCTCCGATACGCCATCGACGACGCCCGCGCCGCCAACATGCCCAAGGACAACATCGAACGGGCGATCAAGAAGGGCACCGGCGAGCTCGAAGGCGAGACCATCGAGGAGTGCGCCTACGAGGGATACGGACCGGGAGGCGTGGCCATCTTCGTCGAGGCCATGACCGACAACCGCACCCGCACCTCCAATGAGATCTCGCGCCTGTTCGACCGGCACGGCGGCAACATGGGCCAGCCGGGGTGCGTGGGCTGGATGTTCTCGAAGAAGGGCCTGGTGACCGTCCCCGCCGACGCCGCCGAGGAGACCGTCATGGAGGTGGCCCTTTCGGCCGGGGCCGAGGACATGGCCGAGACGGACGACGGCTTCGAAATCACCACCCCGCCCGAGGTCCTCGCCGACGTCCGCGAGGCCCTCGAAGGCGCGGGCGTCCAGGTCGAGACGGCCCATCTCGCCCAGATCCCGCAGACCTACGTCTCGCTCGCCGAGGACGACGCCCGCAAGGTCCTCGCCCTGATGGAAGAGCTCGACGACCACGACGACGTCCAGAACGTCCACTCGAACTTCGACATCGACGCCGAGCTGCTGGAGAAAATCCAGGCGGGATGAACGTGCCTCTCACGCCGCCTGCGGCTCAGCCTTCCCTTCGCCGCCGCGCCGCCACGACAGCCGCCCCCAAGGCCACGAGCGCCAATGTCGCCGGTTCCGGGGCCAACGACCACCCGACGTCGTCCAGGGCCGCCCAGTCCAGGTCCGTCAGCAGCGTCCGCCGGCCCACCCACGACGACGGGTCCATCGCCACGTCCGTCAGGGCCCCGTCCGGGTACGCCTGGGCCTGCGTGCCCTCGGCCCAGTGGGCCGCGTCGTCGGCAAGCGGCGGGGCGCTCCCGTACTCGGCCGTCGCCGCCGCCCCCGTGAAATAGTCCCCCGAGACGCACGCGGTCCAGGAATCGGCCGTGCCGAAGCCGAAGAGGTGGCCTAGCTCGTGGAGGGCCACCGTCAGGAAGTCGGCTTCGAGGGCCCCGAGGGCGGCCTCGGAGGCCCCGAAGTACCAGGCGTAGGCGGGGTTGGTGTCGAACGCCACGGCCCCGCCCCACGGGCCGAAGTCCGTCGGCGACGAGGTCAGGGCGCCGGTCTCGCCCCGCGCGTCCACCAGGTCAAACCAGTCCTGCGTGGTGCCGCTGGCGGCGTAGCCCCCCGGGCCGCCCATCCCCAGGCTCCCCATGTCCCGGCCGCCGGCGTAGATGCGCACCTGATTCTCGGGGACCACCAGGTCGGTCGGCCCGTCGAACCACGCCCCCGTGGCGGGATGGAAGAAGCGCGGCGTCCAGGAGTTGCCGCCCCCGGGCACGATGGCCGCCAGGTCGTCGGTCAGCATCGCCTCGTAATAGGCGCCGGCGGCCTCGAGGCGGTCCTTTCGCTCCTGGGCGGTGAAGAACCCGAGCGTGTCGTAGGAATAATCGAAGACGATGTCGATGTTCGCCGCGGCGGGTGCGGCCATCGCGGCAAGAACGAGCGCGCCGAGCGCGCCGAGCATGAGGCGCTTCATGAACCTGATCCTCCCCCGTGCGACCGGCCCCCCCGGCCCCTGACTCCGGGGGGAGTATACACTCAGAACGAGGCCGCGTAAAGCCGCTTCACCTCGTCGAATTGCCCGCACGTGCGCTTCCCCTCCGGGCAGCGGCCGAGACGGAGGCACTTGGGGCCCGCCCCCGCGAAAACGTTCGGGCATACCTCCTTCACCAGCGCCAGCATCCGTCCGGCCACGCCGCGGATCTCCCACTGGGCCCGGAGACACAGCCGCTCCTCGAAGAAATGGAGCAGCTCCCGAGCGTTCATCGTCACGAAGAGCTTCGTCTCGCAGGCGTTCGGGAGGACGTACCGGGCGTCCTCGTGGCTCGCCTCGCCCGCCCCGCCGAGGGCCTCGACGAGGGCCGCGTATCGCTCCGCCATCAAGGCCATCGTCTCCTCGAAATACTTCGTGGCGTCGCGGGCCTCGCCGTCGACCGTCACGGTCTTGCCCTCCAGACTCGGCGGGACGACGTAGTCGAACCCCCGGTGGCTGACGTAGCGCTGGGACCGCTGGGAGTAGCTCGCGAGGCGATGGCGGACGAGCTGGTGGGTCATGGCCCGCGAGATGCCCTCGACGTAGAAGGTGAACGCGACGTGCTCGACGGGGGAGAGGTGCCCGAGGTCCTTGAGCATCCGGGCGAATCGCCCCGCCGCCTCCGGCTCCCGGGCCAGCAGGTCCGCCGTGTCCTCGGCGTAGCACAGCTTCGCCGCCGCCGTGATGACATGCTCCGGGTCGGCCGTGTGCCGGACGAGGGTGACCTTCGGCGCGGACGGGTTCATGACGGGTTCCGGACCGCTTCGGCCATCGCGCGGATGTGGGCGGGCGTCGAGCCACAGCAGCCGCCGATGACCGCGGCCCCGGCGGCCTTGAGGTCCCGGGCCCCCCGGGCCATCTCCTCGGGCGTGGCGGGAAAGACCGTCTCGCCGTCGACAAGCTGGGGCATCCCGGCGTTGGGCTTGATCCAGAGGGGCCGGTCGGTCTTCGTCCGGAGCTTCCGCGCGACCTCGATCATCGCCTCCACCCCGTTGCCGCAGTTCGAGCCCACCAGGTCGGCCCCGGCACCGGTGAGCTCCTCGGCGGCCCGTTCGGGCGTCACACCCATCATTGTCGCAAAGCCCCGCATCCCGTGCTCGAAGGTCAGGCTGACGACGACGGGCAGGTCGGGGGCGACGTCGCAGGCGGCCTGAAGGGCGGCGGTGGCCTCCTCAAGGGCGGACATCGTCTCGATGACGATCCCGTCGGCCCCGCCCTCGGCCAGCGCCGCGATCTGCTCGGCGAAGCAGGCAACGAAAGCCTCCCGCGGTTTCGTGCCGAGGGGGGCGACGAACTCGCCCGTCGGTCCGACGCTGGCCCAGACGAGGGCCCGGTCGGCGGCGGCCCGCTTGGAGATGGCGGCGGCGGCCCGGTTCAGCTCCGCGGTCCGGTCGGCGAGGTCCGCCTTCTCGAGCTTCCAGCGACTTCCGCCGAAGGAGTTCGTGAGAATCACGTCGCTGTCCGCCTCGACGTAGCCGCGCGCGACGGCCTCGACGGCGTCAGGGTTCTCGACGTTCCAGAGCTCGGCCGAGGCGCCCGCATCGAGGCCTCGGGCCGCAAGCTGCGTTCCCCAGGCCCCGTCCGAGATGAGCACGCCGCGCTCCCGGAGCCGCGCTTTCCAGTCCATGGGTCGTCTCCTCCGCTACGTGAGGGGGGAAGGGTAGCACACGGGCAGGGGGACTTCAAGGCTCGGGAGGGACCCCGGGGATTCGCCGCGCTTATCCCCGGGCTTTCTTGAAGTGCTTGTTGGCGGCGGCAGCGTACATGGTAGGGGGGATGAGCTCGCGGGAGATGCTGGCGAGGGTCGCATCCTGCATGGTCCCGTCGGCGGCAAGCTGGCGCCCGGCCTCGCGGAGGGCCTTCCAGAGCCCCCCGAGGGGCAGGCCCATGGCCTTCATCTTCGGCAGGGCCTCGGCCGCCGGCCGCACCGCCGCCCCCGCGAACGCCGCATTGAAGTTCTCGCACATGGCCCGGACGTGAGCGATGAGCGGGTCGAACGTCTCCACCTCCGGGAACCCGCAGACCGAGACCAGGGCCATCCGCGCGAGGCGGCTCCGCGGGCTCGGGTGCCGGTACCGCCCGTCGCGCCGCTCGAAGTACGGGTCGGCGATGGGCAGGAACCGGTCGATGAGCGTCTTGAAAGGCCCCGGCATCCCGTCGACGTAGACCGGCGCCGCCAGGACCAGCGTCTCGGACGCGGCAGCCGCGGCGACCACGGCGACGGCGTCGTCGGTATGAACGCACACGCCGGGCGTCTTCGTCCAGCACGAGAGGCACCCGAGACACGGCCGCACGTCGAGGTCGTAAACGTGGACCGTCTCGACCTTGGCCCCGCCGTCGCGCAGGCCCTCGACGAACGGCGCCAGGACCAGGCCGGTGGCGCCTTGGTCGCGATGGGGGCTGCCGGAGAGGAGGAGGGTTGTCATGGGCGGGCCCTCGGGGCGAGGGGCTTGAGGTTCACGGCGCGTACTTCATCGGCGTGCTCCACCAGGTCGGGCCTTGGCCTCTGGTCCAAAGGCACCAGAACGACCTGCAGCCCTTCGCGCCGCGCGAACTTCATGGCCGGGACGAAATCCGTATCTGTCGTGACGAGCGCAATACGGTCCACGATGCGGCGGCTGGCCAGCCAAGCGACGTCCAAGCCAATCTTCATGTCGACGCGCTTCTGTCGGAGCACGGGGGTGACAAGCCGGCCAAGGGCGCGGGCCAGGATGCGCTCCCTCTCCTCCTCGGTGACCGCCCGGACGCGGCCCTTCTCGACCTCGTCGTCGTCGAGGAGGCCCTTGTCGGCAAGGGCCGGCCGGGGCAGGTTGATCTCGATGCGGATCGCATCCCCCTCCGCGCCAAAGCGGCAGGTGGTGGCGCCGAGGAGGTCCTCCAGGACCCTCCGATGGAAGCTCCATCCCCCGAAATCCAGCTCGCCTCGTCGGAACGCAACGTGCGGCCGGTGGGCCAGGGCTTCCTGAAACGATTTCATGCGCCGCGCCGTGCGCGTGGCATCGAAGTTGACCGGCTCGCCGAGCAGCGGATTGGTCTTGCGGCCGGTGTAGGGTGGGCAATCGTAGTAATAGATGCGGAAGAGGTCCTCCGAATCGGTGCAGATCGCGCCGGCAAGGCGCACGACGTCATCGGGTTCGGCATGCCGGTGCCCCAGGATCGGATGGAGTCGGTGTCGGACGAACCCGCCGTCCAGCAGGATGGCGATGCTCTTCATAAAAGGTTGTCCCCCTCCCACACTTGGATAGGTCTGGTGGGAGGGGGACAAGTATTTACGGTGTGTCCGCCGCTTTCAACCTAATTATCGTCCACGGCGCCCGTCGTGTCAAGCGGAAATGCCCTGCCTACTCGACGGTGACACTCTTCGCCAGGTTCCTCGGCTTGTCGACCGCGCAGCCGCGGAGCACCGCGACGTGGTACGCGAGGAGCTGGAGCGGGATAATGTTGAGCATCGGCTGGAAGGGCTCGGGCACGTCGGGCACGTAGAAGACGTGGTCCGCGAGGCGGCGGACCTCCGTGTCGCCCTCGGTGGCGATGGCGATGAGCTGGCCGCGGCGGCTCCGGACCTCCTCCATGTTCGAGAGGACCTTCTCGTACTGGAGACCGCGGTTCGCCAGGAACACCACGGGCATCTCTTCGGTAATGAGGGCGATGGGCCCGTGCTTCATCTCCGCCGCCGGCAGGCCCTCGGCGTGGACGTAGCTGATCTCCTTGAGCTTCAGGGCCCCCTCCAGGGCCGTCGGGTAGTTGTACCCGCGCCCGAGGTACAGCCAGTTCAGCCGGTCCTTGCACTCGGCGGCGACTTCCTGGATCTGCTCGTCCAGGGCCAGGACCTCTCGCACCTGCTCGGGGAGCTTCTGGAGGCCGCGGATGATCTCGGAGGCCTGGTACGGGGCGAGGTGTCGGCGGCGGCCCATGTAGACGCTCATCATGAGGAGCACGGCCAGCTGGCTCGTGAAGGCCTTCGTGCTGGCAACGCCGATCTCCGGTCCGGCGTGAAGATAGACGCCCGCGTCGGTCTCCCGGGCGATGGTCGATCCGACGACGTTGACGATGCCGAGGGCCAGGGCCCCCTTGAGCTTCGCCTCGCGGACGGCGGCCAGGGTGTCGGCGGTCTCGCCGCTCTGGCTGATGGCCAGCACTACCGTGCCTTCGTCGATGATGGGGTTGCGATAGCGGAACTCGGAGGCGTACTCGACCTCCGTGGGGATGCGCACGAGGTCCTCGAAGAGGTACTCGCCCACCAGGCACGCGTGCCATGCCGTGCCGCACCCGGCGAGGATGATCCGCCGCGGGTGCGTCAGCTGCCGGGCGACGTCCCGGATGCCGCCGAGGTGGACTTCGCCGGCCTCGGCTTCGAGGCGTCCGCGCATGGTGTCGGCGAGGCTCTCGGGCTGCTCCATGATCTCCTTGAGCATGAAGTGGGGGTAGCCCTTCTTCTCGATCTGCTCGAGGGACCACTCGACCTGGCAGATCTCCTTGTGGGTGGGGATGGCGTCGACGGTGCTGGTCGTCAGGCCCTCCGGGCGGAGGGTGGCCATCTCGCCGTCCTCGAGGTAGATGACGTTGGTCGTGTGCTCGATGATGGCGGAGGCGTCGCTGGCGACGACGTACTCGTCCTCGCCCACGCCCACGATCAGGGGCGAGCCGTTGCGGGCGGCCACCAGGACGTCGGGCTCGTCGGCGTGGATGACGGCGATGCCGTAGGCCCCCCGGACCTGCTGGAGCCCGGCCTGGACGGCCCGCTCGAGGTCTCCCTGGTAGCACCGGGCAAACAGGTGCGCGAGGACCTCGGTGTCGGTGTCGCTGGCGAACTCGACGCCCTCTCGCTCCAGCGCCTGGCGCAAGGCCGACCAGTTCTCGATGATCCCGTTGTGCACCACCGCCAGCTTGCCGCTCGTGTCGGCGTGAGGATGAGCGTTGGCGTCGCTCGGGGCCCCGTGGGTGGCCCAGCGGGTGTGGGCGATGCCGAGGCGGCCGACGAGGTTCTGTCCCTCGAGCCGCTCTTCGAGGGCGACGATGCGGCCCTGGGCCTTCACGAGGAACAGGCGCCCGTCATCGTCCTGCTGGAGCGCGACCCCGGCCGAATCGTAGCCGCGGTACTCCAGGCGCTTCAGTCCCTCGATCAGAATCGGATAGGCTTGCTTCTGGCCCAGGTAGCCGACAATGCCGCACATACGGCTCTCCTCGCGTGCAGGGGCGGTCCGAGCGTGGGTCGGCCACCGGCGTCTGTTGGGCGTATCGACCGCATCCGGGACGGGCCTTGAGCACCGCCCGCGAACGGGTTGCGCCGGGTCGTGTCCGTTACCAGCGTAGCGGCCGAGCCGGGCTCAGACAAGGCCGCGGGCCCGGAAATGGGCCACGCTTCGCGCCGCCTCAATACGCGGATCCCTCGCCGGAGAGCGCTTCTTCGGGGCCCTCCTCGACCGCTTTCTCGGCGCCCACAGCCTTGTCGACCGCCTCTCGGGCCAGGACAGCCAGGCCCTGGCGCATCATCTTGATCGGGGCCCGGGCCCGGCGGTACTGGTCCTCGCCGGGCTTGACCCCGAAGGCGAGCGGCCCGTAGCAGTGCCACTCGGTCCCCTCGGACTGATCCACCATCTCGGGGCTCCCGTGACGATCGGCCAGGGCCGCCACCGGCACGGGCGGCGTCAGGTCCAGGGCCAGCCGGTCCCACGGACTCAGGCCGTCCGTGGAGGCCATCGCGAAGCGGTTCGAGAGACTGGCCCAGGCCATCCCGTCCGGAAACAGGCCCTCGTCCAGGACGATGCGTGCCCAGCGGGGCCCGGCGTGGACGGTGATGGGATCGGTGACGCGCTCCGGCACGCGGGCCGGCTCGGCCGGCGAAGGCGGGGGCTCGGGCGCCTCGGGCACCGCAGGCTCGGCGGGTGCGGGTGCGGCCGAAGCGGCCGATTCAGGCGCCGTCTCGATCGGAGGCGGCGTCTCGAGGACGGCGGTCTCCTGCGACGGCGGCGGGGCAGGCTCGACGGCCGCGCGGGCCCGCGGGTCCTTCGGGTCGCGGAACATCAGCACGGGGATGGCGATGGCCAGGGCCACAACCCCCACCGCCGCCGCCACCAGCGCCCCCTTCTCGGCCCCCGACATGCCCCGCTTCGGGGGCATGGCCACAGGAACGCCCTGGGGCAGGGGGGCCTCGCCCGGCACGCGGATCACCTCGCCGCACGCCGGACACTTGGCGTGGCGACCGGCATTGTCGTCCTTGAACCGGTACGTCTTGCCGCAGGCGCACGTGACCTCGATAGACATGAGCGACCTCCTTCGCGGGCCTAGCCGTCGGGGGCGGCGGCCGGCGGGTCCGGGGCATCCGCATCCCACGGCCGCGCGCCCCAGCCCGTCCAGAACACCACGATCAGCGCCACCACGAGGGCCGCCAGGCCCAGGATCGCCACGGCAAAGGCGACCTTGTCCCGGTGGGCCGGCGGCGCGCGGCCCGGCGCCGCAACCTCCGGGGCCGCCTCCGCGAACGCCCCGCCCGGAACCGTGACCCGGGCCCCGCAGTCGGGACAGGTGGCCTGCCGGCCGGCGAACTCGTCCCTGAACGTGTAGGTGCGGCCGCAGACGCAGACGACGTCGATGGACATGCCGGCTCCCTTCGACCTCGACGCCGGCACCCTAAGCCGAGAGGGCCGTCGCGGGCGCCGCGCATCCAGGACCCCTATCAGTCTATCGACGCCGGTTCAAGAGGTCAAACGAACTCCGGCCGGCCCGCGCCGGGGGTCGTCCTGCCGAGTTCGATCTTTGAGTTCGGGGCCGGGGCCGATATACTACGTCCGGGCCTGCCGTGAGGGCGGTCAGGGAGGAGCGGCATGCGGATGCGATGGATCGTCGCGGCAGCGGTGACGTCGGTGCTGGCCGCCGGGTGCGGCCGGCCGCGCGCCACGATCCTCTCGGCCACCGGGGCCCCCGATGCCGAGATCACCTACGATTCGGCCACGTTCCAGCTTGCGCGCGGCGAGCGGGTCCAGATCGTCTTCTTCCGCCGCGTCCCCGCCCCGCTCGGCGAGGCCGACCCCGACCACGAGATTGTCGTCATCGAGCTGCCCGAGCGGTCCGTCTACGGGTGGGTCCGCGAGGACCACGTCCAGGCCTGGCGGTGGGTCCACGCCCGGGGGCCCGACGGGCGGATGGAGGACCGGCTCTGGCACCTGGCCTCGGGGGAGGCCGAGATGGACTTCGAGGACCTCGGCTTGGTGCTGGACTTCGAGTGTCACGCCACGCTCGTCCCCATCGGCGAGACGGGCGGCGGGGTGTGGGTCTTCGAGGCGAACCTCGAGGTCCGCGAGGATGCGGCCCGCACGCAGGGCCTGCTGAACCGTTACGGCGAGTGGTTGCGGAGCCTCGTGGCGGAGGCCCGGGCGCCGGACGAGGAGGCGCCGTGAAGGACATCTACGTCTCGGAGGGGGCGTTCCTCGGCATGATCCTCGCCACGGCGGAGGTCTATCGCCGCGAGTGCTACGGGCTCCTGTTCGGCTACGCCCTGGACGAGAAGGTGATCGTCGAGGGGGCCATCGCCTACCAGACGGCCGAGCGGCGGTTCTCGCAGGTCAGCCTGTTCGAGCGGCAGAACCGCGTCATCCAGGGCATCCTGGCCCGGTTCCCGAAGTACGAGTACCTGGGCGAGTTCCACTCCCACCCCGATTACCGCGGGGCCGAGGGCATGGTGGGTCTGACGCGGGACGACCTGGTGGGCATGCGGGAGACGGAGGTCCAGCTCGTCATCGCCATCAACCCCCGCCGCCGCACCGTCGCCTGGAGCACGAACGCCAACGGGACGCTCTCCGGGACGCTGGGGGAGTACCACTTCCGCATCGGCGGCTACCACCTCCGCGCCCTTGCCTCCAAGCCCAAGCCCCCCCGTGGCCGCCGCCGCACCCCCGCCCCCCGCCAATTCCGCGCTCGCGTCGCGTGTCCGTACGCGGTGGGCCTCTTGTCGGGGTAGGGGACGAGCCGCCGCCGGTCCTGTCAGGCGAGTCCTGTGATGACGGCGTAGGCTCCGCCGAAGCGCTTTCCGGGGACCCGTTCCTCGGTGAACATCTCGGTGTTCAGCGGCGCCAGGACGTAATCGCCCGTCTCTTCGTCTCGTGATACCACCTTCACGGCGTGCCGCGCGTTGCCTGCCGCGTCCTTGTAGAAGACCAGTGCGGGCCGAGGGTCGTCGTGCGGCTGAAACTCGCCGCCGACGAGGACGATCGACCCGTTGGGAAAATCGGGCTCCATGCTGGCCCCGTCGATGCGGACGGCGAAGTTCCGGGGCACGGCTCCGGGGAAGCGGATGTACTCGGTCGCCGCCTCACACGAAAAGCCCTGTGCCGGCGTAAGCGAGGAGACCCCAGCCGCGGCGCGGCCGGTGATGGCAACGAACTCGCCTTTGATATTCGGCCGGAGGTTCCGATATTCCTCTGCCTTCACGATTCTGCGTGCCCGCCGATCTTGCCGGTCGCCGGTCTTGGCCGAACCGCGGTCGGCGCCGGCCGGCGAGACCCCAAGGGCTTCGGCGAGGCGGGCGATGTCTCGGATGGAGAGCCGCGGCGCGGTCGCCGGCGCTTCGACCGCAGGGGACTCGGCCGACCAGGGGTGGCCCTCGCCATGAATGAGCCATTCGGCCCGAACCCCCGCAGCCTCGGCCAGCCGCCGCAGCACGGGCTCGGAAGGCCGGTGCACGCCCCTCAAGTAGTTCGAGAGCTGCGGTTCGGCGATGCGGGCCTCACGGGCCGCATCCTTCTGCCGGCCTTCGCCGATCTGGGAGACGGCCAGGCGAAGCCTTCGGATCAGCGCTAGGTCAGCCACGCTTGCCCTCCCGTCGCAATTCCCCAAGTTTGACTGGTTCTCCAAGCTTTCGCCCTTTTCGCCGCTTGACTTGAGCCTCGGGCGGGGTATACTTTAGTGTCACCCAAGTCTCATAACCAGGAGATGTCGCATGCCCTCGCCCCAAGCGGCCCCGCCTGAGCAGCAATGCCTTCCGGCGGCCTTCTGCGGCCATTCGGGACCGATCCTTCTATCGGCCAAGCAAAGCAGTTCTCTTCACTCGAGTTGCTTGCTCCTGGCAAGCGCTTCCGGGGCAACGGTTCCTTCAAGACTGAATTGGGCTCGTTGCTCTCATGACCCCCAACATATTGTGGCCGAGAGCCGCCCGAAGTCAAGAGAAAAAATTCTGTGGCAGCTAAGATTCCTTCCCTCGGATGCCCGGTCCTGAGGCACGGGATAGGAGGTGGTGAACGTTGAGCGAATTCGGCCTCGCGGGGGGACGCCGACGCGGGGCCTGTGACGGACGGGAGCTTCGCCGTGACCTCGATCGGTCCCTGTCGTCCTCAACCGTCGTCTTGGGAAAACCGCATTCTCGAACACCTCTGGGCCGCGGTTCGCCGTGAACGCAGGGTCCGCCTCGACCCCGAGTCGTCTCCCGGACAGCGTGAGCGGGCCTATCAGGCCGCCGTGCGGGCGCTGCTTGCCGCCGCCGTCGATCTCGTCGCCTACCCCCAGCTTCTCCATGCCGTGCACCGCCTGGCCCGCACGGCTTTCCTCGATTACGAAGACTATCTTCTCGTCGGAACGTGGGACCCGGGGCGCTTTGCCGACCCGTTTCACGATTTCGTGCGCCTGTGCGAAGCGGTCGGCCTCCCGGAGGGCGAGGTGATCCGACATCCGTGGACGCTGCTGGATGGGAGGCGGGACGAGGGCGTGGGGGCGAGAGCGCGGAAAGGGGGGGACGATGTCCGCACCCAGGGGCCGGGCCGGCGAGGAAGAACGTTTCCTGGAGATCGCGCGGCAGGCGCTGGCCCTTCTGATTAGCGTCCATGGGGACGCGCGGCGTTTGGAGACAGGCGAGACGGCGGCCGAGATCGCGTCCTTGGCCCGGGAGATCGCCGCGTGGCTCGACGCCGGTGACAAATGAACCGGCCCATTGCATTGTGCGGCAAAGGTCAGGATAATGGTGGCGCTCGGCGGTTTGGGACGGCCGGGCTGGGGAGCTTGAATCCCGGTGCGTCCGATGCGGCGGCGTGAGCCGCAGGCGGAGGCCCGACCGCAAAGGTGCATGCATGAGCCGGACGCGCAAGATTCGCATAATCGAGCCGCAGGGGCGGCAGGGGCGGCCGTTCAACGCCTGGATTCGCCGATGGCCCCTCCTGGGCCCCGTCACGCTGGCCACCCTCCTCGACCTGGCCGGTTTCGACGCGGGCGTCTATAACGAGAACATCTCCGGGCCCCTCGACGAGAACCCCGAGGCCCTGGCCGACGTCGCCTCCGCCGACGTCATCGGCATCAGCATCATGACCCCGACCGCCTGGCGGGGCTACACGCTGGCCAAGCGGCTCCGGGCCGAGGCGCCGGAGGCAACGATCGCCTTCGGCGGCACGCACGCCACGTTCCGGCCGCAGGAAGCCCTGGACCACGGCGACGTCGTCGTGCGGGGGGAAGGGGAATCGGTCATCGAGGCGCTGGCCCGGGGCGACCTCCGCCGCGGCATTGTCGATGCCGTGCCGATGGCCGATCTCGACGCCATCCCGGCCCTCAAGTACGAACTGATGCGCGACTTCGACCGCCTCGTCGCCGGGAGCCGCCGCCGCGAGCTCTATCAGTTGCCCGTCGCCACAAGCCGCGGGTGCCCCTACGGGTGCACGTACTGCTCGGTGACCCGGATGTTCGGGCGACGGGTGCGGCGGCAGAGCGTCGAGAAGGTCTGCGCGGACCTCGAGGCCTACGTCGACCAGGGGTTCGGCCACTTCTTCTTCTACGACGACAACTTCACGGCCGACCGGGCGTGGACGCGGGAGCTGCTGGAGCGGGTCGGACCGCTGGACATCCGCTTCAACGCCCAAGCCCGGGTGGATTTCCCGTGGGCGGACGCGTCGCGGCGGACGCTGGATCAACCCCTCCTGCGGGCCATGCAGCGGGCCGGCGGCGACGTGCTCTACGTCGGCTACGAGACCATCGACGATGCCACGGCGGCCCACTGGCACAAGGGATACCAGGGCGAGCGGGACCTGAAGTCGCGGCTCCAGGAGGACACGCGGATTCTCCACGACACGGGCTTCTGGGTCCACGGGATGTTCGTCCTGGGGCCGCAGCATGGGCAGGAGACGGCCGACGAGATCGTGCACTTCGCCCGGAAGATGCACCTGGAGACGCTCCAGATCAGCATCCTGACGCCGTTTCCGGGGACGCCTCTTTTCGACGAGATGCACTCGGACCTGGTGTTCACGGATTTCCCGCGC
This sequence comes from uncultured Anaerolineales bacterium, assembly GCA_964461715.1. GTDB lineage: Bacteria > Planctomycetota > Phycisphaerae > FEN-1346 > FEN-1346 > CAYWVR01. The sequence goes on from CAYWVR010000037.1 coordinate 20,591, forward strand.
GACTGGGACTTCTACGACGGGTCGCACTGCGTCTACCAGGGCGGGCAGATGAGCATCGCCGAGATGCAGATGGCCGTCCTCGACGCCCATCGGCGGTTCTACCGGTGGGGGGGCCTCCAGATGGAGCGGCTGCGGAAGGTCCTCCGTGGCGGACGGATGAACCTGATCGACCGGTTGGCCCTCCTTTGGGCGAACGCGCAGACGGCCCGCACGACGCTCAAGCAGTGGCGGGCCGAGAGCGATTCGTTCATCGACATCGCCCGCGCCAAGCTCGCGGGTCTGCCGCTGCCGGAAGGGGCGGAATAGCCAAACGGTCGCGCGCCGCGGCTACGGCGCGTCGTCGATGACCTCGGGGACCTCGTCCTCGGTGGCCTCGGGCGTCTCGGCGTCGGGTTGCTCAGGCGTCTCCTCGGCCTCGCTCGACGCTTCCTCGGCCGCTTTCTCGGCCTTCTCGGTCTCTTCCTCGGCCTCGCGCTCGGCCTCGCGCTCCGCTTTGCGCCGGCGGAGGCGCTCCTCGCGCTCGCGGGCCCTCTTCTCGCGGGCCTCCTCGCGGGCCCGGTCGCGCTCGGCCTCGTCCTCGGCCACCCGCAGGGCCGTCAGGTGTATGAAGAGGTTCGTGGCGATCGCCGCCGCGTCCGGCGGCCGGTAGCCGCGCAGGTCGAAGGCGTCGTAGCCGGCGAGGCTGAACAAGAGGTCGAACGGGCTATAGACGCCGATGAGCGTGTCGCCGCGATAGAGCCCGATCAGTTCGGCCCGGGGCTTGTCGGCCCGGGCGATCTTGAGGGCGTGGCGGAACTCGATGGCCTCGGTCAGGTTGAAGCCGGTCGAGCGGCCGATCTCGCCGGTCATGACGGGGTGGTCGTTTTCGAGGGCCTTCATCTGCCAACCGAGCCGGCCGGTGAGGAGGACCATGGCCTTGTAGAACTCAACGCTACCGCCCACCCCCTCGGCGATCAGGAAGCCGCCGTTCTCGACGTAGGCGCCGAGGGCCTCGCGCTGCGCGTCGGCGAGGCTTACGTTCCCCACACCGCCCAGGTACGCCACGTCCTCATCCGTCAGCTCGGAGGGGGCCAAGCCCTTCTCGCCGATAATGACGGACATGCGGCCGTTCTCGCGAAGGATGCCGTAGAGCCGCTCGAAGACCTTGTAGTGGGAGGTGCCGTCCCAGGGCCCGTCGTACTTCAGGCGCGCCAGCTTCAGGTTCCGCCGCCGGGCCACGCGGACGCGGTCGCCCAGGCGGCCCTCGTCGGGCTTCTCCAGGCCCGTCAGGCGGGGCCGGATCGGGCTGCGGTCCGTGGCCACGGTGAACAGGTTCACGCCGAACTGGAAGAGGTAGTTCTTCGTGGCGACGGCCTTCATCTCCCACGGGCAGGAGACGTCGTCCGGGGCGTAATAGACGAACGTCCGCAGCGGGTCGGAGATGCCCAGGATTTCAGGGGTCGTCTTGAGCTTGTAGGGGACATTGAAGACGGGGTGGTCGTCCGTGAGCTTCTCCAGGGACCACTCGGGCCAGACCTCGGCGGCGAAGGCCTCGAACCACTCGCGAACCGCCCGGTTGCCGCAGGACGCCTCCACCAGGAGCGTGCCGCCGGTGTCGGTGAACTCGCGGAGGGTGGCCTTTTCCTCGTCGCCGAAGGGGGGCACGGACTCGGGGGTCAGGTAGAGGACGGGGGCCTCGTGCAGGTCCTCCATGGGGGTGTAGAGGCTGACGATCTGCCACTGGAAGGGCTGCTCCTTGACCTGGCTGACATAGCGGGTCAGGTTCGCCAGGTCCCGCGGGTGGCTGTTCCATCGGCCCTCGAACTGAAGCTTTTCGAAGAGGATGGGGGCGCGGCCCTTGTGTAAGAAGAGGGCGGCAAAGCAGGTGTCGGAGAGGTCCGAGCCCCAGCTTCCGTCGGCGCCCTGGCTGGCGACGAGGAGCTTGGCCCCCTCGCGGTACCAGTTGTAGCGTCCGAAGTACATGTGGCCGGAGGCGAGGCCGACGCGCTCCAGGCCGTAGAGCCAGTAGTAGTGGTACCAATCGGGGTCGCGGGGGGAACGCGGATTGGAGCGAGCGCTGAAGTTGCGCTCCAGCCACATCAGGGCCGCGCCCATGGGCCGCTCGACCGTCGCCCCCACGGGCCGCGAGTGCCCCTTGGTGCACGGGCATCCCCCGCCCGGCATGAGCATGTCGGCCGTGATGTAGATCGAGGCCAGACCGGCGGCCGTCATGGAGCCGTAGCCGGGCGTATCGTTGCCGATGCCCGCGTTGTGCTCGCCGTAGTTCCAGGACCCGTCCGCCAGCTGGACCCGGAGGTACAGGTCCTGGGTCCGTTTCCAGGTCGCCACAGGGATGCCCTCGATGCCGGCGAGGGCGGCATCGCGGAGCCCGAGAATGGCGAGCTGGGTGTTGGAGAGGTCGTAACGGGCGCGGGCCTGGTTGCCGCCCCCGCGGTAGTTCCACCCGCCGTGGCGTCCCTGGGTGCGGATGAGGTAGTTGACGTCGGATACGAGGGCCTTGCGGGCCCGCGTCCGGCGCTCGCCGGCCAGCTGCTCCTGGACGGCGGCCAGGGCCATGGCCCGAAGCGCCCGGGCGTAGACGTAATCGCAGTTGCGCTTGAGGAGGGCGTCCCAGCCCTTCTTCATGACCGGCTCGTCGGCCTTCATGCCGAGGTGCGTGAGGGTTAGCATGGCGAGCTCGGAGCGGCCATAGGGCTGGGCGGCGCCATGCTCCTCCCGTTCCATCCAGGTGCCGTCGTCCTGCTGCTGGTTGATGAGGCATTCCTTGGCCTTTTCCAGGGCACGCTGGACGGCGTCGTCGTCCACGCCGCGCGCCGCCCGCGCGGGGCCGGGCGCGGCCAGAAGCATCCCCAGGATCGTGCCCGCGGCGGCCAGCGTCAGAAGTCTGGACATGGTCGGACCTCCCGGGAAGATTCTAGGCCACGTTCCGCCCCGATGCAAGCGCCGGGGACGTGACGATTTCGCCTGCCCGTTGCGTGGACCCTCCGGCGGCCGGTACGCTTGACCGTATGAAGACCCGCCCGGGGGACATCCTGTGGCTGCGCGGCGTGCCCCGCGGGTGGCGGATTGCCACCGGTCTCGCCGCAGGGGCGGCGGTGGGGCTGGGCCTGGTACTCGTGCGGGTCTCGAACGCCACCAGCTACCTCTCCAACGAGTCCGAGACCTGCATCAACTGTCACCTCATGACCCACGCCTACGCCACCTGGCAGCGGGGAAGCCACGGGCGCGTGGCCGTGTGCAACGACTGCCACGTGCCCCACACGAACCCCGTGGCGTCTTGGGCGTTCAAGGCTCGGGACGGGTTGCGGCACTCGTGGGTCTTCACGATCCGGGCCGAGCCCCAGGTCCTCCGTCTGAACCCCGCCGCCGTGCCCGTCGTCCAGGGCAACTGCGTTCGCTGCCACGCCGACCCGATGCAGATGGTGCGCCTGGCGGCGGCGGAGGAACGGGTCTGCTGGGACTGTCACCGGAACGTCCACGGGGACGTCCAGAGCCTGAGCGCCTCGCCGCACGTCCGCCGCCCCCAGCTCCCGGCCGCGGGTCTGGAGTGGATGAAACCGTAGAGGAACGCACGTAAGGAGGCTACCGATGCTGCGCATGAGCCGATGGATGCGATTCATGGTCTGGGCGGTTGTCGCCCTGCCGGCCCTGGCCGGCCCGCTCGGGCTGGCGGGCTGCGAGCAGAAAGGACCGCTGGAAGAGGCCGCCGAGGAGACCGGCGAAGCCCTCCAGGAAGCCGAGGAGGCTCTCGAAGAGGCCGGCGAGGAAACCGAGCGGGCCACCGAGGGCGCCATGGAGGAGGCCGAGGAGGCCACCGAGGAGGCCGAGGAGGCCGTCGAGGACTAGCGGACCGGACGGGCCGGTCCCGTAAACCCGGAAAGAGGCACGCGCGATGAACCGCAACACGCTCAAAGGCAAGTGGCGCCAGCTCAAGGGCCGGGTCGGCCAGCAGTGGGGCAAGCTCACCGACGACGACGTCGAGCGCATCGGCGGGGACTTCAAAATCCTCGTCGGCCGCCTCCAGGAGGCCTACGGTATCGAACGCGACGAGGCCGAACGCCGCGCCGACGAGTGGCTCAGCCAGATCGAGCCGTAGGGCGTCGAGCCCGCACATCCGCCGATCGAAGGGGAGGGGCCGATGGCCGAGCCTTCCGAAAGAAGACCGCGCCGACGCTGGCTGGGCTTTTTCACCTTCGTCCTGGCCGCCACCGTGGTCGTGCTGCTGGGGATGCTGGCCGTCTCCATCATGGAGCGGCGATGGGAGGCCCAGCGGCCCGCCCTGGTCCTCAAGAGGCTCCCCGCGTACGAGCCCGATTCCTCCGAATGGGGCGAGAACTACCCCCGCGAGTACGAAACCTGGCGCCAGACCCGCATCACCGACACCCGCACCCGCTACGGCGGCGCCGCCCACCGCGACTACCTCGACGAGGACCCGCGCCTCGTCATCCTCTGGGCCGGATACGGCTTCAGCAAGGGCTACGACCAGGCCCGAGGCCATGGGTACAGCGTCCAGGACGTCACGGCCACCCCTCGCGTCGCTCCGCCCACGACGCCCGGCACCTGCTGGACCTGCAAGAGCAGCGACGTCCCGCGCGTCATGAGCATCATCGGCGTCGCCCGGTTCTACGAGACGCCGTTTGCGGACCTCAAGGACGAGATCACCCACCCCATCGGCTGCCAGGACTGCCACGACCCGCAGACGATGAACCTGGT
>CAYWVR010000037.1:25403-31986 GCA_964461715.1 uncultured Anaerolineales bacterium
CCCGACTACGAGCTTTGGCAAACGGGCGTCCACGCCTACCGCGACGTGGCCTGCGCCGATTGCCACATGCCGTACGTCAGCGAGGGCGGCGTCAAGTTCACCGACCACCACGTCCAGAGCCCCCTCCTGGCCATCGACCGGAGCTGCGCCGTCTGCCACCGATGGAGCGAGGAGGAGATCCGCGCCCGCGTCTACGCCATCCAGGACAAGGTCCACACCGCGAAGATCGCCACGGAGGAGCTTCTGGTGCCCGCTCACTTCGACGTGGCGGCGGCGATGGAGGCGGGCGTCGACGACGAGGCCCTGGCGCCCGTGCGGCAGACGCTCCGCGAGGCCCAGTTCCGCTGGGACTACATCATGTCCAACAACGGCATGGGCTTCCATTCCCCCCAGGAGACCATGCGCATCCTCGGCGAGGCGTCCCGACAGGCCGGCCAGGTCCGACTTCTGGTGGCCCGCATGCTGGCCGCGCGCGGCTTTCACGACGCGCCCGTCTACCCGGACATCTCGACCCGCGAGAAAGCCCGGGCCATCGCCATCGCCTTCGAGGAGGGCAAGCCCCCCAAGCTGCTGCCGTAGGGCCCCCCTGGTGCGCTGCTGCCGGGGGATCTCACGGCGCCCAGACGTCGTCCCACATCGCCTCGACCATCGACCCGAACCCCTCCCCTCCCCGCTGCCTGCGGACCCGGGCCACCTCCCGCACCTCCCCCTCCGCCGAAAACCGCACCACCAGTGGCCACAGGCTCTCCGGGCTCGAGAGCGGCCACCCGTACCGCATGTCGTGGACCTCGACCACGTGCTGCCCGTCCATCCGCCGGTGCGTGGCCCGGACACGGCCCATGGCGAACCAGGCGTACCGCTCGGTCTCCGGGAGCGCCCGGGCCCGCTCGATCCACGGGCCGGATTGCTTCGCCACGCGTTTCTGGCGCCGCGGATCGTAGCCCGTGAGGGGCCGCACCCGGTTCACGACCCACGCCTCGGGCGTCTCGACGACCGTGCGCCACAGGAAAATCGCCCCCACGGCCGGATACGCGTCCGCCCGGACGATCTCGGCCCCCTCGCCGACGGCCGCCCGCGCCTGCCGCACGGCCGCGTCGTGCAGAAGCCGCCCGGCGCCCAGGTACGCGACGCTCAGGGCGAATCCCGCCCATCCGACGGCCCGCGTCGCCCGCCGGGCTACCGTGCCCGTGATCCTGCGGGCGATCCAGCAGGCCAGCAGCGTGGCCAGGAGAAGCGACGTGTAGAGGACGTCGATGATACCGATCGCGTCGGCGGCGTAGCGCGCGCTCGAGAACGGGGCCAGGAGCTGTGTCCCGTAGCTCGTGCACCAGTCCAGCAGCGGGTGGGAGAGGACGGCCACGAGCGTGCATCCGTAAAGCAGCCGAAAGGGCGGCGGCCGCGTGTCCGTGCCCCCCGGAGACTGGGAGCGGGCCTCGTGGACCCGCCTCCGGGCCCACCACCAGAGCCCCGCGATGGCCAGGGCCAGCACCGGGGCCGCCACCAGCGAATGCGTGACCCCGCGGTGCGAGGAGACGTGCTCCAGCCCGTCCATCTCCGCCCCCGAGAGGGCCAGCAGCGGGGCCACGAAGATGTCCAGGTCCGGGGCCACCGCCGCCGCCGCCGCCATCCAGGTGGCATCGCGGCCGATCTTCTGGCGAAAGCCCAACTGGGCCGTCACGGCCCCTAGAAGCCCCTGCGTGAGGGTATCCATGCCGCCATTGTACGCTCCGCGCCTTCCCCGCGGCCACCCCGCGCCGAGTCTCAGGCCGCTTCCGTCCCTCGGTACGCCACCAGCGCGCCGAGGACCACGAGAGCCGCCCCCGCCGCGATCTCCCACCCCGGGTCAATCCCCAGGATCAGGCTGCTCGCCAGCGTCGAGAGCACCGGGGCCGCGTACGAGCACGCCACGACCCGCGTCATGTGCCCCCGCCGCATCGCCACGTCCCAGAACGTGTACGCGGCCAGCATCGGCACCAGGGCCACGTAGACCAGGGCCGCGACCGTCGCGAACGACCACGTGGACAGCTCCGCCGGCCCCGCAAGCCGCACCCCCGCCAGGACGAGCCCCGCGGCCAGAAAGAACAGGGGCAGGGCCGCCGTGCCGCCCACCCCGGCCCACCGCCGCCGCAGGTTCGAGTAGAGCCCCCACATGCACGCCGCCGCCAGGGCCAGGCCGTAAGGCAGGGCGTCGGCCCGGGCCGCCTCCCGCAGAGCCGCCCACGAGAGCCCGCCCGGCCCGGCCATCGCCAGGGCCACCCCCCCTGCCGCCACCACCAGGCCCGGCCCGAGCCACCAGCGGGGCCTGCGGCCCAGGATCGGGACCGCCAGCAGGAGCGTCAGGCCCGGCCAGAGGTAGTTGATGATGCCCACGACGAGCATCTGCGGCCGGCCCGAGGCCAAGCCCGTGGCCGTGAAGATGGCCACCTGGTAGGCCGCGAAGACCGCCCCCGCCCCGAAGAGGAACCGCCGAGGAATCCGCCCCGGGGCCGCCCGTCCCTGCCGCGTCGCCAGGACCGCTGCCGTGCCCGCCAGGCCCGCCCCCAGGCACATCAGCGTCGCCGCCGTCAGCGTCCCCAGGGCCTCGGTTAGGTGGCGGGCCGCCGCGAAGACGGTGCTCCAGAGCACGATGGCCGCCAGGCCCAGCATCGTCGCTCCGGCGGAGGACTTCTCGACCGAGGTCATGGGCGAGAGGCTACGCCCGCGGAGGCCCCGAAACAAGCGTTTTCGCGGATCCTACGGCCCTGAAGGGGCTATCGGCGGCCGCGACGGCTCAGGCTCCGACCCGTCCTCGCCGGGGTCCACGATGATGTGCCCCAGCTTCTCCAACTCCTCGCGGGCCGTGCGGCGGACCACCGGGTCGTTTGACGTAAGCGCCTCCAGGTAGACCGGCGTGGCGGGTGCCAGAGCGAAGTCCATCGTCGGCGGCATCTCGGTCCGCACGGTCGTCTCGGTGAAGGGCCACGCCGCGGTCTCGGGCGGCAGAGGCCGGTTCTCGGGGTCCAGGATCACCACCTGTTCGATGTACCCCGGGGCCCGGACGTGGACCGTGAACATGGTCGAGCTGAACCCGGCCCGGCCGCTCGGGACGGTGAACGTGTAGCGGCCGGTCGCGTTCGTGATATGGGTGGACCCGACGACGAACATGCCTCCGCCGTCCGGCAGGGGCGAATCGTAGCAAGTCCACTGGAGCCGGACCCGGGCCCGGGCGATCGGCTCGCCCGTCTCGGCGTCGATCACCTGTCCGCTCCAGGGGCCCGAGAAAGGCAGCGGATAGAGCCACCGGGCCGCCACGTAGAGGACCACCGCCACAACGAGCCCCGCCGCCAGAAGGCCCCCCAGCACCCATGCAATCCGGGCCGCCGTCCGGCTGATGGCCCCTTCGTCGCTCGCCATGGCCCCTCCCGCCTACTTGGCCCCATGCGCCTTGAGAAGCTGCTGGATAGACTCTCGCTTGCGCTTCCGGGCCCTGTCCCACGGGGACCCTTGCTTGGGACTCTTGAGGTTCGGGTCGGCCCCCTTCTCCAGCAGAAGCCGCACCAGCCCCCCGTCGCGGCGGTCCACGGCCCGCACGAGGGGCGTCCATTGGCCGTCGTCGCGGTTCGGATCGGCCCCGGCGGCCAGCAGGGCCTCGACGATCTCCCTTTCGCGGCAATCGACGGCCCGCACGAGGGGCAAGTGATCGTCGTCGGGTTCCCCGACGTTCGGGTCGGCCCCGGCCGCCAGGAGCCGCTTGACGACGGATGCCTTTTCCGCCTCCACGGCCCTGTAGAGGGGTTTGCGACCCGATCCACCCAGGTTCGGGTCCGACCCGAACGCCAGCAGCAACTCGACCATCGCCTCGTTGGCGTGGGCGGCGGCCTCGTAGAGCGGCGTCACGCCGTCGTCCTGACGGTTCGGGTCCGCCTCGGCCTCCAGAAGCACCCGGGCCACCTCCAGGCGCCCTTCCTTGGCGGCATAATGGAGCGGCGTGCCGTGCTGGCAGTGGGCGTTCACGTTCGCCCCGCGCTCGATCAGGAACGTGGCCAGGTCCGCGAAACCGTAGCGGGCCGCATAGTGCAGCGACGTGCCGTTCGGTGCGTGGATGTCAACCGGCATCCCCCGCTCAAGAAGCAGCTTCACGACCTCCGTATGCCGGTTCTTGACCGCTTTGTGCATCGCCGTCTCATAGCCGTCCCGAGCCTCCAGGTTCGCCCCGGCTTCCAGCAGGAGGCGGCAAACGTCCGCGCGGCCCGCTTCCGCGGCCATCGGCAGGGCCCGGCCCTCGTCCACGTTCACCTTCGCCCCGTGCTCCAGCAACAGGGCCGCGAGCTCGGCGTCCAGGCGGGCGGCCTTGACGAGCGGGGCCTCGCCCTCGCCGTCGCCCCCGAGGTCCAGCTTCGCCCCGGCCTCGATGAGGCGGCGGGCCACGTGCGGCCGGCCGTACTCGATGGCCTCGCCGACGGGGGTATTGCGGCGGCCACGAGCGTTGACGTCGGCACCCTTGGCGATCAGGTGCTCCACCATCTCCCGCGGCCCCCAACGGGCCGCCAGGACCAAAGGCGTGCCTTCCTCGTCGCGGGCCTCCAGGTCGGCCCCGGCCTCCAGAAGGGCGTCCACGACCTCCGCATCGGCTCCCAGGACGGCCTCGTGCAGCGGCGTGGCGCCCTTGCCGTCGGCGGCCTTCGGGTCGGCCCCGTGCTCCAGGAGCAGCCGCACGAGCCCCGCATGACCGGCGGCGGCGGCCTCGTGGAGGGGGGTGCGGCGGTCGCGGTCGGCGTGTTTCGCCTCGGCGCTCTTGGCCAGGAGCCTCCGCACGAGGTCCTCCGAACCCGCCCGGACGGCCTCGAAAAGGGCCGTCACGCCCTGTCGATCGGCCTTCCGGACCTCCGCGCCGGCCCTGACGAGGGCCTCGGCCGTGGCGGCATCCCCGCGCCCGCAGGCCTGCATCAGGGGCGTCCGGTCCTCATCGTCGGCCTTCCCGGGGTCCGCCCCCTTCGATAGGAGCATCCGGGCCACCTCGCCGTAACCCCCCAGGCAGGCCTCCATCAGGGGGGTGCGGCGGCGGTCGTCCTGAGCGTTCACGTCCAGCTTGTGCGTAAGGAGCCGCGCGGCCAGCTCCCCGTACCCCCGCTCCGCCGCCAAGTGCAGTGCCGAGCGGCCGTTACGATCCTCGATCCGCGGGTCCGCGCCCTTCGCGATGAGCAGCTCGACCACCTCTCGGTGGCCCCGCTCGACCGCGGCCAGCAGCGGCGGGAGGTCGTCTTTGTGGCGGCCCCTGCGCTTGCCCCGGCCGTCCGGGTCGGCCCCGGCCGCCAGCAGCATCTTCACCAAATCCGCCCTCCCGGACGCCGCAGCGTACGTTAGAGGCACGTATCCGCCCCGGTCCGGCACATCCAGCCTCGCCCCGCGCCGGATGAGAAGCCGCACGACGTCCGCGTGGCCGGCCTCCAGGGCCGCCGTCAGGGGCCCCCCTTCGCGGCGTGTCATCTTGGCCCCGGCGTCGAGGAGCAGCTCGCAGATGTCCAGCCGACCGGCCTCTGCGGCCCTTAGGAGGGGGTCGAAGCCGCCTTCCGCCTCCTGCGGCGACGCCCCCCGCGCAAGGAGCAGCTCGCACACCCTCTCATATCCCCCCTCCACTGCCAGGTCGAGTGGCCGCAGGCCCTCGGAATTCCGGGCGTTTACGTCAGCATCGGCCTTCAAAAGGGCCCTCACGGCCCCGGTACGGCCGTTTCGGGCCGCCACGTGCAGCGCCATTTCGCCCGTGCCGAGCGGCTCCTTGGGGTCCGCCCCGGCGGCGAGGATGGTGCCGGTGGCCCGCTCCCCGCCCGCCTCGCACGCCAGAAGGAGCAGTTCCCGAGCCCCCGGCACCTCCTTTTCGAGCGCAGCCCCTGCTTCCAGTAGCGCCAGGGCCGTTTTCGGGTGCGATTCGTACCGCGCGAGGCGAACCGGCGTCCGTCCCGCCGCATCGGCCGCGTCCACCGCGGCTCCGGCCTCTAAAAGGGCGTCGACGGCCCGTAGATGCCCATTCAGGGCCGCAACGTGAAGGGGCGTCCGCCCGTCGGCATCGCGGGCCGAGACGTCCTCTCCGGCTGCCAGAAGGGCTTCCAGGGCCGCGAGATCGCCGCTTTGGGCCGCCTCGTGGAGGGTCTCGCCGCGACCGGCGGGGGCGGCGTCGGAATGGCCCCGGGAGGCCGAATTCGGGCCTTCAGAAGCGCTTTCGGGCGATTCCCCGGCGCACCCGGCCACGAGCATCGCCAGGGCCGCCATCACCCATCCGTGCCGGCAGGGCCATCGCATCGAACCGTTCCCGGGTCCCGAAAGGCACCCCCCATGATAGGGTAAACCCGCCCCAGGTCAAGCGGCACCGGTCGACTTCGGCCCTCTCTTCATCCTCTCGCTCTCGCTACAATGCGCCCAACGAGGACATTTGAGCAAATGAAACCTCGGACCTTCCACCCCCAAGATGTTGGGGTCGGCGAAGCGGACAGGCGGATCGCGAGGCCGGCGGGAAGGTGCGCAAGATGGGGGGGCCGGGCGCCTTGCGCGCGGACGTTTGGCGGAATTCGTGAAACGTTTTATCCCTAAGCGACACACTTTCTGCGAC
>CAYWVR010000038.1:0-30887 GCA_964461715.1 uncultured Anaerolineales bacterium
CCGCCCCCGGGCCCGGTTCGACGGATGCCGGACCGGGCGGCACGGGCGGCTTGACCGCCAGTGTTCAGGCCTTGCCCGTTCGCAGCCTTGGCGAACGAGGGTTCTCCCGCCAGGCGCTCCTGGAGTTCAAGCGCCTCTACAACGAACACTGGATCCTGGAGCGCCTCGGCTACCGCACCCCGGCCCAGACCCGAAAAGAGGCTTGCTCCACGCTGGAGGTTGCGGCATGATTACCGGCAACGAAGTGTCCAAGAAACCGAGGGCGGTACACACCGTGCCTGCTGCAATGGCACTCGCGATCCAGGCTGGTGGATGGCAACTGAACCGAATTGTGGGAGTCAGAGGATGCCGGGTGCACGGACTCTACTGGCGCCCTTGCCTCAGTTTGACGTGCCTGAGGACTGGGCCGGTTGCGATTTGGGGGCAAGGTTTCGGATCCAACCGCTGACCCCACCAACGCGCGCAGCGCTCATCGAATCGGCCAAGAGGCAAGAGGGTTGCTCGGACGACGTGCTTATGGTTATCGCTGAGTCGAATTCTGTTGCCTTGGTGCCAGTACCCAAGTCCGACGCGCTTCCCAAGGCATTCGCCGCTTCTTTCTACAGACGGGTGGCTGATGCCATGCTGCGCGGAGTCATCGACTGCTGCCGCCTGTTCGGGTCTGTGCCGGACAGCTACCGTTACTCGTGCTGGTTTTTGGCAAGCGGGAAATACACGGAGATCGACCTCGAAGGGGTCGTTCCCACCGACCCGACCTGGGCGGACCCAATTCAGCCCTTTGTGCCCCCCAAGCCCGAAGATGCATCGGACCCGCTTGAGAGCGTGTCGCAGCATTGGGACAAGTTGAGGGACGTGTGTGGGGTGGAGCAGGTCGTTGCAACATTCGCTAGCGAGAAGAAGGGCAATGGCTATCTCAAGGCCGGCAACGCAGAGGTCAAGCGCCGTACGGCGAATCTTGCGCGTGCGCGTGCCGAGGAACTCCAGTCAGCAGGCCAGCCAATACCCACGTTTAAGGCGCCGCGCGCAATCAGTATAAAATGGTTTTTTGAGGGTTTTTTCCGGGCATACTTGAAGGAGCTTGAGAAAGTCGAGGAGCGCAGGCGCGCTAACGCTTCCCGTCTTGTAAGGGCCTTCTGGATCTTCGCCGATTCGTTCCGCGTGCGAGACCCCTATGACTACGTCGCGCTCACCATTTGCCTGGAGACACTGCTGGGCCACGAGAGGACGGAACTGACCTTCCAGTTGGCATCCAGGACAGCTTGGTTGCTGGCTCCTTCCGACGCGAAGGCTCGATCACGGTTCTTCAGGCAAATTAAGGATCTTTACAATTTTCGCGGCCAGATTGTGCACGGATCAAAGTACAGCGTTTCGACGCTTACACGTAAACGGGCATCTCTGCTTACCATTATGCGTCGCGTGTTTGAAGCCATTCTGTCAAACCGTAGCCTCTTCACAGCATTTGCGGGGACAGACAGCAAGAGCTACGACAGCATGCTCCATCGCATATCTCTGGGGGACGTGCCCGACGCACCGCCGTAGGCGCGTCTTTTACCTGCGCAGCGTACCGGTTGGCGCTGGCATGTGCGCGGTGAACCCACAGATTGGGCGGGGGCTCTGTGTCCCGACTTGCGGGGTCGCGAGTGGCCTTTGTACCGCCCTCGGTTTCTTGGATACTTCGTTGCCGGTAATCATGCCGCGACCTCCAGCGTCAAGCAAGCATCTTTTCGGGTCTGGGCCGGGGTGCGGTAGCCGAGACGCTCCAGGATCCAGTGTTCGTTGTAGAGGCGTTTGAACTCCAGAAGCGCCTGGCGGAGGTGCTCGACGGTCTCGAAGGTGCGGACCCGGAGGAGGTTTTCCTTGAGGGTCCGGATGAACCGTTCGGCGCCGCCGTTGCCTTCGGGTTCGCGGACGAAGGCGGGAGACCGCGCGGCGCAGCGGCGACCGCGCCTTTTACCACCTCTTCCTGTATTTCGCGCAAAAAGGCGCCGCGGCGGGCGGGGCAAAAGTCGAGCGGGGGGATTTTTCGGGCGGGGTGGGGCCCCGATTGCGCCGCCCGAAAACGGGGGGTGTTCGGCCGGGGAACGATCACTTTCGGCGGCCGCATATTACCCAGCTTGCCAAAAACCTTGCCTATCTTGACATTGGTGCCCGAGGCATCTACGCATGGGGGTAACGCTGGCGCGAGGCGAAATTCGGGGGGTCGAATTTCCCCGTGAAACGATTCACGAGACCGGAGCGAGTCGCCGAGGGGCCGTGATTCGCTTCACGGGGAGGCCGGAAGGGGCCTCCGCCCTACCGCACCTGCCCCCCGAGTTTCGCGCTCTTCGTCAGGATGTCCCGCCCCTCGTGCGTGCCGCGCCAGAAGCCGAGGAGGCGGTCGCCGTCGACGATGGCCTCGAAGCGGAAGACGTACCGGCCGCCCTGGACGGCGTCGGACTCGAGATCGAAGGCGACGGAGCCGGTCAGCCGGTCGCCGTCGAGACGAAGGTCGGAGTCGGTCACCTTCGCGTCGAAAATCGTCCGGTCATGCGGGTTGTGGACCACGACCTCGGTCACCTTGCCGCCTGCGAGGGCGAAGCGGACGTGGGCGTGGTTGACGGCGTGGGCCTCCCGCTTGGGCGCAGCCCCTTTGACGAGCGAGTAGCCGAGCTCGAGCGTGACCTCTGCGAGGTCCTCCCTCTTGGGCGGCACGACCGGCTCACGCTTCGGCCTGAGGCTCCCCGTCACGGTCCCCTCGACCTTGCGGCCGCGGTCCTCGCCGGTGAACGTGCCGGTGACGGCGTCGTCCACGATGGCGGCATCGATCTCGTAGGGGAGATCGAACCGCTCGGGCGGCTTGTAGCAGTCCGGGACGATCGAGACGACGACCTTCCCGCGCAGCCGCCGCCCGTCGAGCCGGAGACCCGAGGCGTCGAGGTCGTGCGGCTGATGGTTGTAGCCGCTCGCGTAGGCCAGGCCGTTGACGAGCCCGTCGTCGGCCAGGCTCAGGCTCAGAAGCACCGGCCCCTCCTTCATCGCATCGTGCAGCCGCAGCGTCGCCAGGCTCCGCGTCGGGTCGGGCGGCGGGCCGAAGTCCAGCGTCCCGGCGAACCGAAGCCCCTCGCCCCGGTGCTCTTCGCCCACGGTCACGTCGTACGTGCCGCCGACGACGTCGCCGATGACCCTCCCGCGCAGCGTGTAGCGATGCAGCTCGACCGGCGCCGGGGCGTGCTTGTCGCCCTGCCCGCCGTAATCGACGCGGGCCGTGAACGTGCCGGCGAAGTCGTTGCCGCGGACCGCCAGGTCGCACGCCTCGACGATGGCCGAGTAGCGGCGGTAGTCGGGGACGATGGTCTCGAACCTCGGCCGGACGCATCGGCCGTCCTTGACGCGGGCGATGAGATTCATGTCGAGGGCGTACTTCCAGCTCGATCCGCGGGCCATATAGAGCCGATGCAGGGCCCCGAGCAGCCGGGCCTTCAAGCCGAAGGGCCGCGCGTAATCCGGCCGTGTCGAGACGGTCCCGCCGACGACCCCTCGACGCGCCTCGCCGCCCCATGTCCCCTCGTACGTCCCCTTGACCTCGTCCCCCGCGATTCGGGCCTCGATTTGGAACGCGCACGCAACGGGGTTCCCGTCCTTGGGGAGGTAGTTGTCGGGATGGACGGTGATCTTGACCGTCCCCGCGACGGCGTCGCCCGACCGCTTGAGGTCCGAGGCGTCGCCGTCGTGCACGACGGCGTTGTAGCCCGTCGCGAATGCCGCCCGCACCTCCTCGCTCACGGCATCGAGATGGACCTTGAGCGGCTTCCCTTCCCCCGCCGCCCCCTCCAGCTCCAGGACGATCACGCGGCCCTGCTCGGCCGCGACGGCCGGAAGTGCAACGAGCACGAGACCCAACAGGAATGCAGCAGCGCGGATGGTCATCGGACGGCTCCCTCTCGTCGTGGGGTGCCCTTCTTAAACACGCCGCGGGGGGTTGGGTATCGCAAAGGTGTTTCACGCTGTACCCAGTCCGGTTTTTCATTGACGAGCCGCCGGGGAGTTTGGTAAATAGGCCCACCGGCAACCAGGCCGACGCCGATTTCGGGCAAACCTCGCCTTGGCCGGGGTTTGCCCGCGTGACTATTTGGGAAACGAAACCCCTGCCCCCGAAGGAGGGTCCGATGAGCAGCTTCGCCGACGCCGTCCGCTACAAGGCCATCGAACTCGGACGCCACTGTGTCCGCATGACCGCCGAGGCGGGCTCGGGGCACCCGAGCTCGGGCCTCAGCCTCGCGCACCTGACGACGGTCCTCATGTACCACACGATGCGGTACGACGCGGCCAATCCGTGGAACCCGCGGAGCGACCGCCTCGTCCTCTCCGAGGGCCACGCTGTTCCCATCATCTATGCCGCCTACGCCGACCTCGGCGGCGTGGTGGGCGCGAGCCCGGAGGCGGCCAAGAAGCTGACGGTCGAGGACCTCTGGCGCCTCCGCGACATCGCCAGCCTCCTCGACGGCCACCCGAACCCGGCCATCGGCTTCCCGTTCTTCGACGCGGCCACGGGATCGCTGGGCCAGGGCGTGAGTGTCGGGGCGGGAGTGGCGCTGGCGGCCCGGATGGACGGCCTCGACAAGCAGGTCTACGTCCTCTGCGGCGACGGCGAGAGTCGCGAGGGCCAGATCTGGGAGGCCCTCGACTTCATCGCCGACCACCGCCTGGCGAACGTCCACGTCATCTTCAACTGCAACGGCATGGGCCAGTCCGACTACGTCTCCGACCAGCAAAGCGCCGAGACCCTCGCCCGCAAGGTCGACGCCTACGGCCTCGTGCCCCTGGTGATCGACGGCCACGATCCCGACGCCATCCGCAAGGCCCTGGCGCCGGACGCGTCGAGGGACAAACCGGCGGTCGTCATCGCCCGGACGACGAAGGGCTGGGGCATCTCGAAGCTCCAGGAGGTCGGGTACCACGGCAAGCCGCTGACGGAAGACGAGGTGGCCGAGGCCCTCGAGGATTTGGCCCTGCCCGAGGAGAAGCCCGACTTCACCCTCTGCCCGCCCATGCCGGAGGGCGAAACGCCCGAGCCGCCCGGGGCCCCGCGCGGCCTGGCGGACCCCGACTGGAAGACCATCACGAAGGGCACGAAGTTCGCCTCGTCGGTCGAGAAGCGGGCCTTCGCGACGCGTCACGCGTTCGGCCTCGCGCTCGATGCCCTCGGCCAAGGCTCGGAGCGGGTCGTCGCCCTCGACGCCGACGTCTCGAACTCGACCTTCTCGGAGATCTTCGGCAAGGCCGAGCCCGACCGCTTCGTCGAGTGCCGCATCGCCGAGCAGAACATGATCAGCGTGGCCGCCGGCCTGGCCGCCGGGGGCAAGGTGCCCTTCGCCAACAGCTTCGGCAAGTTCTTCGTGCGGGCCTACGACCAGATCGAGATGGCCGCCTACACTTGCGCCAACCTGAAGATCGTCGGCAGCCACACGGGCGTCAGCCTCGGGGCCGACGGGCCCAGCCAGATGGCCGTCGTGGACGCGGCGTTCTTCGGGGCCCTCTCGAGCGTCGAGACGCCAAAGGGGTGGCCGGGGGTCGTCGTCCTCAATCCCTGCGACGCCACGAGCACCTGGAAGCTGGCGAGCCTGATGGCGACCCATCCGGGCATGGCCTACCTCAGGACGATGCGGCCCGCCACGCCGATGCTGTACGAGGCAGACGAGCCTTTCGATCTGCTGGGTCAGAAGGTGCTCCGCGAGGGCGCGGACCTGATGATCGTCGCCTGGGGGTATCTGCTGCATGAGGCCCTGGCGACCGCGAAAGCCCTGGAGAGCGAGGGCATCCGCTGCGGCGTGGTGGACGCCTACAGCCTCCCGCTCGCCGACGACTTCCTCGACGCCATCGGCGCCGACGACGGCACGACGATCCTGGTGATCGAGGACAACTACGCGGGCGGGCTGGGCAGCCAGGTCGCGACGGCGGCCGGGAAGCGGGGCGGCATCCGCGTCGACACTATGACGCCGCGCCTCATGCCCAAGTCCGGCAAGTCGGCCGAAGACATCCTCGAGTACGTCGGCCTCGGCAGCGACGACGTCCGCGCGCGGGTGCGGAAACTGGTGGGACAAGGCTAGAGAACCCGGGCTCGGGCGGGCCACGGGCCACGGGAGGGATCCCCGGGCCGCAGGGCCCGGGGCGAAACACGACCAGGCCCCGGGAGACGCCACGCCTATGCCCCTCACGGACCGCATCGTCACCGAAGGCATCACCTTCGACGACGTCCTCCTCGTGCCTGCCTACAGCGACTTCGTCCCGCGCGACGTGGACACCTCCACCCGGTTTACGCGCGACATCCGCATCAACGTGCCCGTCGCGAGCGCGGCCATGGACACGGTGACGGAGGCGGCCTTGGCCATCGCCCTGGCCCAGGAGGGCGGCCTCGGCGTTATCCACAAGAACCTCTCCGTCGACGACCAGTGCCGCGAGGTCGAGAAGGTCAAACGCTCCGCCAACGGCGTCATCCTCGACCCCGTGACCATGGGCCCGGACGAGCGCGTGGCCGAGGCCCGCCGCGTCATGGACACGAACAACATCTCCGGCATCCCGATCATCGTCGACCGCGAGCTGGTGGGCATCCTGACCCGGCGGGACCTGAAGTTCCTGGAGGACCCCGAGGTCGCCATCCGCGCGGTCATGACCCACGAGGGCCTCATCACGGCCCACCCGGAGACGAACCTCGAGGAGGCCGAGCGCATCCTCCTGAAAAACAAGATCGAGAAGCTGCCCCTCGTGGACGAGCACGGGCGGTTGGTGGGCCTGATTACGATCAAGGACGTCGAGAAGCTCCACCAGTTCCCCCTCGCCTGCCGCGACGAGCGGGGACGCCTGCGCGTCGGGGCCGCCGTCGGCGTCCACGACTACGACCGGGCCGACCGGCTCATCGCCGAGGGCGTCGACGTCCTCGTCGTCGACACTGCCCACGGCCACTCCGCCAACGTCATCGAGACCGTCAAGGCGCTGCGGAAGCGATCGAATCTCCAGCTCATCGCCGGGAACATCGCCACAGGCGAGGCCGCGGCCGACCTGATCCAGGCGGGCGTCGACGCCGTCAAGGTCGGCATCGGGCCGGGCTCGATCTGCACGACGCGGATCGTCAGCGGCGTGGGCGTGCCCCAGATCAGCGCCGTCGCCGCCTGTGCCACCGAGGCCAACCGGGCCGACGTCCCCGTCATCGCGGACGGAGGGGTGCGGCACTCGGGGGACATCACGAAGGCGCTGGCGGCGGGGGCGTCGAGTGTCATGCTGGGCAGCCTCCTGGCGGGCCTGGAGGAGGCGCCGGGCGACCTCGTTCTCTACATGGGCCGAACTTTCAAGGCGTACCGCGGCATGGGATCGCTGGGGGCCATGGTCCAGGGCTCGGCCGACCGCTACAGCCAGGCCGAGGCCCGGATGCGCGGCGAGAAGCTCGTGCCGGAAGGCGTCGAGGGACGCGTCCCCTACCGCGGCCACCTGGCCGACTTCATCTACCAGCTCGTCGGCGGCGTGCGGGCCGGGATGGGCTACTGCGGCTGCCGCACCATCGACGAGCTGCGAAGCGCCACCCGCTTCATCCGCGTCTCGCAGGCCAGCGCCACCGAGGGCCACCCGCACGACATCTCCATCACCAAGGAGGCCCCGAACTACAGTCTCCCGCCGTCCAGCCAATCGGATTACTAGGCAGACGCCGGGAAGGGCTCGGCCTCGTTCTGTCCGAAGTGCGGTACGCCAAACGGCGAGTCGGCCTTGCCGACGACGACGGCCGACCGCCGCCCGACCCGCCGGACGACGGGGAGCAGGGACGCATCGGCTCGGCCAAGGCCCGGGAGCACCGCAACCGGGGCGAGTACGGGAAGGCCCTGGAAACGAACCACAAGGCCCGGACCGGGTGCCGGTTGGGGTTCTGGCTGGGCCTTTTGATCTGGGGCGGCCTGCGGGTGGGTCCGTGTATCCTTGGAAACCCCGAGGGGGCCGTCCCGCATGACGCGATCGCGAATGCTCGTGCTGGCGGGCCTGATGGTCGCGGCGGGGGGCGCGGCCTTGCTGTATACGGTGGACCCGGCCGGCTCGTCGCTTCTGCCTCCCTGCCCGTTCCACGCCCTGACGGGCTGGCATTGCCCCGGGTGCGGGTCGATGCGGGCCCTGCACGCCCTGTTGCGCGGGCGGGTCCTCGCGGCCCTGGACTTCAACCCGCTGGCGATGATCCTGCTGCCGGCCGTGGCCTACGGCATGGCGGCCGAGGCCGTGGGGGCATGGCGCGGCCGCCCGCCGCGTCGCGTGCCGCTCCCTGGGTGGACGGGCTGGGCCCTGATGGCCCTGGTGCTGGCGTACTGGGTGCTGAGGAACGTGCCGGTGTGGCCGTTGACGGTGCTCGCGCCGTAGGCGGCGCCCCTACCGGATCTTGTCGCCCTGGGGGGTGCCGGGGGGCTCGGCGACGCGTTCCTCGAACGCCGCCACGTACCCTTCGGCCTGGTCGAGGTATCCCCCGCGGTAGTCCCACCGGCGGTTGGCCATAGCGACGGCCTTGACGGCCTCCATCAGCGAATCGAAGGTGTAGGTGGCCCGCTGCTGGGGCGTCGTGTCGCGGACGAACTGGCGGAACGCTCCCATGACCCGCTTCGCGTCGGCCTGGAACCTGGCCTGATCGCCCGCCCGGCCGCTCTCGACGGCGGCCATGACGGCGGCGGTCACGGAGCGACCCCGCTGGCGGTACGTCGGGTACATGGCCACGACTTGGCGGTTCGCATCGTCAAGCTCCTGCTGGTTCGCGGGCCGCCAGTGGACGGGCTCGCGGGTCTTCGGCTCGGGCACGAGGTACTTGAGGGCCTCGATGCGGGTCCAGAGCCGGTCGGCGAGCCCGGCATCGGCGGGGTCGCCGCTTCCACGGAGGTACTTCTCGTTGACGAGGCCGCTGTAGTAGGTGTTGTAGGCCTCCTGGAAGCGTCCCTCGGCCTCGAGTTGCTCGCCCTGATCGAGGGCGCCCATGGCCCGCTCGCGTCCATCGACGAGCTGCCGCCCGCTGCCGCTGACGCCGACGATGGCCAGGAGGATGATGACGAGGAGGGCGAAGCCGGCGATGCCGGCGATGACCCCCGCGCGTCCGCCCGGCGAGAGCTGGGCCCACCACCCGCCGCGCGCCCCGCCGTAGCGGATATCGACCTTGCCGAGGGCGGGTCCGCGCCGAGCGGCGGCGGGTTTGGCGGCCCCGCCTCCCGCGGCCTTCGCGACGGGGGCCGGGTCGCCGGAGCCGATCATCTGGATGGCCTTGCAAAAGGGGCACATCTGGGCGTCGATGGGAATGCTCTCGCCGCAGCGTTCGCACTCGCGGATGGACTGGCCCTGGGCGGCCGGGGCGGCCGTCAACTCCTTGCCCCGCCCTTTTCCACTGGGCACGCGGAGGTTTCGTTGGCAGTTGGGGCAGACGATGACCGAGCCGGCCTTATCGGACTCGGCCACCATGCTGCGCCCGCAGGGACAACGGAACAGGATGGCCATGGCGCGTGTCTCTCCCCTTTGTCAGGTGGCGTCCGGGCGGCCCGGGGCGGACGGTGCCGGCGGCGCGGCCTCGGCGGGCTCGGGCGCCGCCTCCGCCTCGGCGTCGCCGGGCGTGCGGCCCTCCGCCTCGCTCGAATCCGCCGGCAGCACGACCGTAAAAGTCGACCCGCGGCCCACTTCACTCTCGACCTCGACATCCCCGCCCAGCAGGGCGGTCAACTCTTTTACGATTGAGAGGCCCAAGCCCGTACCACGATACCGTCTCGTATAACTCGCGTCCAGTTGCGTGAAGCGCTCGAAAATCCGGAGCTGCTGCTCGCGCGGGATGCCGGGGCCCGTGTCGCGGACCTGGAAGACGACCCGCTCGTCCTCGGCCGGCCCCACCTCCAGCTGCACCTCGCCCGCGTCGGTGAACTTAACCGCATTCGAGAGCAAATTATAGAGAATTTGCTGAACTTTGGTCGCGTCGGTCACCATGACGGGCGTGGCCGGGTCGACCCGATGCCCGAACGCGATCTCCTTGTCCGCGAGCATCGGCCGCACCATGTTCATGACGACCTCCACGAGGTCCTGCGGCGAGACCTTCTCGCAGCGGACCTGGACGCGGCCCGCCTCGATCTTCGCCAGATCCAGAAGGTCGTTGATCATCTCCAGGAGCATCCGCCCGCTCGTCTGGATGTTGCCGATGTAACGCGCCAGCTTCGGGTCCTCCGAGAGGGCCTCCGAATCGCCCAGGAGCTGGGCGAAGCCGAGGATCGAGTTCAGGGGGGTGCGCAGCTCGTGGCTCATCGTCGTCACGAACTTGCTCTTGACCTGGTTCATCTCAAACAGGGCCACGTTCGCCTTCGCCAGCTCGTCGAGCTTGGCGTCGCGGACCTCGGTGGCGCGGCGAAGGTCCTTTTGGGTCTCGAGCATCTGGTCGAGCATGTGGTTCATGGCGTCGGATAGGTCCTGGAGCTCGTTGCCGGTGTCGATCTCGGTGCGGACCTGGAGATCCCCCTCGCTGACGCGATCGGCCACGTCCTTGAGGTGCTGGACCGGGCGCACAACCATCGTCCGGAAGACACCGTAGAAGAGGGCCATGGAGATAACGACGACGCAGACCGCCGCCCCCATGAGGATGAGGCGGTGCACGAGCAGGAGCCGGTTCCGCTCCGCCACGTCGACCTCGAGGCCGGCGATGGCGAGGATGGCCCCCCGGGCGTAATCGCTATGACAGGCGAGGCACTCGCCGGTGGCCCGGAAGGCCTGGACGTACCGGAAACGGTCGCCCCGCTCCTCGAAGTAGTGGTTCTCCTGCGGGTGGAGGAGGAGGGCCTCGAAGGCCTCGGCCTCGAAGCTGGCGAGGTCCGCCGGCGGTTGCTGGTCGCGTCCCGGGGGCGCGGGCGCGAGGGGCGCGAGCTTCGGCTTCTCGCCGCCCGTGCGCGCGAACCGGCGGAGCTGCTCGGCGCTCTTCTCGTCCGCCGCGAACCGGACCGCGTGGATCTCCAGCAGCAGCGCCTCGGCCTTCGCTCGGGCCAGGTCCGAGTCGCCCGAGCGGGCCAGGCGGTCCATCTGGAGCCACGGCCACGACAGGCACGCCACGACCGTCAGCAGGATGAAGACGCCGAAGATGAGGCGGCCGCGCCGCTCCAGCGTCGTTCGCGACCGGCGTCGTCTGGGCATGGGCGGTCCCTGAAACCCGGGCCTAAGCTTTGTCTGGTCTATCGGGCCCAGGCCCGAGGGCGAGCGAATCCGCCCCCGGCCAGGACCCCCAAGCAGGCGATTCGCCTCTGAATCGTCGATGCGGGGCGACGCCGCCGGGGCGGATGCCGACGAAACCGGCCCGATACGCCAGACACGCCCTAGAGCAACCCGTACGCCCCAAGCGCCTCCTCGAGGACCTCCAGGCTCGCGGGCGCGGGGTCCACGAGCGGCAGGCGCTTCTCGTCCGAATCGATCAGCCCGAGGCGCTTCATCGCCGTCTTCACGGGAATCGGGTTCGTCTCGACGAACATGGCGCGGCAGAGGGGGAAGAGCTTGCGGTGGGCGGCCCGGGCCGCCTCGAGGTCGCCGGCGAGCATGGCGGCGGTCAGGGTCTTGACGTCGTGCGGCACGAGGTTCGCCACGACGCTGACGACGCCCGCGCCCCCCAGGGCCATCAGCGGCAGCGTCAGCGAATCATCGCCCGAGAGAACGGCCAGGTCGCACCGCGAGAGGATTTCGCTCGCTTGGTCCATCGACCCCGTCGCCTCCTTGACGGCGACGACCTGCCGCAACTCGGCCAGGCGGGCGATCGTCTCGGGGGCCATGTTGATGGCCGTGCGGCCGGGGATGTTGTAGAGGACCTGGGGCAGGTCCACCGCCTCGGCGACGGCCGCGAAGTGCCGGTAGAGACCCTCCTGGGTGGGTTTGTTGTAGTACGGGCAGACCTGGAGCGACGCGTCCACCCCGGCGTCGCGGGCGAAGGTCGTCAGGTGGATGGCCTCGGCCGTCGAGTTCGCCCCGGTCCCCGCGATGACGGGCAGGCGGCCGTCGGCGCGGCGGACAACCGTCTCGATGATCTTCTCGTGCTCCTCGACGTTGACGGTCGGGCTCTCGCCCGTCGTGCCCACCGGCACCAGGCCGTCGGTCCCCTGCTCGACGTGCCAGTCGACGAGCCGCTCGATCGCCGCGTAATCGACCGCCCCGTCCTTGAAGGGCGTGACGAGCGCGACCAGACTTCCCTTGAACATGGTTCCCTCCCGTCCCGGATATGCCGGACCCCATTCTACCGGCGAAGCGGGAGGTGTCCAGCGTTTCTGCGCGGTTGGCCCGGGCTCACGCGCCCCCGGGGGCCTCGATGAGGCGGCACATTTCCTGGACCGCCGCGCGAAGCCCCGTGAAGACGGCCCGGCTCACGATGCTGTGCCCGATGTTAAACTCCTCCAGCCCCTCCAGGCGCGCGAGGGCCCGCACGTTCTGGTAGTTGAGGCCGTGCCCGGCGTGGACCACGAGACCCGCAGCCCGGGCCTGCTCGAGGCCCGCCGCCAGCCGCCCGAGCTGCCGTTCGCGCTCCCGGCCGGCAGGGGCGTTGGCGTACTCGCCGGTGTGCAGCTCAACGGCCTCGGCGCCGGCGTCGGCCGAGGCGCGGATCTGGTCGGCGTCGGGATCGATGAAGAGGCTGACGACGAGGCCCGCCTCCCGGAGCCGTCGCGTCGCCGCCCGGACAGCCTCGAGGTTCGCCACGACATCCAGCCCGCCCTCGGTGGTGATCTCCTCGCGTCCCTCGGGGACGAGAGTGGCCTGGTCGGGCCGGACGTCGCAGGCGATGTCGATTATCGCGTCGGTGACGGCCATCTCGAGGTTGAGCTTGACCTGGACAGTCTCGCGAAGGAGCCGCAGGTCGCGGTCCTGAATGTGCCGCCGGTCCTCGCGCAGATGCAACGTGATGCAGGCGGCCCCGCCGAGCTCGGCCTCGGCGGCGGCCCAGACGGGGTCCGGCTCCACGCCGCGCCGGGCCTGCCGGAGCGTCGCCACGTGATCAATGTTGACGCCGAGGTGGGGCATGGGCGGACCTCCGGAACGGGTCAGGCGGGGCCAGCCTTGCGGTAGCCCAACTCTTCGAGAACGTCCATCAGATCGGCCATGCTGATCCGCTTCAGGCCGCGCTCGCGCTTGTAGCGGTCGATGGCCCGGTGGACGCGGACCTCCTCCTCGGTAGGGTCACCGTCGGCCACCACGGGGAACTGGCGCCGGTCCCGATGGGATCGGTGCTCCTCGGTCGGGGTCTGCTCCGCCTGCCGCCGATCCTCGCCGCTCCGTCGTTCATCGAACGCCTCCGCCACGAGCGGTCCTTTCGGTTGAGGGGCCGCCTCGGTTAGACCACAAACGCGCGCGCCTGTCAACGTTTTGCGAAACGTCCGCCTGCGAGGGCCCGCGCAAAGCCCTTGAGCTCCAGGAGCGTCATCGCCGCCGACACCCGGGCCGCCTCCAGACCCGAGGCCTCGACCAGGGCGTCCAGGGACATCGGATCGCCGTCGAGCACTTCGACGAGGCGGCCCTCGTCCGGCGAGAGTTTGGCCTTGAGGTCCAGGGCGGCCTGGCGCGGGGCGTCCTCGGCGGCGTCGACCTCGATCGCCAGGTCCGGGAACTCCTCCAGGACGTCGGCGGCCCGTTCCACCAGGCGGGCCCCGTCCCTGAGGAGCGCGTGCACGCCGCCCGCCCCGGGGGCGTCGACCCGGTTCGGCACGGCGAAGACCTCTTTGCCCATCTCGGCCGCGAGGCGCGCCGTGATGAGCGACCCGCTCCGCACCGCCGCCTCCACGACGATCACCCCGAGCGAGAGGCCCGCCAGGATGCGGTTGCGGCGGGGGAAATGTTCGGCCCGCGGCTCGGCCGTCATGGGGAGCTCCGAGAGCAGGGCGCCCGATTCGGTCACCGCCTCGGCCAACTTTCGGTGCTCCGGCGGGTAGACCGTGGCGAGACCGTTTCCGAGGACCGCCAGGGTCCGTCCGCCCGCGGCCAGGGCCCCCTGGTGGGCCGCCGCGTCGATGCCCCGGGCGAGCCCTGAGACGATCGTAAAGCCCGTCCGCGCCAGGCCCCCGGCCAGCCGATCGGCCTGGTCGCAGCCGTAGAGGCTGCACCTGCGCATGCCGACGATGCCGAGGGCCTGGGCGTCGCCCGGATCGAGGGTACCTTTGACGTAGAGAACGGGCGGGGCGTCCGTCAAGTAGCCGAGGGCAAGCGGATACTCCTCGTCGCCCCGCAGGATGAGCCGGACGCCGGCCTTCTCGGCGCGGCGGAGCTCGGCCTCGGGATCGGCGGCGTCGAGGGTGTCGCGGAGCCTGGCGGCCCGGGACGGGCCGATGCCGGGGACGGAGGCGAGATCGCGAGCCGAGGCGCGGGCAGCGTCGGCGGCCGAGCCGAACCGCTCGACAAGGGCTACGTAGAGACGCGGGCCCACCCCCGACGCCAGGTGCAGCCGCACCACCGCCCGCCGCGCTTCATCCATCCCGCACCCCCATGCCGCGTATCCGGATGCGATGATAGGGGACGCGGCCGGGCGCGTCAAAGGTTTAGGGGGCGTCCTCGTCGCGCGTGCGGCCGGCGCGAATCCAGCCGGCGAGGCGGCGGATGAGGATGGCGGCCAGGACGAGGGCGGCCAGGACGAGGGCGGCGTTCCAGGCGGCCGAGCGGCTGCTGAACGACCATGCCGCCAGCATCGCCGCCGCCGCCAGGATCACCAGGTCCTCGATGAGCTTGATGCGCATGGCCTGATTATGGGAGGCGTTGGGCCCATCGTCAACGGGCCCGCGCCGCTTTTTGGGTTGCCCACCAAGGGGGGTGCCCGTATCCTGCCCGGCGGTGTGAGGAGGAGTCCCCTCGCGTGGACCAGTTGACCCAGGCGCTCGTCACGGGGGCCGTCCAGGTGTTCCCGCCCGGCGGTCCTGTCGTCGAGATCGGCTCGTTCCAGGTCCCCGGCCAGGAGGCCGTCTCGAACGTGCGGCCGCTGTTTGCCGACCTCGAGTACCTCGGCTGCGACATGCGGGAAGGCCCCGGCGTCGACCGCATCGAGCGGATCGAGGCCCTCACCTTCGACGACGCTTCGGTCGGCACGCTCCTGTGCCTGAACGTCGTCGAGCACGCCTGGGACTTCCGCACCGGCATCGAGGAGATCACGCGCGTCGTGCGGCCGGGGGGGTGGGCCCTGCTGACGACCGCCTTCAACTTCGACGTCCACGGGTTCCCCGACGATTACTGGCGTTTCACGCCGCGTGCCCTCGAGCGGCTCTTCGCGGGCTTCGAGGGCGTCCTCTACGGCTGGCAGGGCCACACCAAGTCGCCGCGCCTCGTGTTCGTCCTTGGTGCAAAGACCGCCCTCGACGATCCGGCCGGGCGGGCGGCGGCGTGGCGGGAGGCGGCCCGGGCGGCCTGGCACGAGCGGCCCTCGACGTGGCAGCGGATCGGCGCGGGCCTCGGCGGGTCGCTCTTCGGCAAACGCTACTTCCGCAACATCCGCCACTGGTGGGACCTGGAAATCCGGCCCTCGAACCGTGAGCCGAGCGCCTGATGGCCCCCGACCTCTCCGTCATCATCGTCGCCTACAACTGCGCGGACGAACTCGCGGCGTGCCTGGAGTCTCTCGCCGCGGGCCATGACGACCTCGAGCACGAGACCATCGTCGTCGACAACGCCAGCCCCGACGGCACCGCCGACCGCATCCGCGAGGCATTCCCTGACGTCGCCCTCCTCGCCAACCGCACGAACCGCGGCTTCGCCGCCGCCAACAACCAGGGCCTGGCCCTTTCCTCCGGCCGCAACGTCCTCTTCCTGAACCCGGACACGGTGGTCCGCGGCGGGGCCCTGGCGGTCCTCGTGCGCACGCTCGACGGCGACGATACGGTTGGCGCATGCGGCCCGCAGCTTCGCAACCCCGACGGCTCGATCCAGCCGTCCGTGCGGAGCGACCCGACCTTCGCTTCGCTCCTGCACCAGTACACGCCGCTTCGGATGCTCCGCGTCTTCCGCCCGGCCTACCGGCGGTACAAGCGAGCGGACCTGGACTTCGAGACGGCCTGCGACGTCGACACGGTGATGGGGGCGGCGCTGTCGGTGCGGCGGCGGGTATTGGCCGAAGTCGGCCCGATGGACGAGCGGTTCTTCGTCTATCACGAGGAAGCCGACCTGTGCCTAAGAATCCGCCAGGCGGGGTACCGCGTCCGCTTCGAGCCGGCGGCGACGATCACCCACACCGGCGGCGTCTCGGCCGCGACGACCATCGCCAGCGCGTACCTGCTGCGGAGCCTGTTCCGGTTCCTCTACAAGCACCACGGCCGCCTCCGCGGATGGGCCATGGTCCAGACGCTGCGCTTCGGCATCCTGGTGCGGGAGGTGCTCCAGCTTCTCGGCAGCGCCGGGGCCGCCACGGGCCTCGCCCTCGTGGGCCAGACGGAGCGGGCCGCCCGCCGCCGCGCCCGGGCCGCCACCGCCGCCCGGTTCCTCGCGCGGGACTGGTGGCTGGCCTGGGTCGGAGCGTGACGATGGCCGACCTCGCCGACGCCGCCGACCGCATCGAATGGATCGAGACCGCGTGCGACTACTGCGGCACGGAGGAGGCGGCGCCCGTCCTCTCCGGCCCCGACCGTGTCTGCGGCCTGCCCGGCGAGTTCCACGTCGTCCGCTGCCGCGCCTGCGGACTGGTGCGCACAAGCCCCCGCCCGACAGCCGAGACGCTGGGCCTGGCCTATCCCTCCGGCTACGAGGCCCACCAGGCGGCGCCGACGGCCGAGCCGCCCGAGGGCCTGCTGCGCTGGGCCCTGGTGAACCTGCGGGGCTATCCGTTGGGGCGGCGGGCGCCGTGGCCGGCGCGGGCGCTCCTCTACCCGGCGGCAGCGTGGACGCTGGCGCATCGCGATCGGGTCAGATACCTGCCGTACGAGGGCGAGGGGCGACTCCTCGACGTCGGCTGCGCCTCCGGGCGCTACGTCGCGCGGATGAACGCCGCCGGGTGGCAAGCCGAGGGGCTCGACCTCTCCGCCGAAGCCGTCGAGGCCGGGCGGCAAGCGGGCCTGGAGCTCCACGTCGGCACCCTCCCCGGCGCGGACCTGCCGCGCGGGGCGTACGACTGGGTGACGATGTGGCACGTGCTGGAGCACGTCCCCTCGCCCCTCGCGACGCTCCGGGCGGTGCGCGAGGTGGTCCGGCCCGGCGGGGCCGTGGCCATCGTCTCGCCGCTCATCAACAGCCTCGCCTCGGCGTGGACCGGGGCCGCTTGGTTCGGCATGCGCGAGCTGCCCCGGCACCTGACGCACTTCTCGCAGGCGACGCTCGCCCGCCACCTGGAGAAAGCGGGGCTGGAGGTGCAACGAGCCCGGCCGATCCGGCGGCCCACGTTCATGCGACACTCGTTCCGGACGCTGGCCAAGGAGACAGGGCGGCCATTTCATCGGTGGCTGGGGGAGTCGAAGGCGGCGGCGCGGCTCTTGAGTTTCGCGGCCCGGGCCCTGGGACGGACCGACGAGGTCCTCTTCGTCGCGCGGCGGCCGGGAAACGCGTCCCCGCCTTGATTCCACCCGGCGCGACGGGTAGCATACTCCGTCCGCGCGGCCGACGGGACGGCCCGCGCGCCGCCCGGAGCGCCGAGGAGCGTCGATGAAGGTCCTTTTGGTCAGGCCGCCGATGGAGTTTCGGCGGGGATGGGACGTGGCGGGCCAGGCCCCCGTGCCGCTCGCCCTCCTGTACCTCGGCGCGGTGCTCGAGCGCGACGGCCACGAGGTGACGGTCTTCGACGGGGCGATCCAGGAAACGCCCTCGAACCTCGAGTTCGACGCCGAGGGCGTCCTACACATCGGGGCCCCCTGGGCGGCGGTCGCCGACGCCGCACACCGCACGCGACCCGACGTCGTCGGCATCAGCAGCATGTTCTACACGCAGATGCCGCAGGCCCTGCGCGTCGCGCGCCTCGTCCGTGAGGCCCTGCCGGACGTGCCGATCATCGTCGGCGGCGCCCCCGTCACCGTCCGGCCCGAGGACTACCTGGCCGAGCCGGCCGTGACCGCGGCGGTGATCGGCGAGGGCGAGCCGGTGGTCTCGCGGCTGGCCGAGGTGCTCGCCGCCGGGCGCTCGGTGGAAGGTTTGCCGAACGTCGCGTGGCGCGACGGCGACGCCGTCCGCACCCACGAGGAGCGGGCCTTCGTCGACCTCGACGCCCTGCCCGACCCGGCGTACCACCTCGTGGACGTCGCCCCGTACCTGCGGGCCCCGTGGCGCGACCGCCGGGGGGAGTGGCACTGGAAACCCACCCCCATCATGACGGTCCTGACCAGCCGCGGATGCCCCTTCAAGTGCACCTACTGCGCGGTGCACCTCCACATGGGCCGCACGTACCGCTACCAGTCGGCCGAACGGGTCCTCGCGCACCTGCGGTCCATCGTCACGGACCTGGGCCTTCGGCACGTCCACTTCATCGACGACAACCTGGGCCAGCATCGGGGACGGTTCCGGGCGATCCTTGACGGCCTCATCGCGATGCAGGAGGAGGGCCTCGGCATCGAGTGGGACACGCCTATCGGCATGCGGACCGATCGCCTGGACGAGGGGCTCCTCGCGCGGGCCCGCAAGGCCGGCTGCCGCTCGATCTACCTGACGGTCGAGTCCGGCAGCCAACGGGTCCTGGACGAGGTCATCCACAAGAACCTGGACCTGGCGAAGGTCGTCGAGGCCGCCGGGGCGTGCAAGCGCCTCGGCATCAAGGCTCGGGCCGGGTTCATCATGGGGCTGCCGGGCGAGCGGCTCGAGGACATGCAGCAGACGATCGACTTCGCGCGGCGACTTCGGCGCGAGTTCGGCATCCGGGGGCACCTCTGCATCGGCACGCCCCTGTACGGCACCCGGCTCCACGAGACGTGCGTCCGCGAGGGATACCTCAAGAAGGAAGTCATGCCGAACCACGTCGCCCGCAGCTTCTTCGAGCCGGGCATGATCGAGACCGAGGACTGGTCCATCGACGATCTCCGCCGCATGCAGGCCGCCTTCCGCGACCAGGATGGCTGGCTGCATCGAACGGTGCGGCGGCTGCGGCACGGTCTGTCGGACCTGGTGCACCCGGTGGCGCCGCGGTAAGGCGGGCCGGGGACGAGGCGGGTGGCATGGCCACGCTGCAAGCGCGTGGCCATGCGCGGACGAACGCCCGCGGCGCGAACATGCCCACGCGCTTGCAACGTGGGCACGCCACCCCCCGGCGCGAAGCGCAAATGCGTCCTTGAGTCGGGCTGCGGGGGCCGATATCATACGCACGGGCTCGCCGGGCAGGCGGGCGCGAAGGAGGCCAAGACTTTGGATTGGGCGATTCAAGGGATGCTGACCTTAGCCGGCGTGTCGGTGCTCGCCGCCGGCTGGGTCCTGGCGGGGCGCGGCCGCATCGGGAAGGGGTACGCCCTGTTCTGGACCGCCGCGGGTCTGGCCCTGGTGGCCGCGGCCGTCCTCTACGCCCGCTGGGAGCTCGTGCTGGCCGCCGCGGTCGTGCTCGTGGGGGCGGGGGCCTTGGCGCTGACGCTCGAAGGCGCGGCTTGGGAGGCCCGGGAGAAGGTCCTCCGCAACGAGATCGCCGCCCTCCGCAAGGAGCTCGAAGGTCTCCGCGAGGAGCTCAAGGAGGCCCGCCGCCCGCAGCCCGAGCAGAAGCCGCGCCCCCCCTCGCTTCGCACCTGACGCGTACCGGTGGCATGGCCACGCGGCCTTAGGTGGCCATGTTCGGCTCGATCGCTTCACACGAAACCCGGGCGACAGTCCGGTACGTCGCCCCGAAGGGGAACGCATCCGCCATGGCCGACCCCGCGCCCGTCGAGTTCCTGACCGTCGCCCCGCATCCCGACGACGCCGAGCTGGGCATGGGCGGCACGCTCGTGAAGCTCGTCCGGGGTGGGCGGCGCGTCGCCGTCGTCGATCTGACGAGCGGCGAGCCCACCCCCTTCGGCAACCCCGAGACCCGCATCGCCGAGACCCACGCCGCCACGAAGGTCCTCGGTCTCGCCCATCGCGAGAACCTGGGCCTGCCGAACCGGACGCTCGAGGCAACAATCGAGGCCCGGGTCCTTCTGGCCGCGGCCTACCGCCGTCTCCGGCCGCGCGTCCTCTTCATCCCGTACTGGCGGGACTCGCACCCGGACCATCTCGCCGCCACGCGCCTGGCCGTCGAGGCCCGTTTCCACGCCAAGCTCACCCAGACCGACATGGCCGCCGAGCCGCACTGGCCCGCGCGGGTCCTTTTCTACTACTGCACGCACCTGAAGGCCCACGAGGACGTGGCGTTCATCCTCGACATCTCGGAAGAGTTCGCGGCCAAGCGGCGGGCCATCGAGTGCTACCAAAGCCAGTTCTGGACGGGGCGCGGCGAGCAGGCCGGGGCCGTGATGGACTACGTGGAGGGCCTGAACGCCACCTGGGGCCGCCTCATCGGCCGGACCTGCGGCGAGGCCTTCGCCGTACAGGAGATGCTCGGCCTGGAGAACCTGGAGGGGGTGGTTTAGGTTCGGTCTGACGAATCGGGTGTCGGCCCGAGAGCGAGCGAATTCACTGCCGGCCAGGAGCCCGAAGCAGGCGATTCGCCTCTAATCCCCGATGCAGGGCGACGCCGCCCGCGGCGAATGCCGCCGCTCGAAGCCCGATCCGGTTCGTCAGACAGAACGCAAGACCTGAACCGCAACCCCTTGCAAACAAGCCGCTTGCGGCTTAGTCTACCCTTGGATCGGGGTATACCATGCGTCATACGCGCCTTGCCTTGGCCGCCTTGGCGTCCCTCACGGCCATCGCTGCCGGTTGCCAGAATGGCATGAAGATGAACTGGGGCCGCGACCGCGGCGCCCTCGGCGTCGACTGCACCATCCTCCTCGTCGAGTACCGCGGCCCCCGGGCCCGGGCCGACGCCGACCGCATCGCCTCCGAGCTGAAGGAGCAGGGCATCAAGGACGTCTTCGTCGTCGCGGGCCACGAGGAAGCCACCGTCTGTGTGGGCCGCTACGAATCCATGCACGATCCCGACGCCCGGGCCATGCTGCCCCGCGTCCGCCGCATCCGCGACCGCCTGGGCCAGTATCCCTTCATCTCGGCCGTGGTGGTGCCCGTGCCGGAGCCCACCCCGCCGACCGACTGGCCGCTCCGCGAGGCCCCCGGCGAGTTCACCCTCCAGGTGGCCAGCTGGGAGGCCCCCGGCCGCAAGCAGGCCGCCACCGACTACGCCGACGCCCTCCGTCGCCAGGGCCACCCCGCCTACGTCGACCACGGACCTCAGTTCAGCATCGTGACGGTGGGGGCCTTCGACCGCAGCATCTTCAGGAATCCCGAAGCGGTCGATCAGCCCGACAAGTTCCGGGCCAAGATCACGGATCCGGCGGTCCTGAGCCTGATGGAGCGATTCCGGCACCTCCAGGTGGAGGGCCGGCCCGCGGAGGTCACCGAGGTGGCCCCCTCCACCGGCCGCCGCACCGCCCGGACGCTGACGACGGGCCTCATTCGCATCCCCGGCCGCGACGCCCCCCCGCCTTCGTCCGATGCAACCCCCGTCTTCCGCATCGCGCTGACGGCCGCCGGAGAGCAGTTTGACCACCTGCGGGCCTCCGGCCTGGCCCACTCGGCCGCCGGGGTGCCGGCCCTCGCCACGACCCTGACGAGGCAGGTTCTGGGCCAGATTCCGGCAGACCAGGGCCGCCGCATCGGCCTCCTGGCCCTGGTGCCGGAGGGCGACTCCGAGGCCGAGATCCAAGCCGCCTCCGTCGCCACCCGGGCCGTCCTGGCCGCCCTCCAGGCCGACGCCAAGGCCACGAACCGGGTCGCCGTGGACACGCCCGAGGCCCTCGGGTTCCTCGAGGCCGCCGGCCTCGGCTACGCCGACGTCCTCACCGAGCCCGGCCGCCTGGCCGACGTCCCCTCGCTCGACCTCCTGATCGTCGGCACCGTCCGCCGCCAGAGGTGACCCGTGCCCCGCACCCTCGTCATCGCCACCCGTAACCCCGGCAAATTCCGCGAGATGGCCGCCCTCCTGGGCGACCTGAAGCTGGAATTGCGGTCCCTGGACAACTGGCCCGAGGTGGGCGAGGTGCCCGAGACGGGCGAGACCTTCGAGGAAAACGCCCGGGCCAAGGCCCTCGGCTATGCCTTAGCAACCGGCGAATGGGCCCTGGCGGACGATTCCGGTCTCGAAGTTGACGCCCTCGGCGGGGCCCCCGGCGTCCGCTCCGCCCGCTGGGCCGAGGATGAGGATGCCGAAGACGACCGCCAAGCCCGGGATGCCGCCAACAACGCCCGCCTTCTGGCCGAGCTGGCCGCCCGCCCCGAAACGCCCTGGACGGCCCGGTACCGCTGTGTCATGGCTCTGGCGACGCCCGACCGGGTCGTCTCCACGACCGAGGGCGCCTGCGAAGGGGCCATCACCGACCGTCCCGCGGGCACGGGCGGGTTCGGCTACGACCCGTACTTCGTCCCTGAGGGCTACGACCGGACCATGGCCCAGCTCCCCCCCGACGAGAAGAACCACATCAGCCACCGCGGCGAAGCCCTGCGGAAAATGCGCGAGCGGCTCGAAAAACTCTTGTAGCGGCCGCCCCGCCGCCGGGACAATGGGCCCCGTCGGACACGCTCGATCCGGCCCCCGCCTCGCCGGGGCGGCCAACGCCAAAAGGAACACGCCATGCTGCCACGTAACGTCTTTTTCACCAAGGGGTTGGGCATCCATCGCGAGAAGCTCGCGAGCTTCGAGCTGGCCCTGCGCGACGCCGACATCGAGAAGTACAACCTCGTCCGCGTCTCCAGCATCTACCCCCCCGGCTGCAAAATCATCACCCGAAAGCAGGGCATCGAACGCCTCAAGCCCGGCCAGATCGTCTTTTGCGTCATGGCCGAGGCCGCCTCCAACGAGCCCGGACGCCTCGTCGCCGCCTCCATCGGCCTGGCCGTCCCCGCGCGCGGCGAGCAGTACGGCTACCTCTCCGAGCACCACAGCTTCGGCGAAACGGGCCAGAAGGCGGGCGATTACGCCGAGGACCTCGCCGCCACCATGCTCGCCACCACGTTGGGTCTCGAATTCGACCCCGAATCGGCCTATGACGAGCGGAAGGAAATCTATCGCATGAGCGGCAAGATCGTCCGCAGCCGCAACGTCACCCAGAGCTCACGCTGCGACAAGCACGGCCGCTGGACCACCTGCGTCGCCGCCGCCGTCTTCGTCGGCCACACCCCCATCGATATCCCGTAGAGAACGCCGGAGGGCCGTTTTGAGCGATCCTGAGACCGTCAGCCGCGATTTCCTCGGCCTCCCGCCCGAGACGACCGTCTATGAGACCGCCCGTATCGTCGTTCTGCCCGTCGGCTTCGAGGCCACCACCAGCTACGGTGCGGGCACCCGCGACGGCCCCGACGCCCTCCTCCAGGCCAGCCGCCACGTCGAGACGTATGACCCGGACCTCGACGTCGACCTCGCCGAGGCCCCCATCCATACCTGGCCCCAACTGATGCCCGATTTCTCGGCCCCGGAGGCCATGGCCGACCGGATCCAGCGGGTCGCCGGCCTCCTGGCAAAGGACGGAAAGTGGGTTCTCGGCCTCGGAGGGGAGCATAGCGTCACGCTCGGGCTCGTCCGGGCCGCCGCCGAGGAGGCCGGCCAGTCCCTCTCCGTCCTCCAGATCGACGCCCATCTCGACCTCCGCGAGGCCTACGAAGGCTCCCCCCAAAGCCACGCCTCCGTCATGAGACGAATCGTCCAGGAGGGCCACCGGACCGTCCACGTCGGCATCCGAAACGCCTGCCCCGAGGAGCTCCAATACGCCCGCGAAAAGGACCTTCCCATCCTCTGGGGACGCCGCCTGCACGAGAACGACGGCTGGATCGGCGAAGTCCTCGACGCCCTCCAGGCCCCCGTCTACCTCTCCGTGGACGTCGATGGCTTCGACCCGTCGGTCATCCGCTCGACCGGCACGCCCGAGCCGGGGGGTCTGCTCTGGTGGCCCGCGATGCGGCTGCTGGAGGCCCTTTTTGAGCGCCACAGGGTCGTGGGGGCCGATATCGTGGAGCTCGCCCCCGGCGACCGGGCCTCCGAATTCGCCGCCGCACGCCTCGCCGCACGCCTCTGCGCCCACGTCCTCTCGGCCTGAGCCGCTTGCGGCCGGACTCGCCCGCACTCCCCCCGGAACCTTGTCCCCCCGCCGGGGATTAACCTCCGGAAGGATCCCGACTTGCGCACACCCCGACCCATCCTGCGGGCGGCCCTCGCGGCCGCCCTCGCCCTGACCGCCGCGCTCGTGTCGCGCCCCTGCCACGGACGCGGGAGCGGAGGATTCCTGCGAGAATGGGTCGTGGCGGCCCCGTTCGAACACACGGACCTCGACCGGCCCGAGCTTCCCGAGGACTTCGTCGCCTATCCCGGCCTCTTCGCCCCGGATCGCGTCTGGCTACTTCTGGAGGCCGACGAAGACGGCAAGCTGGACCTCCGGGCCCGCTTCCCGGAGCCCCCCACCGGTCTGGCCCTGGCCCACACCTTCTTCCGCGTCCCGAAAGACGGAACCTACGTTCTCAGGGTCGGGAGCGACGATTCCGTCCGTCTGGATGTCGATGGACGCCCCGTCCACAAGGAGGACACCCACCGTGCCTGGCGCGCGGACCAGGACGAGGTCCGCGTCGAGCTGGCCAAAGGTTGGCACCGCCTTCTGGCCCGCGTGGGCGAATACGGGGCCCAGTGGGCCCTTTCCGTACGGGTCGCCGACGCGAAAAACCGCCCTCTCGACCTCGAAAACCGCGTTGACGTGCCCCCCGACCTCCGCGACGCAGCCCGCCTCGGCGAGCCGGTGCCCCTTGAAGAACGGGCCCGCGTGGCCGTCTACCTCGCCCGCGAGGCCGCCCGCATGCGCCCCGACCTCGATGCCGC
The DNA here is from genome assembly GCA_964461715.1 of uncultured Anaerolineales bacterium. Classification (GTDB taxonomy): domain Bacteria; phylum Planctomycetota; class Phycisphaerae; order FEN-1346; family FEN-1346; genus CAYWVR01. The sequence continues at coordinate 24,854 of CAYWVR010000038.1, forward strand.
CCGCCGGCGGCTCGCCGCCCAGCCCGAGGGCTACGTCACCTTCGCCGAGTACGCCGGGGCACGGAAGCTCGGATTACAGTTCCTGGAGGCCCTGGCGGGGCTCTGGGACGCGATACGGACCGAGGAAATCGACGCCGAGGCCCTCCGCGCCGCCGAGGACGAGGCTATGGAGACCGCCGGGGCCCTCGCCCCGGGTCTCGTCGACGAGACCCGGGCCCTCGTCCACGCCATGGGCGACGCCGGACGCGTTCAGCAACGGCTCGGACGCGTCCATCTGAAGCGAGGCGAGCTGGCCGAGGCGACCGCCAAAATGGCCATTCTCGTGGCTAGAAGCCGCATTCTGGCCGATCGCGTCCTCTCCGAACACCTCCTCATGGCCCGCCTCGAAAACGATATCCGAAACTACCGCCAGCGGAACCTGACGGTCCGCGTCGTCGACGTCGAGGGCGGCCCGGTCGAGAACGCCGAGGTCGAGATCGTCCAGACTCACCACGACTTCCTCTTCGGCGCGAACCTCTTCGCATTTCGACGCTGGGGCGACCAAAAACGCGATTCCGAGTACGAGAAACGCTTCTCCCGCCTCTTCAATTTCGCCACCGTCCCGGTCTATTGGAACGCCATCGAGAAGCCCCCCGGCGACCCCGACACCCGCGCTCTGGAGGCCATGCTCGAGTGGGCGGCGCGGCACAGGATCGCCGTCCGGGCCCACCCGCTCCTCTGGGCCGACACCCTCCCCCGCCGCGTCGAGCGCATGAAGGCCACCGAGGCCCGAAAGGCCCTCGAAAACCACGTTCGCGAGGTCGTAGGGCGGTTTCGGGGCCAGGTCGCCTGGTGGGACGTCCTCGTCGATCCCGACCCGGAAGGCCATTTCGGACCGGCCCGCATCGACCTGACCGACCCCTTCCACTGGGCCGCCCAGGCACGGCCGGCGGGCCGCCTGGCCCTCGTCGGAAGCGATGCATCGGCCCTGGCGCTACTGGCAAAGAGGATTCGCGAGGCCAAGGCCCCCCTCGACGCCGTCGCCGTCGCCGCCCACCAGCACGACGGGGCCTGGCCCCTGGAAATGGTCCGAAAGACCCTCGACCGGGCCGCCTCCGCGGGCCTGCCGGTCCATGTCGCAGCCGTCACGATTTTGGGGTCCCAGGCCGGCGAAAAGGCCCAGGCCGAGGCCGTACGACGGTTTTACACCGCCGCATTTGCCCACCCGAAGGTCGCAAGCATCACGTGGTGGGACCTCTCGGACCGCTACGCGTGGCAGGAGGCCCCGGGGGGCCTGCTGAGGGCGGACCTGTCGCCGAAACCGGCCTACAAGGCACTCCAGCGGCTGATTCTCGAACTTTGGCGAACCGACGCCGCCGGCCGCACCGACGCGCGCGGCCGGCTGACCGTCCGGGCCTTCGAGGGCCATTACCGGATCACCGCCCGCCAGGCCTCCCGCCGCCGCACCATCGAGCTCCACCTCGACGACCGGGACTCGATCGAAGTCACCCTTCCCGCCGCCCGTTAATCTGGGGTATCCAGGCGCTCTGGGTCCATCTCGCGTCTGCCTTCACGAAACAGGTTCCCGGCTCAATTCTTCGGGCAAGATGGGCAAGATGGGTAAGTGCCCGATCCCCGTTTGGCGGGATTCGTGAAACGATTTATCCCTAAGCGACACACTTTTTGCGACTTTTCGGGGGGTAGTCGGGGGGAAGTCGCCCCTTTTGGCCCCCTTCTTGCGCGAAGTTGACCCTCTTCGACGCGCTCCCGCGGCCAGCGGGTGCGCCGATGCGTCACATCCGGAGGCGAGGTTCAAGGCTTGTCCTCCGTGGCCCCGGCGTCTCGGGCGCAGGAGGATTCAACGTATCGACGCGCGTGGCACCCCGCCCCGTCTGACGCACCAACGCACACCCTTTTAGCGAAAACGGCTCCCGGAGCGATTTTTTGGAGAACAACAGGGCGGCCCTCACGTCTCCTCGTCGACGTACGCCGCCACTTCCTCCCGGACGTAGGGCCGGAAAAGGGCGGGGTCGCCGACGTAAGCCCATATCTTATCGAGATTCTTCCACCGGACCTCCTTGCCGTCCCGCCGTTCGGAGACGACGACCGACTGGGTGACGAGCCGGTAGCGCTCGGTGTAGTGGGTGCGGCCGGGGGCCTCGCGGTTGACGGCGCGCCAGAGGAGGCGGCCGTCGGCAAGGGCCTCGGGGAAGGAGGTCTCGAGGGTCTCGAAGGCGAGGCGCTCGATCTCGTTGCACGTCGGGCAGCGGATGGGGCCGTGGAAATAGGTTACGACGACGGCGTCCTCCGGCAGCGTCTCGGCCGCCTCGCCGTCGGCGGTCCGCCGGGCCACGGTGTAGACCAGCGCGCCGGCGGCGAAGACGACCACGGCGACGCCGAGGATGGTCTTCCACTTCATGGGCTTCTCCAGAATGGCGGGCCTTGGGCCTCGGGCGACGGCCACAACGGCCGCGGCGTGCCCTTCGTCCCTTCGTGCCTGCGTCCCTTCGGTCGCTCCCATTATCGGCCCGACGCGCAACGAGGGCCAGCCTCTTTCCGGGAGGTGCGGAGGGGTCGGGGCCGGGGAGGCTTCGGAGGTCCGGGAGACTCAGGTCGACGGCGGTCGGTTGTGGCGGGGCCCCCTTGGGGAAGACGGCCGCTTCCCGCCCTCCCCGAAAGGTCACGTACTGCGACGTCATGCAACCGTATGCCGCACCGCTTTCGGCGCAAGAAACGGGCAGCCGCACAGGGCCGCCCGTTCGGTTCTCGGGATGGTAAGACGCTCGCTCAGCGCCGCTTGCGGCGAAGGACCAGCCCCAGGCCGCCCAGGCCCAGAAGCGCCATCGTCGCCGGCTCGGGAATCACGCTGCCAAAGTCCGTACCGAGGCGGATCTCGTCCACGTAGGCCTCGTCCGTGTTCTTGTTGCGGGTGTAGACCTCGATCTGGTTGAAGCTCAGGTCACCCGTGGCAAACGAGGCGTGAGTCGCGTCGCCCGCCGTCGGCTCCGTGGTGCCGGGGTTGACCCACAGGTCCAGCCGGTCTTCGGCGTCAGTGTCCGAGAAGGTGGCCTTGGCGACCAGCAAGTACGTCTCGTCTACGACGTTGTTGATCCCGCCGTTCATCTGCGTACCGGTCGGATCGGCAAAGCCGCCGCCGCCGATCGCAGTGTCCACCGGATAGCCATCCGAGCTACCGTTGCCGACTCCCCGGAACGCTCCGAAGCCGCCCGCCCAAGCGCCGTCCTGCGCCAAGCCGATCAAGTGGTAGTCGGCACCCCGCCAGTTGGACCCTGTGTGGTTGATGAGGACGCTGAACCACACGTCTTGGCCGGTCGTCCCGTACGTTGCGTCCAAATCACGGCTGGCAGCCCGTTGAACGTCGGTACCGTTGGAGCTGTATTTCCCGCCGGCGGTCTCACTGATCGTGGAGTGAGACAGTGAGCCCTCGGCAACGGTCGCACCATCGGCGGTCCAGTCGCCGGTGAAGCCGAAATCACTGTTCTGCGTGTCGCCGGTGTCGCCCTGGCCGTCCAGATTGCCGGTGTCATAGTCGAACGGTTCGTAGGCGATCACGCCTGCCGACGCGCCGCTTGCCAGCGCCGCCACCAACAGGGCTGCTACAGCCAATAACGTGCAATGCTTCATGGGTTCTCTCCTTTTGCTGATTCGCGACGTGTTCCCGGTCCGGCGGTCGGCCTTTGATGTAGGCGCGGCGACCCGAACCCCAATTCCCTGCTTGAGATGTGTCATTTTTCCTTTCCTCCCGTGGCAAGACTTGAACGGGCCGGCAGCCAACGCTGTCCACCCCGCCTCCACGACATCCGAACTATACATGACAAAGAGAGGTCCCGCAAGTGCCGTTTTGCGCATGAACTGGTGGCATATTGCGTCCCGAGTGGCCCGCAGGCTCGGCCGGCCGCTCTTTGCGCAAATTAGGGTGGCGTTTTGCGACAAAAAGGCCAATACTTCCGGTGGATTCGGCCGAGGAGGCGCCGCCATGTGGGAACGCGACAAACCGCCCGTCCTGCTGATGCTCTGGACGAAGCACGAGTTCGCCCGCCGGGCCGCGCGCGGGGCCGGCCAATATGCCCGCGAGCACGGCTCCTGGCAGCCCGTGCTGGTTCGGCCCAACGCGGCGGTGCTGGACAAGCCCCTCGCGGGCATCGCCGCCCCGCCGGCGGGGGTCATCGGGTTTTTCGGAGGCGCCCCGGTCCAGGAGGCCATCGCGGCGCGGGGGCTGCCGGCCGTAAACGTCTCGGCCCGTCTGGAGGAGAGCCCCATAGTACGTGTCATCGCCGACAACCGCGCGGCCGGGAGGCTGGCGGCCGAGCACTTGCTGGACGTGGGGTTCCGCCGGCTCGCCTTCGTGGGGGGGGCGACCTGGTTCAGCCGCGAGCGGTGCGCGGGGTTCGTCGAGGCGGCCGAGACGGCCGGGGCCGAGGTCCACACCTTCAACGACCCGCGGCGCCCCGATCTCGGCGGGCGCCTGGCCCGGCTTCGGCCGCCGGTGGGGGTCCTCGGCGACACCGACCAGTCGGCCCTCCTCGTCCAGCGGGCCGTCCTGGCCACCGGGCGCCGCGTCCCCGAGGACGTCGCCGTGGTCGGCGTCGACAACACCGACGTCCTCTGCGACCTGGCCCCGGTGCCCCTGTCGAGCGTCGATACGAGCGGGGAGCGCACCGGCTACCGGGCCGCCGAGGTGCTCGACGCCCTGCTCCGAGGCGAGCCCCGTCCGGCCGGGCCCGTCCGGGTGGCCCCGGAGAGATTGGTGGTGCGGGCCTCCTCGGGCGCCGTGGCCGTGGAGGACCCGTTCCTACGAAAGGCCCTCCGGACCATCCGCGAACGGGCCTGTGAGGGGGTCACGGTGGAGGAGGTAGTCCGGGCGGCGGGGGGGTCGCGCCGGGCCCTGGAGCGACAGATGAAGCGCCGCCTGGGCCGCACCCCGCACCAGGAAATCCGACGCGTCCAGTTCGAGCGTGCCCGTGAGCTGCTGGCCGAGAGCCGCTTGAAGCTTTCCATCGTGGCCCGGCGGTCGGGCTTCGGCGACCCGCGACACTTCCTCCGGGCGTTCCGCGAGGCGTTCGGCATGACGCCGGGCGAGTTCCGCAAACGCACCTTCCGCCGGCGATGACGGTTCCGGCGCGCTCGCCTTAGCGCGGATATTTCACGCCGTTCCTGGAGACAAGAGTAGCGCGATGGCCTAACGCGTTGTAGGATAGGGACTTGCAAGAGAACCTGTCCTGCAAGAGAAAGGCCATCGCGATGACAGAGTGTAGCCGAGAGGCCCTGACCTTTTCCAGTCTTTCTCGACGCCGCGTCGAGGCCGATTTTGACGGCGGATGCCTCACGAGCGACGCCGGCGGGTTGCTGCTGCGGGAGGTCGACCGGCGCCTCGGGCTGATGGCCCGGCTCGCCGAGGCCGTGACCGACCGGCGGGCCGCCGACGCCGTCACGCATACGGTCGCGACCCTCCTTCGGCAACGCATCTTCGCCCTCGCCCTCGGTTACGAGGACGGCAACGATCACCAGACCCTGCTTCTTTCACGGCTTCTACGGCGGCTACTGTTACCTGCCGCTCTACGTCTTCGCGGGGGAGCAGTTGCTGGTGCGTCGCTTCCGCCAGGCGTGGCCCGACGTGCGGATTCTCGTCCGGGCCGACTCCGGCTTCTGCCGCTGGCGGTTTATATGGAGAACCGCATCAAGGAACAGCAACTCGACCTCTTTGCCGGACGCACCAGTTGCCACCGGTTCCTCGCCAACCCGTTCCGGCTGCTGGTGGCCTCGGCGGCCTACGTCCTCGTGGAGACGCTCCGACGCGAGGGGCTGGCCGGAACCGAGATGGCCCGGGCCCAGGCCGGGACGATCCGCACGCGGCTGCTGAAGGTCGGAGCCCGGGTCCGCGTGTCGGTCCGACGGGTGATCCTGCACCTGGCCAGCGGCTATCCGCTTCAGGCCCTCTTCCGCCGGGTCCTCGACCGGCTCCGGCGTCTGCCCCCCCTGGCCCCGCCCCCTCGGGCGGCGACCGCCCACCCCGCCGCCGGCTACCCCTGACCTC
>CAYWVR010000039.1:0-6204 GCA_964461715.1 uncultured Anaerolineales bacterium
TAGGACGCGACCACCAGTTGGTGATCCGTGCGGTCGGGCCGGCCGTGGGGCAGGGCGATGGCCGTCTCTTTCAGCGCTTGTTCGGCCAGCTTCGGGTCGATCGGGAAGCTCTCTGGCGCGGCGGCGGACCCGTCCAGCGGCTGGGCCAGGGGCGTGCTGTAGGACTTGCTGTAGTCGTACAGCGCCGGATCGTTCGCCCGGCCGGTCTGCCCGACGGCGCGGCCCTCGTGGGTGGCGTCGCCGCCAGTCCGTTTCGCCGTCCCGATGACCAGGCGCCCGAGGCGCTCGCCGTCGATGGCGATCTCGTAGCCCGCCTCCTCGTCGACCAGCCGCAGGGTCACGCGGGTCGGCTCGACCTTGAATTCGGCGACGGTGAGGGCGTAGACCGGACCGTTCATATTGTAACGGGCATATCCCGGGCCGAAGGTGGCTCCGATGCGGGCGATCGTGTCGAGCTTGCGGGCCCCCGAGTGCTCGAGGCGGCCGTTCGCGAGACGCACGCCCTCGGCGGTGCCGGAGATCAGCAGGGGCGGGGCGCCGCGCCGATTGTCATAGCTCTTGTGCGGTATCCCGTGGACCCACACGTCCACCGCCTCGTCGCTCAGGTCGGCCGCCGTCAAGGTCGGCGCCACCCGCAGCAGGCCCTCGCGCTCGCGCCCATCGGCGGCAGCAGTCCACGCGCCTTTATCGCCGTCGCGGGCCAGCCCGGTGTGCACGGTGATGGCGATGTCCAGATCGTCCTGTTTGCGCCGTTCGAGCCGGTAGGTGAAGCTGCCTTTCAGTCGGCCGTCATCGATGGCGAAGCGGTCGGCCTCGATCCGCTGAGGCGTTGGCGATGGCTCCATCGGCACGAGGATCGCCGCGCGCGTCACTTTCCCGTCGTCGATCGCCACGTGCAGCCGCATCCCCGCGTGATGGTCGTTGGCGAAGATCGGCGCCACATCGCCGAGCCACAGTTCGCGATATTCGACCGCCACCGCCGGCCCGCTCAAGACACCGGTCACGGCGAACACGATAAGAATCAGTTTCCAGGGCAAATGCATGGCCACATCTCGCTTATGCTGATGCCGGCGAGCTTCGCTCGAGCGGCTCGGGTGGTTGGACTCAGTGACGGATTTCAGCGGGCAGTCGTTCAGCGGTTGGCCCGCAGGTCGAAACATGCCGCGCCGCCCATCGTGCGGAGGTAGAGGCGGCCGTCGACGATCGGTGTGTCCATCACGACCAGGTAGCCGCTGATGGTCGACGCGGGGAAGGCGTAGTTCATGTTCAGCGGCTTGGGGCCTTTGGGGTCGAGGGTGAACCAGGAAGCGCTCCACGGGTTGCCGTGCGAGGCGTCGGACCACAGCAGCAGCTTGTCCTCGGCGATCTGCGGGTGGACGTGCTTCTGCTGCACAATCGTCTCCGAAAGGATCTTGCCGGTCTGGATGTCGACGGCAAGCAACAGGTGCTGGCGTTTGTCGGCCTTGCGAAATGCCTTGGAAGATTTCGTGTGGCCGGTCCAGAACCACGCCACGCCGTCGCGCACCGCGTAGCCGGCGCGGGGGCCGGAGTCGGGCTTGGACTGGTGGGTGTATTTCGGACCTTCCGGCAGCGACCAGAGCTTCTCGGCGCCTTTGAGCGAAATGCGGTAGGCACCCCAGAGGGCGTCGCCTTCGTCGTTGGTGGAAATGTTGATCATGGCGATGTCGCCGACCAGCGGGATCGAGCCGGGCGTGTTGCCGTTGCCGGCCTGTCGCCAGAGGACCTTGCCGTTTTTCGGGTCGATCAGGGACATCGTGCCGCCTCTGTAGTTGTGGGCGAGGATGTACTCGCGGCCGTCGTGTTTCCAGACGCGGGGCGTGGCGAGGTGGGACATGAGTCGCTGCTTGGGATCGACCAGCGTCCAGAGGCGTTCGCCGGTTTCGATGTCGAAGCCGCACAGGCCGTCGTTGACCAGGGCGGGGGCGACGAGCACGCCGTCGGCGACGCGGGGGGAGGTGTGCGGGCCGCGGACCGATTTTGCCCACCGCTGCTCCTTCAGCGCCTCGGCCTTGTCCTTCTCGATCCATTCATTGCCGGGCGTCTTCGATTCCCAGAGCAGCCGGCCGGTCTTCGCGTCGTGGGCGTAGACGCGGCCGGTCGTGCCGACGAAGAAGACCTTGCCATCGCGGTAAACCGGGCTGGAGCCCCAGTCGTTCCGCTTGATCGCGACGCGGTTGACGCCCTTGCCCTCGTTGGCGGCGAGCCACTTCTTCTCGCCCGTCTTCGCATCCAGCGCGACCAGGCAATCGTCGGCCGCGATGCTCCAGATATCGGGGTTCCACCCTTCGCGGTTGCCGACCGTGCGGAAGCTGGTCTTGTCGCCGGCCAGTTTCACGTCGCCGGAGGGGCGGTAGTAGGCGATGAAGATCGTGTCGTCGCCGATGATCATGCTGGAGGTTCCGCCGGGCAGCACGTCCACGCCGATCGCCTCGCCCTCGCGTCGCTGACCGCCGTACAGCGCCTTGCCGACGCCGGCGTGGGCGTCTGTGGTTTCAAAGACCTTTCGCGCCTTGGCCAGATCGTCGACCAGCTTGAGGCCCTGCGGCGGGGTCGCGCGGTTGTGGGCGGCGACGTGCGGCCAATCCGGCGCGTCGTTCGACTGCGCCACGGCGGCGCTGCCCAGGAAAACCGCCAGGAGCGCGGCTGCCATCCCTGCTCGTTGTCGTAATTGACTGCGCATGTTGTTCCTTTCACGGGCATCTGCGGGTTTATTTGCCGAACACGGTCTTGTAACCGTTCACGGCCTCTTGACCGGTCGGGCGCCCCGTGCTCCTGACAATCAGAGTAACCCCCCCCGTCACGCAAAACTACCGATCAAAACCCGAAGAGTTGCACCCCGTGCCGAGGTCGGTCCGATAGACGGCCGACCATCAACGCGGGCGTTGGGTTGCTTGCCCGAATGCGCGACATGCAATGCGACCTCGGTTCCGGCGTCCGAGGGTCCATGAGGGCGAGGATTCACGACAGGCGGCCGCTGAAAGTCTCCGCGATCCCGTGCGAGTCGTCGGAGTTGAGCTCTCTTGATGAAGGCCGTCCGCCGCCCTACTGCCGCCGGAAGCGGTGACGTTTGCGGTAGGCCCCGGGGGTGTATCCCGTGGCCTTCTTGAAGGCTTGGGTGAAGTGCGACTGGGTAGCGTACCCGCACGTCAAGGCCACGTCGCCGAGGTCCCGGTCGGTCTGGACCAGCAGGTCCCGGGCCCGCTTCAGGCGGACCCCCCGGATGTACTCGCCCGGGGTGCGGCCCAGGTGCTCGCGGAACGTCTCCAGCAGGGCCTGCCGCGTCAGGGCCAACTCGTCGGCCAGGTCCCCGGCCGTAAGGCCTCGGCAAGCCCGGGCCTCCACCAGCCTCAGGCCCTCCCGCAGGACCGGGTCGTCGACGGCAAGGACGTCCGTTGAGGCCCGCTTCACCACCCCCGTCGGGGGCAGCAGGACGGGGGCGTCGGGCGGCGGCCGGCCGCCCATCATCCGATCCAGGAGATCGGCCGCGACATACCCCACTTCCTCCCATGGCAGGGCGATGCTCGAGAGGGCCGGCTGGTGGAACTCGCACGTCTGCCGGACGTTGTCCACCCCCATCACCGCCACCTCCGTGGGCACGTGGAGCCCCACCTGCTGCGCCACGCGGCAGACGTCTACGGCCAGGGGGTCCCGGCAGCCGAAGACGCCCAGCGGCTTGGGCCGGTCGGCCAGGGACCGGGCGACCTGGTCGTAGCCGGCCTTCCAGTCCACCAACTCGAACTCCACGATGGCGACGTTCGCCCCCCGCCCCCCGGCCAGCACCTCCTTGAAGCCGCGACACCGGGCCTCGCTGTAGCCGTGGCCCGCGATCCCCACGAAAAGGAAGTGGACGAACCCCGCGTCCGCCAAGTGCCGGGCGGCCAGGCGACCCGTCTCCTCATCGTCGACGCCGACGTGCGGGAAACCCGCCTCCGGAAGGCTCCCGGACGTGTTCACCACCGGCAGACCGCTCTCCCGAAGCGCCTCGGCCATCGCCTCATTGGCGATGTGGCCGATGACCCCCGCGACCTTCGGATCGGCGACCGCCTCGGCCAGTTCCGCCGGGGTCTGGACCCGGTTCCAGCCCCACCGGCGATTCCCCAGGAACCGGTGAACCCCGACCGTCACATCGTGGCCCAGTTCGCTGTCAAGCCGGACAAGGGCCACCCGGGTTTCGTATTCGGGTATCAGTGACGGCATCGCGTCCCTCCCAAAGCATTGTATCGGAGGATACGGGCCGAAACAATAACAAAAACGACACGATTTTGTGCCCGCTTTGATAGACGCCGCCCCCTGCGCGGGTATACTCTCATCGTGAGGCCGAGAATCGGGCCGCACACACGTCATTTGAGGTCAAGAACAGGGAGGACATGCGATGCGAAAGCTTCTGCCAGCACTTCTTTGTGTGGGCCTTCTGGCTGCGGCCACGACCGCCCAGGCGGCGATGATCAACCAGTACGACGCGAGCACGGACACCTGGGACGACCAGGTCGGCAGCGCAGACCTCTCACCGCAAGGGGGTGCCGCGATCGCTGTGAGCACGGGGTACTTCTCGAAGGCGTTCACGTTCGATGGTGACGGGGACTATGCGACGGGGGCCAGCACCTCGGGTGACATTGGCGATAACCCCTTCTCGGTTGAGATGTGGGTTAAGTTCGACGCCCTGACCGACAGCACCGACGAATACCAGATCATCTGGGAATCGGGCGGCAAGTTCGGGATTCTCGTCGCGCTGTCCAAAGACGGGATGCTGCACTTTGACGTCGGGTCGCGCAATAATCCGCCTGTTTCGGAGACGACGTTCGATCTGACCTCTCTTTCAGGGGCGGAGAAGGGCAACTTCATCCACATCGTCGGCGTCAATGACGCGGACACGAATAACGCCGACGGCGTGCAACTGTACGTCAACGGCACGTCAAGGGATACGGACGTCGGCAACGTGAACTTCGACGGCGGCGACGACAGCGCCTTCGGCTACGGCAGCGACGGCGGGACCGTTAATAAGATCGGCACCTGGAAAAACGAAGATAAACTCGGCGACCCCGAGGAACTCGATGGCGCGATTGCCCTCGCGCAGATCTATAATCACGCCCTGACCGCAACCGAGGTCGAAAACAACTACAACGCCGTCATCCCCGAGCCGGCCACGCTGGCGCTGCTGGGCCTCGGCGGGCTGGGCGTTCTGCTGAAGCGCCGGCGGACGGCCTGACCTCCGCCTTCCCCCGCCCGAGCGGGCGGCGACTGTGAACGAACCGCGTGGCCGGTCGCGTCGAATCGGCCGGCCACGTGTCCTTGGCCGACGTGCCCGGGGCAGACCGCCCCTTCTTTGCACCACGAGCAGCCACGCGCAATCTGCGCGACGACTCCGGGGAAGAAGGAGAACCGCCCCATGGCATCCCGTACCCCGAGCCCCCGTTTCCTGGTCGCCATCTGTTGGGTCGCCCTGACCGCTCTGGCCGCCCTGGCGGCCGCGCCCCGCGCCGCCCTGGGCCAGGCAAAAGAGACTCCCGGGTGGACCGTCGATTCGGCCGCCGAGTGGACCGACGCCGCCGGTGCCGCCCCCGACTTCACCTTGGGAGACGGGCTGGCCACGCCGAACGCGGCCGGCGCCACATTCGGCAGCCGCGTCCAGATGTTCACCGAGAAGCAGGTGTTCCACGCGATGACGCTGCGCCAGTCCCCCGCGTGGGGCGCATCGCAGTGGACCGACGTGCCGGCGATGCTTCCGCTGGACGCCGCCGGCAAGCCGCATGGCGACGACGCCCCGGTGTTCCTCTCCCCGGCCGCCGGCGACTACTGGTACTTCAACGCCATGCGCAACGGCGATTGGCTGTATGGCCAACGCTACCAGGCGTGGCACAGTACCGACATGCAGACCTGGTCCCCATGGAAAGACAGCGTCGGCCTGGAGATCAACAGCGCGGAATACGACAACGGCGAGTTCTTCTTTCACTATGGGAATGACAAGGACCCGCGCCTGCTGGTGGACGGCAACCTGAACGACAGCTACGCCGTCTCATCCGACCGCACCGATCACGGTCTCCTGTTCAAAAACAGCGGCAGTGACGTGGCCGCCTTTCGCGACCTGGACGGAACGCACCACATCATCTATGAGGACTGGTCGCCGTTCAGCGACCCGAACTACCCGCACTGGGAGGCGATGAGCCCCAACCAGGCACGCTGGGA